>NZ_JADKCX010000050.1 GCF_016718685.1 Haliscomenobacter sp. | reverse complement strand
CTTCATTGGCTCGATCAACGACTCAGTCCTTTGGCGTTTCACCCACTTTCCATGCAAAACAATCCTCCAAATCCTAAAAAACGGTATTTTGTGAAAGCTAGACCCAGGTCCGCAGCGCATCATCCGGCATCATCAAAAAACACCACCTCATGCTTACACGCAGATCATTCCTTCAACAATCTATGCTTGGCTCCGGCGCACTGCTGCTGGGGGCTTCAGCTTGCCAGCCCAGCACCACGCCCGCTGGCCTCAAAATTTCGCTGGCCCAGTGGTCGTTGCACCGCACCTTGCAAGCCGGAAAGCTCGACCACCTGGATTTCCCCGCTACTGCAAAAGGCAAGTTTGGAGTATCCGCCGTGGAGTACGTCAACACCTTTTTTGGGGGCAAAAGTATGCCGTTTAAAAAAGCGGGCAAAAATGCCAAATACCTGAATGAGTTGCTCAAGCGAAGCCGCGACGAAGGGGTGGACAATCACCTCATCATGGTGGACGATGAAGGATCCCTGGCACTGCCCGACGATGCGAAACGCCTGCCCGCAGTGGAGAACCACAAAAAATGGGTGGAAGCCGCCCGACTGCTGGGCTGTAAAACCATCCGGGTCAACCTGCACGGGGAGGGCAGTTCTGCGGACAAAAAAACGGCCTCCATCGATTCTTTGAGTCGCCTGGGAGAATTCGCCAAAACCATGAACATCAACGTGGTAGTCGAAAATCACGGCAGCGATTCTTCCAATGGCGCCTGGATTGCCTCGGTTATGCAGGAGGTGGGCATGGCCAATGTTGGTACATTACCTGATTTTGGCAACTTTTGTATCTCTCATCCTTGGGGGCAAACCCAGGACCCCTGCGAGGACATGTACGACCGTTATCAGGGCGTTCAGGAGATGTTGCCCTTTGCCAAAGGGGTAAGCGCCAAAACTTACGACTTCGATGCCCAGGGCGAGCAACCCAAAATGGATTACAAAAGATTGCTGGATATTGTCAAAAATCGGGCTTTATGGGTTACATCGGGATTGAATTTGAGGGACAAAACCAACCCGAAGCGGAGGGGATTCTCAAAACGAAGGCCTTGATTGAGCGGTATTGGTGAAGGGGGGCCGGCAAAGTCCAAAAACCGGAACTAATTGCCACAAAAAGCTTTGACATCGGCATCATTGTATTGGCTACCTTTCCCTTTTCCGGAGGGTCGAAAGATCAATTCAAAACCCTGGTCGATCAGATCATTAGCCAGGCTTTTGAATTCATCCGGAACGGGTAAAGGGAGGTTATTTCACCACGGATTCGCACAGATTCCCACAGATTATTTCACCCCCGTCCCTGCAAGTCCTTCAAATACTGTGACGGCGTTTTCCCGAACTCGGCCTTAAACGCTTTGGTGAAGTAAGACTGCGTTTGAATGCCCACGCTGTACATCACCTCAGCCAGGGACATATCCTGGTTCACCATCAATTTTACCGCATTTTTCAGACGGACTGTGCGTACAAAGTCATTGATGGATTGATTGGTCAAGCCCTTGATTTTGTTGTACAATTTTGTCCGGCTCATGCCCAGCTGGGTACAGATGTAATCGATGTTCAGCTCGGGATTGCTCAAGTTGCTTTCGATGATCCCGATTAAATTTTCCAAAAATTGTTTGTCCAGTGTTGAGTGAACCTGATCTTTCAGCTCGGCGTGGTGGTCGTTGACGTAGCGTTCGACGAGCTTTTGTTTTTGGGCAAAAATGTTGGCAATACTCAATTCCAACAGTTCGATGCTGATGGGTTTGGCAAAGTAGTAATTCGCTCCCGAGCCTGTGCCTTCAATTTGCGACTCTACGGCGTCTTTGGCGGTCAATAGCATAAAGGGGATGTGCGCGGTATCCAGGTCAGCTTTGACTTTTTTGCAAAATTCGATACCATCCATCACGGGCATCATGATGTCGCTGATGACCAAATCTGGCATTTTCGCCTTAACTTTTTCATACCCATCCTGGCCATCTGCCGCTTCAGAAACATGGTATTTTGTACTCAGTACTTCGCGGAGGAATCCCCTCAATTCTTCGTTGTCGTCTACGATCAGGATATGGGGACTTTGGGGCAGGAAGGTATGATCGGCTACATCAGCGCTGGTTTTTTCTTCGGTCAGGGGCATAAAATAGTCGTACTGCTCGTGAATGCTTTCCAATTTGGCGGGCATTACGCTCCCTTCCAGCCATTGTTCTTCGGCTGTGTAATCTTCCTTGGTACAAGGAATGCCGATGATGATTTCGGTGCCTTTTTGTCTTTCGCTGTACACAAAAATTTGCCCTTTGTGCAAAGCAGTCAGGCTTTTGACGAAGGCCAGGCCAATGCCCGAGCCCAGGTGCGAATCGGCAATTCGATAAAAACGTTCAAACAGGTGGGCGATGGAATCTTTCGAAATGCCAATCCCATTGTCGGCTACCCTGAAATAGATGTAGTTTTTGCCAGCGTAGTCGTGTTTGATCGATAATTCATTGGCAAAAACGGGCTTGAATTTTTCCAGGGCATCAAAAGTCTCCAGGCTAATGGTACCACCCTTGGGGGTGTATTTAAACGAATTGCTGATGAGGTTGATGAGGATTTTTTCCAAAATCTGACGGTCGAACCAAGTTCCCTGCAAAGTATGCGCTTGCTTTACGGCAAAGGTGATGTTTTTTTCCTGTGCCAACACGCTAAACTCTTCGGCAATTTCCTGTAAAAACCACTCCACATTGCCCTCCATCACGTGCAGGCGCAAAACCCCGGTTTCGGACTTGCGAAAATCCATCAATTCATTAATCAGGTGCAACAAGCGGTTGGTATTGCGCTGAATGACCTGATAATCGCGGCGCTGAGCCAGGCGGGTTTCTTCTTTGAGCAACTTTTCAATGGGGCCTAAAATCAAGGACAAGGGGGTGCGGAACTCGTGGGAGATATTGGTAAAAAACTGCAGTTGCAACTGGTGCAACTCTTCTTTTTTCTGCTCTTCCAGCTTTTTGATTTCCAATTCGCGCCTGAAGCGGTAATACGCGTAAAAGCCCGCTGCCAATACCAGTGCAACGAGGGTGCGAAACCACCAGGTCGCCCAGAATGGGGGCAAGATAACGACCTTGATGCTGCGTTCGGTTTCGTTCCAAATGCCATCGTTGTTGCTCGCCTTGACACGGAAGGTATATTCGCCAGGACTGACATTGGTGTAGCTTGCGCGTTTTTCATGGTTGACTTCATTCCAGTCTTTGTCCCAATTTTCCAGTTTGTACGCGTAATGGTTGTTTTCGGCGGCGGTGTAATTCAAGGCGGCGTAGCCAAAGGAGAAGGTGGCTTGTTTGTGCGTCAGAACAATTTTATCCGTAAGGCTGATGTCGCGCTGCAGCGGAGAGCCCGGCTTGCCCGGAATGACTTTTTGATTGTACAAATGAAAATCAGTGACGTACACCGGAGGGCGGTACTGGTTGGTCAGGATGTCGCGGGGGTAAAACGCATTGAAGCCATTTACCCCGCCAAAAAACAATTGCCCATCTTTGGTTTTTAAAAATGCATTGGCTTCAAACTCTAGCCCTTGCAAGCCGTCCGCCGTATTGTATTTCCTAAAATTCAAGGTTTCAGGATGGATTTGGGTCAGGCCATTGGACGTCGAAATCCACAAATTGCCCCGTTCGTCTTCGGCGATTCCCTTGATAAACTCGCTGGCCAATCCAGCTTTTTCGGTGAACAAGGAAAAAGTGTTGCGCTGCCGATCAAAGCGGTACAAACCCGCTTGCCCCACCCACAGATTGCCTTTCCGATCGACGAAAATGACCCGCAAATCGGGCTTTTTTTCTCCTTTGTGAAAATAGTGGGTAAACTCTCCGCTCGCCTGATTCAGGCAATTGAGGCCACCGTCGTCGGTGCCGATCCAGATATTGCCCAGGGAATCCTCATTGATCGACACCACGTTGTTGCCGAACAAACTGGTTTTGCCGCTCCGGCTCCGGGTGATGCGGTGGAATTTTTCTTTTCTGGGTCAAAAAGATTCAAGCCGCCAAAATAAGTGGCCACCCAGAGGTTTTTTTCACCATCTTCGAAAATCTTTTGAATGTAGTTGGAACTGATGCTTTGGCTATCGCGGGTTTGGTGTTGAAAACGGGTAAAATCATCGCGGTCTCGATTGTAGAGATTCAGTCCCCCGCCCCAGGCACCCACCCAGAGCCTGCCCGCGCTGTCTTCAAAAACGTCCAGTACTTCATTGGAACCAATGGATCTGGTATCGAATGGATTGTACTTGTAATGCCGGAAAGCCTGGGTACTGCGTTCAAAACGATTGAGGCCTCCCCCATCCGTACCAATCCAGATGTTGCCAAAGCGGTCTTCACAAAAGGCCTTCACGTCATTGTAGCTCAGGCTATTGGGCTTTGGCTCTTGTCGAAACAGCGCAAATTTCTCTGTTTTGGGCATGTACAAATTGACCCCACCCCGATGCGTACCAATCCAGGTATTGCCTTGGTTGTCTTCAAAAATGGCGGATACGGTGCGTTGGGAGAGGCTCCGCGGATTATCGGGTTCGTTCTGGTGGTTGTAAAATTTGCCCGAAGACGGTTCAAATACGTCCAGTCCACCATTGATGCTGCCAATCCAGATGTTGCCATTTTTTCCCACCAAAATACTGCGGATGAGGTTGCTGCTGATCGAGTGTCTATTGGCAACACGATGGGTGTGCTGCACAAAGCTGCGTTCTCGGGGCTGATACACGATCAGGCCATTGTCGCTGGTTCCCAGTAACAATTGCCCTGTTTGGTCAGCTTTAATGGCGTGAATGGAAGGATAAGCACCACCTTTTCCATCGCCAGGCATGGGAATTGCGGTCAGTTTATGGCGCTCCCGATTCAACAGATGGAGGCCTCGGGAAGTGCCGATCCAAAAGTTGTGCTGTTGGTCTTCAAAGCAGCATTGAACTTCATCGCTATTGAGTCCCTGGGATTTGCGCAAGGCCTTAAAAGATCCTGTACGGGGGGCAAACAGGTTGATTCCTCCGCCTAGGGTACTGATCCACAATCGGCCAGGTTGGTCTTCGTAAATTCCGGTGATGTGGTTGTGGCTTAAACTTTGGGGCTGGGAAGGATCATTTTTGTAGGTTGTGAATTGATTCAGAATGGGGTCGTATTTGTTCAAGCCGTTCAGGGTTCCAATCCAAAGGGTATGCTGTTGGTCTTCGTACAGGCAGGTAATGTAATTGTCGCTGATGCTATGGGGGTCTTTGGCATCAAATTTATACACCAAAATTTGATACCCATCGTAGCGGTTGAGCCCATCGCGGGTACCAAACCACATGAATCCCCGCTGATCCTGGAAAATGGCTTCGATGGTACTGTTGGAAAGGCCGTCTTCGTTTTTGATGTGTTTGAATTGGAGTTTGGGGCTTTGGTGCTGGGCATAAGCTAAGTGTACCAGGCTCAGCAGGACAAATCCCAGCAAACCGGCTTGCTTGGGGAAAAAGTATCGATTACACCAACGATTTGCTGCTCCGCTCACCTCCGTTTGTTTAAACGTTTAAGGAGCCTAATCCCAAACGTATTTCCACTTCCCATCAGCCTGTCGCTGCCAAACGGTATGGAATACCCCGCTGGTTTTGCTGACCTTGCCCGTGCTGTCCTGACTGCTCCAGGCGAATTTTCCATAAGTATAAGCCAGATCACCATGGGTGGAAACTTCGATGAAGTCTGGCTTCCACTCCACCTTGGCGCTTTGGTAAAAAGGGGCATTGTAGTATTGGCGAATGGCGGCTCGCCCCATGATCAGGGTATCGTTTTGGCGCTTGATTACGGCGTCTTCGGCAGCAAAGGTATAAAAAGCCTCAGCAATCCCTTTGTCGGCAGCCATTTTGGCGAAGGCGGCTTCCGCGTCGACGATTTCTTGTTTGAGTTTTGCGGGGTCAGGGAGCTCCTTCTGCGGCTCACAAGCCAGGAAGAGGAGAAGAAAAATCGGGAGAAAAATTTGTTTCAGCATCGCTTTCTGATTTTGTGATTCCTAAGTTAAGACAAAAGCAAAAGTTTGGCAATGTTTTTTACAACCCATAAGCATACACCCGATTATCGATGGTTGTGACCATAATTTTTTGTTGTGGGAAAAAAGCAAATTTGTCCCCCGCGACGGGAAACCCTTTGATCACCGCCCCTTTTGTCGACAAACACCAGACTTGATGCATACTGGGAACACTACAAACAATCCTGGCATTTTCCTTCTGCCCCTGGGCTTTCAGTGCAGCAATCTGTCCGCTAAAGGATTTTTGAAAAATCAATTTGAATCCCTCTCCATCATAAGCATGCAAAAACAAGTCCGTACCATTTGCCGACAGGTAGTCTTTTCGTCGATCAGCGATCAAATCCGTAAAAAGCAACTGAGTAGCCTGTTTTTTTCCTCGACTAATGGCCAGCGAAAAAGACTCCCCTTTTTCATTGAACACCTGCACCTTGCCCTGCCCGTCTGCCACCACTATCCTTTTGCTCAGTTGATCCCACTGCCATTGGGGGGGGCTTAAAAATGGGCCTTTTAGGGTTTGTACGGGGAAATGTGTTTGCGTTGCCCGATCCAATACATGAAGTTTCCCGGCTTCGGTAAGGGCAAGCAGGTAATCGGCTGCGGCAGACTGAAAAAAAATGAGGGGTTGTTTGACCAGTCCGATTTTGGGGCCAGGGTTCCAACCACTCAAAGGGGCGCCCTCGTGATCAAGACCATACATGCGCCCATCTACACAGCTGTAAAATAGGTATACGTCACGCCCACCTACACTGACTCCAGAGGTGGTGCTTAAGCCAAGAGTTAAGGGGTATCCCGGTTCTTCTTGTCCATTTTGTTGCAGGGCGTGAATGGCTTTGGCTGTAGCAAAATACACGATGTTCTGTCTTCTTTCTTTGCGGTATACGGCTTGAAGCTTACCCAGCACAGGGCCATCCAGCTTTTTTGTCCAACGCAAGGTGCCCATTTTGTCCAAGAGCACCAAATGGTGTCGATCCGTTGTAAGGACACAGCTTTCCCAAGCGTCCACTGCCAAAGCTGCTCGACCCGTTCATCGGGCAGGTCAATTTGCCACAAAGCTTTGGGTATGGTCACTAAAGGTTCGAGCGTGCTTACGGAGCTGAATGTCCAATGCTTTTTTTCCAGGTCGCCTTCCAGTTGGAGCACGGCGGGCAAATCCAGATTCAATGGCAACAACTCAGTGAGCCTTGCAAGCACCTGTCCAAACCCAAGGTCTTTGGACAAACGCATCCATACACCAGCGGGGGGATGCGGCAATTGTCGCGCCAGGGTATTGTCAACCACTAGCGCATCCACCCAGCGCTCCAACAAATCCGCAGAAGCCGCGATGACCAGGTGGCGGTCGACCACCGTAAGCGTAGCCTGTCGAAGGCCCCATTGGTGCAAGCCCAGGTCCAACACAGGTTGCAAGGTATAGGTTTGGTAAGCATAGGCAGGTAAAGCACCAAAGCGCCCAGCGATGCTGCGGAGGGCTTCTTGGGCCTGGGTTTGATGCTCAAAAGGAAGCACACAGGCCATATTGGTAGCATTGCCCGCCGCAAAATGCAGCAACCAAGGTAAACGGGAAGAAAAATCACCCAACCAGGAAGCACTTTCAGGCAAAACCCAAACCGGGCTAATGGCGTTTGCGTCTGCGGGAATAATGGACAAAAGCGCGGTAGTCTCCAGGTCATCAGTAGGTAGCTGGGCGTTAAAATGTACCTGACCTTGCAGCTGTCCAGGGGGAAGACCGAGCTTCAAGCGAACACTTTGGCACTGGGCGGTCAATGGGTCATCTTTTAAATCCAAAAACCTGGCAAAAGCCGGATAATTGACCTGAATTTCTGGAGGGGTCAAGGGTTTTACCCAATCGGCATTTCGGCCATTTTTGAGGTCTAATACCGCCTCCTCCACCAAAGAAGCTTCGCACGACAAAAAGCTGAACCCTTTTACCTGAGCCAGCACCCAATTTTCCGCTCGCGCGCTGCGAAAATGTTGGATGTTGATGCCCCGTAATTGAGTCGTTTTCCATAGGTCGTAGCCTGGAGGCAAGGTGATTTGGTGGCCCTTAAATCCTGTACTCAGGTAGAGAATTGCCGTTTTCCCTTTGGCGAGGGGCAACAATACCTGATGCCAATCGAAGGTTGAAAAAGGAAATTGTTCCGTTGATTCACGGGGTGTCAGGATGGCCAGCGCATTTGTTGGAATTGCTTTTTCAATCCCGTCAGTGGGCTGACAAGCGAGACAAGTCCATAAGCAGATCAAGAGCAGTGGATACAACTTAAGGGACGGAAACAAGTTACAATCTGGCTGTTTTTTGGGACCGCCGCCAAAAAATTTTTTCCCACCTTTCTTTTTTTTCTTTCCCCCCCCCAAACAAACAGTTTTTTAACCCTGCTTTTGAATTATCTTTGCACCCACATCAACTACCGGTTATTTTTATGAGAAATTTATTCCTGCGCATTGGAAGTTTATTGGGGTTCTTGGCCGTCGCTCTGGGCGCATTTGCAGCACATGGCCTACGCCCTCACCTGAGCATAAAATTATTTGAAACTTTTGAAACTGCAGTTCGCTACCAGTTTTTTCACGCCCTTGCTATTTTGATGGTGGCCATTTTGAGCCATTTTGGAAAAAAGGGATCCTTGCGCCTGGCGGGCTGGGCTTTTACTGCCGGAGTGGCCTTGTTTTCCGGGTCATTGTACGCCCTGAGTACCCGGGAATTGCATGGAGTTTCTGTTGGCTGGTTAGGCCCCATCACCCCTTTGGGTGGTTTGTGTTTTTTAATTGGCTGGGGTGCTTTATTTTATTCCAGCTTTTTCCATTACGACCGATCCGCAAAGGGGAATGGTATGGATTGAGATTGCCGCATTTTCCCTCAATGTATTTTTGCCACAAAGACAGGAAGGCACTAAGCTGAAAAACTTAGTGCCTTCTTGTCTTTGTGGCAAAATACTAGGCTTCTTCCTGCTGCGCTGCGTCAACATTTCTGCGGCGATTCCGCCACCAAACGAAGGCTAGTCCACCTACCAAAACGTAGGGTGTAGCCAGCATGTAAAGAATACCAGCATTCAAACCTTTACCGGCTGAACCTCCACCTTTAAGGTTACTTTCCACGGCCATTTTACACATGGGGCACTGCGCCTCCAGGGTCGGTAATGCCAGGAAAACCAAGGCGATCAGGATCAAGCCAATCTTTAAGTATTTATGAGCACTCATCACGGTAATTTTTACAAAATTAAGCAATTAATAATAAGGCATCAACATAAAATAACAAACCGGACCAGTAATGGCCACATAAAGCCACAGTGGGAATACCCAGCGCGCCATTTTGCGGTGCCGTTCAATTTGATTCGTATAAGCCCGAATAAATGTGAACAAAATAAAGGGGAAAATCCCCGCCGCAAGGGCAATATGGCTCAACAACAATACGAGGTAAAAAGGCCGGATGCCACTCACGGCTATTTTTTCTGCTTCACTCAGGATGCCATCGTGGTTGGCGTCACCAAACAAGGTTTCCGGGGTCGTGAAGTGATAGGCCACGTACGACAACAAAAAGAGCACCGACAAGGAAATGGCCACATAAATGGCATTGCGGTGTTGTTGCACCTTTTTCTGCTTGATGAAATACAAGGCGACCAGCAGAACCACCGCGGTCAGGGCATTCAGGGTAGCGTGAAAGGGCGGTAGAAACCCCAGGTCCAGGCTTTCCGGCACAGGAATTTTTATTCGGCGCATCATCCCCACCAGGCCTAGTACAGCTACCGTAATGATCCAGGCGGCTACGTTCAGTTTTTTCTCCAGTTGTACATTAGCTTCCATGCTTATTTTTCTTTTTCACGGTTCAAATAAGGATCATTGCTTTTGTCGCGGTGCATGAGTACCGTAATGTGTTCGGTCAAACGGCGCACCTCATTGCCATCGTGGTAATTGTAGTACCGGCGAACGACGCCCGCAGTATCCACAATGGCCATCATACCCGGTTTGGGGAAACGATAAGCCTGGATCAGCTCAGGGTTAATGGTCGTAACAATAACCTGGCTGGATCAGCCATCTGGTGTTCACGCAAAAACGCACCTACCCTACCCGTATCTGACAAAGCGGTATGCAGCAGAAAAACAACATCATTTCGTTCATCGAATTGGGTATGCAAACTGCCGAGAGCAAAAACCAGGTCTTCTTTTTGATCCAGATCCTCTGCTTCCAATACTTTCGCAATCACCACCCGATTGTGCAATTCCAGACTGCTGTTCAGGGTATCAGCATCCAGCAATTTGGGAACTTTAAAGGAAGGAATTTGGCCATAGTTTTTCAACTCAGCCCGCATTTCCACTTGATAGTTTTCACCTTTTTTAAGGTAATACCAGCTCAACGCGGGCATGACCAGCAACATCATCAACAGCACCAGTGTGCGTAGCCTCTTTTTCATTCAGTCCAGGTTTTCAATCATGCTAGAAAAACATCAGAAAAGCGCAAAAGTTTCCAACATTTGGGTCATACTTTGATCAAAACACAAAAAGGCGGGTCTGAGCCCGCCTTTTGTATTTTGATCCAGAAAGGAGATTACCCTTTCCATTCCATTTGATAAGTATGCGGAGGCAACAAACTGCTTTCCTGAGCTGGTGCAGCAGGCAACGCATCCCGCTTTTTGATGTCGTCTCTGCGGTATTTCCAGGCATTGCCTTCTTGAAAGAAAGCAATAATGGCCCAAACGAGCAGGAGCATCGGCAATATCACACTCATGGCCAAGCCTTTGACTTCATATTTCATGTGCATGAACTCATACACAATAAAATAGGCTTTGTAAAGAGACAAGCCAGCGATCAACAATCCACAAGTAGCCAATACGAATATATTGCCGTGAACGCTACTGATCATGTGACCTTTGCCAAATAACGAGATCAATACCTCGATACCCGTGACCACTGCCAATAGCACTAGGCCGTAGCGCACGCGTTTTTTACTTTCTTCGTAAGATAAATGTGACATCTATCAAGCATTATAAAGGTTCAACCATTGGATGTTAAAGCAGGTAAAATACCAGGAACACAAAGACCCAGACCAAGTCTACAAAGTGCCAGTACAAGCCTATCTTCTCAACCATTTCATACCCGTTCTTACGGGCTACATATACTCCACTGGCCACATTCAAAGCGATGATGAGCAAAAAGAGCACCCCTGAGAACACGTGGAAACCGTGAAAGCCGGTAATAAAAAAGAAAAGCGCACCGAAAGCTGCCGGACCAAATTGTTCGGTCTGGGTTTTGCCTTTAAGCGGTCCTTCAGCATAGACGTATTTGCGATGAACAAAACCCTTTTCGTCCATCATGTATCCGGCATGATCACCCGCTTTGTATTCGTGAGCGGCACCGTGTCCAGCTTCGCCGTGTTCTGCACCATGGCCACCAGCAGCATGACGATGGATCAAGTAACTTTCCCCTTCCCGGAAGGTTTCGGCACTTTTTTTACCATCATGATCCAGGTAATACCCATCCGCAGTGTGGGTACCAAAAGTATTCCGCGTTAAGGACATGTTTTCTTTGCTGATCAGGTTGGTCCACTCCCAGGCTTGGCAGCTCAAAAAGCCCAATCCCCCAAAGATGGTCAGGATCATCCAGATCAATACCCCGTTTTTGTTTTCGCGGTGGCCTTCCTGTACTGCACGAACCATCGTAACGGAACTGATGATCAGCAAAAAGGACATAAAGGTTACGAAAATCAAGGGAGCCTTACCAAAGAAATTGGAAATGCCAAATGGGTCGGTAGCAAACACGAAGTCAGGAACCGGCCAGGTGGGACTACTGAAACGCAGGGCACCATAAGTGATCAAAAACCCGGCAAAGGTAAAGGCATCCGATAGTAGGAAGTACCACATCATTATCTTGCCATAGCTGACCTTAAATGGGGATTGTGCCCCAGACCAAGCATCGCCTTGGTGATCATGTTCATGAACGTGGTGTTCAAGTGCGGTATCTGTATTCGCCATTAGATAGCTGAATTTTGCGTATGTCTAACAATTGGTTTTTCCATTACATTTGGGTCATCAAAAAGAAAAAGAGATAAACCCAGAGCAAATCTACAAAATGCCAGTAGATTAAAGTCAGTTCAAAACGATGTTTTCGCTTTGGGGTGACTTTTAATCCGAGCAAAAAAGCGTGCGCAGTAGCCAGCGCAAGGATGGCAATTCCCCCTACGACGTGGGCGGCATGCACATATGAAAATACATATACAAATGATCCCGAAGGATTAGTTGTGAGTTCGATTCCGATTCCATCGAGTGTCAACCAGCCTTGATACTGCGTATACAAAAAAGCAACGCCGAGAAGTACGGTTGCGACTAGTCCATATTTATACACCTGCTCATTGCCTTTCAAAAAAGCACGGTAAGACAGGTGTAGTGTGAAACTACTCAATAATATGATTACTGTGCTCAGTGTAAATACTTGTGGCAAGCTGAATTCCAGCCAATTGCCCGCAGCTTGCCGCACCAGATAAGCACTGGTCCAGGCGGCAAACATCATCATGATACTCGCGCAAGCTACCAGCAGCGCGAATGCCTGAGGATGTATTTTATTCCGACCGTAAGCATTGGGGAAACTTCCCTCCATTGTTTTTCAGGTTAAATTTGATCCAACAATAAAACGCCCAAAACAAGCGGAATGTACACAAATGAGAAGAACATCAAGTGTAGTGCTGATTTGCGGTCATTGTTACGGTAGAGGCGCCAACCCAAATAGGTAAAAAAGATACTGGACACCACGATACAGCTTGTTGCAATCCATCCAGCTACGCCCAAACTCAAGGGGAGGAAACCCACCGGAATGAGCACCAACGCATAGAGAAAAGATTGCAGGCCCGTGTATTTCTCTTTTTGCCCTTCTGGCCCGGGCAACAACTTGTAACCAGCCAGCTCATAGTCTTCCTTTCCCAACCAGGCAATTGACCAAAAATGGGGAAATTGCCAGAAGAATTGGATCGTAAACAACGTAAGCCCAAGTGCTGAAATGTACCCTTCTGCTGCCGCAGCACCAATCAAGGTTGGTAAAGCCCCGGGTATCGCACCAACAGCTACGGCAATTGGTGATATTCTTTTCAATGGGGTATACAAAAACGCATAAGAAACCAGGGCGAGGGTCCCGAAAAATGCAGTCCAGGGATTAAAGAAGGCCAGTGCGGTGATGCCCACCATACTCATGAGTCCAGCCATCAGCACGGCATCTGCAACTTTCATCCTCCCGGTTGCCAATGGGCGATTGGCCGTACGTTTCATCAGTCGATCAAAATCCTTTTCCAGAACCTGGTTGAGAATGTTGGCCGCTGCGGTCACCAAAAATCCACCCAAACACAACACTGCAATCCCTAAGCCCGATGCCGGACCAGGAACCGCGATCAAGTAGGCCATAACCGAGGTAAAAACCACCGTTAAGGTCAAGCGCAATTTCACCAGTAATTTGAAGTCTTCTACCTTTGCCAAAAAGCGGCCAAAGGTTTCTGAACTGCTGTTTTTACCGCCACTGTTGTCAGAAAGTATGAAAGAGGAAGCCAAATAACCAAAGGAATCTGGCCTCCTCTTTATGATAATGATCAAATTTTTCTATCCAAAATAGCGCGTTCGCTATTGTTCAATTGTAACTTAGTGATCGCTCGACACTTCGCCTTCGGCTAATGGGGTGATTTGGGAGATAAACTCTTTGCCATCCTTGCCATAATCGTACGCCCAACGGTGAACGGTTGGGATTTTACCCGTCCAGTTGCCGTGTACCGGTTTGATGTTCGTCGTCCACTCCAGGGTAGTAGCTCCCCAAGGGTTAGGATTGGTCATCTTTTTGCCTTTCCAGATGCTGTAGAAGAAATTGACTACAAACAAAACCTGGAACGCAAACGTAGCGATGGCCGCAATCGTAATGAATTTATTCAAATCATCGAAATGGGAGAACGATGCAAACGTGTCGAACCGATAGTAACGACGTGGCACCCCAGCCATACCAATGTAGTGCATGGGCCAGAAGATGGCGTAAGCTCCAATCATCGTACCCCAGAAGTGAATCTTACCCAGGGTTTCGTTCATGAAACGGCCGTACATTTTGGGGAACCAGTTGTAAATACCCGCAAACATCCCAAAGAATGCCGCAACCCCCATTACAATGTGGAAGTGAGCCACTACGAAATAGGTATCGTGCTGTTGGATGTCAATTGCCGAGTTGCCCAGGAAGATCCCCGTCAAACCACCCGAAATGAACATCGAAACGAACCCGATCGCAAACATACTGGCCGCCGTAAAGCGGAAATTACTGGCGTAAATCGTAGAAATCCAGTTGAATACTTTCACCGCTGAAGGCACCGCAATAATCAAGGTGAATACAACGAAGAAGTTGGAAATGAATGGGTTAACCCCGGACATAAACATGTGGTGGGCCCATACAATAAAGGACAAAAACGCAATGGCCAAAATTGAAAATACCATTGCTTTATAGCCAAAGATTGGTTTACGTGCATGTACCGCAAGTACTTCAGAAACCAAGCCCATCGCTGGCAAAATGATGATGTATACCTCAGGGTGTCCCAGGAACCAGAACAAGTGCTGGTACAATACAGGACTACCACCTACGTGATCAAGCGCCTGTCCACCTACAAAAATTTCGCTCAGGTAAAAGCTGGTACCCATCCCACGGTCGAACATCAGCAGCAGAAAGCCTGATACCAATACGGGAAAAGAGAGCAGACCAATGATGGCCGTTACAAAAAACGCCCAAATGGTCAATGGCATCCGCCACATGGTCATCCCTTTGGTGCGCAGGTTCAATACAGTGGTAATGTAGTTGATACCACCCAAGAGAACCGATACCACAAAGAAAACCAGACTGAGCAACCACAAGGTCATCCCTGCGCCAGAGCCTGCCGAGGCCTGTGGCAATGCACTGAGCGGCGGGTAGGCCGTCCAACCACCAGAGAATGGCCCGGTACTCACGAAGAGCGAGAAGAACATGATCAATCCCGACATGAAGAAAAACCAGTAGGAAAGCATATTCAAAAACGGCGAAGTCATGTCTCGCGCACCCAGTTGTAACGGAATGAGCAAATTACTGAAAGTACCGCTCAAGCCGGCAGTTAGGACAAAGAACACCAGGATGGTTCCGTGCATGGTCACCAACGCATAATAAAAATCTTGCGAGAGTGTACCCATTCCGGTTTCCGCATTGATGATGATCCATTTGCCCAATAAAGGCTTCAACCAGGCCATACTCTCTTCCGGAAAGCCCAATTGCAAACGGAAAATCAAAGACATGCCCGCACCAATCAAAGCCCAAAACATCCCCGTGATCAGGAATTGTTTGGCAATGATCTTGTGGTCCATGCTAAATACATAGGTATTGATGAAGTTGGACTGATAGCGGTCGCCTTCGTGATGCTCATGAAAATGATCATCATATCCCAGCTTTTCAATCAGCTCTTCTTCCTGCGTCATTGGATGGTTTGCTACGTGAGCCATCGACTGAATGTTTTAAAAACGTTTACAATGCTAAACTTTAAAATTGAGCCAGTTTCCATAACAATAACTCAATTGAACCCACTTGGTTCAATATTTCAGCATATACACTTTATTGACCAACTACACGGAATTCCGTGCGGCGGTTTTGCGCACGGTTGTCATCGCTGTCGTTTGCTGCCACGGGTTGGCTTTCACCAAAACCTTTGGCACTTAGGCGACTGGCATCAACACCCTTGCTTACCAGATACTTCATCACTGCATCGGCTCTTTTTTGAGAAAGTGCCAGATTTAGCGCGTCTTCACCGATGTCATCAGTATGACCGGCAAGTTGTATTCTCAACCCTTTCTTCTCTTTCATCGCTTCGACCAGGTTGTCCAACTCGTAGCGAGAAACGCCAGTGAGTTTTTCTGAACCCGTTGCAAAAGTGACGTAGCTGAATTGTACGGTCTTTTTAGCCGTAATCAATGCGGTATCTAACAGCTCAATGAATTCTTCTTTGCGAGTTTCAATTTCCGAAGAGAACAGTTTTTCTTTGTTCGGGTCTTCATCTTTGAAACGGATGTTGCTCAGGTAATAGGATTTCTGCTGGGCAGCCCACATCTCGTACTCTTCCATTTCCACAATTCGCACCGTTTTGCGCATGGCAAAGTGGCTGTTTCCACAAAGTTCGGCACAAGCCAATTCATAGTCGAATGCCTCCCACTTCGGTTTGGAACTTGGGTCTTTTGGATCAGAAGGCACCTGATATTCCGGATAATTGCGCAACTGCTGGCGGAATTCCTCGTTGGTTTTTTGTGGTTCAAAAACAAAGTAAGTAGGAATACCAGGAATGGCATCCATTTTTACCCGGAAATGTGGCAGGTAGAAGTTGTGCAACACGTCTTTAGAGGTGATCCGCACCCGGATTTTCTTTCCTTTGGGCAACACGAGTTCATCGGCATGAAAATCGTCGACGTTCTTTTCATCGGTCCAATCCTGGCCCAATGGGTTAGACCCGGTGATGAGTCTGAAATTTTGGGTCCCAATTTGCCATCTGGTCCTGGATAGCGCAGGGCCCAACCAAATTGGAAACCGGTTGCTTCAATTTCCATATAGTCTTCACCTGGCTGAATATCAGCCATGATCTCGTTCCAGGCATCCAAACCGCGGATAACCAGGAACGCCATAACGATAGCCGGGATGATGGTCCAAATTGCTTCCAATTTATTGTCGTGGGAAATAAATCTTGCCTTGGCATTCCGACGGCCCGAATATTTCCAGGCGTAATAAAACAGCAGGATTTGGGTGATGACAAACACGATTCCGCAAATGATCAACGTAATATTGAACATCGCGTCAATCTTACCCCCGTGCGCTGAAGCAGCAGTCATCGGGCCATACCCCAGGTAATAGTTCTTGTACAATGCACCAGTGTAGGCCGTGAGCACCAAAAAGGCAATCATAAATACGACCATGTAGATCCCTTGCCTACCATTGATGATCTCCTGCATTTCTTCCTCACCCCGAATTTTTGCCGCCAATTCGGTTACCTTGCCAATTTGGATGGCAATTACAGCGATCAGGATAAGACTTAAGAATACGAGCAAAGCAGTCATTATTCTTTAGGTTTTAATCGAATTCAAATTTACAATTAAGATTCAATGATGAATCTCAATACAAGGATGCATTTTACTTGTTTAGAAATAATCTAAACTAGTGGTGCGCATCGTGAGCACCGTGTCCATCTTCCGGATAAGGCCACACGGAGTGGTGCATTGCCTCATCCAAATATGGATCGTTCTGTGGAACCAGAGCTGCTTTTTCAAGCTGCTTGAATACAAAATATACAAATCCTGCCAAAAAGCCCAGGAAAATCCCCAATTCCAACAAACCTGGAGTAGTAAATCCAAAAGCAAAATTCAGGAACTGGTGACTAGCTTCAGCGGCTTCTCCACCATGCTCACCGGCGTGTCCTGCATGTTCCGCAGCCGCTTCAATAGCGGTGAGGCGTGCGCCAGGTTTGATCATCAGGAAGAAATCCAACCAGTGGCCAAACAAGGTCAGGATAGCAGCAATGGCCATTGGCCCGTATTTGCGCTTGTTGTCATTCCGCAGCAGGATGAAAAAGGGCAACACAAAGTTGATGATCAAGTTGCCAAAAAACAACGGACGGTAATTGTCTAAACGTTGGCGGAAGTAAATGGTTTCTTCCCCAATGTTTGCATACCAAATCAACATGTACTGAGAAAACCACATGTAAGTCCAAAAGATGCTGATGGCAAAAAGGTATTTGCCCAAATCGTGGAGGTGGTTTTCAGTAATGTGTTCAAAATAGCCCCGGCCTTTCAAGTACATCATCATCAGGATCGTAATCGCCATCGCTGCAATGAACCAACTGGCCGCACTGTACCACGCAAACAAGGTGGAATACCAGTGAGCATCAACGGACATCACCCACTGCCAAATCATGGCCGCACTGGTAAAGCCAAAGATGGGCAAAAAGATGGCCGCATAAATCCGCATTTTGCGGTGGTGCCAGAAGTTATCGGAAATACCCTGGCCATTTTCGTCTTCAGCCAGTGAAAATCCGCGATTTTTGTGTGCAAAATAAGCCCAGCCGCCCACGATGATGAGGGTTCCAAAGGTAAACCAGTACTTGTTCAAGAAACTGGATTTTCCCTTGATGATGGCATCTGTTTCCACGGCATGTGGATCGGCCCAATGGTACAAATGGTGCCAATGGCCCCATAGCCCAATGATGATCGGCAAAAACAGGATCAAGGCTGGAATGAGGAACAGGGAGAATGCTTCCCAAACACGTTTCATCCCGGTGTGCCAACCAGCCCATGCGGTGGTAAACGCAGCAAGGATGAACATGGAAATACCTGCAATACCCGTAAAAAAAACGGTATTGTGCAAATAGTTGGTCCAGAAACGCACATGCATGGGTTCCGAATCAGCGAAATAGGACACCACCAGGCACAACAGACCGAGTATCATAAACCCGAGCAGGAAAGTCTTTTGCTTGGCTTCGAAGGTAAATTGGTTCATTGCTCGTCGGTTATTTATTTTTTCTTCAAAATGATTGACATCAATTACTTACCGCCCTTGGGTTTGTTTCCACCACCGCCACCGCTGTTGGATGGTGCTGGTGCTGAAACCGGAGCTGAAGCGATTTTTTTGACCTGTGCAGCTGGTACACCAAAATTTGGATTCAGGGTATTTGCACTTGCACTATAGGCCAAACCCTTGGCTGTAGCTTGTAAGGAGCGGATGTAGTGAATCACTTGCCATCTTTCTTCGAAGCTCAACTTTTCGGCGTATCCGCCCATGACGTTTTTGCCGTACATAATGGCATGGTAAAAACGACCATTGGTAGAGATGTAAAAGGTATCCAGCATAAAATTGGCTGGCGCAGCAGGATAAACACCCCCCAGGTCCCCTTTAGCAGGATTGGCATCACGCACCAAATAACCAGCACCGTCAGCTTTTTCACCATGACAAATGCCACAGTAAATTTCGTACAGTTCTTTGCCTTTGGCCAGGCCAGCTTCCGAAATGGGGAATGGATTGCCTACAATATCTTTGCTGGCTCGAATACGCTCATCTTCCGTATCTCCATAGTGGTAAGGCACCTTGCCATTCACGGGTACCGCAATGGCATTGAGTTGATTGCCACCTCTGAGGATGTTCATGATGGAGTCATAAGCTTCAGGCCCAGAATAACTGAATCCGGCGTAACCACGCGGGATGGTTCCGGCGGCCGGATCCATCGGCTGGGACAAAAACTTGCGGTTGATTACACTCGCACTGTCCCAGTTGTTGCGCTTATAGTTGGCGTATGATTGCGACTCATATCCTACCGAGTGTGCCATATCGGGCATGTATTCCTTGCCAGCATAGTTGCCACCCGCAGGAGTACACGAATAAAGCAGTCCGACAGCCACTACCGAGTAAAGAATATATTTAAAATTTTTCATCATTGCTTGATTTTCCTTGGTTCAAACATTGACCGGCGATCCGGATTAAATGTGCTTTTGATCAATTTCTTCCGCACCGGATGCTTGTAAGAAAGCTCTGAATTTAGCTTTCTCTTCATCTGAAGCATCAGTTACATCAAATGCCAAACAAAATTTATCATCAGTGATGCGGTCGTGCAGGGTTGGGTTCAATATCCCCGGGCCCATTCCACAAATCGTATAGAAGGTGACCACCATACCGATACTTGCAAAAAGAACCGTCAACTCAAAAGTAACGGGAATGAACGCGGGTACAGCCCAGTATGGCTTACCCCCAAAAATGATCGGCCAATCGCTGGTAAAGACCCAGGTCATGCCCAAAAAGGCCGTCAGGGTGCCAATCAAGCCATATACGAACCCAGCCTGGTGAATACGGCTTTCGGTGAAACCCATAGCATCTTCCATGCCGTGAACAGGAAAAGGGCTGAACACATCGTAAATGTCCAGGTGTGCAGCACGAGCTTGGCCTACTGCACTCAGAATCTTCGCATCATCATCATAGAGGCCGAAGAGTACATCTTTATTTGGAGATCTTGTCATTTCGCTTCGTTTTTTGATGTCCTGGAATTGGGGTTAATGCGTGCCGGTGCTGTCTTTAGTTGCGACAGATTCGTGTGCATGGGCATGTTTTTTCGCATTGCTCATGCCTACATACTGGTCGCCAGCGTTCTTCAGGATGCTCTTGATTTCAGCGATGGCCACTACTGGTGCAATGCGCGTGAAAATCATGAAACAAGTAGAGAACAAGCCCAAAGTGCCAATGAACAACCCAACCTCTACCCAGGTAGCTGAATAATAACTCCAGGAAGATGGTAAATAATCGCGTGCCAAGGTTGTCGAAATGATCACGAAACGTTCGAACCACATCCCGATATTGATGAAAATCGACATGGCAAAAGTAATCGCGATATTTTGACGTAATTTTTTGCTCCAGAAAATCTGTGGAGAAATCACGTTACAGGCCATCATCCCGATGTACGACCAGAAGTAAGGCCCCATCAAACGGTTGTAGAAGGCAAACTGCTCGTAAATGTAGCCAGAGTACCAGGAGATGAACAACTCGGTCAGGTAAGCCACACCAACAATGTTCCCCGTTGCCAGGATCACTTTGTTCATACTGTCGATGTGCTCCAGGGTGATGTAATCCTCCAAGTGCAACACTTTACGGGTGATCAACATCAGGGTTTGCACCATGGCAAAACCAGAGAAGATCGCCCCTGCAACGAAGTATGGAGGAAAGATGGTGGTATGCCATCCCGGAATGACAGAAGTGGCAAAGTCAAAGGATACGATGGTGTGTACTGAAAGTACCAGCGGTGTGGACAAACCCGCCAGAATCAGTGACAAACTTTCCCAACGCTGCCAGTGCTTGGCGGATCCAGTCCAGCCAAAAGCCAGGAAATTGTACATTTTGCGGCGGAACCCGGAGGCACGGTCGCGAACTGTTGCAAAGTCAGGCACCAAACCCGTATACCAAAACAGCAAGGAAACTGTAAAATACGTTGAGATCGCGAATACGTCCCACAAGAGTGGTGAGTTGAAGTTGACCCACAATGGGCCACGGGTATTCGGATAGGGGAAGATAAAAAAGCCCAACCAAAGGCGTCCCATGTGAATCAGTGGGAACTGGCCGGCGCAAATTACCGCAAAGATCGTCATTGCTTCTGCTGCCCGGTTTACGCCTGTCCGCCATTTTTGACGGAACAGCAACAAGATGGCCGAAATCAAGGTACCCGCGTGACCAATACCTACCCACCACACGAAGTTGGTAATGTCCCAACCCCAGTTGATGGTACGGTTCAGGTTCCAGGAACCGATCCCTACCCAAATGGTCCAGGTTACACAGAATACGTAAACTGCCAGCCCCGTTACAGCAAGAATGAAAGCAATCATCCAGGCAGCGGAAGGCGTACGTTCGGTAGGCCCGCAGATGTCCTCCGTGATTTGGTGGTACGTCTTTGCACCCGTGATTAAGGGTTCCCGTATTGGAGAAATGTGTCCACTCATGATTTTATTGTTAGTCCCACGAATTGAAATCGTGGCTTTTTTTTATAAAAGTTGAGGAGTTGAGGAGTTGAGAAGTTGAGGGGCAGAGCGTGCTAAACTCCTCAACTTCTCAACTCCTCAACTTTTATACTGCTTCGTTCCGGTTGACCACCTTTGCTTGATAGGTTACCGAAGATTGTACGTTGATTTCCTCCAGTGCGAGGTAATTCAACGGATGCGCCGAACGCTTGGCCACTTCCGCAGTTTTGTCGTTGCGGTCACCAAAGACGATGGCACCCGTAGGACAAGCAGTTTGGCAAGCAGTTTTAACATCGGTATCCTTCACTTTGCGGCCTTCCCGCTTCGCAGTCAGTTTACCTTCCTGGATGCGTTGTACGCAGAAGCTACACTTTTCGATCACCCCACGAGAACGAACCGTTACGTCTGGGTTCAATACCATCCGCATCAGGTTATCGGCAGTGAAAGGCAGTTCCTCACCGTTGATGTAGTTCTCGTTGATTGGGAAAATATCGGCAGTGGTATAATCCAACCAGTTGAAACGACGCACTTTATAAGGGCAGTTGTTGGCACAGTAACGGGTACCAATACAACGGTTGTAAGACATTTGGTTCAAACCTTCCGAACTGTGGTTGGTCGCATTTACCGGGCACACATTTTCGCAAGGAGCGTTGTCGCAGTGCTGGCACATCATGGGTTGGTACACCACGTTGGGTGTTTCATAATCCCCAAAGAAATAGCGGTCGATGCGCAACCAGGACATCTCGTGGTGACGAGAAACTTCAAATTTACCAACTACCGGAATGTTGTTTTCCGCTACGCAAGCAACCTGACAAGCACCACAACCGATACAAGCACTCAGGTCGACGTGCATCGCCCACCATTGTGACTGGGAGTAGCGGTCTGCTACGTATTTATCAAAAGGATAAAGCGTCTGGTCATTCAGGTGCTGCGCTTCGCTGCGTTTTTCCTTGATGTGTTCAAGCAACTCGGGCAACTCCTTGATGTGGGCTTTGTAAATGATCGAGCGATCAACGATGCCACCTTGATAGCCAGCTCCCAGGGTCATGGAAGTGTGCTCGTCCAAGTTGAGGTCTTTGCCGCTACTTTGATCCTTGATGGTTTTTCCATCCTTGCCTTTACCCGTCATCCCCATACCATGGTGGTACTGGACACAAGCAAAGTCTTTATCTTTTCCTACTGACTCGGATACTTTTACACTTGCAGCGTAGTACTGGGTATTGCCATCGGCATCAATGCTCATCATTGGATAAACGTTGACCCCCACTTTGTCCCCAATGGCCCGGCCCTGGTAGCCGGTACATTCGCGGCCATAACCAATCGCCAAACCAACCGTATCCCACATTTGACCAAACTGGCGAACTGCCGAGGTGGTCACTTTTTGGCCTTTAGCTTCAACCTCTACAAAGTCGGCAGAACCGTACATTTCGCGTTGGTTGAGGTCGTTGAGCGCAGTAAAGCGGATTCCTCCTTCATATTTCAGCGGAACAGCGAGGTTGTTGCCCCATACTGTACGTGCAATTGGGTCAGGCATTTCCTGCAACCAGGGGTTCGAGGCGTATTTGCCATCGCCAATGGTTACCGTTTCAAAGAAGGCCAACTCCAAACCATCAGCAGCAGGTTTGCGTACTTTGGCAGCGGCAGCATTCACATCACCACCAAAACCAAATTCAGGAACATCCGCGGATGGTACTTCAAATACCCCATCGTGCAGGGTGCTGTCCCAGAAGTTTTGGAAAGTAGTAAAACGGTTTTGTTTGGGAAACATATTGGCTTCCCAGAAGGCTACGAGGTAATCGTAAGTGGGTTGCTCGGAGTCTTTGTTCAGTTTGTCACTTTTCGCCCAGGTCAGCAGCGATTCTTCGGCCTGACGGGTTTTGAAAAGTGGTGCTATGGTTGGCTGAATCAAACTGTAGTGGCCTTTTTTAGGCTCAACGTCACCCCAGCTTTCCAGGTAATGGTTGCTTGGAACAACAAAATCACACGCCAGTGCGGTTTCATTGGGCGCCAGGGCGAGTGAAACTTTCAGTTTAACTTTTGCAGCAGCATCGCGGAATGCATCGCTATTGGGCAAGTCATAAGCGGGGTTGACGCCTTCAAAGAAGAAAACTGCGTCTACCTGGCCAGCGGACATTTCCCGGATCAATTTCTGGATGTTCTTGTCCTGTCCCTGGCGTTGGTTGGAAGCATTGGCAAAGGTGATGGTGTTTCCGTAGGAATCCAACATCGCGTTGATCGCATTCACCAGCACTTGCTCACCGGTGTTGTTGGATCCAGAAACCACCAGGGCTTTGCCTTTGGCAGCAACGAGATCTTTGGCAACTGCCTTGAACTTGCTTGCTGTTTCAGCAGGCAATGCGGGCCCGGATACTCTGGAGCCGCCAGTCAGCGCCGCAACTTCATTGTACAAGGCCACAATTGCAGCACCTTGATGAGATGGTTTTACCAAAATCCGGTTATCGGCGTTAGAGCCAGTCAAACTCATGTGCGCTTCCACCTGGTAGTGGCGCGACATCTTGGTTTGTTTTGCATCCGTGATTTTGCGGTTCTGGATGTATTGAGCGGCGAACTCGGTCGGTGATACCCAGGTACCGAGGAAATCGCACTCAAAACCAACAATAACCTCCGCTTTGTCGAAGCTATAAGCAGGAACCGTAGCCGCCCCAAAACACTGCTCGTTGGCCTGCAACAAGGCAGAACTGGAGGCAGGATCGTAGATGACGACTTCCGTATTGGCGTACGTGGCTTTGAAATCAGCAATGGCTTGCAGCGTCATTGGGCTCATGATGGTTGGAGCTACAATGCGCACGCGGCTACCGCTGTTCAGTTTGGCCATGATTTCTTTGTCGATCTGCGCCAGCGATGGGCCTTTGCCAAATTTGGCATCTGCCCGATCAACCTTACCACCTTTTACACGGTAAGGTCCGTCAAAACGACCAGAATCATAAAGGCTCAGTACACTGGCCTGGGCACGTGCACTGGTGCCACCTTTGGTTACACTGGAAAGGCTGTTGCCTTCGATCTTGATCGGGCGGCCTTCACGGGTTTTTACCAAAATGGCGCAATAATCACCCCCATTGACGAAAGAGGAAGCATAATAGGTAGCAACCCCTGGTACAATTTCGTCGGGTTTGATGACGTATGGAATCGCTTTTCTAATGGGAATGTCACAACTTGCAGCAATGGTCGCTGCACCCAAACCAAAACCCAGGTACTTCAAGAAGTCCCGACGGTTGGCATTCGTTTTATCATCAGCCAATTGTTCAGACATGGGCCGCTCATAAAACTCCTGATTGGTAATCTCGTTGTAAATCGGATCGTTTGCAATTTGATCTGTACCGATCCAGATTTCTTTATTTTGGTTTTTCATCTGAGTTGATGCGTCTGGTTATCCGAAGACCCGCTGGGCGGGCGATATCTCGCACCCACGATTAAAATCGTGGGTTGGGACAAGGTTATGCCCTCCCACGAATAAATTCGTGGGTGGGTCCATGACTTTAGTCGTGGGTTAATAATGGCATTTTTGGCATTCCAAACCGCCAATGTCTTCTACTGTTACTTTTTTGCGCTTTCCTTCCTGTAATTCCTGGTGGAACTTAGCGTAGTAACTATTGTAGTAGCCATTGTCTGCAAATTTAACTTCCGTTTGGCGGTGACAGTTGATACACCAGCCCATTGACAACGGAGCGTGCTGCTGCAACAGATCCATTTCTTCCACTTTACCATGGCAAGTTTGGCAAGCCACTTTGCCTACTGATACGTGCTGTGCGTGGTTGAAATATGCATGGTCAGGCAAGTTGTGGATGCGTACCCACTCGATTGGCCCTTGTACTTTTTTGTCGCCGGTCTTAGGATCGGTCAGCGCTGTTTTGATGGCTTCCCACTGCAGCACACCTTCTTTGATGGCGGCATCGGGAGTTTTACCCCCTTGAATGGCATTGTCTTCGATCCAGGCCGTGTATTTCGACTTAACCTCGTCTTCAGAGAGGTTTTCGTAATCATCGATGTATTTATCCGCTCTGGGATCATAACCGATTGAGGCGAAGACTTTGGTCAATTCTGCGGTACCGTACTTTGAGCCAACCTTGATGGCGCGGTGACAGTTCATACAGGTATTGGCGGCAGGAATTGAAGAATGTTTACTCCTACGCGCACTGTCGTGGCAGTAATTGCAATCAATTTTATGCACTCCTGCGTGGGTGGCGTGCGAAAACTTAATGGGCTGATCCGGTTGATAACCTTGCTGACGCCCCAAGGCAATGGCCTGGTTTACCGTAGTATATCCACCCAAAACTACCGCAGCAAACAAGGCAAAAGCAATGACACCCTTACTCAGGAGTGTTTGCTTGAGGGTTTGACGCTGGGCAGGGAGGCCTTCTTTAACGGCCAGCATGTACTTGAGGTTAGACAGGATTTGCGCAAGAACCACGGTAAAGATGCCCAAAATGCCCGCCAACAATACAAAAAGCAGCGTATTGTTTTTCGGCTTCTCGGTCGCACCTCCGGCAGCAGCAGCTCCGGCAGCAGCAGCGGCAGGATCACAAGAGCCATCGTACATACATTGGATGTACGCAAGGATGTTCTCAATGTCCTGGTCACTCAAGCCGTTGAAGCTGTTCATCACGGTTGGTTGCCATTTGGCCCACAGTTCTTTGCCCCGAGGATGGCTGTTGATCATGGACTGAGAATTGCGAATCCACAGGTACAAGTCTGTACGTGGATATGCAGCCCAACGTTCTTCTACCCCACCAAGAGCCGGACCGGTGAGGTCACTTTTCATGTTCTTGTTGTGACAAGAGGCACAATTGTTCTGGAAAAGGGTTTTCCCCGCCTTATCATCACCTTTTGCCGCACCTTGGCCAAACAAAGCCATCGTACTGAACAAAAGTGACGCCATGAGCAGTACTCGGCTAGTCAGAGACTTAAATATCATCGTACTTGCGTTTTATAACCTAGTATAACAAGATTGTCTAAACTGTCATTTTTCAGTCAGCGCAAAGATATAATTAGCTATATCTTTTTAACAAACTTTTAAGGAAAGTGTAAGTTATTTAGATCAACTCTAAATAAATTGGATTTCCTTTGAATTAGACGGATACCTCTGCTTTGATGGCGGGGTATGGGTCGTAATCACTGAGGGTGAAATCTTCGTATTGAAAATCAAAGATTTCCACCACAGCGGGGTTGAGTTTCATTTGGGGAAGTGACCGTGGTTGTCGGGAAAGTTGGATTTGGGCTTGCTCTTGGTGATTGAGGTACAAGTGGGCGTCGCCAAAAGAATGAATAAATTCTCCGGGTTGCAGGCCACATACTTGTGCCATCATCAGCGTAAGCAAGGCATAGGAAGCAATATTGAAAGGAACGCCGAGGAATACATCGGCAGAACGTTGGTACAATTGACAAGAGAGTTTGCCTTCGGCCACGTAAAATTGAAACAGGGCGTGACAAGGGGGCAAACCCGATTTGACCATTACCGGAATGTCCTTAGGATTCCAGGCTGAAACCAACAAACGGCGTGAATCAGGACTACGCCGGATGTCGTTTACGACCTGAACAATTTGATCCACTCCTTCAAAGTTGCGCCATTGCTGGCCATATACCGGCCCCAGGTTTCCCCATTGCGTGGCAAAGTCATCGTCGGTTTTGATGCGCTCCACAAATTCGCTCAGCTTGTCTTTCCAAGCTGGACTGTATTTGGTTTGGGCCAAATCAGGGTTTTCGTTTTGCAACCAAAACTGAAATGGCCATTCATTCCAAATACCTACGCCGTTGCGCACGAGATACTGAATGTTGGTGTCTCCTTTTAGAAACCACAACAGCTCGTGAATAATCGACTTGATGTGGACTTTTTTCGTGGTGATTAGTGGGAATCCATCATTGAGGTCAAATCTCATTTGATAACCAAAAACACTGATGGTGCCTGTGCCCGTACGGTCATGCTTGCGTACTCCATTTTTCAGGATGTGCTGGAGCAGTGTATGGTACTGCTGCATATCGGTGTTTTTGTTTATTCTCGTTTGGATGGCGAAAGGTAAAAAGGAATAATGAAAAAATGGTCATGCTTTTGCAGGATTTTAAGGGTGCCAATGATTTTTTTCAATATGAAGACGGATTTTTGGCATTGTTCAGCTCCTTTTGTGCTGATTCTGTAATTATTGGGAATAGGGTTTGTGCAAAAACTCTTCCTGCTTATTTTTGTTGCTTGCAGAGAACCTAAGTAGTGGGGCAAAAATAAGTGTTCATTTTCTCTGGGCCAAAGGATTAGATAAGACACTTAAAATGAACCTCTTCTCAACTTGCAAACCCCCTTTTTTTATCGCCCTAAAAAAGATGCAATGAGTTACTCCAGCCTACGCGCTTGTGTACAGGATTTAGAAAAGCACGGCCAATTGCTGCGCATCAAAAAAGAAGTAGACCCCAATCTGGAAATGGCCGAGATTCACCGCCGAATTTTTGAGGAAGGTGGCCCGGCCATCTTGTTTGAAAAAGTAAAAGGCAGCCCCTTCCAGGCGGTAAGCAATATATACGGTACCTATGAGCGTACCGATTTCATTTTCCGGCATACCCTGGAAAAGGTCAAAAGGGTGATTGAACTCAAAGCCGACCCAGCCAATTTTTTCAAAAAACCGACCCGCTATCTCAGTGCACCATTCACCGCTTTAAGCGCTTTACCCATGCGCAGCTGGGGCAAAACGCCCGTGCAATGGGGCGAGACGACCATTGATCAACTGCCCTTGATCAAATCCTGGCCTATGGACGGCGGGGCTTTTGTGACCATGCCCCAGGTGTTCAGTCTACCACCGGGTTCGCGCAACATCATGGAATCAAACCTGGGCATGTACCGCATTCAATTGGATGGCAACGAATACGTCACCAACAAAGAAATTGGGCTGCACTACCAGCTCCACCGCGGCATTGGGGTACACCACACCTTATACAATGAGACCAAAGAGGATTTTCGCTGCTCCATTTTTGTGGGGGGGCCACCTTCACATGCTTTTTCGGCCATCATGCCCTTGCCGGAAGGTTTATCTGAGCTGACCTTTGCGGGCATGCTGGCAGGACGGCGCTTTCGTTACACCTGGCAAGATGGGTATGTCCTGTCCGGCGATGCCGATTTTGTCATTACGGGTACGATCCGCAAAGGGGAGAAAAAACCCGAAGGCCCTTTTGGTGACCACCTGGGTTATTACAGCCTTACCCACGATTTTCCGGTCATGGATGTACACAAGGTATACCACCGCAAGGACGCGCTCTGGCATTTCAGTGTGGTGGGCAGGCCGCCGATGGAGGACAGCAGTTTTGGCTACCTCATCCATAAAATTGTCAAGCTGTTGACCCCGCAAGAGTTTCCGGGCATCAAACAAATCCACGCCGTGGACGCTGCCGGAGTACACCCTCTCTTGCTGGCCATCGGCAATGAACGCTACATGCCTTTCCGGGAGCGGGTACCAGAGGAAATCCTCACCCAGGCGAATCACATTTTGGGCTCGGGACAAACCAGTTTGGCCAAGTTTCTGGTCATCGCTGCAGCGGAGGATAATCCTGATCTGGATTGCCACGACATTGCCAGCTTTTTCAGCCATGTCCTGGAACGGGTAGATTGGACGCGCGATCTGCATTTTTACACCAAAACCACCATCGATACCCTCGATTATTCTGGGTCGGGCTGGAATGCAGGTTCCAAAGTGGTGATGGCTTGCCGGGGCGACAACCGCCGAACGCTGGCCACTACCCTACCGAGTACAGCCTTGAACTTGCCCACTGGCTTCAGCGGCCCACAGGTTGCTCAGCCAGGTGTGCTGGCCATCAGTGGGCCAGGCTTCCATGGTCATGAGTCTTATGCCGATGTACAAGTACTGGCAGATGCGCTGAGCAAGCAGGCTGGATTGGAAGGTTTCCCATTGGTGGTGTTGTGCGATGATCCGCAGTTTCTGGCGGCTACCTTGAATAATTTCCTGTGGGTGACGTTCACCCGCGCCAATCCTTCACACGACCTTCATGGGGTAGACAGCTTTATCGAAAACAAACATTGGGGTTGTCGGGGAGCATTGATCATTGATGCGCGGAAGAAGCCGCATCATGCGCCGGAGTTGGTGGCGCCGGAGTTTGGGTGGGAAATTGGAGATTGGGTTTGAAAAATACCCAAGAACTAAGCAAATGAATATTGGGGTTCACGCAGATTTTACACAGATTTCTCCGCAGATTTTACACAGAAAAATCTGCGAGAATCTGTGTCAAAAATCCGTGTGAAATCTGCGTGAAATAAAAATACAATTCAATTGTCATCCTCATCAAAAAGATCCTCCGAACTCAGCATATCTGCCAAAGTATCGCGGAAGGTCAATTTGGATTCGACCATATCTTTACTCACTACCTGGAACTCGGCCAAACCGTGTAGGACCAATTCCATATAGGTATACACCTCATCCCCGCTGAGTTGCGGAAGCGTGGCCTCTACGAATTTGCGTAAGCCGGCTACACTTTCCAGTGCTGCACGGAATTCTTTGTCACTCATGTCGTTGAGCAGGTTCACAGCATGTCCGCCGCTGAACCAGGCCCGGATCACGCCGTATGGATCGCGGTCGCGCCCTTTGCGGAGCTTATCCGGATCAGGGAAATGATCGAGGAACAATTTTTTGAAAGCTTTGCCCATCAGGTTGATCGCCACCAGGTACGGGCCTTCTTGCTCTCCTTCGTACACCAATTCCACTTTGCCTGTAATGGCGGGTACTACGCCCCAGAAATCGGTCAGGCGGGCAATGGTTTTGTTTTCGCGGTTGATCAACAAACGCCGCTCGGCCGTGCTGACCAGGTTTTCGTACCCAGAAATGGTCAAACGCGCCGATACCCCACTTTTGGAATCGACAAACTCACTGTCGCGTGCTTCGAAAGCGACTTGTTCGAGCAACACTTCTAACAAATCAGGGACAACTATTTTTTCGCGTTGTTCAGCGGTAAGTTTGGCTTCCTGCTTGGTGATGCTGCGGGCAATGTCGATCGTTTTGGGGTAGTGCGTCAGGATTTGGCTCTCGATACGGTCTTTTAAAGGCGTAATGATGCTGCCCCGGTTGGTGTAATCTTCGGGGTTGGCCGTAAAGAGAAACTGGATGTCCAGCGGCAGACGCAGTTTGAATCCGCGAATTTGGATGTCCCCCTCCTGCAAAATATTGAACAAGGATACCTGGATACGTGCCTGTAAGTCTGGCAATTCATTGATCACAAAAATGCTGCGGTGTGCCCGGGGTACCAGGCCAAAGTGGATGACCCGCTCATCGGAGTAGGCCATTTTAAGCGTAGCCGCTTTGATGGGGTCTACATCGCCAATGAGGTCGGCGACACTCACATCGGGCGTCGCCAGTTTTTCCACGTAGCGTTCGTCGCGGTGCAACCATTCAACGGGGGTAGCATCGCCCATTTCGGCGATCAAGTCTTTGGCGTAACGCGAAATGGGGTTGAGTGGGTCGTCGTTCAGCTCGCTGCCCCCAACCACTGGAATGTACTCGTCCAGCAAGTTGACCAAGAGCCGCGCAATGCGGGTTTTGGCCTGCCCACGCAAACCCAACAACAGGATATTGTGTCGCGACAGTACTGCGCGCTCAATGTCTGGCAAAACGGTATCTTCAAACCCAAGTACACCTTCAAAAATCGTTTCCCGCTTTTTGAGTTTTTCAATCAAATTGGCCCGGAGTTCTGCTTTTACCGATTTGGGCTGATAACCGCTGGCTTTTAAAGCCCCTAAAGTAGTAATGGAATTCATCTGTATGGAAGCGTTTAGAGCTTGTCTTAGGGGCGGAAAAGAAATAAAGTTACATTCTGACTGGGCTCTTTTTTGATTTTGCTGCGTTACTCGTCAGTTGCGTAGGCTGGCTATGCGCCTTCCTCGTGCCTTGCCAAATCAAAAAATAGCCGGGTCAACTTTGTAACTTTATTTCTTTTCCGCCCCTTGGAAGAAACTAAAACGATTGAAAATCGATATAGTTTTGCTGCCAGTCTAAACAAACGACATTTCTGTACCAAAAACCTTAATTTTGAGCGTTCTTGAACGAAATAAAAATGGTGTTGTTCACAGCAGCATTGCATACAAACCTAACTGACATGAAAAAACTGATTTTTGGATTGCTTTTCTCCGCTTGTTTTCTACTCACGGGCTGTATCGACATTGTAGAAGAAATGACCTTGAACAAAAACGGAAAAGGTATCTATACTTTTACCATCGATATGAGCTCCATTTTGCAACTGGCGTCAATGAAAGACCTGATGAACCAGGCTGGTGCCGATGAAGAAGCCCAAAAGAAACTGGGCATGGACAAAATGGAAAAAGACACCACCATCTACTTCAAAGACATGCCCGCCGATTTGCGGGCCGAAACGGGCAATCCCGACTTTTGGAAAAAAGCCCAAATGAACATGAAGATGAGCGAAAAAGACAAAAAGCTCGTCATGCAAATGCGCCTCGATTTTGACAAAATTGAAGACATCGAGTTTTTCTTCAAAAACTTGACCAAAGTCATGAAAGAAGGTGCCGGTGAACTTGGCGGAATGCCCACCGAGGGCCTCGCTCCTACTGCGGTCGCTTTCAAACTGGCCAAAAAATCGCTGACTCGTTTGCCTACGCCCAAGGCCGAAAACGCGCCAAGTGGTGAAGACCTTGAAATGATGAAAATGTTCCTGGGCACCGCCAAGTACAAAACCATTTACAACTTGCCCAATCGCGTGAAAAAAACCAAAATTCCCAACGCCAAAATCGACGGCAATACCGTAACCGTTGAAAACTCTATGCTCGATATCATGGAGGGGAAAGCGAAACTGGATGGGGAAATTTCTTTTTAAAGCATGTGTAAATTGAAAAGATTGGGGAGTGCAAGCATGCTGCCTTCTTATTCTAATCTCCGATTTTAACGTGAACTCGGGGATTTCTAGCGCTGCCATCTGGTAAGCTTCGACTTTAGTTGGGGCTTACCAGATCGCAGTTGCACACCTTCAAAACCCATAAAATGGCAATCAATATTTCAACGATTACAATCAATGCTTCCCCTCAAAAAGTGTGGGACACGATTACCAAACCTGAATGGGTAAAACTTTGGCAATATGGCAGCGATTTGGTGACCACCTGGGAAATCGGCACTGACATCAAATTCAGCACCGCTTGGGAAGACAAGGTATTCGAACAATGGGGAAAAGTTCAGGCATTCAAACCTACTGAATTGGTAAGCTATAGTTTGTTTGCCCCAAGACCTGAACTCGAAGACAAGCCTGAAAATTATTTCATTATGAGCTATCACCTGAGCAGCGAAAATGGGCAGACCAAACTGGAAATTGTTCAAGAGGACAACCGACCCAACGCGGTTCAAGAAGCACCGCAGGATGAAGAAAACCCAGTATTGAAATTGTTGAAAGAGATTGCTGAAGGGTGATTGGGGGATATAATTCTCCCTACAATCACCTTTACTCCAGCTCCAGTTTTGCAAAATTCCGAACCTAAGCTTCCCTTCTCTCCATTTTTTTCGGAACTTCGCAAAGCCAGAGTGCGTTGGCAACACTGCGCTCAACCAAGCTCAAATGATCAAAGACAAAAGACAAAAACGCGACTTGCATGCCCTCAATGAGGAGGGAATGGTGCTGTGCAATTCCCGGGATAAAGAAGCAGCACATCGGGCTGAGACGGAGGGGATTGCTACCGAAGATTGGAAGGCGGTAACGTGCAGCAAATGCCTGGAACTGATCTATAAGCACAACAAGGCTTTGCAGGAGCAGAAAGACCCCAGCTAACTTTTAAATACAGGCAGAATTCTGCCTTTAACACCTAAAAATATGAATCAAGAAATCTCCATAAGAATTATTTTGGAAAGCCCTCCCCCGGGAGTTGACTTTGCCATTCAAAAAGGCAGTGGAAACAACTACGAAACCATTTTAAAGCAAAGATCAGGTAAGGAGGATTTATGCTTTGAATTTAAAATTACAGTAAAAGAAAACCAGGCCGCTTTGCCTGATTTCAAAGGCCCGTATGTTCAAGGGCCATCGAGCGAACGTTTCATTTATGTTGACATCGGAACGGCTGCGGGGCAATTCGATTCGGTCTGGACTCGTCGCTTGAAAGTCCCTTTGAGAGACATTTCAGCTGATACCATCCAACAACTATTGACTGATTCTTCCCTCGTGCTGGAAACGAAAGTCCCCGGAACAGGCAAAGATGGGGGGCCAAATTGTGCAACGGTAAAACCTTTCCCTGGCTGGCATTTGAGCCTAAATTCATAACGTCTAATAAAATTCATCCCAAAATCCCCCGCTTTCACAACTCCATAACAAGTCCTCTCCCAAAATCGCCGTACGTTGTGGGTAAAATCATCCACACCATGAAAACCACTATTTTATCTATTGTTCTGTTGCTCTTTAGCGCAACTGTTTTTGCCCAAACCACTTATTCTCCCGAAACCCTTGCGAAAATCAAGGAGGTTGAGAACAACATCACCGGCAACCTGGTCGTCAACGATGCCCCTCCCAACACCATCCTCGAACGAATGGCCAAATACAAGGTAAAAGGTTTGAGCATTGCCGTCATTCAAGATTACAAAATCGCCTGGGCAAAAGGATATGGCTGGGCGGACGAAGGGGATAAAAGACCCGTCACGCCCGAAACCTTGTTTGAACCTGGCTCCATCAGCAAAACCTTGAATGCCTTGGGCATTTTGAAACTCGCGCAGGAGAAAAAGCTCGACCTCTATGCCGACATCAATACCTACTTAAAATCCTGGAAATTCCCTTACGATTCCTTGTCAAAAGGCAAAAAAATCACCCTCGCAAACTTGCTGAGCCACACCGGAGGTTTATCCACCCATGGTTTCCGGGGCACAACATCAAGGGCCCCACGCCTACGGTGTTTGAGGTATTGGACGGCAAATCTCCAGCGGTCACGCCTGCTGTACGCAGCCTGTTTGAACCCGACTTGAAGTACCAGTACTCGGGTGGAGGCACCACCATTTCGCAAGTCATCCTGACCGACCTTACCGGGCAAGCCTACGATGCCTGGATGTACGAGAACGTGTTGAAGCCCATCGGTATGGTCAACAGCACTTACGCCCAGCCGCCCTCCAAAGACAAACGACGCTTGTGCGCCTCTGCTTACCTGCCTGACGGAACCCCGATTGCGGGTAAATTTCACGTTTACCCGGAGCAGGCGGCGGCGGGTTTGTGGATGACTCCAAGTGACCTTTGCCAGTACATCATCGACATGCAGTTGGCCCAGCAAGGCAAAGCCTCCAAAGTATTGAGCCGGAAATGGTAAACTGCACCTGACGCCTTACCACAACGAATCAGCGGCCATGGGTACTTTTATCATGGACCTTCAGGGGGCCAAGTATTTTGAACACGGTGCTGGAATGACGGTTTTTGTGGCCAATTTTATGGCAGTCTCGAAGATGGTTACGGCGTGGCGATTTTCTGAATAGTGAAAATGGAAGGTTATTGTACGAAGTGATTCAAAGTAGCCAAAGCCTACAACTGGAAGAATTACTACCGCGAACCACAGCGAAAAACCAGCATAGCCGTTTCCGACAATGTTATCAAAACCTACGAAGGCCTTTATTTATACGATGATTCCTGGGCAGCGGTTGGCCAAAAAGACAACGAGTACCATTTTTTCACGGGGGGCACCTATGCAAAGATGTATTATACCACCCCCACTCGGTTTTTCAACGAAGAATTTCAGGCAGTAAAAGAATTCATCAAAGACGATAAAGGAAACATCCTGGGCTACACCCGTACAGTAGGCGACAAGGAATTTCCTATAGCCAAAAAATCGGTAACCTGGATACCCTCAAGTTGGCAATCCATTTTTTAATTAAATTGGCTGGTATTTTTTCGAGCTTAAAAATACCAGGAGTCATTGGCCTATTTCAAGCGAGGGGTGCAATTGTACCCGGAAGACCTCAACATGGCGGTTAACATGGCGCATTTGTACTTATTCAACAACGATTACAAAAGCGCCTTGGCCATTTACAAAGCGCATCAAAAGAAGATGGTCAGGCCGGATTTGAGTTTTGAGAAATTGATGCAAGATGATTATACCTACTTCAAGGATCACAACTATGATGTGAAGTTATTCGATAAAATTTTTGCGGAGTTGAAGGTCAAAAAGCCGAAGGTGCATTAAATTCAGCCTCAAAATCAATGATTCATGCCCATCAAGTTCATCTTCCTCATCATCCCCGAAGTGCATTTGCTGGACTTGGCTGGTCCTGATCAGGTGATCAGTGAAGCCATCGATTTGGTGCTGATTTTTAAAATTGAATATTGTGGTATTGAACAGGATGTCCAGACTTCGGCAGGGCTAGGCATTAGCCCCTTGAAACACTTTTCAGCAATTGAGCCCCGTGCAGGCGACTTCATCATTGTTCCTGGTTCAAGAGTGAAGTATATTTTTTCAGATTCTTTTAAAAAAATAAGGCGCTATTTCAATGGTGGCAGCGGCGCATCTTAAAAGTGAACATGGTCAGCATTTGTCTGGGGGCTTTTGTTCTTGCTGAAGCTGGTATTTTGAAAGGATTGGCTTGTACTACCCATTTTCAACTTACCCGACAACTACAGGAAAATTTCCAACGCTCAAGGTACAGGAAAACACCTTGTTCGTATCGGAGGGAACTGTGCACACAAGTGCGGGCATTGCTTCGGGGATTGATTTAATGCTGCATCTGCTAGAACAACTTACCGACAGTTTTTTTGCCCATAAAGTGGCTCGTGAATTGGTGGTGTATAAGCGCAGGGATGGCGTCGCTGAACAAATCAGTGCCTACTTCCAGCACCGAAATCATATCCATTCCGGCATCCATAAAGTGCAGGATTATATCATCGGAAACCTTGAGCAGAAACATTACCTTAGTCATTTGGCCGATCTTGCGAATATGAGTGAACGCAGTTTTACCCGCATTTTTAAAAAGAAATCGGCCTCACGTTAAACGAATACATCAACAAAATACGGATAGAGAAAATAAAGGAGCTCCTTAAAAATCCTGATTTCTCCAAAAAACAAATCGCCAACAAAGTGGGATTGAGTAGTGAAAAGCAGGTGGGGCGGTTGCTAAAAAAAATTGGCTGAAAATGTCCCGAATTTGACGAGAGGCATCGGCAGAAGGTGGGTACTTTTGGAGGATAACAACTTACTTATTCCTGCCTTATGCCTATCAAAATTCTTTTTCCTGCATGCCTCCTACTCTGGTCGACCATCACTTTGTTGGCTCAAAATGTAGTCAGTCGTCCTCTTACTTCAGCAGTAGACATTCGCCATTACAACATCAATCTCCAATTTGACTGGGGTAAAAAAAAGGCAATGGCTGAAGTAACCATCTCCCTTGAATTTACCCAAGCCACCCGATCCATCCAGCTTGCAGCGCATGATTTATGGATCCATGCTGTACATACTGCTGCAAAAGGAGCGCGGTTAAGGATACTCTTGCCCATCGTCTAGACCTGACTTTGGATAAAACCTACCAGACTGGCGAAAAATTGGACCTCATCATCACTTACGAAACCCGGCACCACAACGAACCCGACCCCAATGCCTTAGGCGGCAGTTTTGGCAAAGGAATTCGCTTTTTTTAAGGCACTCCAGCAAATCCTATTAAGCGAAAGCAGTTATGGTCGCAAAGTGAGCTGCAAAAACACTGCGTATTGGTCTTGTAGTTACAATTTGGCCGACATCAGTACCACATCGCTCATCGCTACCCTCGATTCGGGGCTTACCTTTATCGCCAATGGGAAATTGTTGGAAAAAAAAGACAATCGCGATGGAACGGTTACCTTTCATTATCAAACCACCCAGGCCTATCCAATCTACCTAACGGCGTTTGTCGCAGGCACCTATACCGATTTGGTTCAACATGTCAGGGGCATTCCGCTACATACCTTTGTTACCCTGACGAGCGGGAGGCGGCCATCGCCACGTACGGTACGTTTGCCCGATATGTTGCAGTTTATGGAAAACAAAACCGGCTTCTGCTTATCCCTATCCACAGTACGCGCAAGTGATGGTACAGGATTATCCCTTTCAGGTTTGACCGGCAAAATAGCTCCAGCATCATTTCCGACAACATGATTGATGATTATGGCACGCATCGGGATTTTTATACCTCTGGGATGGCGTGGAGTTTAACACGCTGGCTAGTCAATGGTTTGGCAACATCATCAGCGCCAAGAATGTGGAGGACACCTGGCTGGCCAAAGGATTTGCCCAATACTTTGAAGGCCTGTATACGGTAGAAAAAAACGGCATCGAAGAATACCTGTTGTGGTACCATCCCTGGGAAAGCGGAAGTGTTTTTGGCGAGTGGAACAATGGGAATCGCCATCCCATTGTACCTGAAAAAAGAGACAATGCAGAAAATTTTGCTGCCGACAGCTATGCCAAATTCAGAGGCGCCCTGGTGTTGCGGATCTTGCGCAAAGAAATAGGCGACAAAGCCTTTTTTAAATCGATTCAGCATTTTGTAAAGCAACAGGCTTTCAAACCAACGACCACCCGTGATTTTCAACAGGTGGTAAAAACAGTTAGCGGAAAAGACCTGCAATGGTTTTTTGACCAATGGATCTACAAAACCGGGCATCCCGTTTTTCAGGTAAGCGGTGTGTATGATTCCCAAGCCAAACAGTATCGCCTGAGCATCAAACAAATTCAGCAAAAAGACAGTTCGGCTACTTACCCACAAGTCAGTTATTTTCAAGGTAAAATGGAACTTGAAATCGACCATAAAAAGGAAGTGAGTCAATTGAAACCTCAGCGCGACAATCATTTTATTTTTCGCCTACCCGCTGCGCCCAAAATGGTCAACCTGGATGTGGAACAAACCTGGATCGTGGAAAGCCAATTTGAAAAAACCATGGATGAGTGGCTGCACCTGTTTTTGCACAGCCAGGACATGTCTGCTCGCAACATTGCCATGACTGAATTGGTACAACTTGCCGTGGAAAAGGTACTTCTGCCCTGGATCGCAATACCATCATCCAGGCTTTTCAACGAGTGATCCAAAGCAAAGCCTATTGGCGTTTTCGTTTCAACGCCATTGGTCAACTGAGGGCCATCCAGACATTGCCTTATGATCAAGCCACGACTGAGTTGTTGATTTCGCTGATTAACAATGAAACATCCTGGGTAAAAGCGGCTGCACTGAGCAGTTTGGGCCTAACGAATGATGCCAGCCATGCCGATTTGTTCATCAACTGCCTGGCAGATTCCAGCGACCGGGTAGTGAATGCCGCCGCCGTCGCATTGGGAAAAACGAAAAGCCCAGAAGCCTTTGAGGCATTGCTAAAATTGAAAGATAAACCGTCCTGGAAAAACCAAAGTTTAATGCACTGCCTGGCTGGTTTGGCGCAATTGGGCGATGCCCGGGCGGAGGTGATTGCCGTGGCGGCATTGGCTGACAATCAGTCGCCGCGCTGGTTTTTGGGCAATAGCTGGGATTATCCTTTTGTCGCTGCCCAAACTTTGGCAACATTGGGGAAAACCGAAAAAGCGTATCCGATCCTGTTGGAGCGGTTCAATCTGGCGATGGCGGGAAACAACACCGACGATATTTTCCATCAGGTGCTGCTGATGCCTCCTTAGGAATCCTCAAGGACTGGAAATATTTGCACCTTTGAAAAGCAAATACCAACATGATGAACCTGCAATGGCCGCCATCCAGGCTTTTGAGGAACAATTAAAGGCCGCAGCGGCAAAGAAGTAATGCTGTCTGGAGCAAATCAGCATCCAACGCTTCTCGATGAAAATCCGTCTATAGTGCAAAACATAGTCATGATCAAATACGTATGCCTATTTTTTTCATTAACACTACTGATAAATTCATGCAAAAAAGATGACACTGGAGTCACGTTCTCACTTCCTGCAAAAACCCAGTCGGGACAAAACACTTTTGGGTTCCGTTTAAATTCGACTGTTTGGACCAACTTTGGGAAGGTTTGTTTTCCTTTCGCAGGCGGTTGTCGGGAAAATTTATTCGGCATTTATTACTCCAATGACGGTGACATTCAAATCACCGCAGACAAAGTTATTTATAAAAACAACGCCAGGGATACGGAGGAAAACATAGACTTGAATCTGTCCACCAATTCCCGTGGAGCGAGAACATACAGCACCCTTACGAATGATTCCATTGGCGTTACTTATTCATTATCCGAAGCAGGGCAGCCGGATAAAACATACCTCCTTTCTGAAAGCAATCCGATTTTCACCCTTGTGATTACCAGAATTTGACCCAGTAGCAAAAATTATGTCTGGTGAGTTTTCTGGAAAATTGTTCAGAAGAATCAGTGACGCGTCCGTTGCAACATCCACGACAGATTCAATTGTCGTAAATGATGGCAGGTTCGATGTTAAGTTTTTGCTCAAAATGTAAGCGCAATTTGTGGATTGACATCAAAAACTCCTTATCGTTTATGATGTTGAGTCAGTTTAATCGTGAATTCCTTGACCGCATCCACCTTGCCCAAATACTCCTCAATACTTTGAGTAACATAATGATCCGGTAAAATCCCCACCTCATCGGGGAGCGAAGTAGCCGTAGATTCATGGGTATTGTTCGCTACGTAATATTCCAATTTCGTGTGGGCCAGTCTGCATATTTTTTGCCCCGCCGAACAAAATTGGTTTGACCCCAATTCTTCGCCCACTATGGTGCCCCGCTTAAAAACTTTGACCAGCGACATGAAATGCCCCGTGGTAGACTGTCCATTTCCGTCGATCATAAAGTAGCATTTCCCTTTAAAGCGGTTGTCAAAAGGAGCTACAATTTCTTCGCCATCAATCTTTTCTGTTTTTCCTTCAAATTCAGCCCTGGCGTAATACCGGAAAGGTTTGGCCAGCAAATACCTCAACAAATGAATGCTGGATTGCTGAGAACCACCCCCATTAAAACGGACATCGATGATCAGATTTTGAATGCCTTTTTGATTGATTTCGATAAAAGTTTTGTCCATAAATGAAGTGAAAACGGAGAGGTTATTCCAGGGATAATAGTTGAACGTCGCAATTGTCAGCATGGCCGTTTTAGGATCATCAGCCAACACTTCAAAGCATAAACCATTGTCACAACGTTTGATGGATGCATCATCGTAGGGATCTTTAAACGTTTCGGCTTGGTGCAGTAGAATCGGCGTTTCCACACCTTTGACGACTATTTTATACGTTTCAGGAAAACCCAGCGCATACGGGATCAAGCCCGTAGACCACCAATTGAAATAATGCTTTTTGGTCGTTTCCGCGTAGCCTTGCGCAGGAATATGTTGATAAGCGTCACTGACGATTTTCGCAACTGCCACTCCGTTGATGCTCAGTATTTCGTCTTTTAGCTTCAGCTTATCGGCATTGTTTAAGGGATCAATCACAAACAATTGATTGTTCACCCAACGGGTTTGCAGTGGGAACCTCAAGGAAAGGGGCAACATATTATTTTCAGGATAAAAACCGCCCATTGTGGTATGCGAACAATGCACATTGGCAATGATTTCGCTGCAATGCCAGGCGAACTCGCCGTAAGTGGTATGCGCGGTAATCAGGTTTTTTTTCGCTTCGATGGTTTTCCAAAATGCTTCCTTGGAAATGAATTTTAGCGCATTGGGGTGTACCGTCGTTAAGGTTTGGCCCAACTGATCCAAATCCGCTTTGTATTGCTCTGGCGTGAAAATTTTCACGAACCTTTCGGCGGGCTTTTCCCGCTTTTTGTTGGGATTTTTAATGCGTTCAATGTAGTCTTCCGCATTGAAGTTGTCGGGATTGAGCGCGAGTGATCTATTATAGTTGGCCAATGACATTGCGGTATCCCCGCTGCTCAGGTAGCCTTCGCCCAAGCTATCATAGGCATTGGCAGAGTTCGGGAATTCAGCCAAAATCAACTTAAATATGGCGACGGCCTCGCTCACTTTTTATTCCACAGCAAACCATAACCATACATGGTCAATTCATCTTCGACCCCAAAAGTATAGGCATCCGGGCTTTCTTTTTTTAATTGGTAGTACAGCGCAACTCTTTGCTCAACGGGCAAATGGTCAAACTCTTTAAGTTTTTGTACGATCGATGCTTTCACGGCTTTGACTACAGTCCCTTGGGCATCATCAACTGCAGCACTCGACTGCTTATTAAGACCACATGCGATGAACAACCCGCAACACAAAACGATCCAACAAAAGACATTTGTACCAGTTTTAAACATAGCGCTATTTTTTCCAAAAGTAAACAGGCATGTTTCCTCTAGGTCTTATTCCGTGTAAATTAATGTAAAGGAGATGTAAAAGATGTGGAGTTGGATCCAAATGGAAATACTTTCACTCCCAATCCTTGTCCTCCAATTCAAAAAGTAGGTCCATTGTACAATTCAGCACCTTGGCAATTTTAAAGGCCAACACGGTAGAAGGAACAAATTTACCGCCTTCAATGGCGATAATGGTTTGGCGGGCAACTTTTACTTTTTCAGCCAATTCAGCTTGGGTCATATTGTGTCTTGCCCGTTCAACCTTGATCAGGTTCTTCATTGCTCTTCATTTAAGGTCAACTGGTGCTTCAGGTAATAAAAGCTCCCGGTGGCTAGAATTAAAGTCAGGGCCATAAACTGATAGGCAGAAATAGAAAGAATGGTATCCTGTCCTCTTTCAAAACGCCAATTGAGGAAAAGATAATTGTACAGGTGCGTTATGAAAAAAGCAACAATAATTGCCCTGGCCAAAGCTTTAAATTTAAGGCCTTGGATCATCTCATCGTCGGTTTTTTCTTTTGAAAAAAAGACAAAAACCAAGCCCCAACTGAATCCAATAGCCAGTTCATTGAGGTCAAAAACTCCTTTCTTGTGGTGCTGCTGAAAAAAACTAAAAACCCCTGCGGCCATGATCAGCAAGCCCAAAAATTTTGTCCAGTGTGAATACGGAAAAGAATGTTGTTTCATAGAATGTAATTTTTAGATTACCAAAAGTAATGAATAGATTACATTTTAGCAAACTTGGGGCATTTTTTAGACCTGTTGCTTTACCAAGCAAATGCAATAAGGGCTTATATTTCAGTTTTGACTGAACACAAATCACACATCCTATGGCAAAAAAATTGTCACCAGAACAACGCGAAGCATTATTCAGCACTTTAAAAAGCCGTTTTGAAAAAAATTCGAGCCGACATCTAGGGCTTGACTGGGCACACATACAAGCAAAATTGGAAGCCAATCCTGAAAAACTGCACTCACTCCACGCGATGGAAGAAACTGGCGGCGAGCCGGATGTAGTGGGTTTAGATACCCAAACCGGCGAATACCTTTTTTACGATTGTGCAGCGGAAAGCCCCAAAGGCCGCCGCAGTGTTTGTTACGACCACGAAGCCCTGGAATCCAGGAAAGAACACAAACCGGACAATAGCGCGGTGGAGATGGCCGCCGACATGGGCATTGAACTGCTAAACGAAGAACAATACCGAGCGCTACAGCAACTTGGAAAATTCGATGCCAAAACATCGAGCTGGATAACCACCTCCGGATATCCGGAAATTGGGTGGGGCTATTTTTGTTGATTTCCGCTACGGGAAGGTTTTTGTGTACCACAATGGTGCGGAGTCTTATTACGGGGCGAGGGGTTTTCGGGGGTGCTTGAGGGTGTGAGGGAGGCTTGGCTTGCTATGTCACTTACTCCTCCTCCGTTATAAGATTTGACCATCCTGGGAACTTCTCCTACGAAGCGCTCGTTGGTGATCATGCCAACGAGTACAATAAATTGCAGCATAAAAGCAGAATCATGATAAAAACCTACTTCGTAGACTCTTTTACCACCGAAGCATTCAAAGGTAACCCAGCAGGTGTATGTCTACTTGAGAATGACATAAGCCCCGAAAAAATGTTGAACATTGCTGCGGAAATTGGATTTTCAGAAACTGCTTTTGTCAAAAAAATGGATGTTGATGGAGTGTACAGCATCCGATATTTTTCACCCAAAAAAGAGATCCCTTTATGCGGGCACGCCACCCTGGCTGCTGCCAAAATTGTATTCGAAAAAACCCCAGTTGTTGTCATCAGCTTCATAACGGGCGAAAATTTAAATTTGACCATCACTAAGAGTGACCACAACATCGTCATGGAATTCCCCATCTATGAGCTGACTCCATTGACAACTCCTCTTGCGGTGCTTCATGCCTTGGGGTTGGAAGCAGTGGTCAATACCTCCTATAGCCCCAAGAACAAAATCATCTTGTTGGAGATCGCCGATGCCGATACGTTAGCCGCATTAAAGCCTGACTTCAACGCATTGATCCATTCCTACAAAAACATCAATGGCGTTTTGGTAACGGCAGCGTCCAATACCACAGCATACGACTTTCACTATCGCTACTTTTGGCCTTGGGCAGGCACCAATGAAGATCCTGTAACCGGAGGTGTGCAGACTTTCCTGACCAAGTATTGGTCAACAAGGCTGAACAAGACAAAAATGAAGGCCTTCCAATCTTCACAACGAACCGGGTATATGACCGTGGAGTTAATTGGCGACAAGGTTTTGATCTATGGAACGGCGGCGATTGTATTGGAAGGCAATCTAATCGGGGATTAGCTACAAGGGGTACCAACAGGTTTACATCATAGCCCCCAAAAGACTAAATTCTCCCCTTCCCCTCCTTCAACCTCTTTTTTATTTTACTCAAAAACTCCGCCGAAATCCCCAAATGCGAAGCCACCAGGCATTGCGGAATCCGCAATTCAATCTTCGGATATTTCTGCTGAAAAGCCAGATAACGGTCTTCCGCTGTCATGCTGATGTTTTGCCTATTTTTGCCAAGTAATTTTTGATTCTTTAACCCAAATCATCCACGTCAACATGAACCAATTCCATTTATTCGCCTTGATCGCCGGATTGTTGTTGCCATTGCAAATTGCTTTCAACAATAAACTGACCTTGTTTTCCGGCAACCCAACTACCTCTTCCTTGATTTCATTTTCAGTAGGTACGCTGGCATTGATCGTGTATAGTTTGGCCAATCCTACGGCTTTTCAAAAATCGCTGCAACAGCTCAGCCAGGCCCCATTTTACGCCTGGCTGGGCGGCCTGGTGGGTGCATTCTACATCATCAGCTCCATCGTTGCTTCACCCAAAATTGGCATTGCCACCTTTTTGGCGCTCATTATTGGTGGGCAGATGGTGATGTCGCTGGTATTGAGCATTTTTGCTTTGCTGGGAACAGCAGTCAGATCCATAAGTTGGGTCAAAGTGCTGGGTTTGGCTTTGATTTTAGTTGGAATCATTTTGGTGAAAAAAATGTGAGCGCTGAGCCTTGGGGCCACTTTACCCATAACGCTCCGCAATTGGGTAAAGTAGTTTTTGGATTCACCTAAAATTGCTAATTTAAAGGCAATTCAAGCAGAATGAAGAATATTCCCATCAGACAACTCGGCACTGCTCAATCGGAGAATCCGTTTCTTGGTCAGTTTAAAATACGCCGGCTCGAAGATATTGTCGGCGAGACGGATTTGGTGCACCAGCTTCATCGGCATGATTTTTCTTCATTCTGGCTGTACAAAAAGGAACAGGCCAACATACACAGATTTTACGCCGTTTCAGGTGCAGGATCACGTGGTTTTTATTTTACGTCCTGGTCAGGTGCACCAACTGGAACTTAAAGCAGGATGTACCGGCTTTTTGCTGGAATTCAATACCGAATTTTATTCCCCCAAAGACAAGGTAGCGAGCCAACGTCTAAGAAAGGCAAGCAATAAAAACTACTGCGCACTGGAGTTGAATAGGTTTGATAAACTGTATGCGTATTAAGCTCCATGTTCCAGGAATTCAGGGACAAGCAGGAAGGATATCAGGAGGTCATTAAAGCCTGTCTCGACATTTTTTTCATCGAAGTTGTAAGACAAAGCCCCAATCCCAAAGGGGAGCCAAAAGTGAATAACCCTTATAGCCAGGAGCGGTTTGAAGAATTTTTAGCCTTACTGGAAAAATACCTGGCTACGCACAAGCAAGTATCCCAATACACCGATTTAATGAGCCTCTCGCCGTATCAGCTGAATGAAATCACTAAATCTTCAGTAGGTAAAACAGCTTCGGAATTGATCAATGAACAAATTGTGTTAGAGGCCAAAAGATACCTCTTAGCAACACCGAATCAAGTGAAAGATATAGCCGACCTCCTGGGCTACGAAGACTTTTCCTATTTCATCCGGTTTTTTAAAAAACATACCGGTTATTCACCCGAAACGTTCAGGCATAATTTCAAATAGGTCCTGTACAACTCCAGCATTGTCCTATCATACTGCTTGCTACTGCATTTAATTTTGTGTGAATAAACTTTCAAAATTCACAAAAATGAAAATAATCATTGTAGGTGCATCTGGCACCATGGGCAGGCACCTGACCACAGCCTTTGAAAAAGAACATGAAGTGATTACTGCCGCATCCAAAGGCTGTGATGTGCAAGTGGACATTACCTCTGCAGAATCCATTGAAAACATGTACAAACAAGTTGGCGCTTTTGATGCCCTCATTTCTACTGCGGGCCCCACATTTGTTGGCCCCTGGAAAAAACTGACTGATAAGGAATTTCGACAAGGGGTGGAAGGAAAAATGATGGGACAAATCAACCTGGTATTGATCGGGCAACACTACATCAACCCTAAAGGCTCCTTTACCCTGATCACGGGCGCATTGTCCCATGACCCGCAGAAAAACTTTGCCAATGCATCCGCTGCCAACGGGGCGGTGGAAGGATTTGTAAGGGCAGCAGCCATCGAACTAGAACATGGAATCCGCATCAATGCCGTAAGCCCAACCGTGATTGAAAACTCACCACAATATTTTCCATTCTTTCCAGGCGATATCCCGGTGACCATGCAGCAGTTGGAGTATGGTTTTCGGAAGGCTGTGTTTGGGGCAAATACAGGGCAAGTGATTAAGCCTTGATGCTCGGTAGAAATTTCAAGCAACCCTTCAACTTTCTCTGGTTCCGAAACATTTACCAAAATTTGCCGACGAGGCTGGCCTCGACGTTTTTGGCATCGGGGAACACCACCGCAAGGAGTTTTTGGATTCCGCGCCAATCACCATCTTGTCTGCTGCTGCGGCCATGACCAAACGCATCAAACTGAGCAGCGCGGTTACCGTGCTGAGTGCCGCCGATCCGGTGCGGGTGTTCCAGAATTTTGCCAGCCTGGACATCATCTCCAAAGGTCGCGCCGAAATCATCGCCGGACGGGGTTCCTTCATCGAAGCCTATCCACTTTTTGGTTTTAGCCTGCACAACTACGATGAACTTTTTGTCGAAAAACTGGACTTGCTCCTACAGATTCGCGAAAATGAAGTGCTGACCTGGAAAGGTAAGTTTCGTCCGGCGTTGGACAACGTGGAAGCGATATACCCCCGACCCGTACAGTCGCCGCTGCCCATCTGGCTGGGCGTAGGTGGTACCCCCCAATCTTTCGCCCGGGCGGGCAGTTTGGGTTTGCCCTTGATGGTGGCGGTCATTGGTGGCGAAACCCGGCGTTTTCGACCTTTGATCGACTTGTACCGGCAAGCCGGAAAAGAAGCAGGTTTTACCCCAGAGCAGCTCAAGGTAGGCCTTCACTCCCTGGGCTATGTGGCTGAAACCACCCAGCAGGCCAAAGATGAATTTTATCCCGGTTATGCGGAAGTGTTTACCCGCATTGGCAAAGAGCGAGGTTTGCCTCAGGTTACCCGACAGCAGTTTGAAGCGCAGGCCAGGGGACATTCCGTTAAGCCTGTTGGGTGGACCCGAAGAAATTGCTGAGCGCATCCTGCGCCACAGCGAGGCCTTGGGGGGTATTTCTCGCTTGACGTTTCAAATGGACAACGCGGCATCTTCCACAATAATCCAATTGCTGGAAATCATTGCGGTTGATTGGAAAGATCATTCCACTGGTGGATGGGTAAAAGAGAGCTTAGTGCCCTCACCTCCAGGTGATTACAAAGGTAGTTCCTTTTCCTTCTACCGTCTCCACGCTTAGTGTTCCACC
>NZ_JADKCX010000049.1 GCF_016718685.1 Haliscomenobacter sp. | reverse complement strand
CAGATATGGCGAAAGGGTTGGCTTTTGGTAGGTAAGGCTGGATTGACCAATTCAACCGGACGAAATTCAATCGGGCGATCCAGGTTCAGAAATTTCCGAATGTTTTCGGGAAGCATGTCTCCAAATTTTTGGGCAAGGTCTTCCCAACTGACCAACCAATCTGGGGGTGAAACATTGGGCATGGTAATTTGATGATCAAACCCTTCTTGTCCCAACTGAAAAGAGGCCGACATAAAAAAGATCGGTTCACCTCTTTGAATGGCTTTTACTCGTCGGGTGGTAAAACTGCCTCCATCGCGAATGCGTTCTACCTGAAAAACGATGGGATTTCCAGATCACCTGGCAGGATAAAATAAGAATGAAGGGGAAATGAACCTGACGGTCGGCAGGAACAGTTTTCATGGCAGCGTAAAGGACTGAGCCAGTACCTGCCCCCCAAAAACAGTGCTACTGCCCGCTTTTACTGTGCCCTAAATAGATTTTCTTCCAATTGTTCCAATTCCAACAAAGAAAGCAATTCATGGATGTGTCTCATGGATGTTGTTTGGGTTAAAACGAGCGCTGCGGCAAAAATAAGACTATTCAGCTACAAATGATCTACTCTTGTTTTTATCACTTGATTGTAAAGAAAATATGACAAATCTGGAACTTAATTGGGCATTTTGTTCATTATAGTTTAGGAATCGGTTGTTTTTATGAGAAAACGGTTTTATATTGTCACAAATGTAAAATTGTCATTTTGCTAAACTGGCAACTTGATAGCCCCAGTAAACCAAATGGAATTCCTAAGGTTTCATTCAAAATAAAGGAATCGTTATGGTGTTCAAAGATTATTCCCGAGCTCCAGTGTGGCTCAAATCGATTAAACGTTACGGCTTACCTAAGGATCCTGAATCCGAAATTTCCGCTCTCGAAAATGGAGGTGTGGTCTATGTCGGATGGGATGGCGGGTCTTTGCCTTGGATCCTGAAGATGGCAGCAGGAGGTGGTCTCGTACCCTGCGTTCCTTTGGCCTGGCTGCGATGCGAATCACATCAGGTCGATATGGCCATTCAATCTGGCTTTTTGTATGCCATTTGGGACAACCGGATTTTCAGAATCAACCCGAACAATGGCAAATACTCAACATCGTCGAACCGATGCTCATTTGCATCGTTTTGTTTCATCGTAAACTACAGCTATGTTTTCGGCCAATACTTATGCGCACCGGAGAGCACAATTGATGCAACGGGTTGGAAGAGGCTTGATCTTTTTATTGGGCAATGAACTCAGTCCAATGAATTACCAAGACAATACATTTCCTTTCAGACAAGACAGTAACTTCCTTTACTACATTGGTTTGGACCATGCCCATTTGGCCGCAATTCTGGATACCGAAACCGGCGAAACCATCCTGTTTGGCAATGAATTGAGCATCGAGGACATCGTATGGATGGGTGCCCAGCCTTCCTTAATAGACCAGGCGCATCATGTAGGTATCCAGAAAGTGCAGGAGTTTGATTTATTGTTGAAGTATTACAGGCGGCAAACAAACAAAACCGAGCCATTCATTTTTTACCTCCTTATCGGGCAGAAAACAAAATCAATCTGGCCTTTTGGCTGCATTTACCCTTGTCAGACTTACAAAAGGAAGCCTCGGCTACCTTGATTAAAGCCATTGTCGCGCAACGATCCGTTAAAACTGGGGAAGAAATCGCCGAAATGGATAAAGCCCTGCACACCACCAAGGCCATGTACCTGGCAGCTATGAAACAAACCCGCCCGGGAATCAAAGAAGCCCAGTTGGCGGGATAGCGGAAGGTATTGCTGTAGCTGGAGGTGGAGATCTGGCCTATCCCATCATTTTGACCATCAATGGCCAGGTATTGCACAACCACGATCACCACAATATCCTCAAATCAGGTCAATTGGTACTGGCCGACATGGGCGCAGAAACAGCCATGCATTACGCCGCCGACATCACTCGAACCTGGCCAGTAGATGGCAGTTTTACCCAACAGCAAAAAGAAATTTATCAGATCGTACTGGATGCTCAATTGGCGGGGATCGCCGCCATGCGGCCAGGCTTACGCAACCTCGATGCGCATCTACTAGCCGCCAAGGTGATCACCAATGGCCTAAAATCACTGGGTTTAATGCAGGGTGATACCGATGAGATTGTCCATTCAGGTGCTCATGCCTTATTCTTTCCCCACGGCTTGGGCCATATGATTGGACTCGATGTACACGATATGGAGGATTTGGGTGAAAAATATACTGGATACCATGAAGGCTTGGAACGGAGTACTCAATTTGGCCTGAAGTCCTTGCGCATGGCTCGTACCCTAGAGCCGGGCTTTGTCATGACCATTGAGCCAGGGATTTATTTTATTCCTGAATTGATTGACAGGTGGCAACAGGAGGGTCGCTTCACTCAATACATCAATTATCCAGCTTTAGCAGCGTATCGGGGATTTTTCAGGAGTGCGGATTGAAGATGATGTACTCGTTACCCAGGATGAGCCAAGGGTTTTAGGGCCTGGTATTCCTAAGGAAATTGGGGAGATAGAAGCACTTAGAAGTTGATGAGGTTAGGCTGAAGCGCTGAAAGAGACACTTTAGGTCCGAAGTTAGAGGTAACCAATCTTTTCGAGCGTACCCTAGGCTCTCAACTTTATTTAACTCGTCTCTAACTCTTCTTCGTACTTTCTGATCAGTACGGCTTGTTGTTGAGCAATCTTATTGAGCAATTTTAAATCCTGCTCAATTTCTTTTTCTTTCGCTTCGCGATTTTGGAAAAAAGGAAGCTGCTTGCGTATGCGATTGATCTCCAGGATTTGTCGAATGGCCTGATTAAGGACCACCCGCGCCCGGAGCAATCGACGTTTGATTTTGTTTGTGACCATAATTGATACGGTGCAGTATTCGGTTAAGGTTAGTGCAATTCAAGCGGGATAAAGTTATCACTTAAACGCAAAATTTGCGGAAAAAGATCGACGTTAACAAAAAAAATATCATTTTTTAGATTTCTGATAATTTACTTTGGGTGATGATTGATTATTGACTCTTAAAATTTTGTTAAAGTCCTCTTAAAGCCTTGACAAAAAAACGCGGAAAAAGCGCAATTCGGCTTTTCCCGCGTTTAGTAAGCGTTGTTTTTCTGTATTTTAGAACTTGAGTTTTTTCAAACCCTTGTACGCTTTGGCAATTCCTGCCATTGGCGTTGTTACATAGTGCTCCAATTCTACCACGTAGTACTTCACTCCTGCGGCGGGAGTGTACTTGAAGATTTCATTGAAGTTGATGCTACCGTCGCCTACTTCAACAGTTTCCTGTTTTTCAGTTTTGGCCATGTCTTTAACGTGAACGAGGTGTACGCGTCCAGCATTTTTCTTCAACAATTCAATGGTATTGGCCTTGCCTTTTTCTGTCCAGTACAAATCCATCTGTATGAGAACCAGATTGGGGTCGGTATCTTGCAAGATCATGTCATAAATGACGCGGCCATTGTCTTTTTCAAATTCAAAAGCGTGGTTGTGGTAGCCAAATTTCACGCCAGCTTTTTTAGCATATTCACCAGCTACATTTAGGCCTTCGATGTATTGTTTCAAGGGAGCTCCCTTCCGATCGGAATCAATCATATACGGCGCAATCACATATTCGTGTCCAATTTCTGCAGCACTGTCAATGGCTTTTTTGTAGGCGTCGTTGATCATGCGTGTCTGTGGATTGTAATTGGCGCTGCCAAAACCAAAGTGTCCACTGGGCATGGAGAGTCCCAAATCAGACAAAATCGTTTTGAATTCTGTTGGTGTTTTGCCATAAAATTTTCCGTCGTTGTACCCTGCTCCCTCTACCAAGCGATACCCCATTTTGCGCACTGCTGTGAGGGTGCCAACCAGGTCTTTTTGCATGTCGTCCCGAACACTATACAACTGTACGCTCATGATGCGTTTGTCACCAAGTACAAACTCAGGCAAAAAAGCAGCCATACTGCCGCTTAATGCCAATTGGTTGAATGTACGTCTATCCATAGTCCTGATGATTGAACGTTTTTAGTTTGAATTTTGCAAACGGTTGGAAAGATAGTGTATTTTTTACACCTAGCTAAATCTTGAAGAATAAAAAAGGTAAAAGACGAGTAAAGCCATTTTTTAGGAAAATAAAATAGTAAAAATAATAACTGGAATATAAATTGAATGATTAGTTTTATTGAAGAAATTTACAAATGATCTTTATGTTGAGTTACACCGAATACCGGCAATACGATGCCACCGGGCTGGCCGAACTGGTACAAAAAAAGGAAACCAGTGCAGCCGAGCTTTTGCAAACTGCTATCCAGCGTGCTGAGGCTGTAAATCCACAGATCAATGCCATCATTCACCCATTATACGAATCCGCAAAGGCTACTGTAGCCGCGAACGGACTTAGTGGTCCTTTTGCTGGAGTGCCATTTTTGGTCAAAGATTTGGGACTGGAGATTAAGGATACACCGCTGCGCGTGGGGTGTAAGGGATACATGGGATATACTTCCGGTGTTGATAGCTACGCCATTCAAAAAATTAAAGCTGCCGGGCTGGTCATCATGGGCAAAACCAATACACCGGAGTTTGGCCTCACCCCATATACGGAGCCAGAGTTGTTTGGCCCTACTTTGAATCCCTGGAATTTGGCTCATTCGCCAGGTGGAAGTAGTGGTGGATCGGCGGCGGCGGTTGCAGCGGGCATCGTCCCGATGGCTACAGCGAGTGATGGAGGTGGTTCGATCCGCATCCCGGCTTCTTGTTGTGGATTGTTTGGATTAAAACCAACCCGAGGGCGGATTTCACTGGGTCCGATCTATGGCGAAATGTGGAGTGGAGCTGTCGTAGAATCTTGTGTGAGCCGAAGTGTTCGGGATACTGCCGCTTATCTGGATGCCTTAGCGGGTTCATTGCCGGGTGATCCGTATCAGTTGCCCAACCCAAGCGGCGCTTATCTGGCTGAACTTGGTCAACATCCAGATAACCTGCGCATTGCCTTTAGTACGGTACATCCCTTGGGGCTGCCAGTAGATCAGGCTTGTAAAGATGCGGTGGCTACAATGGCCAAGCAGTTGAGCGATTTAGGGCATCGGGTAGAGGAAGCCACCCCTTTACCTTATTTCAAAGAAGACTTGCTGGAGCGTTTTCTGGTAGTGGTTGCTGGGGAAGCCGCAGCTGAGCTTCAACATTTGAGCAAATACTTGCAGCGCCGAGCGAGCACTGCGGATGTTGAAACCAATACCTACGCTCTGGCTTTGTTGGGACGTACATTCAAGGCAGGAGATTTTGCCCGGGCCAAAAAAGAATGGAATGAAATTGCCCAAAGGGTTGCCCAGTTTCACCAGCAATACGATCTGCTTTTAACGCCAACATTGGCCAGCCGCCCCATCAAGATTGGCGCACTGCAAAATTCGGCAGCAGAACAAACTTTGCTCAAATTTATCAACTCACTCAATTTGGGCTTTATGGTCAAAGCCAGTATTGGGCAATTGGCTGACAAAGCTTTTGGGTATATCCCCTGGACGCCCTTTGCCAACATGACCGGGCAACCTTCCATGAACATTCCAACCTTGTGGACAGAGGAAAATCTGCCCGTTGGAACCATGTTTACTGCCCTGCAAGGAAGGGAGGATTTGTTGTTGCGCTTGGCGGCACAGTTGGAAAAAGCAATGCCCTGGGGGAGTAAAATGCCCAATTTGTGATAAAACCTACTTGGTCGGGATTTAAAAGTAATTCTTATCTTTCGCCCTGAGCGCATAATGTATGAAACCATGACGATTACTTTTCAGATCCACTATCAAACCAATTGGGGACAACAGCTGGCCATTGTTGGCAATTTACCGGAATTGGGCAGCGGCAATGAGCAACAGGCCCAAATCATGCAATACATTGGTGGGGGCTATTGGCGGGTGTCGATTCCACTCAAAAAAGCACCATCTACACTGGAATACCAGTATTTGCTCAAAGACAACGCAAGCCTTTCTGCGTTGACAGCAGAGTGGGGGAGTCGCCGTAAACTGCGCATCTCGCGTACTGCTGGAGAGCACCTTTTCCTCAAAGACAGTTGGCGTGCGGTGGATCATCATGAAAATGCATTTTATACTGCGGCGTTTTCCAAAGTGATCTTCAAACCACAGGCTCAATACAAAGGCAATACGATTACCTCAGACCCTCTGCGGCTGGGTATTCGTTTTCAACTACGGGCGGTGCAAGTTCCCGGCGGGCTACAATTGGCCATTTTGGGTAGTTTACCTGAGTTGGGTGCCTGGGATTACGGCCGACCAGTGCTGTTGAGCAATGCCGATTTTCCGGTTTGGACCGGAGAAATCAGCGTCGGGTTTCGCCAGGGGTTTGAGTACAAATACGGACTGTACGATCCCAATGTTCAGCGCATCATCGAATTGGAAACTGGCCCTAACCGCAAACTTGATGGCGCTCCGCTGGATGCCCTGGTCAACTCCACCGTTGTCAATGATGAGTACTACGCCAATCCAGCAGGCAACTGGAAGGGTGCTGGTGTTGCTGTTCCGGTCTTTTCTTTAAGAACTGAAGAAAGTCTGGGGGTAGGGGAGTTCAATGACCTGAAAAAAATGATCGATTGGGCGCAAAAAACAGGTTTGCGCATGGTACAAATTTTACCCGTAAACGATACTTCCGCCAACCACACCTGGACGGATTCTTATCCTTATGCAGCGATAACGGTATTTGGACTACATCCACAATTTTTACATCTGGATGTATTGGAAGGCATCAATGCGAAAAAAGTAGCGGCTGAGCGCAAGAAATTGAACCTTCATCCTGCGGTAGACTACGAGGCGGTGAACAAAGCCAAGTTGAGTCTGGCACGTGAAGCTTTCAACAAAACCCAGAAGACATTCCTGGCTAGCCCGGACTTTTTGGCCTTTTTTGCAGAAAGTAAACACTGGCTGGAGCCTTACGCCGTTTTTTGTTACCTGCGCGATAAATTCAAATCGGTAGAGTTTGCAGAAAATTGGGGTGCCTATGGGCAATATACTCCGGCCTTATTGGAAGAACTCGCTTCACCGAAAGCCACCAATTATGCCGATGTGGCTTTTCATTATTATCTGCAATATCACCTGGACAAACAGCTGCGTGAAGCTTCGGATTATGCCCGCTCCAAAGGTTTAATCCTTAAAGGCGACTTACCCATAGGGATTTACCGCCACAGTGTGGATGCCTGGGTTGCTCCTCATTTGTACAACATGGATGGACAGGCTGGTGCGCCACCCGATCCTTTTTCGGACAATGGCCAAAACTGGGGCTTTCCAACGTACAATTGGGCCGAAATGGCCAAAGACGGCTACCTCTGGTGGCGGCAACGTATGGGGCAACTTTCCCGTTATTTTGATGCCTACCGCATTGACCATATTCTGGGTTTTTTCCGCATTTGGCAAATTCCATTGGATCAGGTGGAAGGTACGCTGGGTTTTTTCAACCCCGCTTTGCCCATCATGCGCGAAGAGCTCGATGCAAGGGGCATTTGGTTTGATCAGGAACGTTACTGTAAGCCCTTTATCACCAAACAATTGCTGGACGAACGTTTTGGAGAAGATGTGGACTATGTGCGCACCCAGTTTCTGGAAGAAATTCGTTTCAACTATTTTGCTTTCAAACCGGAATACGACACCCAGCGTAAAATTGAACAGTTTTTCCAGGCCCCAGAGAACCAGGACAAGATTCTCCTGCAAACCGGATTGTACAAACTGATCAGCAATGTACTCCTCCTCGAAATTCCTGGTAGCAATGGCCGCGCATTCCATCCGCGGATCGATTTGAACAAAACTTATTCTTTCCAGAACTTGGACACTGTTCAACAGGCCAAATTGCAGGAATTGTACATCGACTATTTTTACCGCAGACAAGAAGATTTTTGGCGGGCGCAAGCCATGCAAAAACTGCCTGCGCTGAAAGCCTCCACAGATATGCTCATCTGTGGCGAAGACCTGGGCATGGTACCAGCTTGTGTGCCTGGCGTCATGCGTGAGTTGGGCATTTTGACCCTGGAAATCCAGCGCATGTCGAAAAACCCGGCTACAGAATTTCTACAGGAAGAAGACATTCCTTATCTATCAGTAGCGAGCCCTTCCACCCACGATATGGCACCTATCCGGGCTTGGTGGGAGGAAGAAGACCGGGCGCTGATTAGTCGGTTTTTCCACAACGAATTGAAATTTATGGGGCAGGAGCCTTATACCTGTGAGCCGTTTTTGGCAAAAGCAGTGGTAGAAAAACACTTGCGTTGGCCGAGTATGTGGACGGTATTCCCGCTACAAGATTTGCTGGCGATGGACTTGAAATTACGACGGGAGAACCCTGCTGAAGAGCGAATCAATGTGCCCGCCATTATGCCTTATTACTGGCGTTATCGGATGCACTTAAATCTTGAGGATTTGATTGAAGCTGAGGGCTACAATGCGATGCTCCACGACCTGCTGCACCGCTACGATCGGGCATAATAGGGGAATTGCTACAAAGACACAAAGGCGTTAAGCAAGAATGATATGCTTAGCGCCTTTGTGTCTTTGTGGCAAAAAGTGCCGGATATAAAAAAGAAAAAAACACCACACAAATAACTAAAGGGATATTTTGAGACCCTCGATAGCACACGAATAAGGTAGTCAGCGTGGTTCGGTAATCCTCTTGTCCCCGAAGAGAACTGCGACAAGTCAAACAGTTGAGGCCCGCCCTAGTTACACTGAATCTCCCCCTAATTTAGTTCAATTGTTAGAGTCAAAATAAAAGTTCGCTACCTGTGTGGCTAAGACAAATGTAAAAGAGTTACACGAATGATGCAAGCGGAAAAAATAAATATTTCCTCACAATGACCAATTCACGACGTAATGAAACTTTATCGAACCAGCACCAATATTAAAATAGCCAATGCAATGAAGAACATCAATTGGTAACCTCTACGGCGATCAGAAGCCCAGATTTTTTGAATGTTTTCACGCTGATCTCGGTCGGTGAGCAGGTTAGACCCCCGGATGATGCGCATCATGATGATCGCGATCAGGACGTAAGCTACCAGATAAATGCGGTCCATCAGTACCATATAACCCACATCGGGTAAGGCGGTGCTGTAAGATTGTTGCAAAAACACACAGCTCAACAAGCCCCCAATGGGCAGAGAAATACGCGCGTCGATGTAATCGGGATGAATGAACAATCCCAACAAACTGGCCATCAGCATTACCAACAAAGGCAAAAGCAATTTTAGCAAAAAATAACTCAAGGGCCGCCCGATGGTGAGCTTGAAGGTGAAATTGGAAAAGGTTGGCGGACCGGTAGGCTCACCAAAATTGGTCTTATAAGTATTGTCATGGGTGACAATTTCCGCTTTTTTGATTTTCCAGCCGGGAATGTTGAAGCCTTCGCGCAACAAGTTTTTACTCGTATCTTGCACATAAACCAGGGAGTCTTTAGGAAACTCCACATTTTCAATACGGATGTCCAGAGGGTGACGATCCATCGGAAAGTCCTTTAACTCAAAGGAATGATAAAACCGGCCTTCAAACCGCATGCCGTTGTAGGAATACCCATCGGGGAGCACCTTGGTGGAATCATGAAACATGGTTTGGGTAACACCCCATTTTTCAATGGAGTTCACAAATTCGATGTTGGTGGGGTCAAATTTGCCTTTCCAGCGAAACCACAAGTAAAAATCGGCGTAATAGGAATAGCCATTGATGTCGAGGTCGTAAACATTCATCAGGTAAATGCCGGTATAGACCTTTTGTGGTTTTGGCTTTTTATCGGCAGCCTCGGCGGTTCCAAACGGCAGCAGGAACAAAAAAACGGCAATCAAAGGCTGGTACAGCAATCGCTTAGGCATAGGTGTAGGTTATTTCGACAGCCAAATTAAAAAATCTCTATCTTTATCAGGATTTTTTTGAAAAAATGAGGAATAATATGTCTTTATTTTTAAAACTAATACTTTTTTGCGGCCTCTTTTCAAGTTTGCATCACTTGGTGGATCAGGCTCAGGAAAGTAAATTATTGTACATGCAGTACCGCTACATCGATGGAAACAACAATGTATGGGACATCAACAAAAAAATGATTGCATACAAACCCATCAGTAGAGCGCAGAGTTCATCTGGTACTTACAGTGGTGGGGAACCTTTTCAAACTAAAATTACCGCTGATCAATACCGGACCATTCGTTCCTTGCTGCGAAATGCTATGAGCAATACGGCTATTCATTTGTCAAACAGGTTGATGGGTTCAGGAACCATCATCGAGTTGACCGTGGAAGATACCCAAGCGGCCACTTGTTATTTGCCCATGAATTCCCCAGAAAAGGCCGCCATTGAAAATTGGCTCAATCCATTAAAAAAATAATGCCAGAACAAAAGCAGAGTGTACCCTCGCCAACCCTAGCCGCGCAGATCCAGGAATGGATTGCAGCACTGCCCAGTGAGGGGCTTTGGAACTCGGTACAAAGGGCATGTAAAGAAGAACAAATGTTGCCATTGCACAGCACGATTATCTACATTTGGGCCTTGCGACCGGATGGGCAAGTGCTGTGTATGGATCATGAGGCTTTTAGCCATCCCATTGACCAGGAAACAGACCCGTTCAAGATTTATGTGGTACTCAAGCAAGGTGCAAGGACATACCCTGAACTAAGCGTGTTGATTCCACCTGCACCACCGGGGATCCGTCAGTGTGAACCTTGCGCCGGGTTGGGTTGGATAAAATTACCCGAGGCAGCATACGCGGATAGCTGTATTCGCTGTGATGGCTTTGGTTGGTATTTAAACGTTCACCACTAATTTGAAATATGCTTACCTACCAAGTTGAAAATGACCTTTCCGTCGCTGAATTTCAGGCTATACTCCAGGCTTCCACCCTCGGCGAACGCAGGCCTATTGACCAACCCGAACGCTTACAAAAGATGCTCGAACATGCCAATCTGATTGTGACAGCGCGTGCAGATGGCAAGTTGGTTGGGGTATCACGTGCCTTGACCGATTTTGCTTTTTGTACCTATTTGTCGGACCTGGCGGTAGATGAGGAATATCAGCACCAAGGCATCGGCACCGAACTGATTCGGCAGACCAAATTGGCGAGCCCTCAGGCAAAGCTGATCTTGCTCTCTGCACCCAAAGCAACCGGATATTATCCGAAGATTGGCATGACTCGGCATGAACATTGTTATTTTTTGGATCGGGTAGGGGAGTTAAAGCCATAGTGGCTCAGGCATTAAATAATGCCTGAGCCACTAGTAATTTCTTAACTTCTTATCATCCGACTAAATAGCAAGAAGAGTGCAGCAAGCAAAAGCGCAAAAACAACCATGGCGAATAGAAAACTTAGCATAGGATAATGGTTGCCGCTAAATAAATAGTTGGCCTGAAGCCGACTTAACCAACCAGGAATACCACTTTGATCAAACGTTCCATATAGTACCCACAGCGCTATGGGTAATAAAGTGATTTGGAAGGCGCGATAGCCATTTTTACTCAGGTTTTGACGTAAATATTCATCCATCCAACTTTTGTTTCCGTACTGATCTGGATTTGATTGAACCTCATTGAAGAAAAGAAGCAGGGCCTCTTCTCGTTCTTCTTGGGGTATTTCTTTTAGGTCTTTTAGCGGAAACCACTGCATTCTTTTTAAAGTTGGACGAAAGAGGGACTCCGTTTTTTTTGCTATGGCCCAGGAAACAGGTGTTTTTAAAGAAAACCGTAAATAGCACCAAGCAGCTGCTGGAGATAAAAATGGCAAATAGACAAATACAAACAGCGGCAGTAAAAAAAACGCAGTAATTGTCACTATTATAAAAAACATCACTTGCCCTTCTCTGAGTCCCCAGTGGGTCATCATAAATTGCTGCCAATGATCAATTTGCAGGATAAAAAACGCGGCCACCATCAACACGAATAATAGTAATTTGGCCAAAAAGTCATAGGTGTGAGAATAAAACATGGTTTAGTTTTTTTGAGGTTATTGATATAGTTTCTTTTTATGTTTTACGGCGCATAATTTACAAATTCGTTGAATAATAGTCAATAAAAACCACTTAATTTTCACTTAATTCTATTCATTCAAGCTCGTTTTATTGATTTTAGTTCCAAACATTGATAAAAACATGTCATGGTATCAATCTATTTCAACAGCACTAAACAATCGTACCGCTTTATCTTCCCCTGGCATGGTCATGTACCTCAAAAACTGAAACCCTATTTTTTCCAGTACCCTGATCGATGCGATATTGTCCACATTGGTAATGGCCAGCACCCTTTTGATTTTCAGGATGTCAAAAATGTAATGCAAAACAGCCTTGGCTGCTTCAGTGACGTACCCTTGACCTTCATAGGCGGGCAATACGGCATACCCGAGGTCGGCATCTTCCAGTCCATCCCGTTTGATGAGGCCACACATGCCAATCGGCATACCTTCGTTTTTCAATACAATTGCCCAGAGGCCAAATCCATTGACGGCATAACTTTTCAGTGGGCCATTGTTGAGGTAGTTACAGGCGTCTTCGATGGTGTTGATGTTGCGGTACCCGATGTATTTTATCCAGCCGGGGCTATTGACCAGTTCTACGATAAATGCGGCATCGTCGAGGGTAAGTGTCCTTAAGATCAATCGATCGGTTTGTAGAATTTCAGTCATGATTTTTGCATTATGTCAACCTGTGGCGGAAAAAAAATCGCCCAGACCCCACCCATTCAAAGTATTTCGGGCAATTTGGATTTTTAAATGACTTCTGCTTTTAACCGTATCAGAACCTGATCCCGGGATGATTTGCCGATAGGCAGTTTTATTTCCGATTCCAAGCTCCTGGTGATCGAAAAACTGCACCTGCTTCAGATTAACAATGTACGAACGATGGATTCGTAGAAACAGCTGCTGAGGCAACTCTTTTTCCAGTTGCGACAAGGTGATTTTAGGTAAAAAAACACCCTCAGTGCTGAAGATTTTAACGTAATCATCCAGTGCTTGCAGGTAAATAATGCGCTGAAAGGGGAGGCGATGCACTTTGCGGTCGGCACGGAAGCTCAAGAAGCCACTGTCTTGCCCGCTGTTTTCCAGAATTCGTTCTTGTTCCAGGCGTTCCTGGGCACGTTCCATGGCTACTTGAAAACGATCTGGCGAAATAGGTTTGAGCAAATAATCCAGTGCCGCCAACTCGAAACCCTCAACCGCGTATTGCGGATATGCGGTCGTAAACACCACCAAAGGTGGCTGGCTCAATTGGCGCAGTACATTCAATCCACTGATGTCTGGAAGGTGGATATCCAGAAACAAAAGATCCGGTTGTTGATTTTCCAGTGCCGCAATGGCACTTTGGGGCGAATGGTGCACACCCAGACAAGCCCACTCGGGATATTCTTGCAAATACCGTAACAACACCCGCGCGGCGGGTGGTTCGTCTTCCAAAATCAAACAGCGGTAGGATGCAGCCATTAGCCTTCTTTGAGGAAGTCCAATAATTTTTGAACCGCTCTACCCCGGTGGCTGATGCGGTTTTTTTCTTGCTTATCCATTTCGGCAAAGCTGAGTTCGTAACCATCCGGCACAAAAACGGGGTCGTAGCCAAAACCACCCGATCCGTGTTGTTCTTTGCGGATTTGGCCGTATACCAAACCTTCAAATAGACGCTCTTTGCCGTCTAGAACAAGTGCAATCACCGTTTTGAAACGGGCACTACGGTCGGCGTGTGGGGCGAGATTTTGTTGCAACAAGTCGATATTCGCTTGTGGATCGCGGCCCTCACCCGAGTAACGCGCACTGTGTACTCCAGGGGCACCATTTAGGGCAAAAACCTCCAGACCGGTATCTTCGGAAAAACAGTTAAGCCCGTAGTGTTCGACGACGTAGCGGGCCTTGAGCAGGGCATTGCCTTCGATGGTATCGGCGGTTTCGGGAATGTCTTCGGTACAACCAATGTCGAGTAGGCCTTTTACTTCGTACAATCCATCCAGTATTTCCCTTACTTCTTTGATCTTGTTTGGGTTGGAAGAGGCAAAAATGAGCGTTTCCATGGTAGCTTATTTAGCTTTGAAGGTATACATTACCCAGCAATTTCATAAAAAAAATAAACTGCACCAAGTTCCCAACTTAGTACAGTTTATTTTTAAAATAAGTGGGGATCTAACGTTGGTTGTGCTTGATTGAATGTAGGCATTCCTGGTTTTGGTTCTACCTTTTCATCTCGGCATCAGCCCCATCATTTTTCACCCGGTTGATGATCGCGGTGCCGACTTTTTTTCCCAACTCCAGCCCGACTTCATTGTCGCTGCGAAAATGAATACCTCCCTGAAAACGGGATTCGGCACCATCTTTGGCGCGCTGCCGGAAAAAAGCCCCTTCCTCTGGAAAGAAATACGCATATAACTCACCCATCACCCCACCGATGGCCGCATGGCCAGAGGGATAACCGGGAAAAGGAGGTGTATGAATCAGTACCGGTTGAAAAGTGGTATCGTATTGATCCGGGCGCGTACCCCAATAGGTATATTTGGCATCCCAGCAGGCGGTAAAACCATCGTAGATTCCAACAGCCGCGGTGGCGTAGATCCGGGCAGCCCGTGGCGGATTGAGGTGTAGATTGTGTTCGAAGATCTTTTTCTCTAACAGATCTTCCCACACCGACTCGCTGGCAAAGTGGAAGGCATTGGCGATGGAACCAAAGGTTGGTTGGTATTTTTTGAGTTCCTCCATGTCTTTGGCAAAATCAGGTGGAGGGCCTGGACGAAACTGGCTACTGCTTTCCAATACCACAGTTTTGTTTAGCCCAGCTAGAGGAAGAGCGACATATTTCCCTTTCCAAAGTCCTGCTTCTGTTGGAATTTTGCCATCCCAGACCTTCTTGTTGGTAAAGTCTTTGGTGTGTTCAATTTCTTTTTCAGCAATTTTTTTCCCGAGTTCAAACCCAGCCCGCGTGTCGCTGGGAAAAACCACTCCCGCCGCAATCCTTGATGCCATCATGCGTTGCGCCATCCGTTGAACCGAATCGGCCAAAGCTGGATAAAAATGGCCAATGATGGTGGCCGCTACCCCCGATGCTACGGAGTGTTCACAGGGATAAGAAGGACTGGTAGTGTTCAATACCAGTGCCTTGATTCGCTTATCCGCAACATAAGGCCGTGGACGATTATGGGCGTATTTGGTGTCCCAAGCTACAATGGTTGCATCGTAAATGGCTACACTGAGTAACATGTTGGCCAGGGCTCCGTTATAGCTCGCATCGTTCATCCACAAGGTGCCCATCAAGTGTTGCCAGTGGTAGCCAGGCGCACCAGCATTCCAATGCATCATTTGTTGCCTACCCGCTGCATCCAGTTTTTGTTGACGGGAGAGCACTTGGGCAATCTCATCTTTATAAGCTGCTGGCGCGGGCAGACGGTAGGTTTGGCCAGATGGGATGAACCAGGTTTTCCAATTGCCCGCAGTGGGTTCTACCTGGGCATACAATTGTGCAGCCAGCAACAGCATAGCTACCAAAATAGGTGATTTCCTTTGCATAAATGAAGTATTTTGGGCAATACTATCCATTTTGGGTAAACCCTTCAAGACATCATCAATGAACAACACCTTACTGTAAACCAATAACGTAGGTCTGTCGATTGTGCCAAATAAACGCACTGATTGACCGTTTCGGGGAATTGGTTGACTCAAAAGTCAATTCTATCGGCTCCTTGATGGAAAAAGTGTAGAATTTGCCGACATTTAGCCATCAAAGAACAAAATGAGTGTAGGGATAAAAAAAGAGCGGGTTAAATTGTATCTGTACCTGGCGGGGATATCCTTATTGCTGTCTACCCTGATCGATTTTGTTTCAGATCCTGCGACGGCTTTAAAAGTGCAGTCAATTACACCTGGCTCATGCTCTACGTGGTGGTATTGCACTTTATTTTTTTTGAATACACCCTTCCTTTTATCCAGTTCACATGGAAAAAACTGTTGCTCGCCCCTTTTTTGATCTTTGTACATTTGATATTGTATGCTTTCGGTACCTATGCCTGGCGGTACATCGGCATTCAACTGCATGTCTATTTTCCAATGAAGGAGTATACTTCAATCACAGAAGGAGTTGGAGACCATTTTGGCAATACCATCGGCTCTATATTGTTTTTTGGCATTTCTAGACACATTCACGATTATCGAAAATTGAGACAAACCGCACAACAACTACGCATTGAAAAGCAAGAAGCAGAATTGAACTACCTCAAGTCACAAACAAACCCACATTTTTTGTTCAATACACTGAACAACATCTATTCATTGGCTCGGGACAAGTCGGATTTGACCCCGGAATCAATTTTGCGGCTATCGAAAATCCTGCGTTTTATGCTGTATGAAACTGGTGGCTCATTTATAGCCATAGAGCAGGAATTGAAAATCATTGGTGATTACATTGCCCTCGAACAATTGCGTTATGACGAATCCTTACATGTCAACTTCAACTATGACGTTGAAGATATGAAACAAGCTTTGCCGCCGTTGTTGCTGATCCCTTTAGTGGAAAATGCTTTCAAACATGGGGTTTCAGAGTCGCGAGATGAGCCTTTTGTGAATATTCATCTTTCGGTGAACAAGCGGCAATTGGCTTTTATTGTCAAAAATTCAGCGGAAGCATTTCCGGAAGAGGGGCGGGTAAAAGAAAACATCGGCCTTGCAAATCTGAGGCGTCAATTGGCATTGCTATTTACAGATTACCAGCTGTTGGTTCAGCAAGACGAGCATGTATTTACTGCTACTTTAAACATAAATCTGGCCAGCCATGTCTAAAATCACGTGCATCATCATCGAAGATGAACCTTTGGCCGTTAAGGTTTTGAAGGATTACATTGCCGAGGTTCCTTTTCTCGATTTACAAGGAATATTTAAAGATGCCATCCTGGCCACGGATTACTTGCGCCACCATACCGTTGACCTGATGTTTTTAGACATTCACCTGCCCCGACTAAAAGGTATGGCTTTTTTAAAAACGTTGAGCCATCCTCCTGCTGTCATCATCACCACTGCGTACCATCAATATGCATTGGAAGGCTTTGATTTGAACGTAACCGATTACTTGTTGAAACCTTTTGAGTTCGAGCGCTTTTTGATTGCGGTGACCAAGGTAAAAACAACGACCAAGGCAATACCGCAAGCCAATGAAGTCCCAGAAACCAAAGACTTTGTCTTTCTGAATGTGCAAAAAAAGAAGGTGAAAGTGCTATTCTCCGAAATAATTTACATTGAAAGTCAACGGGAGTATGTCAAAATCGTCTGCACCAAAAAAGAATACCTTTCTAAAATGAGTACCCATGAAATCGAAGCCTTGTTGCCAGCCAATCGCTTCAAACGAATCCATCGGTCTTTTATCATTGCGGTGGAGAAAATTGAATCTTACACAGCTGAAGTGGTAGAGGTGAATGGGGTGGCGATTCCAATTGGTCGGGGATATCGGGAGGTGATTGAAAATTTGTAGAATTTGACCCAGATTAGCCCTTTACCCGTTTCTTCAAATCTTCAACCACATGCAACCAATGGTCGAGTTCGTCTTCTTCTTCCCAAACCTGGCGCAATTCTGAATCCTCTACCTGGCTGATTTTTTCTACCGCGTTGATGGCCAAGTTGATCAGATCTGCGTCAATCCACTCATGAATACTTTCCAGATCAATTTCGTAGTCCTCTAATAAACCTCCATCAAATTCTTCAGGCTCATTACCTTGAGAAATGGCCAGAAGTTCAGCGGCTGCCAGTACGGATGCGCCCAATTCCGCATCGGGTTCGTCTTCTTCAACTGCATCACTAAATAAGCCCTCAATTTTGTCGATTGACTGTTTTTCTGAGAATTCAGCAACCCATTCTACGGCAGCATCATTTTCAAAGTTGGTTATTCCCCAGATTCCCATAACTATTTGCTTGTTCTACTTACAGAATGTTTAGGGCAAAAATAAACGTTTCCATAAAGCTTCCTATTATTTTTTTAGCATTTGAAACGCTTTACCGAGATGATCAACAATATCACTGGCCAGAAGTGATTCGTGTCCAAGGCTTTCGGCAGCCAAATCTCCAGCCAAACCGTGCAAAAATACCCCCAATTTGCAGGCCTGCTCGGCAGTGTAGCCCTGCGCCAACAGGCCGGTGAGTACACCGGTGAGTACATCACCACTTCCACCTGTGGCCATACCAGGATTGCCACTGGAATTGAACCATACTTGTCCATCGGGGAGGGCAATGGCAGAATTGGCACCTTTGCGGATGATGTATATCTCGTGTTTTATGGCCGATGCACGCAACAATTCCAATTGGGCAAAACCATCAGGAGCAGTGCCAAACAATCGGGCAAACTCTTTGGGGTGGGGGCTTAATATTGCGCCACGTGGAATCCGGGTTTGCCAATTTTGTTGGGCAATAATGTTGAGTGCATCGGCATCCAAAACCAAGGGTTTTTGACCAATAGCACCCAATAACTCATCTACACCCCGTACCGAAAAGTCCTTGTTTCCCAAACCACAGCCGATGCCAATCGCAGTGTATTTGCTTATTTCGGGCAGCTCCGAAAAATTAAACTGATGGCGATCTGAGCTGACCATTGCCTCAGGTAACCCCATCTGCAGGATGGAATAACCACAGGAAGGGGCGTGAATGGTCAATAATCCTGTTCCACTGCGCAGTGCCGCCCGCCCACTGAGCAGTGCTGCCCCCATCATGCCCTGGCTACCGGCGATGAGCAAAGTATGGCCGAATTGGCCTTTGTGGGCATGGCGTGCACGAAGTTTTAGCAAGCCAGTTAAATCGTTGAGGTTTAAATAATGGAAAGGAGTTTCTGCACGCTCGATAAAGTCGCGATCCAGTCCAATTGAGGCAAAGGTCCACGCCCCAACCCTGGCTTCGTTTTCTGGCAGCATAAATGCCAATTTGGGCAACTCAAAGCTGAAGGTGTAATCTACACAAAATGTTGTACCAATAGTGGTTTTATCTGCCTGTAGACCCGATGGAAGGTCTATTGCGACTTTCACACCCTGATATCGACTCAAATAGTTGATAAAACCAGCCCAATATCCTTCAAGAGGCCGTGAAACACCAGTTCCTAACAGGGCGTCGATGAGGATACCATAGGGTGGGAGAGGGGGAAGGGCTGAACCTTCGGGCATATCTATTACTGTAATGGCCTCAAATTTGGGCAGCCGCTCGATATTTTTTTGAAAATCAGCACTTTGATTAGGGTTTAAATGACAAATGTATAGTGTTACCTCGTAAAAAGCATAATGAAGCATGCGGGCGACGGCAAGGCCGTCACCACCGTTGTTGCCTGTGCCACAGAAAATGTGAAGGGGCACGTTTTGATCAGGAAATTTTTCAACAAACCAACTGCAAAAGGTCTCTGCAGCGCGTTCCATTAGCTCGACCGAGGCAATGGGAGGCCAGAACATTCTTTACACCAGTACTCGTTTGGAGCGAAAACCTATTAATTGGATCCCTTCTCCACCACTTTAATCAACATGCCCGCAGTCACGGTCTCTTTCTGTTGCATGCCGTTCAAAATCGCGTGTTCTTCGAGGCGTTTTTCTGGTACGCCAAAACTACGCAAGGCCTCCGCTAGCGTGGCACTACGCGAAACGGTCTTGATTTTAACTCGTTCCGCGAACACATTGATCTTTGAACGATCCGTCAATTCGCGGAAGTTTTTGAAGGTATTTTGAAAGCTCAAGTTGTAGGCATTGAAGTCTGCCGCTTGCCATTCCATAAAATCGGTAGATCTTGTTGTCGTACTGAATTACATAAATCAAAATGCGCAGGGTTTGGGTTCCTTGCTGCGTTTTGCTTACTTGTTCTGCAGTCATGGCTACGGCAGGAAATCCATTGACCGTGAGGTTCTGAGAATCAATCAATTTCAGTGAATCTTTGGCAATGGTATTGTTGGCTGCTTCACGCAAAGATTTTTCTGTTGCGAGGTTAAAAATAACCGCTGCCTTACCATCTTTGGGTGCCATTACGACCTGTTGAGGAGAGTTTTGGAGCTGCCAATCTGCGGGTACTGGAAACTGAAACTTCAAAACAGGATGGTAAAAAACGTTGTTTTCTGTATAACCTTGCTGTGGATCAGGTCCATAAACAATGCCATCAATCATGCGCAAATAGGAGTCACGGTTGACTTTTAGATTGAAATTGTTGGTCTTTTTTTGTTCGGCCTCAGCCAACTCCCTACCCTTTTGAAACGATCCAAAGGATTGGGGTGCGTCGATAAAAAGTTGGGAACTCTGCCTTCAGGGCCACCGCTCAAACGATCAATGGTGCTGAAAAAACCGGCCATTTCTTTGGCATCATACCCTATTTTGGTAGAATACTGTACCCCGAGTTCATCGGATTGGCTTTCGTGATCCCGGCCATTTTTCAACAACAACAATTGCATCCCCTGAGACAAAGGCTCAATTAATTGTGCGGCTCCTGGAACGGCAATGAGCACCCCAATTAGTCCAATGCTACTAAATATTTGGCTTCGCTGCTGCAATGCTCCGTGTCGGCCTGTAACGTGGCCGATTTCATGCCCCAAAACGCCCGCAAATTCAGCTTCATTGTTGAAATGTGCCATAATTCCACGGGTGAAATAAACATACCCACCGGGTAGTGCAAAGGCATTTACAACATCTGAGTCAACAATTTTAAAGTAAAATGGTAAGGTGGGGCGGTGAGAAACTTTGGCCATTTCTTGGCCTTTTTCGTTGATAAATGCCTGAAGTTTCGGATCATCATAGGTGCCAAATTCGGCCAAAACTTGTGGATTGGACGAAGCACCCAAAGCAATTTCTTCTTGTTCAGACATCACCATGAGTTGCTTTTTACCAGTAACAGGATTGACAACTGCACACGAGTTAAGTAAAAGCACGAGGGCTAAAGTAAGCGTAGTCAGCAATCGCTGAAATAATGGCTTGCGCATGTTTTTTGATTTTTTGGGTAAAAAATAAAGCTTAAACCTACAATTTTACACAAGTTTAAGGTTTAACTGAAAAACGCAGCGATTTTTTTCATCAATACAAACAAATTGTTAATGTTAACAAAAAAAGTGCCACACTCTTATAAACAAGTGCGACACTTTAAAGTTAATTCATTTTTATTCTTCGTCCTCGTCCTCTACCTCAATCGGGATAACAAAAGCGCTGCGCCGGGGTGCGGGTACCACAGCATTTCGCCCCCTTACTGCTTTCCAGATCACTTCGGTGAAGGCCATATCTGGTGCGCGATCTTCTTTCTCCAGGTTGAACTGATACGATAATTTTGACCAATAATCGTCGATGGTATTGCGGGCCGTCAAGCTAATTTGATTGGTCTTCGCCCGGTAGGGTGAAGAATCCGGGGTACGGGTAAAACAGGCATACATGGGCTTCGCTCCGGCATCGTACTGACTCATTGGGGTTAGTCCCAGGATCAACTCCATGGTGCGCAACACACTGGAGGTAGAATACATGCTGTGCTCAATGTGTTTGCGCTTGGTGTAAGGACTGATCACCAAGCAAGGAGAGCGGTGCGCGTCTACGTGGTCGGGGCCATTTTGCGCGTCGTCTTCTAATACAAAAACTACCGCTTCTTTCCAGATTTTGCTTTTCGAAAGGTGTTCCACAAAGCGCCCTACGGCCAGGTCATTGTCGGCCACCATTGCAGCGGGAGAAGGCACCCCTACCCTAGCGCCCGCCGTATGGTCATTGCCAAAACGAACAAAATTCATCCTGGGCACCTGATTGATCGACAATAAAGAGTCGAAATCGGCTTTCCATCGCTCAAAGCGAAAAATGTCTTGAATGGAGAGGTTGTAGCCCGGAAATTTTGCGCATAAATGGCCTTTCAGGTTGGGCATATAAGTTTGGCCGTAATCGGCAAAAATCCCGTAACTCCGGTAACTCAATCCGGCTTCTTTACACTTGTCCCACAAAAAGCCTCCTTTCGACCAGGCTATGGCTTTTGAGCCTTCGTAGTCGTAGGTCCCTCCTCGTCCACCATAACTGGTAGGCCAGGTTTTTTCGACGTAGTCATTGGCGTAGGCCGAGGTAGACCAGTTGTGGCCATCCGCGCTTACTTCCGCATCCACATAAAAATTGTCCAAAAGTACAAACTGGCGGGCCAAAGCGTGCATGTTCGGGAGTCACTGTATCTGGAAACAAGCACAGGCTTGGATCGCCGTTCCCCTCTTTGATGTCGCCAAATACTTGGTCATAGGTGCGATTTTCTTTGATGATGTAAAAAACGTATTTGATCGGTGAGAGATCTCCAACTTTGCGTGGGATAGGATTGCCAGCTTCTCCTTCAGTGACGAGTTCTTTATTCTTTTGATAGGGGGTGTTTTGGTACACCAAGCGTGTGAAGGCAGGCAACTCTTCCCGTGTAGGAACAGGGATCACTGATAAAGTGCCTTTAAACAGCCCGGCGATATACTCGGTTTCTTTGGTTCTGGGTTTGTAGGGATTAGGCCCATTGGGATTTGCTTTTGAAGTCAGTCCTTTACCATTGACAACCAATAAATTATTATTGAAAAAACGCACTGAGGTGGGATACCAACCAGTCGGCACAAAACCCAATGACTTACTTTTACGCGGCTCAGTGACATCAAACAGCGCCACGCAATTGTTGTCGGCGTTGGCTACGGCCAGGGTCTTGCCATCTTCCGAAAGGGAAATGGAATTGGATGTAGAGCCAATTGGTGCATCCGGATATAAGGAAGCAACAATGCTTTCCACTACCCTTTTTTCGTTCAAATCGATCACTGAAACGGTATTTTCATCGGCAGAGGCTACGAAGAGCAGTGCTCCATTTTTGCTAAAAACCATTTCATTGGGGTGTGAACCCACCGGGATTTCTGCTTCGATTTGTGCGGTTTCGGTATTGTAAACGCCAATACTGGATGCACCCCACAGGGAAATGTAGAGTTTTTTGCCGTCTGGACTAAGGATACAGGTATAGGCAGGTGCTTTTAGTTTGGTCTTTTTGAAGGGCGTTTTGTTCACTACGTTAAAGTCATAAACTGCACTATCTCCTTTGGTCACACAGTACAGGTGCTGATCATCAGTGGATAAGGTTAAACCAGCAGGGGAAGCAGCTCCACGTGGCCAGCGGTTACCAATGATCAGGCTGTCTTTGAGCTTCAAGCGATCACTTTCAATGCTGTAGACTTTAATCATGTTGTCGTATCCTGCGGAAGCATAAAGTGTTTTGCTATCTTTTGTCAGTGCCAGACCGTACCAGGCTTTGGGAATGTCCAGTTCATGCAACACTTTCCGATTGGATAAATCTATCCACATAAGGCTGTGCTTAGATTGTCCATTGTTGCTGACCACCGCGCGGGTCTGATCCGTTGATAAAACCATATTCAGGGGCAAATCGCCCAATTCGATTTGTTCGCCAAGGGGGGTTAGAGACCAGCCGTTGGGCAAAAGTAATTTTTCAACTTTGCCGTAGCGCCCAAGCGTAAGTGAAGCTTGTTTTGTTTTATTGCATGCACTGATAAGTGCTACAAAGGTCAAAAAAGCCGAAGAAAAGCTGATACTTGTGTCTCATGTGTTGCATTATTTTAAAAGTTCTATAAAAATCTTAACAATTGCCAATAGTTTATAGCATCTTGAGTTAAGAGTTTGTGAAACATGCCCTATTTTACGTTACTTTTCGCCCAAAACGAGTTATTAGATAGAAATGTCATTATAATGTAAAGGAAATAACCAAGAACCGCTGCTCTTTACTGTTGCGAACTCCTTTATCACATGACAAACCCTACAAAATATTGGTCATGAAAACTGAAATTAAAGAATTGGTTGCTGAGGGGAAGCTGGATGAAGCACTCGATAGGTTGGTTGCCTACCTGGAAAGCCAGATTGATCAATTTTCCCCTTTATACCGTGCTGCACGTGTAGCACAAAGCGAATTCAATCAAAGCAAAGAGAAAGAACTACAAGGGATTCTTAGTGAAGATCAAATCCGCCTCTCCAATAACCTGGCGATCAATCGGATTTTAGAAATTCTGGAACAGTTGGAGCGAAGACCCTCTCCTACTCCATCTACTGCTATGCGCAATAAATGGTTGTGGTATGCAGCGGGCGGAGCAGGGGCCGTATTGGCCGTTTTTTTCATCTGGAAAGTATTTACCCCCAATCAAAATGTTGAACCAGAGCAGCCACTAACCCCGACAGACAGCACCCTAGTAGTAGAAAAACCTCCTTTCCCATGTCCATCATTTGATGAAGAGGCAGAGTATTCCATTGCAATTTTCAATTTCACCACTTTAGATCCAAAGGATTCGATCGCGGATAAATTCCTGGTAGAAGAAATTGATGCCATTTTTCTGCGTAATCGTTTCAACGGGGACGCCACTTTAGTGGAAAAAATCAACGTCTCAGTGGATGCTGCTGTAGCAAAGTCGATGATCAAAAACTGTCGGGCCAAAATGATCATTTGGGGAAGAGTTTTCGAAACGCATGAGATTGACCTTAATTTTTACGCGCCTTCCATCAACAATGAACAACAAGATGCACTGGATAGTGAATTGCAATTCAGGGAGCAAGGTAATTTTCAGGCTAGCATCAAACAAGCTGCACTGATCATTGCCTCACGAGTGCTGGTGATGAACAAGGCCAGCGGTGCGGTAGCTGTTTCAGAAGAAGCCTACGAAAAAACCGTAAAAAAAAGCACTACGACCACCTCCGCCAAAACAAAACCTAAAAGTTCAGAGTCTATGGCGACCATGACCCTGGCCAATGCTCACGCAAGCCGCAAGGATTACAAAAAATCGATCCAATACTACGATGAGCTCTTGCGTAAAAACACCAAGGATACCGTAGCCCGCAAAAACCTGGCAATTGTTCAAATCAAAGTCAACGATGTGGCAAGTGCAACAAAAACCATTGATACCTTGCGACAATACAAAAAAGTGGAGGATCCGGTTTTTCTGGATAAAGCTGGAGATGCCTTGCAAGAAAAAGGCTGGACCCGAAAAGGTGCCGAGCTGAAACGGGATGCGAAACAAGCCATTCAAGATCAAAAAGTAGTGCCAAAGATTTTGCCCAAAGAATGACCATGCATTCACTTGGTTTTGTAAATTGAGGTTTCATTTTAATCTAAACCAAGTTTTTCATGAAGTGGTCACTTAAAATTGCTAGAGTAGCAGGTATAGATGTTTTTCTACATTGGACTTTTATTGTGTTATTGGTAGGTGTTTTGGTAGCTGGAGTCCGCACCCTCGGCCAAGAAGGTGGCTCCTTGAATGGGTTTTGGTTCATCCTTTTGCTCTTCCTGTTTGTACTTTTGCACGAATTCGGTCACGCCTTAATGGGGAAAAGGTTTGGGGTAAAAACCAACCACATTACCCTTTTGCCGATCGGGGGTGTAGCTGCAATGGAACATATTCCTGAAAAGCCCTGGCAAGAAATGCTCATCGCTTTGGCTGGCCCGGCAGTTAATTTTGTACTGGCCATCGGTTTTCTCATTTTTTTGGCATTGAGTGGCCATGTTCCCGCTTTTTCAGATTGGTGGAGCCCGGTTAGCAATGACAACATGGTATACAGTCTTTTTACCACCAACGTCATGCTCTTTTCTTTCAACCTCATCCCAGCCTTTCCCATGGACGGTGGCCGGGTGTTGCGCGCTTTATTGGCCATGAAATATGGTCGTTATAAAGCTACAAATATCGCCGTACGCATTGGTCAACTCCTGGCCATTGGCCTGATCCTGTTTGGGCTGAGTGGCAATATCTGGCTGGTTTTTATCGGTGTATTCATCTATTTAGGGGCAGGTGCTGAGGGAAACTACGAATCTACCCGTTCTGCACTGTCCAAATATAAGGTGCAAGACGCCATCATGCACCATTTCACGCCGCTGCAGAGCACCGATACCATAGGCATGGCCGTACGCCTGTTGCTGGATGGACAAGAAAAGGAATTTGTGGTGCTTGAAAATCAAACCGTGGTAGGAACCCTTACCCGCAACGAAATGATTGAAGGCTTGGGGCATTTTGGCAAAGAAGCCGCCTTGAGTGAGGTGATGAAAAAAGTAATTTTGAACCTGGAGCCTCAAATGCCCCTGGATGATGTATATGACCAGATGACCGATGAGAATGTAGAGATTGCACCCGTTTTTGAAAACAAACAATTGATTGGGGTGTTGAACCGCGACAACATCATGGAACTTCTCATCATTGATAACGCTCAACCACATTTGCGGTTGAATTGAAAAGTTTAGGGTTGAAGCGTTGAAAGGTACTGCACCTCGACTCCGCTCGGTGACCGTCTTTTCAACGCTTCAACCCTAAACTTTTCAACTATCCTTTAACGTACATCACTTCTTTCACTGCTTTAATTACCTTGCTTGGGTTGGGCATAAACTCATCCACCAAAGTAGCAGCATAAGGCAATGAAGTATCGGCTGAGCTTACCCGCAGCACTGGCGCATCTAGGTAATCAAAAGCTAGTCTTTGCACGGTGTACGCCACTTCTGAAGACACGCTGGCAAATGGCCAAGCCTCATCCACAATAATGCAGCGATTGGTTTTTTTAACCGAATTGATGATGGTTTCAACATCGAGTGGGCGAATGGTGCGCAAATCGATCACTTCAGCGGAAATGCCCTCTTTGGCCAATTCTACTGCAGCATCCAGGGCCACCAGCGTCATTTTATTGTAAGACACCAGGGTGACATCCGTTCCTTCCCGACGTACAGCCGCTTTACCTATTGGCACGATAAATTCCCCTTCAGGTACTGGCCCCTTGTGGCCATACATGATTTCAGATTCCATCATACAAACCGGGTTATTGTCGCGGATAGCCGCTTTGAGCAAACCTTTCGCGTCAGCCGGGTCGATACAAGAAATAACCTTCAATCCTGGAACATTGGCCATCCAGCTTTCAAAAGTCTGGGAGTGTTGTTGGGCCAATTGACCTGCAGCGCCAGAAGGCCCTCGGAACACAATGGGGCAATTGAATTGGCCCGCTGATTGAGAAAGGGTTTTAGCGGCATTGTTTACGATTTGGTCAAAAGCCAAAATGGCAAAGTTCCAGGTCATAAATTCGATCACCGGGCGCAAACCATTCATGGCCGCGCCAACACCAATACCTGCAAAACCCAGCTCGGCAATAGGTGTATCAATTACCCTCCTGGCCCCGAATTCGTCCAATAAACCTTTGCTCACTTTATAAGCACCATCGTATTGGGCAACTTCTTCTCCCATCAGGAAAACAGTGTCATCCCGACGCATTTCTTCGATCAGCGCTTCACGGAGTGCATCGCGAAGCGTTAGTTCTCTACTCATACGCAGATTTTATCATTTTTATCGATTAACCCAAATGAGCTTATTTAAGTTGGGCGCAGCAAAAATAGAAAAAATCTTTACTTTTGCATCGAAAAGCAAAGCTCTATAATAAAACCATATGGCCTTGCGTTTGTTTGGACAAATTGTAAATCCTTTGAAGATATGAAAAGCCAAATCAAAAAATCTCAGCACACTTTGTTGGCCTGTGCAGTGCTCGTGCTGTGTTTCTCCTGCAACCGTGGCTATGGTTGCCCAACCAATTTCTCATTTACCGACTTGATTACTGAGGCCATCAAAACGGTTTTCTCCTTGTTTTTTTAAGCGATAGTATTGCATACCAATGAGCGACGGCGCTGACGAAAACGAAATCTTCGTAACACAGGATGGTTCACACTCTATCACTGCTGCAAAATTTGGAGTAAGTTACCACTCCCGATATGGTGCAATTACCGAGTCACGCCATGTATTTATCCAGGCAGGTTTGTATCCACTTATGGTCAATACACCCGCTCAGCTATCTATTTTAGAAATAGGTTTGGGCACTGGACTGAATGTACTGCTTACCTACCACGAATTGGACAAACGCCCCATCACAGTGTATTATGAGGCGCTCGAAGGTTTTCCAATTTCTCCGGCGATTGCCCAAACCCTCAACTACCCTAGCCTCATTGAAGGTTCACAATTGCAAGCTGTGTTTCAACAACTGCATGAAGGAGAATGGAACAAGCCCATTACCTTGTCTCCTCATTTCCAGGTATTGAAACGTTTGGGCCAGTTGGAAGAGCAATCTTTTTCTCCTGTTTTCGACTTGATTTATTTCGATGCTTTTGCTCCGAGTGCTCAACCAGAGTTGTGGGACGAAGCAATCATGCAGAAAATGTATGCGGCACTAAAGCCAGGAGGGGTTTTGGTAACCTATTGCGCAAAAGGTGAATTTAAACGCACTTTGAAAAAAGTGGGCTTTACTGTGGAACGCTTACCCGGTCCACCAGGAAAAAGAGAAATGACCAAAGCTGTAAAATAATGTGCCGATGTGCTGATGAATTAATATGCTGATGAGATAAACTAAGCTCACGCTTTTGCATGCTATCCACTAGCACATTAGCATATTATCCCATCAGCACATTATTTTTATTGGTTGGCATTTTTAGGTTTCCTGCCGCGTTTGGATTTTATGCCGGTGTTGGGCACCTCGATGACTTGTGACAAATCAATGGGCGTCTCTTCCTCTCCTTTTCTTGATGACTTGATGGCATTGAGTTTGCCATCGTCGCCATAGAGTTTTCGCGACATTTTATTGTAGGCCATTGCTGCCTCCTCAGCAGTTGCAAACATGCCAATGTGAACCGACTTTCGATTTACAGAAATGACCGCCCTATAGCGGTTGTTTTCTTTGTAAACGCCCGTGTATCCAACTTTGCTGCTGGTTTTACGTTTTCGGCTGGCTACGGAACGGGATCGATAAATTAGATTTTCCATCCGGCAATCTAATTTATTGCCATTTTTGGCACCCACTAAATTCTTATCACCGCCTTTAGTATCCACCAAGAATTTTTCTGCAATCAGCTTGTGCAGATAAATGGTTTCGGTCTTGTATCCTCCATCAGCTTTTTTCCAGGTTTTCTGGAAAACTGCACATCCGCTGGAGTGACGTCGGAGATTGTTGATGAAATCTACCTTGGTTAAATAAGGGTCGGTGGTCAGAAACTCGTAGATTTTGTCGTCCAATAGGACCGACTCCTCTGCGTTTTTCAGTTTAACTTTGTAAAGCACGCTCTCAAAATTTTAGTTATTCAAAATAAAGGCAAAGAATGGTAAACCTGTTTCCTTCAAGGGATTACACACTTATCGCATTGATGCTACACGGCACGAGGGTTTGGGGAAGTAAGCAAGTTTATTACTGGTCCTTTAGGTAAATTTTTGATCTAATCAATCCAAGAGCTGGTTCTCTTTGTTCAGTGGGCTGGATTTTACAGCACTAAAGATAAAAAAATTCAAAAAATGAATAACATTTATTCAACAATATTTAGGTAATAAGCATATTTTTCTTTGTCTTACGGTAGCATAATCGGTAAAAAATATGGTAAAAGACGCAGAACGCTACATTACAAGGTGCTTCGACTTGGCTCGAATGGGGGCAGGATCGGTATCTCCAAATCCAATGGTGGGCGCAGTATTAGTTCATGACAACCAGATAATTGGGGAAGGTTATCACCAAAAATACGGGGCTGCTCATGCAGAAGTTAATGCGCTCGCTTCTGTGTCCGCATCGAATCGTGCATTGATTCCAGCAGCTACCCTCTATGTTTCCTTGGAGCCCTGTTGCATTTTTGGAAAAACACCACCGTGCACCAACTTGATCATTCAGGAAAAAATTCCCCGTGTGGTCATCTCCTGTTTGGACCTCACACCAGAGGTGAAAGGAGGGGGTGTAGAACTTTTACGCAAGCACGGCATTGAAGTCATCACCGGAGTTTTGGAAAAGCAAGGACAAGCACTGGCAGCTACCCGCAATGTATCAGTCAGTCAGCAGAGGCCTTATGTCATCCTCAAGATGGCTATCACACGCAATGGCTTTTTGCTCCACTAGACCACAGTCAATTTTGGATCACACAAACGCTTACCAAGCGATTGGTGCACCGCTGGAGAATGGAGGCTGACGCAATACTTGTAGGTACCAACACCGCTTTGATGGATGATCCTCAATTGGATAACCGCCTCTATTATGGTAAATCCCCGCTGCGCATCGTGCTCGACCGCAAGCTGCAATTGCCAAACAACCTAAAGATATTCAGCGATGGACAACCTACCTTAATCATTACAGAGCAAGATAAGCCCATTAACAGTGCGTCCCATTTGCACTATTTGTCTATGAATTTTGGCGAAACATTTTGGCCCGATTTATTGGCTATCTTGTGGCGGGACTACAAACTTGGTGTGATTTTGGTCGAAGGTGGCCAAAAAGTGTTGAGCAGTTTAATCGATACCGGACTTTGGGACGAAGCAAGGGTGTTGATTGGCCAAAAACCACTTGCGGTAGGCATCCCCTCGCCTATCCTACCCGGATCTCCGGAAAAAACACTCAAACTGGGATTAGACGAGTTAAAAGTTTATCAGCATGTCCAAAGAAGTTAAACTTGCTTTAAAATTGTCACTTTAAACGATAATTTTGGTGACTTCGGTGTTTTAGTGGAGTCTTTTACTTCAGTAGATGTGTGGGTTGCCAACATTTACTACTTTTGTATTGCAAAATCAAATACTGTCAGAAATGAGCAGATTGGGTGCGTGTTTGGCCATTGTTTTACTGATTGGCTTAAATGTAACGGAATCAATAGCCCAGGAAAATCTCTTGGGTAAGAAAGGAACTACACCTAAATCAGGGGTGACTGCGAAAGGAATTACACCCCGTACGCCAAGCCGTAGTCAGGCCACTACGGTGAATTGGGTGACCTGGGATGAGGCCATCGAACTCAATAAAAAGGAGAAGAAAAAAATCCTCTTGGATGTATTTACTTATTGGTGTGGATGGTGCAAAAAAATGGATGCTGAAACTTTTACCAATCCATACCTGATCAAATACCTTAACGACAACTATTACCTGGTTAAGTTTGATGCAGAATCCAAAGAAACGCTAGCCTATAAAGGTAAGGAATTCCGCTACGTGCGTACCTCCAAAGGCGGGCACCACGAATTGGCGGAAGAGTTCCTGCGGGGACACTTGAGTTTCCCTTCACTGGTCTTTTTAGATGAAAATCTGGAAGTCATCCAACCCATTCCAGGATACCGCGATGCCGAAGAGCTCCTGATGATTTCCTCTTACTTTGGATCAGGTAAGTACAAAGAGACCCCCTGGTCAATTTTCCAAAAGGATTTTAAAATTCCAGATGGTTTCAAAAGGTAATGTGCTAATGCTAATGGGCTAATTTGTTAATGTGCTGATACATGAAATGTGTAAACCTTGAATTTTCACCCCCTTCATTAGCCCATCAGCAAATTACCCCATCAGCACATTATTTATCATACTGGTCTAACTTGAGGTTCCGAATAATGCGAATCAACTTCTGAGCATACGTTTTATCGGTTGCATACCCCGCCCGTTTTAATCCATAGGCCCAGCTCTTATAGTCTTTACCATATTTTTGCAAATGCTGGTACCTCGGGCTTTGCAAAAGAATAGAATGCTCTTCGTAACTTTCCCACACCGAATTGAAGACCCGGAACATATCGTAAACATCGTCATCGGTGTAATTCCGACAGGTACAGCCGCGGCATTTGCGTCGACATTTGATGCCAAAATGGTTGTTTGACTCTCTAGCCAACTTACTTCCTCCTGCATTGGATTCCAATAGCCCCTGAGCCAATGTGATGCTGGCGGGTATACCATAATTGTTCATGGCTCGAATGGCTGCCGGGGCATATTTATCGATATAATCCTGAAGCACTTGTTGTTTTTCGGCAAAATTACTGCTGCCTTCCCCCTTGCGTTCTACGTAATCCGGGCTCAAGGCCGGGGTCAAATTAGATACACTGAAAGTAGGCTCTTTGCTTTTTTCAGCTACAGGAACTGCACTGGGTTTGGGTAAACTTTTTTTCACCAATTGACTGATGTTGATCGCCGGAACAAATACGGCTTGCTGGGTATTGGGGGAATTCCCCAAACTTGTTCGGGTGGAAACTGGTGTTGAAGCGTATTTTTTTCCTCCATCTCTTTCCATGTTTATTTGCAGACTAAGATCCCTTTGAAACAAAAGATGGCCCGAAAGGTAAAGTAAAATGGCATTGAACCAGTTCCGGTTAATCCATTCAATCAATTGGTTTCCAGATGAAACCAAGAAAAAAGCTGTAGAAGTGTTACGGGTGTGCGTTGGCTTCATGACAATAAAAGTTTTTGTTATCACAAATGTAAAACAAAAAATCAAACAAACAAAAAATTTAAAAACTTTTTGTTTTTCAAAAAGCTTGCCGTTTTTTTTTACTTAGTGTAGTTATTACACTACCTTTACTTTATATTCATTCAAAAACAGTCTCTAAATAGCTCAGACACCTATGATCATTGTAGCCGACAGTGGATCGACCAAAACCGATTGGATGCTTTTAACCGATGAAGGGGCATTATTGCTGCATACCATGGGCTTCAATCCTCTCTACCACAGCGAAGACCTCATCTACGATAAAAGTAAGGAAGAACTGGACAAGCACCAGGTGGATTTAACTACAGTGACTGCCATGTACTATTATGGTACTGCGGTTTGGGATCATGCCAAAGCAGAAAAAATTGCCCGAGCATTGCGTCGCTTGTTCCCCAAGGCCCACGTCGAAGTAGAGCATGACTTGTTGGCGGCAGCGCGTTCTACCTGTGGACGTGACCCTGGTATTGCCTGCATCATCGGCACAGGATCAAATACTTGTCTTTTTGATGGCAAAACAGTAACCGACAACGTGACCAATTTGGGTTATTTTGTTGGCGACGAAGGAAGTGGTGCCCATTTGGGTAAAGCCTTGATCAGGGCTTATTTTTACCGTGAACTTCCTCCCGATCTGGTGTCAGCCTTGGAAGAGCAAATTCCTGGCGGGAAAGACGAAATTTTAGACAATGTTTACAGCAAGCCGCAACCAAATGTATACCTCGCCTCATTTACCAAATTTTTGGGCGAGTATAGAAACCACTTTTTTATCCAGAAGCTTATTTACCAATCTTTTGCGGAATTCATCGACCGCAATGTGCGCAAGTATCCCGGTCACCTTTCGATGCCCGTCCATTTTATTGGGTCGGTAGCTTATTACTTTCAGGATATTGTAAAAATTATTCTGGAAGAACGCGGAATGCAACCGGGAGTATTTATCTTGAAGCCCATTGATAATTTGGTGCAATTCCATAAAGCCCATGCAGAACCCGCGAACTAATTCGAGGGCTTTTCCGTGGGATAACCCAACAAGTAGCTACAAGAGATGAAAACAGACATTAAACGCATTGCCGTATTCACCTCAGGAGGAGATGCTCCGGGAATGAACGCGGCTATCCGTGCAGTGGTACGTACCGCCTCTTTCCACGACTTACACGTATACGGCATTTCCCGTGGGTATGAAGGCATGATTGATGGCGATTTTAAACGGTTGGAACGCAAAGACGTTGCCAACATCATTCATCGTGGGGGAACAGTTCTCAAAACGGCCCGCAGCAAGCGGTTTATGACGCCCGAAGGACGCAAAACCGCATATGAATCGCTCAAGGCCTTTGACATTGATGCTTGTATTGCCATTGGTGGAAACGGTACGTTTACAGGTGCAAATATTTTTGCTCAGGAACACCCCATTCCCATCATCGGCTTGCCGGGCACCATCGATAACGACCTGTTTGGTACAGATTATACCATTGGTTTTGATACTGCTGTAAACACTGCCATCGATGCAGTGGATAAAATCCGCGATACCGCCGACTCCCATGACCGGGTCTTTTTTGTGGAAGTTATGGGCCGTCATGCGGGATACATTGCATTCCATACGGGCATTGCCAGTGGTGCTGAAAGTGTCGTTACCCCCGAAATAGATACCAACATTGAAGATGTAGTGGGGGTATTGCAGCGCAGTGCCAAACGCAAAAAATTGTTTAGTCTGATCATCGTCGCTGAAGGCAGCCGTTTGGGCAATGCCAATGAGATTGCCGCCAAGGTGAACGAGCGCCTACCGGGTGTATTCGACATTCGGGTAGCAGTGATCGGACACTTGCAGCGCGGAGGAGCTCCCAGTCACCTCGACCGCATGTTGGCCAGCCGGATGGGGCACGCTGCGGTAGAAGGCCTGGTGGAAGGAAAAGCTGACGTCATGGCGGGAATCGTCAACGATGAAATCGTTTATACACCATTTTACGACGCCATTTTTACCGAAAAAACAATCAACAATCAATTGATTAAGATGGCGGGTATTTTGGCAATGTAGGGTTTTAGTTGAAAAGTTTAGGGTTGAAAAGTTGAAAAGAACAGTCACCGAGCGGAGTCGCTGTGCCTTCTTTTCAACTTTTCAACCCTAAACTTTTCAACTCTTCCTGCCACAAAAACCACGGCACCAAAAAGTGCGGAAAGCGCATCAGCAATTCGTGAATCCACATTTGCCACCAATTCTCAAAAAAATCAATACTGAAATAGCTCCATACCCGGGCCAATGAGGTCAGTAATCCCCATAGAATCAGGTAAGCAAAGATGGCAGTCTTGAAGCGCACTGGCCATATTACGCCCAACGCGGCCAGAATATCCAGGATGCCAATTCCGAACAAAAATGTTCTCGCCGCATCCTCACCGATGCTCAGTGAGCGCATGGTCATTTCGATAAAATTCCCGGGTACAGGGTAATAGCCCGCTGCATACAAACCGTGGCCAATAAACGTAGCAGATATGGCTGCACGAGAAGCGTAACGTATCCATTTTTCGGGGATTGAACGTTTGCTGCTGGCTGCCAAAAGTAAAGGTGTAGCCCATTGCAGAGAATACTCCAGCAACTGCCCGATTTGCCAGCTGTATTCTTTCCAGGCAATCAGGGACAAAAGGAATAAAGCCAATCCCGAGGTATTCAACACAGACCTTGCCAGACGTGGAAACCACTGTATTCCCAGGGCAGCCATAGCACTGATGACATAAAACCAGCCTAGTCCTTGCGTAAAAATTTGAATCCGTTCGTCGTAAAGGGGATTGCTCACGTATTCCGACCAACTCAGGCCCAATACCTGGGCAACAATTTCTTTCATCCAATACTCATCCCAGAACAACTCGCGATAAGGTGCATCCCAAAAAATATGTTGCCAGGCTCTCCCCAAAAGTAGTCCAACCGCCGCTGTCTGTAGTAGTTGAAAGGTTGAAAAGTTGAAAAGTTGAAAAGTTCGGTAGCGCAAGGTTTGGGTTTTTAGACTGTAAAGGTAAGGAGAACCTTTCAACTCTAAACTTTTCAACCCTTCAACTTAATTTCACCTACTTTTCAAGTCCTTTCACCGACTATTTCCATTCCGTGTTTGAATTCACCCTAATCTTGTAATGAATTCAGTTGCCAACGGGCGTTGGCAATTTAAAACCTAAGAATACCATGAAAAAGATTTTTTTATAGTTTTTATTGGAAGTTCTATAAAGGCGATGACTCTAAACTATACAGTCTTCGCTGCCGCACTGGACGGTTTACTGCGGAATATTCCGCGGGTTTGGTGAAAATCGGTGAAAACTACTTCATGGATCTAAAAATGCTGGGCAACCCATTGAGCGATGATGAAAAAAAGCGCATCGAAGCGGATGAAGCAGCCAAAAAAGAGAACAATCAAACCAAAGATGGCAGTGAATTGGAGCTCCTGGCAATGAATATTTCTTGCCATAATTTTTACAAACTTGCTTTCAAAGGTGAAAAAATTTATGTTTATCCTTTCAACGAAGATTACCTGAAGGAGCTTTTTAACCAAAGGAAAATCCGCATCAAACACGAGAAAGTGGATGAATACACCACTTTACTCACGGCTTCTACGAAGGAATTGCAAGATTTTTTCCAAAAATATGGAAATGACCCCAAGCTCTTCGAGGATGACCCTGAAATATTGACCAAATACAGCAAGTGATGAAAAAAATGCTCCTGGCCATTGTCCAATTTCGATTCCTGCAACACCTGTTGTTTTGGGCAGTGGCCGGGTTCATTATTTATCGGATTACCGCTTATAGTGCAAGCCCGAGTCAAACCGATATTTATTACACCTTCCTCTTTCTTTTACCTGCTTCCTGGGTGGTGTACTGGAACATTTCGCTAATTGAAGGATTGCTGCCAAAACATTTGTATTGGCGTTTTTTTCTCAGCACTATCTTGCTCCTGGGCAGTGGTGTGCTGTGGTATTATCTGATTATGGAGTACCTGGTCGATTTCATTTTCCCGGGTTATTATTTTATCTCCTACTACCAGCCTGGTGAGATTTTGTTGTTCCTTAGCGCTTTTTGGGTTTTGAGTAGCTTGTTGATTTTGTCTAAAGGCTGGTTTCGCGAACAAGAACAGAAGCAAAAAATCCAACACCTCGAAAAGCAAAAAACCCAGGCTGAGTTAGACGCCCTCAAGGCTCAACTCGACCCCCATTTTTTGTTCAATAACCTCAATAGCCTTTACAGCCTGGCGCTGGAAGAAAATCCCAAAACTCCGGAGGCCATTCTCAAATTGTCGGAAAATTTGCGCTATGTCTTGTACGAAGGCATTGGCACAGAAGTAGACTTGCAAAAAGAAATCCAACACCTGAGCAATTATTTTCAATTGCAGCAATGGCGCTTTGGAGAAGAAATGGAGATTACCCTAGACATTGACGTGGAAAAAAACGAGGAAAGTATCGCCCCTCTCCTACTGTTGCCCCTGGTGGAAAACGGTTTTAAGCACGTGGGCCGAAATCGTAACGGGGCAGTATGCGGTACGGGGAAAAATTCGGCTACTGGAAGGTAAAATGATTTTTTCACTGCAAAATACCATTGGAGAAAAATCTGCCTTACTCAACACGCCAATGAGTGGCGGTATTGGCTTGGTCAATCTGCAAAAACGCTTAGAAATCTTGTACCCGAATCGATATTATTTCAATACCTTGAATACAGACAATGAGTTTATTGCGAAACTAGAATTGCAATTGAAACCTTGATCAGCAGGAAATAAACCCCGCCGATCAAGTGTTTCAACGGCTAATCCGGATTTAGTGCCCTTCGGATATCCGCTTCATTACGAATGGTATGATTGATGGTTTGCACCTTCAGTTTTACTCCTTTTTTGGGGTTGGATTTAGCCCATTCCGCTTTGGTTTTTACCAGGGCAATTTTGCCCTCGGGAGTCAACAACCACAACAGATACTCTTTTTGGGAATCAAAATAAACCGTGCTGCCTCTTCCCGTGTGCAACTGGTAAATCGATTGACCAGATTGGTCACTCAAATACGCCGTTTGGTTGGGATAGGTATTGCCGTTTTGATCCTCAATTACGCGGATGCGGAAACTATTGGAAGATAAAGGGGCCGGACGATCACAGTTCCAGATGCCGAAAGCATTGATGTCAAAGACATGACGTACCCTACGCATAGATGGAGCAGGATTGGAGTTCGTCTCTTCTGTCTTCAAGTAGCGTGCTTCCACCGCAGCTATTTTTTCTCCAGTGCGTTTTTCCCAAGCAGCGAGCTCTTTTTGGTAAGCAGCGAGTACTTCATCGTATTGCTGTAGAGCATTTTCAAATTCTTTACCGGTAATGACGGGCTGCACCAACAAGCGCAACTGTTCGCTATCGTCGAGTAAGGTCAATTCATATGCCGTTTCGCTCAAACGCTTCAAACGTGCCGACTTCCAAACTTCGTTCAATGCGTTCACATTAAACGCAGGGCTGTTGGGGAGTACTTGCCAGATGGCGCCTTCTTGCAGACTGGCTACTGCCTCTTCAGAACCGGGTTCCAGTGGCAATTCACCATCTTTAAGGTCAAGCTCAAAAGAAACAGATTTACCGTCGGGTTTGACTGGTTTTGCCGGGGCTTGTGGCATAGGGTCAGCAGCCAAAATGGCTTCCTTCTCCGCATTGATTTTTTGTTCAATGCTCATGTCTGGAGTAATCACCGCCTGGGGTTCTTCCTCAAAAAGCATGGAGCTTTTGCCGTAAAACACCCAACTGCGGGCAGGGGCATCCAGGTGATAAACTTTGAAAGAAGGCCAGCTGCCATCCGCTTGTGCGCTGATGGTAGATTGTAATTCGATGCGGATTGTTTTACCCGGCGCCATCCCTACGGGTTGGCCATTTTGTAAGGCGATGATTTCAATCATGCCTGCTGACTGTAAATAATGGCGTGTACCTGCCGAATCATAGGTCATCGGCACTCCTGCCACAAAGAAGTCGACCGCATCGTGCATTTCGCGGTAATAAATATCTACTTCACCCGATTCGATCAATTGACCCCGATCGGTTTGGAAAGCAGTGCGCGGGATAACCAGGCGAGTACCTTCGTCTAAATCGAGGGTAGCTCCGGCAGCAACGTCAACTTTGATGGGGCGGACCTGTGGAACAACTTCGGTCAATGGAGGGTTGACGTAAGGTTGTTTGGCAAAATAGGCATCCGCTACAGCAAGAGATTGCGCAGGTGTAGGCAAGTCATTGAGGGAACGAACGATCAGCAGTAATGCCACCGCAGCGGCAGCCGCCAAACCTGCTCCCATGACAATCCAGCGCCGCATCCGCGGACCGATTTGTCCTTCGCGAGGAGAGGTAAATTGTCGAATCACACCACCCTCCTGGCTCGATTCGATCTTCCGGTGAGCTTCTAGCAAGGCATCGAAGTCCATAAACTTCGCGATGTCCTCACTGCTCGGTTCCGGAACATTGTGTTTGATGTTGTAATTGTTCCCCATAGTAACACGATTTGGATCGCAGTTACCCAGAGTGTACAGAAGATCAGGCTATAATGCCTTGCGCTTCTATCCTCCCGATAATCTACGTTTAAGTCGTTCCAAAAATTCGATGTACTTTAACCTTCGCATTGTTCTCCGTCATGCCGAGGATTTCGGCAATCTCTTTGAACGATCTTTGCTCAAAAAAGCGCATTTCAATCAGTTGCATATCGTCGGCTTTCAGGTTTTCCAGTGCCCCCAACATTTTGCGGCGCAACAACTCCTGTTCTTCGGGATCCGATCCGATTTCATCAATCAAATCGTGCAAATGCAGGTCGTTTACACTGACCACCCGATTACTTTGTTGTTGCCGATAATGTTGGCTTACCTCATTTACAGCAATGCGAAACAGCCATGCTGAAAAGGGCACCCCCTGAAAGGTGTAGGTACTAATCTTTTGGAGCGCTTTGAGAAAAACTTGCGAACACAGGTCGCCGGAGAGTTCCATATCGGTTGTGCGCCGATGGATCAGTCGAAAAACGGACTCATAGTAACGTTCATACAACGGACGGAACAGTGCCGGGTTGCCCTGGGCTGCGCGAATTTCCTCCCACTCTTGGTGTAATGCAGACTCCGAAACAGTCTTAGCAGACCGATCCATCCATTCATTTTTTGCAAGGGTACGACTAATTTGCAAATTTGCGAACATCTGGACTTTTTTTCAGAGTAATTATTTTCCTATATAATGCAGATTTCAAAAAAGGTTACATTTTTTTTAGGAGAAATGACGAATAAAGAATGACGAGTGACGAATTGTCGGCAATACTGGGCATTTTAGGGGATTTGACGTTTTTTGATTCCACTTCGATTTTGGTTTTTGAATTCATTTGCACAGCGGAGCACCATATTCGCCATTCGTCACTCGAATAATTCGTCACTTTTTCTTCTCCTCCACCATCACCTTCAAATTCCCCAATATCTCGATCCCAATGTTAAAGCCATTCGGCCCGAGACGCAATTTGCCGATCTCCAGGCGGTCGATGTTGCCAGCCATGCGCAGGCCGGAACCCAGGCGATAATTGTTCAGTTCGGCCTGGAGCATATTTTTCATTTCTTCCAGGTTGTATTTCAGCAAGAAATTCATGTTGTCTTGTATCCGGTTTTTGATGGTGGAGCGCAACATCCAGGCGCCTCCTTTCATCAAGACATTTTTGGTATCAAGGGTGAAATCCAGGTCTTTGATTTTAATTTTATTGGCGCTGAGGTCGTATTCCGGCGACCCGTTGAGGTAAATGCTGCCGTTGTAGCTACCCGTCAGGCGGGTATTGACTACCACTTTGCTCTCATTGGTTCCGTAGAGTTTAAGGTCTTGCACCGTGACTTTGCGTTTGCCCGAGGAATAGGTTTCGCCCAGGACGTATTGTTTGGCAATTTTTTCGGCCTCTTCCCAGGCTATATTAGTATTCAGGTACATTTCCATCCCGGGAGCCAGTGCGGTATACATGGTGAGCGGGGGCAATTGCATAGCTTCCTTGTCTTCGGGGCGCGGCCCAATGTTGACCAGTGGTCTGGCCTCGATGACAATGGTCGTAGAAAGGGCATTGTTCACGATCCCCACAGGCGTCATGCCAATAGAGGTAGGATTGACTTGCAACCAGGCACTGTATTCCGGCGATACGAGCAGGGGCTGAAACATCATGTCCCAGGTGTCCTGAATCACCCGGCTCAGGCCCAGGTAGTCCTTGACTACATCGTCGATTTCACGACCGATGGACTTGCGGGTTTTATTGAGCACCAAATCCACCAAAGAACCGATCGGCACGTTGATGCTGCCCATTTGCAAGGTCGGGCGTCGAAGCCAGCGGTAACTTGAAATTTCGGTTTTGGTGACAATCGACCAATCGGGCTGGATGCTGTATTCCGTTTTGAGGTCAAGTGAAATGTCGCCCGTGGCATCCAAAGTACCAAAGATTCCCCCGTTGTACTGGATGCTGAGCGCCAGGGGCAGGGCAAAAGAGATGGAAGTATTGTCGGCTTTGAACCCGATTTTGTTCAGTTTCGTGGCCTTGATTTTCATGTTGTCCCCATCGTCAAAGGAGTTGTCATTGAACAACACCCCCTGCAATTCGTTGTTGAGGGTCTCTTCCAAATCACTGATTTTCAGCTCGATGGGAATGTGCAACACCGAGCGCTTCTCCTCCGGCTCAGACGCGTAAATCGCCATAGGTGGTTCTATTTTACGTTGGGTTTGACAGGCCACTAAAGAGGCCAATAAAATGAGCATGCTCAATCGTTCAAGGGATCTCATGGTATAGATTTATGGTGATAAGAACGTAAGTCCGGTACTTCGGTTACGTTTTTACTGCAATTTTGGTAAAAATAATTGAAAAATTAAGGGATGTGGGTGGAATAGCGGTTTGTACTGGCTGCTCCTCAAAAATCGGAACTAAGCAGCAAAAAAATATCGGCTACCAAAGTTGATTCATTTGGGGGACCAAGTCGAACGTTTAATAGTGACAAAATTTTTGGTAATAAATGTCCAAAATTTGCTCAGTTTGAACTTTTTGAAAACCAAGGTCAGAAGAGAGGTTTTAATCTGGTTCAAGTTAGATTGGAAAGTTTTTTTCGAGAATCCCATTTTAATTGTTTTAAGCAAGGAAGTTAAACAAGTACTTTTTCAATTCCCAAATCAAATCATTGTTTATCCAATTTGCATTTTCCTCACCGCAATTCTTACGCCCCCCCCACAATTTTTGCCGCAGATTTCACACAGATTATAAAAAATCCCGTAAAATCTGTGCAGGAATCTGCGCGAAATACCCCCCCTACTCCTTCCAAATCTTCACACCCAAACTCCTGCCCCCAGCCTGCGCCCGCAGCAGCAACATGCCCCGCGCCGCTTCCGGAATGTTCAAGGCCAACTCATGCTCTCCCGCGCTCAGGTTCCCCTGAAACACCGTACTGATTTTTTGCCCCAATAAATTGTACACTCCAATCTGCAAAGTCAGGTCTTCTTCCAGACTCAAACTCACCCGCGCCCCTCCTGATAAAGCGTCGGCACCTCCAATTTTACGCCCAATAGTGACATAGGGTTACGCGTGGTGGTACTTACCCCCCGCGCCCGATCCCAATAATCACTTTTTTGCGTACGCAATCCTTCAGCACTAGCTACGGGTGATTTAATGTCGAGGTAGGGGTCTTTTTGCCAATCGTAGGTGGGCCATACCGTCAGGCCGTTGCCGTTGGGGTTGCCAGTACGTGCAAAATTGGTCCAATAATCCAGCAAGGCTTTGGCCACTACTTTGTCGTTGTTGTTGTAAAAGGCACCTTTGCCGTAGTTCGTTTCTTCGACACTTTGAAAAATAAAGGGCAATTCCAGGCCGTGTGCTGCGCCGTAAATGCTGCCCAAACCCGCTTGGCTGTGCGAGAATAGGTAGCGCCAAACGGGTTCAGTTTGAAATAGGTCAAGTCCACGGGCCAAGCGCCGGGCGGGGGCAGTAAATTGTGCATCGGTCAAAGCCTGGATGTAAGACTGGCGGGCCTGGGCATTGGTGCTGCCCGGAGGATAGAGGGTCAATCCTTCCGCTTCGTACGCTTCCGGAACCTGGGAGTCAAACATGGTACGCACCTGTGCGGGCGTCACGACCAGGGGGCTGGAAGCCGACATTTCATCGGCATTTGAGCCCAGCATGACTGGCATTTTGTGGTGCTGTCCACTCAAAATAACTGCGGCGGGGTCTTTGGGAATCACCAAACCATCTACCACAGGGCCCCAACCGAGGCTCACCTTGCCGCCGGACAAGGGGCTTTCCAGTTCGGCGATGATTTTATCAATGGGCAGGGCTTTTAAACATGCCAGTTGTTGCTCCAAAGTGCCCGTGGCACAGCCCATGCGCGAAGCAAAGGATTTGCCAAAATTTTCGCCCAACAAATAAGGCGAAGCAATGGGTGAGCCACTTTGGATGCCTGCACGATGAAACAAATCTTTGGCCGAGGGAACTGTTAGGAGGACGGAGGTATTCACTGCGCCAGCCGACTCGCCAAATACCATGACGTTGTTGGGGTCGCCTCCAAAACGTTCGATGTTGTTTTTGACCCATTCCAGCGCAAACACCTGATCCATGGTGCCGTAATTGCCGGAGGTTTTGGAGGCACTGGCTGCAGCCACAGCCGGGTGAGCCAAATAGCCCAGCGCACCGAGGCGGTAATTGATGGTCACCACCACCACATCCTTGCGCGAGGCCAGGAATTTTCCGGTGTACAAAAGGGTTCCATTGACGGTTTCCGAAGCGGAGCCTTGTTGGTTACCGCCACCGTGGATGAAAAACATCACGGGGCGTTTGCCACTGAGGGCGGGCGTCCAGACGTTGAGGTACAAACAATCTTCTTGCCCTTCAATGACCGCTGTGTCGGGATTGGTCGAGTCGAAGTTTTTTTGAGGACATTTGGGAGCAAAGGCAGTAGTCATTTTGGCCGTTGTCCAGGCGGCGGGGGCTTGTGGGGCTTGCCAGCGTAGGTTTCCTACAGGCGGTTTGGCGTAAGGAATTCCTTTAAAAGCCAGGGTTCCTTCTTCAGTACTTCCGGAGATGGGGCCGTAGGTAGTACTGACGGTGGTTTGGGCAGATAGGCTTATAGCTCCACAAATCAAGGTAAAAATGAGTAGCATGTTCTTGTGCATAGGTCTTGGGTTTTGCTTTTGACCTTGCAGAACGGCTTAGGTTTAATCCCGAAAGGAAAGATTAAGCTATTCATTTTCCCATTCCAGCATAATGGTATCACCCGGATGACCGGATTTGAGTTCCAAAAACCGCCGGGTTTCTGGCAAAGTATCCATTGGGGACAAAACCTGCAAAATCACAGGAGGATTGCGCAAGTCGGCCCGTTTTTGTTCTTCGATGGAAATGCCAATGATGGTAGGCGCCACTACTGCAATCAAGAGCAAAAAGAACAGAACAATTTGCATAGAAATGCGCTGGGCATTTTTGTGCCAACGGTCGTAAGTATCCAAGCGCCGTTGCAATCGCCGCCATACATTGACCCCGGGCCGTTCTTGTGGCTTAAGGGCTTGTTGTCGAAACAATTCGCTAATATCTCTATTCGCTTTCATGGCTTGGTAGTTATTTTTACTGGGACTTCCACTTCTTCTTCCTCCTCCTCTTCAATGTCAAACATTTCAATCCCAGGGTAACGGATTTGTTCAAGCAAACTCTTCAGGCGTTTTTTGGACAGAATCAACTGCGACTTGGACGTATTGATGCTGATGCCCATGATCTGCGCAATCTCGCGGTGTTTGTAGCCTTCGATCACGTAGAGGTTAAAGACGGTGCGGTATCCAATGGGGAGTAAGTCGATGAGGTTCAAAATGTCTTTGGCTACCAGCTCTTGGAGCACTGAAGTAGTCACTTGTACATCAATATCCGTAAGCTCCAGGGTTTGGCTGAAATTGACTCTTTTGCGCAAGGCCATCAGGGATTCGTTGACTACAATACGGCGAATCCAACCCTCAAAACTTCCCTCTCCCTTGTATTGATCGATGTTGGTCAACACTTTGAAAAACGCCTCAATCAACACATCTTCCGCGTCTTCCTGGGTTTTGACATACCGCTTGCAGACCCCAAACATGTGGGGAGCAAAGCGGTCGTACAGGGCTTGCTGAGCCCTACGGTCGCGTTGTCGGCAGGCATTAATGAGATCTTTTTCGCTCACAAAAAGCTGTTTAGCCAAAGCAAGTTTCAGCGTATACCATTACTTGATGCAATTTACATCGATTTTTGGCGTGAACAATGAAAAAAATATTGTCGCTCTTATCCATTCATGAACAATCTCGAAGGCAATATGTGTGTATTTTTTTGCCAACACGTTCAAAATATCCCCGTTTTGACGATATTTGCACTCCGAAATTTTCAAAAACAGAGAAATGAAATTTGAAAACGGCCACTACCTGCTCAGCGGGGGCATCAATCCACTCAAGCTGGTAGAAAAATACGGCTCGCCGCTCTACGTTTACGAAGCCGAAACCATTGAGCGCCAATACCAACGCCTCAAGGCAGCTTTTCAAGTCGAAAAACTCAAAATCAGTTACGCCTGCAAGGCATTGACCAATATTTCCATCCTGAAATTCATCAAACAGCTGGGGAGCACCATCGATTGTGTGTCCATTCAGGAAGTACAAATGGCGCTGCGGGCGGGATTCGCCCCTGTGGATGTCTTATACACACCCAGTGGCGTTCATTTTTCTGAAATAGAAGCGGCGGTAGCCCTGGGCGTACGCATCAACCTCGACAACATCCCGGCCATTGAAAAATTTGGCGAAATTTATCCACATATCCCCATTTGTGTACGCATCAACCCGCACATCATGGCGGGGGGCAACCTCAAAACTTCGGTTGGCCACATCGATTCCAAGTTTGGGATTTCTTATCAACAAATGCCCCTGGTGCAGGGTATCCTGGAAACGACGGGCATGAAACTCGAAGGTTTGCACATGCACACGGGTTCGGATATCCTCAATCCCGATGCCTTCATCGCGGGTGCCGACGTGATGCTGAACCTGGCCAAAGATTATCCCGATCTGGATTACATCGATTTTGGCAGTGGGTTTAAAGTTCCTTATAAACCCAACGATCTGGAGACCAACATCGAAGAATTGGGCGAAAAGCTATCGGCCAAATTCAATACATTTTGTCAGGAATACGGCCGGGCCATCACCATGGTTTTTGAACCCGGCAAGTTTTTGGTCAGCGAAGCAGGTTCGTTTTTGGTTACGGTCAATGTGGTCAAACACGGTGTCACTACTGTATTTGCCGGCGTAGATTCGGGCTTGAACCACCTGATTCGTCCGATGTTTTACGATGCCTACCACCGCATCAGCAACATCAGTAACCCCGCAGGCAAAGCCCAAAAATACAATGTGGTGGGCTACATCTGCGAAACGGATACCTTTGCCGCAAACCGCGATATTCCCGAAATTGCGCCGGGTGACGTATTGTGTTTCCACAATGCTGGTGCCTATTGTTATTCGATGGCCTCTAACTACAATTCACGCCTCCGTCCAGCTGAGGTGTTAATTTATCAGGGAAAAGATCACCTGATTCGGGAACGCGAAACCATAGAAGACTTGTTTAAGCATCAGATTGATGTGTTTTAAATAGGGTTCGAGGGTTCGGGGTTCGAAAGTTCGGGGATTGACGCTGAACCTTCGAACCCTCGAACCTCCGAACCCCCAAACCTTTTTCTTATGTCCTTGTCCACACGTTACACCCCTCAAGAGATTGAAAGCAAGTGGTACCAACACTGGCTGGAGCGGCGGTATTTCCATTCCGAACCCGACGACCGCGAGCCATTTACTGTGGTGATCCCTCCGCCCAACGTCACCGGGGTGTTGCACATGGGGCATATGCTCAACAATACCATCCAGGACATTCTCATCCGCAAGGCGCGGCTGGATGGTAAAAACGCCTGTTGGGTACCTGGTACCGACCACGCTTCCATTGCCACTGAAGCCAAAGTTGTGCAACAACTGCGCGCACAGGGCATTCGTAAAACTGACATTGGCCGTGAGGCTTTTTTGCAGCACGCTTTTGAGTGGAAAGACAAATACGGCGGCATCATCCTGGATCAGCTCAAACGTTTGGGCGCTTCCTGCGATTGGGAACGTACGCGTTTTACGATGGAAGACAGCCTGTCTGAGGCGGTAATCAGAGTATTTGTAGACTTATACGGAAAGGGCAGAATCTACCGCGACTGGCGCATCACCAACTGGGATCCTGAAGCAAAAACGGTACTCTCCAACGAAGAGGTGATTTATAGTGAGGAAAACGCGCAGTTGTTCCACTTGCGCTACCCACTGGAAGGCGACCCGAGCCAGGGCATCGTCATCGCTACCCAACGCCCGGAAACCATCATGGCCGACGTGGCGGTAGCTGTACACCCGGATGATGAACGTTTTCAACACCTGATCGGTAAAAACGTACTGATTCCTTTGATCGATCGGGCCATTCCGATCATTGCCGACACCTATGTTGACCGTGAGTTTGGAACCGGTGCCTTAAAGATCACCCCTGCGCACGATCAAAACGACTACGAAATCGGGCAACGTTTTAACCTGCCCGTTATCGATATCCTGACTGAAGATGGTAAACTCAATGAAAAGGCTCAAATTCTGATCGGTGAAGACCGTTTTGTGGCCCGCAAAAAAATCCGCAAACTACTGGAAGAATCCGGCCATTTGATCAAGCTGGAAGATTACCGCACCAAAATTGGCCGTTCTGAACGCACCAATTCGGTGGTTGAACCCCGCTTGACCTTGCAGTGGTTTGTAGACATGAAAAAATTTGCCCACTCGGCCCTGGAAGCCGTACGCAGTGGTGAAGTGAAATTTTATCCAGAACATTTCTGGAACATGTACAACTCTTGGCTCAACGAAGACAACGTACGGGATTGGTGCATCTCGCGCCAGTTGTGGTGGGGTCAGCGCATTCCGGCCTGGTACCTGGCCACGGAGCGTATGGGTGAAGAAAAGCACATTTTTGTAGCTGATACGGCCGAAGAGGCCCTGGCGCAAGCCCGCGAAAAAACGGGAAATGCCGAACTGAGTATTGCCGACCTGCGGCAAGAAGAAGACGTAGTGGATACCTGGTTTTCTTCCTGGTTGTGGCCAATTTCAGTATTTGATGGTTTTAAAACCCAGGAAGAATTAAAATACTACTACCCGACCAGCGTATTGGTCACGGGTTGGGACATCATGTTTTTCTGGGTAGCGCGTATGATCATGTCAGGTTACGAGTGGGCACCTGAACTGATCCCGGACGTGGTGAAGGAAAAAGGAGCCATGCCCTTCCGGGGCGTGTATTTCACCGGGATGGTACGCGACAATTTGCGCCGCAAGATGAGCAAATCCTTGGGCAACTCGCCCGATGCCCTGGCCTTGTTGGACAATTACGGCGCAGATGGGGTACGTTTTGGCATGTTGTCGAGTGCAGCAGCGGGCAACGACATCATTTTTGATGCGCCCATTGGCAAAGACGGGGTACTCAACGAAAGTAAACTCTGCGAGCAAGGACGCAATTTCTGCAATAAAATGTGGAATGCCCTGCGCCTGATCAAAAGTTGGGAACTGAGCGAGAAAGCTCTTGATGCCGAGACCGCACAAGTCAATCAACTGGCTGCAACCTGGCTGGAACACAAATTGAACCAGACCCTGGCTCAGGTGGAAGTGATGTTCACCGAATACCGCTTGTCGGAAGCTTTGATGACTTTGTACAAGTTCATTTGGGACGACTTTTGTGCCTGGTACCTGGAGATGATCAAACCCGCCTACGAGGCACCCATTGATCGCCAAACCTTACAGCAGAGTATTGCCCTTTTCGAACGCATGATGACACTCTTGCACCCCTTCATGCCCTTTGTGACCGAAGAAATCTGGCACCAATTGCGTGAACGCGCCGCAGGAGACGACTGCGTGATCAGCAAGTACCCGAAAGCTGCTGCATTTGATGCTGTTTTTATCGAAAAAATAGAACGTGCCAAGGGCCTGGTTACGGGTGTACGCGAAATCCGTAACAACAATGGCCTGAAGCAAAAAGAACTGCTTAAGGTTTTTGCCCAGGATACCCCCAGCAGCCGCGAATTGTTGGCGATGGATGGCCTTTTGCCGATGGTGGTTAAAATGGCTAGCCTGGAGTTTTTGCAAATCACCAGCGCCGAAATCAGCAATGGGGTTGCTTTCCTGGTGGGCAATGAAAAATTCTACGTGGAACTGGAACAGGCCATCGATGTAGAGGAAGAGCGCAAACGCCTGCAAAAGGAACTGGAGTACTATCAGGGCTTTGTGAAGTCGGTACAGCACAAGCTGAGCAATGAAAAGTTTGTGAGCAGTGCCCCGGCAGAGGTCGTGAACAAAGAGAAACAGAAGTTAGCCGACGGCGAAATGAAAATGAAGAATTTGGCGGAAGAGTTGGGGAAATTGGGGTAGCCCCCAGGGTCCCCAACCCTTTAACTTTTCAACTCAATATAACACCCATCCCCATAACTCAGGAAGCGATAATCGTGCTCCAGGGCGTATTGGTACATTTCTTTCCACTTGTTGCCCAGGAGTGCGGCTACCAGCAGCAATAGTGTGCTTCCGGGTTGGTGAAAATTGGTACACAACCCGCTGATCATCCTGATTGTATACCCAGGAGCAATCAACAACTGGGTTTTTGCAACCATGCGGTCGAGCCCCTGCTGATCCATCCAGTCCAACAAAGCCGACAGGGCACGGGGTACATCCGTCGTTTCATGGGCAAGCTGGTAGGCGTCCCACT
>NZ_JADKCX010000048.1 GCF_016718685.1 Haliscomenobacter sp. | reverse complement strand
CGAATGGGAAATCTGGAACGAACCCGACCTGAACCCTAAACATACAGGTACCGAAATTGCGGAGTTTTATGTGCGCACTGCCCGGATCGTCAAAAGTATCCAGCCCAAAGCCAAACTGATTGCCCTGGGTATGGCCAGTGTCACCAAACTGGACTTCATGAAGGATTTTATGGAGTACCTCAAAAAAAACAACGCGCTCGACCTGATCGACATCCTAACCTATCACGGCTACGCCTACAATCCCGACAGCTCGTATCCGCACATTGAAAAAATGCGGGAATTGGTTTGGAGTTATAAGCCGGAAGTAGAATTCATGCAAGGTGAAAACGGCGCGCCTTCCACCCCCAAAGCCATCACCATTGGTGCCATGCGCGACCAGGATTGGTCAGAATTGACCCAAGCCAAATGGGATTTGCGACGCATGCTCGGCGATCATGGCCGTGGCATTGCCACCAACCTGTTCACCATCAGCGACATCCATTATGGCCCTGGCGACCACATGCTGGGTGTCAATACCAAGGGCCTGCTCAAAACCAATCCCGACAAAACCATCGAGCGCCCCAAAATGGCTTACAAAGCAGCACAACACGTTTTTTCGCTCTTTGATGCCCAAATAGCATTGCAAAAAACCAAACCAAATACCGATCAGCCTAGTGTGTACGCTTTTCAGTACCAGCACAAAACCAAACGGGGCAACCTGGTCACACTCTGGAGTGGTGAAGCCCGCCCCGCCGATACCTACGAGCCCAAGTTGACGACCATCACCGTGGCAGGAACTTTCAAGAAGCCGGTGTTGGTGGATTTGATTACTGGAAAGGTTTCTGAAATTCCCAAAGACAAGTGGAAAAAAACGAGGAAAGCAGTTTGTTTTTAGCAGAATCCCCATCTCTGACTATCCACTGGTACTGGCCGACAAAAGCGCTTTATCACTCCTTTGAAAACTGACTGAAATGAATCAACTGCAAACGCTTGATTACGCGGCGATCTTATTGTACATGGTCATGGTGTCGGGCATTGGCCTTTACTTGGGGCGCTATGTCAAAAACATCAACGATTATTTCAAAGGTGGGAACTCCGTATCCTGGGTGGCCAATGGCATCAGCAATTTTATGACCATGTTCAGCACCTCCATTTTTGTGGCGTACGCGGGCATTGCCTACACCCACGGATTGGTAGCTTTATCGGTGATTTGGTGTTCGGTTCCCCCCTCCATATTTGCGGCGATGGTACTGGCCAAACGCTGGCAACGCGCCGGAATCATGAGTCCGGTTGAGTTCTTAGAAACACGGTTCAATGCTCCCGTCCGGCAAATCCTCTCCTGGGGTGGCGTAGGGTTTAAGGTGTTGGATGAAATGATCAAACTCTATGCGCTTGGACTCTTCGTAGCCACAGCCACACAAATCCCTCTTGAAACCGCGATTCTGTCCTGCGGTATCGTGGTTTTGTTGTATACGGTTGCCGGAGGCTTGTGGGCGGTAGTGGTGACGGATGTGGTGCAATTCATCATTTTGGGTTTGGCGACCATCATTTTATTGCCCTTGTCTTTACACGCAGCGGGTGGTATTTCCAATATGCAACAACAGTTGCCCGAACACCTGACTTTCACCAACGGTCCCAAAGGGCAACCCATTTACCTGATGGTGTATTACGTCATGGTATTGATCAAATACTGCGGAAACTGGGCGTTCATGCAACGCTTTTACAGCGCCGAAACCGAAGCTGATGCCCGCAAAACGGGTTGGTTGTCGGCGTCTTTATTCTTGTTGTTTCCCATCGTTTTTTTGCTGCCCGCCATTGCTGCGCGGGTGATCATTCCCGACTTGCAAGACCCCGAAATGGCTTACGTCAGTGTTTGCCTGAAATTACTGCCCCAAGGTTTGATGGGACTGATGATTTCGGCCATGTTTGCCGCCACCATGTCAACACTCAGCGCCGAGTACAACGTGACCGCCAGTGTGGTGACGAGTGACATTTACCAGCGCTTGTTCAAGCCCCAGGCGAGTTCAAAAGAATTGCTGTGGGTAGGCCGCTTGTCTACCATTGGTTTGGGTTTATTGGTCACCATCGGGGCACTGTATGTCGGTGGATTTGGCGGGGCTTTTGAAGCCAATAAGTTGTTCACCGGTTTGTTTGCCATCCCGATGGTCATTCCTCTGGTGTTTGGAATCCTGATGCGCAAACCGAACCCTACAGGTGCCATTGGTGCCGTAGTGGGCGGAATTGCGGTAGGACTGGTGCTAAATGGGTATTCGGGGCTAAAATGGGAAATTGCCACCCTCATTGAAATCCTGGTTTGTTTCCTCATTTTCTGGGGATCTGGATTTTTGAAAAATCAGAGCCAGGCTTACCACCAGCGGGTGAGCGCCTTTTTTGCTAAATTAGAGCATCCCATTGTAGCGGTCAAAGCCAGCGCGGAAAACGACATGCATCCCATTCTTCAACGCCTGTATGCGGTTGCATTGGCCAGTACTGGTGCGCTGTTTGTGATTCTAGGTATGCCCTCGGTGGCGGTGTATAGTGGAAAAATGGCGATAGCGGTAGGGGTGATCTGTTTGTGTACTGCAATTTTCTTGTTTAAATATAGAAAAAAAACCAAAGCATCGGCACTGGTGCTTAAAAACGAATAAACAATGTCCCATTTAAAAAACAAGGTCGTCTTCATTACGGGTGCCTCAAGTGGTATTGGCAAGGCTACCGCCCAAATGTTGTTGGATGCTGGCGCAAAAGTTTTTGATTTCAGCCGCACCAACCAACTTAGTGACGAAGTAAGCCACGAAAACCTGCGCTCCTTCCGGGGCGATGTGAGTGTAGAGGCAGATGTCATTGCGGGCTTTGCCGCCTGCCTGGAAGCTTTTGGCACGGTGGATGTTTTACTGAACAACGCAGGTTTGGGCCTACTGTCTACCGATTTGGCCGAAACTGAGCTTGATACTTTTGAACAAATGATGAACGTCAACGTACGTGGCGTATTCCTTTGCAATCGGGAGGCCCTAAAAATCATGAAGCCCCATAAAGCCGGACATATCCTCACGGTGATCTCCATGGCGGGTCAACGCACCAACCCCAATGCCCCCATCTATTGCGCTTCCAAGTTCGGGGCAAGGGGACTCAACAGCGGACTGGCCGACCAAGCCCTCAAACTCGGCATCAAAGTGACCGACATCAACCCCGGTCCCACCGACAGCAATTATTGGGGCGACCGCCAGGTACCCCGCGAGAAATTCCTAAAAGTCGAAGACGTAGCGCGGGTGATTTTATTCGTATTGGATCAGCCCGATTATGTGCTCATTCGGGAGATCAATTTTGACAACATGAAATTTTTAGCATAATGAATCAGAACGGAAAAACTGCACCTTCGCCTTTCCCCATTCCGGTTGCCGAAATGCGGGAGCGCTACCTCAATTTGTACACTGGAGCTGTAAATGATGTACTGAGATTCAATTATCAAATGCACGCCACCAGTTTACCGGCTGCGTTTGCCCCCCTGCGCGAAGAAATGAAGTTGGCTGGAATGGCCTTCACCGTCAAAGGTGGCCCCGATATTACGACTGAGGGTGAATTTGAAATGCGCGCCGAAATGCTTGAAGCTCTATACGCAGATTCGGTAGTGGTATGGGACTGCACGGGCGATACCGTCACTTCACAGTGGGGCGAAGTCATGACCATGGCCGCGATAAAAATCGGTTGCCGGGGTGCGGTCATCAATGGCATTCGGGACACCCGGGCCATCGTGGATCAAGGGTTTCCAGTATTTCACAAATACAAAGCCAATACGGGCATGCTGGGGCGCTTTAGGATGTACCATTACTTGAAGCCCATTCTGATGGGTGAGGTGATTGTTAACCCAGGCGACTGGATTTTTGGCGACATCGACGGCGTGATCTCGATTCCTCAGGCGATTGCTTACGAGGTATTGATCGCCGCTGAAAAATTGTTGCTCAAAGAAGATGACATCCGCGGGATGGTCGAAAGTGGAATGACCCCAACGGAGGTGGTCAAAAACGGGGGGTATTTCTAATTGTGGGGTAGGAGGGGGGCAAAAGTGTTCCCTTTCCCTCCGCCCCCGGGGGGGGGGGGGCGGGGTGGGCCCCCCCCCGGGGCGGGGGGGGGGGGGGGGGGGGGGGGGGGCGGGGGGGGCGGGCCCCCCCCAAGCTTCAACATGCCAATATTTCTCAGCGATACCGAAAAAGCCATCATTACCCGCGAACGCAACAACTGCGATTCCCTGGTATCGATTTTTTTCAACGCACTTCACAATCGAGTATACGATCGGGTAGCCTGGGGAAATTTGTTAGGCCCCAATGCGACCACAATCTGGTGGCATTCCGCCGCCGAATACCTGTCTGATGCCGCGATGAGTTACGCTTTGGAACCCTCGACCGAAGTTGGCGCATTGGCTCAATATGGTTACGCTCGACATTGTTCGAAAACCCAGCTACGATTGGGTCGGCCCCGAATTTCGAGACCACAGCGAGCCACTGACCGGGCATTTGGAAACCGCGCATCTTTGCTGGGGCGTGTCCGCCGTGTACGATTTGGCCAAAGCGGCTTTTTCAACCGCCGAGCAACAGGAAATCCGTCAGGCTTTGCAGGAAAAAGGACTTACCCTTTGCCGCCGTTGGTTGGACAAAAACCAGCATTTGGCCAATTGGCGCAGCATCCTGGCCAGTGGGGCCATCGTTGCCAGTGTCGTGCTGGAAGATGAAGTTGCACTCACTGCGCTGTTGCCCGAACTCGAGCTTTGCCCACAAGCCCTCCAGGCAGATGGCTCTTACGGCGAATCCTTGCAGTATGGCAATTACCTGGCCCTGGCTTTGACCTTTGCCCATGAAGCCGTTTTGCGTGGATTTCCCCAGCTATTTGATGCAGCGTTGATCAATACCATCAGCAAGTGTATCCCCTGGTTTGCGACCAGTATGTTTTACCAAAAACCATTGGCTGATTGGGGGATGAGCCCCGGGCCAGAGCAGCGAATTTCAACGACAGCGCCGCCATTTTTCGACCCTCGGGCGATGTGTTGCTGTACGTCGCTGCCCGCAGCAATTCATCGATCGAACAGGGTTTGGCCCAGTGGCTTTTTGACCAATACTATGTCCCCTCTCCTACCCAGGGCCCGCATGATTTGGCCACCCTGGGCATGCGCAACGATTGGGGCTTTTTGACTTTACCCTTGCTTTGTTATCCTGTTAAAAGTACATCGCCTGAGCAGGCGCAATTGCCGAGCACTACTTCCTTTACCAATGGCAATGCCTTCATCCGGGATGCCTGGGACGGCAAAACCATTGTCGCCATCAACGGCGGCAGCGAGCCGTTAAATGGCCTGGGGCATTTGCACGGCGATTTGAACAGTTTCATCTTGGTTCACCAGCAAGAACGCTTGTTGGCAGACCCTGGCCACAGTTGTTACCGCAACTTGATCCATGGCCTTGAAAGCAGTTCTCAAACCCACAGCACCTGCACTTTTTTGATTGAAAAAGAAGCGCTCGGCTTGCAGGAAGACCTGGCCAAAGCGGCCCTTTTGGAGCAAAAAAGTGTGTTCCCCCGCCGGGTAATCCACAACGGTCGGGCGGGCGTCCCCATCATCAGGGGTGACCGTCGTTTGATTTGTGCCAAAGACGACGTGGTGTCGGTAGTTGGTGCTGAAGTGGGCAAAGCGTACGGGGAGCCAATTGAAACCTTTTCGCGCTTCTGGATTTTGGCAGGTAGTCATGTCTTGTTTGTGGTGGATCAAATTGCGGCTCAGCAACCTGTCACCACGCTTTGGAATTGGCTGGTCAACAACCGGGACGGCGAAACCCATTGGCAAACAGCGCAAAACACCCTGACCATACAACGCCAACGCGCAGGCGTGAAACTATTCCACGGCGGAAAGGGCACTTGGTCTTACCCCGTCTATGGCTACTTGCACGATGCCTATCACCCTGAGCCCAATCAGTTGGGCGAGGGCCATTCGGGAACTGGCTTGTTGTTTCGCTTTACGGAAAAAGAGAGGCAAGTGGTGCGGACGGTCGTGCACGCCATTGCTTTGGATGAGCCCGATCAATTGGATCAATGGCAATTACAAGTCGACAGCAATGACTATACCCTCCAAAGTGATACGCGTAAATGGACTTTGCAGTTACAGGATGATCAGGCAGCGGCCTTTTCGATGATTTCGGGGCATGGGCGAAAGTGGGACATTGCAATATTGGATGGACAGTATCATCTAAAAAAAAGTTTAAACATGTCAGAACAAACAAAAAACACCCCCATAAAACTTGGTCTTCTTGGCGTAGACCATCCAGCAGTAGCCGCTGATGATGTTGAAGCCTTGAGCGAATGGTATTGTGCAATTTTGGGCTATGAACGCTGGTTTCAACACCCGAAACCCGTGTGGATGCTCAAAGCACCCGACGGAACCCTCCTCGAAATCATGCCCAAAGACGAAACCCCACGCCCTGAGCGCAGCACCTGGACGCCGGGCTGGTCGCACCTGGCTTTGCGGGTACAAGACATTGACGCTGCCATTGCTTATTTGGATCAGCACCAGGTGCAATGGGGCGGCGAACTCTCCCCAGCGATTGGCGGCGGACGAGTGAGAAATTTTTTTGACCCGGAGGGCAACCTGTTGCAAATATTGGAACGACCACATTTAGCATAACACCCCAACATCATACGGCATCGACTCATCCAGCTGTTGCTTGAAATGGAGCTTGGATTAGCTATCAAATAAAAACAATGAACGCACTATTCTACGAAGGAAACCATTCCTTCAACATCAAAACGATTGAAAAAACACCTCTACAAGCGGGTGAAGTCCGTTTAAAAATGGCTTACGTGGGTGTCTGTGGCACCGATGTACACATCTACCACGGCAAAATGGACGCACGGGTAAAACCGCCCCAAATCATCGGACACGAGGTATCCGGGGTGATTGATGCCATCGGTGAAGGGGTAAATGGCTGGGCTGTCGGCGACAAAGTAACCGTGCGCCCCCTCAATCCCGGAGCCGAAGTACCTGCGGACAATGGCCAGCGGCACATTGGCCAACCCCTCAAATTCATTGGCATCGATTCCGCCGGAGGCATGCAACAATTCTGGAATGTGCCCGCTTTTACGCTGCACCGCTTACCCGAAAACCTTTCCCTTACCCTCGGGGCGCTCATCGAACCCTTGGCCGTAGCTTGTCACGATGTGCGTTTGGGGGAATTACAAGCGGGGGAACACGCCGTGGCATTGGTGGTGACCGATCGGCTTGTTGATTGCCCTTGTGGCACGGCAAAAAGGAGCCAAAGTGTTGGTGTCCGAGGTAAATCCGCACCGCATTGCCTTCATCCAATCGCTGGGTATTCAAACCGTAAATCCACTTGAACAAGACCTGGTGGAAGCAGTGGACGCATTCAGCGGCGGGGCTATGGCTGACGTAGTTTTTGAGGTGTCGGGCGTTCAGGCCGGGGTTACAGCCATGACCCAAATTCCACGTGTGCGGGGTAGAATCGTGATGGTGGCCATTCATTCCGAACCCAAGGCCGTTGATCTGTTTCGGTTTTTCTGGCGGGAAATCAAACTCATCGGGGCCAGGGTTTACGAGCCCGTCGACTTTGATGAAGCGATTGCCCTGGCCGCCAGTGGGGACTTGCCGCTGGAAAAAATGATCACCCAAATATCCCCCCTGTCCGCAGCGCAAGAGGTGTTTGAAACCATTGACAAAAACCCGGCCGGGATGAAGTATTTGCTGGAACTGGCCTAAATCATCAACCATGAAATCTATGACACTTTTTAACCTAAGTGGAAAAACCGCCCTCGTAACGGGCTGCAAAAGAGGAATTGGCCGTGCTATGGCCATCGCTTTGGCCGAAGCAGGTGCTGACATCATCGGCGTTTCGGCCTCACTCGAATTGACTGATAGCGGCATTGAGCGGGAAGTCAAAGCCCTGGGGCGAACCTTTTATGCCTATCGCTGCGATTTTAAAAATCGTGCGGAGCTGTACACCTTTATCCACAAAGTCAAAGCCGAATGCCCGCCAGTAGATATTCTGGTCAACAATGCGGGCAACATCCTCCGCAAACCCGCCGCCGAGCATCCCGATGAATATTGGGACGAAATCATGGAAATCAACCTCAACTCGCCCTTTATTTTGGCCCGCGAGTTTGGACAAGAAATGCTGGAGCGGGGCTATGGAAAAATTATTTTCACCGCTTCCCTGCTCACTTTTCAAGGTGGCATTACCGTCCCAGGTTATGCGGCCAGCAAAGCCGGGATAGGCTCCCTCACCAAGGCCTTGGCCAATGAGTGGGCGGCCAAAGGAGTTGGCGTCAATGCCATCGCTCCTGGCTACATCGCTACCGACAATACGAGTGCACTACGTGCCGACGAGACCCGCAATGCTGCGATTCTAAGCCGGATACCAGCCGGGCGTTGGGGCAGCGCCGAAGATTTGAAAGGGGCGACTGTTTTTCTGGCTTCAGCAGCTTCTGATTACGTGCACGGTACCATTTTGACGGTGGATGGTGGTTGGATGGGGCGTTAATCTTTTGCATTTTTTGAGCAGCCCTAAGGTTGTTCTCGGCTAAGTTTCGTCATTATGAAAATTGGAGTCAAACATGGTAAAACACCACTTACATAGCAACGCAAGCTCACTCCAAAAATCTGATTCTCACGAAAGCTCAAAGACAACGTGAGGAAAATATATTTCATCTTATGGAAAGAAGAGACTTCATCGAAAAAGCATCGTTGGCCAGTTTAGGTGTCTTTTTACCCGCTGTCGTGAATAGCTTATTCGCCTCGCGGAAGAAAAATCCGGTTATTTTACTGGTTTCTGGCTGGCAGGACGTCAACATTGGCGACATCGGCCACACCCCCGGCTTGCTACACGTACTCGAAACGTTTTTGCCGCAGGCCAAAATCATCCTCTGGAAAAAGAGCAATGGCGCTGAAGTGAAAAAACTACTCAATACCAACTTCCCCAAAGTAAACATCCTTTACGGGGGGGTCAATGCGGAAAAGGACACCAATAACCCTGAAATCATGCGTGCTTTTGAGGAAGCCGACCTGATGATTCACGGTTCTGGTCCCTTATTGGTGGGTGCCGACAACCTGGCCTGCTGGATGAAACACACCACCAAACCCTTTGGCGTTTTTGGCACTACCCTCCAGGCACCCAGCGAATACCACCAAGGCATCCTGAAAAAAGCGGCTTTCATTTACACGCGTGAAACCAAGTCGATCGACGATTTGAAAAAAGTGGGCATTACCGGATCGCATATTCAATTTGCCCCCGATGCCACTTTTTACATCAACCTTCAGGACCGGGCAAAAGCAGATCAATTTTTAAGCGAAAAAGGCTTGGAGGACAAAAAATTCATTTGTGCGGTTCCTCGCTTGCGCTACACGCCTTACCACCAATTCAACCCGAACAACAATGGCTGGTCGGCAGAAAAGGTCAAACAGGTAGAAGAAACCAACGCGAAATACAAGGAAATTGACCACGCTAAACTCCGCGAAGCCATGGTCGCCTGGGTACGCGAAACCGGTAACAAAGTATTGGTATGCCCCGAAATGACTTATCAGGTCGACATCATGGACGAGCTCTTGATCGACCCTCTTCCTGCAGACGTGAAACCCTTCGTGGTAAAGCGCGGCTATTGGTTACCGGACGAAGCTGCTTCGATTTACCAAAAAGCCCACACTGTGCTGAGCTTCGAATGCCATTCACCCATTATCGCCGCCGCCAACGGAACGCCCTGCTTTTACCTGCGCCAACCGGAAGACACCATCAAAGGCCAAATGTATTACGACCTCGGTTTTGATGACTGGACTTTTGAAATTGAACAAACCAGCGGGAAGCAAATCACCGACCAACTCCGTGCAGTATGGCAGGATTATGGGAAGGCGCAATCAAAACTCAAAACCAGCATGGACAAAGTGGAAAAAATCTACCAGAAAAGCACCACGAGTATCCGCAAAATGCTCAAAACAAAAGGGAAATAATCGGCATCCACCCCCCCCTCCACGAAAAAACACCCACTTCCCACACCATTCTTTTACTTGGTTTATCGATCAAAACCCTGGCCATCAACTACTACGTTTCGCCCTTTGGAAACGACAACGACACGGGCGAATCCAGTACAAATCCATTTAGAACCCTGCAACACGCTGCCAATGTCAGTCTGGCCGGAGATACCATTTTCGCCATGAATGGGCTGTACAGTTCTACTTCGGGGCCGGTTTTGAACATCACCGGATCAGGAACTCCGGAAGGCTACATTACCTTCAAAGCCATGCCGGGGCATCAGCCCAGGATCACTGCTTCGGGCAATGTCTGGAATGCCGTTTCAATCAACGGCTCCTACATCGTTCTGGAAGGATTTGAACTCATTGGCAACAACGCCAACATCACTTACGAAAAAGCCTTTGCCATTTATACCGAGGCAGCCAATGGGGGCAAAAACTGGTCGGTTTACGCCAACTACAATACCAATGGCATCTCCATTGGCGGTCCACGCGACGAAACAAAATTTCCACACCACGTGACCATCCGCAACTGCAAAGTACACGATTTTCCCGGAGGAGGCATCAGTTCGATCCAGGCCGATTATACCACCATCGAAAACAATGTGGTGTACAACAATGGTTGGTACATGATGTACGCAGGCAGTGGCATCAGTATTTTGAATCCCTTTAACAGCGACAAGGCCACGACCTACAAAAACATCGTCCGCAACAACATTTGCTCCAGCAACAAAACCACCATTCCCTGGATTAGCCTGAAAAGACTGAGCGATGGCAATGGCATCATCATTGATGTGAACCAATATCCTTACGGCGCAAAAGCGGGCGAAGGCCAACCTTACGGTGGTAGAACCCTGGTAGAAAACAACGTCTGTTTCAACAACGGAGGCTCGGGCATCCATTCTTTCCTGGCCGATCACGTGGACATCATCAACAATACGGCCTACCACAACGGAACGGTTGTGGGTTATCCCGACATCTTCACCAACCAGTGTAAGGATGTGAACATCATCAACAACATCATGTATGCCCGCGAGGGGGGAGATTGCAACTCCAGGCCCCGATCCGCCACCGAGGTGTACAGCAACAATCTTTATTTCAATGGCAAAGTGGGCTTTCAGGGCAGCAACGACATGATCGCCGACCCTCAATTTATGAACCTTTCCACGGACCTGGCCACGGCCAATTTTAAACTTAAAAAATCGAGCCCTGCCATTGACCAGGGCAGCAGTCTCAAAGGGCAATACAGTGCAGTAGATATAGTCGGTACGCCCCGCCCCCAAGGTGGAAAGCCGGATCGCGGCGCTTACGAATTTGTCAGCGAAAATGTGTCTACCAGCAGCAGTACACTGCTCGCCAAAGCAAAAGTCATCCTGTATCCCAATCCGGTCAAAGAAAAACTGAGCATCCGTTTAGCGGATCATCAAAGCAGCCCCTACCGCGTCGACATATTGGACACCCTGGGTGCCACGGTACAACAACAAACCATTGCTCCCCAAACCAAAGAGCTGGATGTCGCAGCATTACCGGCGGGACTGTACCTGTTGGTGCTTTACCAAAAGGATCAAGGTACTTCGGTTTACAAATTTGTAAAGCAATGATGGTACGCATGAAAAACAATGCCTGGATTTTTTACTCCATCGCCGCTGCGCTTTTTTGGGGCGTCTGGGGGGTGGTCGCAAAACTGATTTCTGAAGACGTAAGTCCTTACGCCAATCACGTTTTGTTCAGCATTGGAATGTTGTTCACTTTACCACTTGTGTTGAAAAAACTCCGTCAGGAGCACCCCAATCGCAAGGGTATTTATTGGGGGTTGATTTCCGGTATTCTGGCCATAGCGGGCAATGTAGCCGTTTTCCAAGCCTTCAGCAGCGGTGGTTTGGCGGCTATCGTGATTCCTTTGACCAATTTGTACCCTTTGGTGACCATCGTGATTGCCATTTTGGTTTTTAAAGAAAAACTCAATGGCTTGAATGCCTTGGGAATTCTGCTGGCCATACCCGCAGTGGTCATGCTATCCGGGCAAACGCTGCTGTTTGACGATCCGGCAGCTTTCGTCAAAAGTATTGGACTCAACACTTGGCTGCTGTTTTCCTTGGTGGCCTTGTTTTTTTGGGGGCTGTTTAGTGCTGCGCAAAAAGTAACCACCAATTACATTTCGGCGGAATGGGCTTATGCGGCCTTTATTGCCGCTAGTATTGTTTTAGCCTTGGTTTTTATGGGCACTGGCATGGTGGATTTGCAGTTTTCCACCCGCACCTTGCTGCTCGGTTCATTGGCTGGAATGCTCAATGGCTTGGGCGTGCTGTGCAGTTTTGCCGCTTACAAAGCCGATGGAAAAGCCTCCAAAGTAACGACCATTGCTGGGGCATTACAGCCGGTATTCACCATTGTACTGGCCATTGCGTTTTTGGCAGAAAGTATTAGTGGGGTAGAGTTTATCGGCATCTCCCTGGCCATTGTAGCCGCCCTGGCACTTTCTTATGAGAAACAAACCACAACTGAAATTTCTCACCAACCTATTCACCATGAATAAAGTACTAGCCGAAATCCTGGAAATGCCAGACCGGGCTCAAGCGGTTTTGCAGGCAAAGATTCCCAAACTTCCCTGGCAAGTGCCCTATTTGGGCATGGGTTCCTCTTATTTTGCGCCGCTGGCCTTCAAATACATGGGCATTGACATTTATCCGGAGCTGGCCTCCGAGTATTTCCATTATTTGTCCTTACAAAAGCAAAAGCCTTGTGGCGTCATCCTTTCTCAATCGGGCAAAAGCAGCGAAGCGCTCTGGTGTAGGCCACTTTTTCAGCAATACTATGCCATCTCCAATTATCCAGAACACCCCCTCAGCACTGCACCCAATGTAGTTGAGGTCATCGACATGCGGGCGGGCGAAGAATGGTATTCCTCCTCCAAAACTTACCTCAATACCCTCCTCGTTTTGTTCAAAGGATTTGGTTTTGACCCAAGTCCCGCGGTGGATTTGCTGACGCAAAAAATGGATACTTACGCGGCTCAGGGGAAACAATTGGCGGCAGCGGTTTTCCAGCTGCTCAGTACCCAAAAAATCCACGGCATCTACATCACGGGCAGTGGACCCAACATCGCCACGGCCTTGGAAGCCGCCTTGATCCTGAGTGAAAGTACCAAGCTGAATTTTCACGGATTGCCGATGGCTCAATACAATCATGGGCCCAAAGAAACCGCACAAAACAGCATCGTCATCCAGATCGTTGCACCCGGCAAATCCCGGGAACGAACAGTCCAACTGAGTGAAAAAATTGCGGCAGCAGGTGCCCATGTTTTTAGCGTTGAAGAACCTGATATAGCCGAGCATTTTTCCATTTTGACCAACATCATTCCCTTCAATTTTATGGCCTTTTACCTTGCTAAGTTATTGGGAATTGAGGAAACCTTTGCCGTGGGGGGAAAAATCACGGAAGTACACTAAAATCTGCGCTATCTATTTTAAAATGATACTTTTTCAAAATTTAATGGCATGAAATTAAGCACTATTCTATTGTTGCTCCTGGCATTCACCCTCAGCCTCAATGCCCAGGTAAAAAAAATCTACCTCGCCAACGACGACCACACCGATTACATGTGGACGGGTGATGAAGAAACCTATAAAAAAGCATTTTCAGAAATGCTGGACTATTACATCCAACTCAATGATTCCACCGCTCACTTGCCTTACCACCAGCAAAGCAAATGGAATTGTGATGGCTCGTACTGGGTGTACAATTACAAACAAACCAGAAGTGCAGCCCAGTTTGCCAAACTCATTCAACAAATCAAGGATGCTAAAATTACCGTACCCCTCAACTCCATGATTGTTTTACTAGGCGCTGCTCCTGCCGAAGCCACTTTGCGCGATATGTATTATGCGGGTTCCTTGCAACGAAAATACGGCCTCGATTTGTCATTGGTCTTGAACATGGAAGACCAGGTTTTGCCACTGGGTTTGGCTTCGCTATGGGCCGGTTCAGGTGCCCAGTACTCTTGGAAAGGGGTCTGTGCCTGTGCCACAAAAGTAACTGCACTGGAGCGAAAAAGAAATCAGATGTTTTGGTACAAAGGGCTGGATGATCAACAGGTGTTGATGAAATGGTACGCCGTAAATCCTTCCATGATCACCAACCGCAAAGAATACCGCTACAATTTGGGAAACTACCTGGAAGCCAGCCATCAAGGCAATGCGATCATTGATTGCAAGGCCTTGATGAACGATCCGGTTTATCCCTACCACATTGCCGGGGCTTTTGGCAAAGGTGGCGACGACCTGAAAACCATCACCAACAACTTTCCCAAAATCGCCAAAGAAAAATCGGATTCCAACTATCAAGTCATTGTGTCCAATGAAATTGACTTTTTTAAAGATTTTGAACAGCACTATGGTGCTGATCTACCCTCCGAAACTATTTCTTATGGCAGTACCGAATGGGGCAACAGTTTCGCTTCCTTGGCCGGTATCGGCTTCAGTGAAACGTTCAATTTGAAAAATTAAGAGCGGCAGAAGCCCTTTATACCTTGGTTGCCCTAAAAGACAAAACCTTGCTACCGATCTTGCTGAGCAAAAAAGAAAAGCCTGGCTGGCATGTGGCATGTATTTTGAACACGACTGGACTGCCGATGGCCCGCACATTACCAGAAAACAAAGGGCGGATTGGCAAAAAAAAACCGCGGCGGTATTCAACGCTTATGTGGATACACTCTACACTTGTTCGGCCAAACGACTGGGGCAGTTGATTGCCAAAGTCCCTGGAAGCAATGAGTCATTTTATGTTTTTAATCCCCTAAACTGGGCTAGAACGGATTATAGTGATTACCCCTCCAGCCTGGTTGTGAGTGACAGCACCATCGAAAACCAGTTTTACCACATCAAGTTTACCCGCCAAGGCGTGATTACCAGTTTGTACGACAAAATCAACCGTCAGGAATGTGTAAAACCTTTTGATCAATTGTATGTCAACGACCTGGGATCTGGCCTTGGCAATCAGGGCGAACCCATTCAAATTGAAAACAAAGGCGCAGTTTCGGTATCCTTGCTGGCGACTTCGTATAAACCCATCAAACACCAAACCCGACTCACCCTTTTTGCCAACAGCGACCGCATTGAAATTGAAAATTACATCCTCCAAAATCTGGATGCTAAACCCGTCACCTATTCCTTTTCCCTAAACCTCAGCAAACCTGAGGTCTGGCACGAAGAAGCAGGGGCGATTCTACGCGCAAAAACGGTGGCCAAGGGTGGCCATTATGCCGATGTCGCCAATCGAGTGGATTGGTTGGCCATGAACCATTTTGCCGACATGTCCGATGCCTCGCATGGTATGATTATTTCCAACCGGGACGCCTATTTTATGAAAACAGGCAACAGTACCAGTACCCAACTCGATGATTCTACAGCCCAGCTAAAAGTATTGGCCGCTGCACAAGTAGACCATGCGCTGGGGATCATCAATCAGGATGGTGATTCCTATTTTGAACATTTTTTGGCACTAAAACCTCATCGTGATGGTTATAAACCCATGGAATCCATACGTTTTGCTTTGCAACACCAAAACCCCATGGTCGCTCAAAAAATACAAGGTGGTTCTGCTTACGATGGCAAACAGTTTTCCTTGTTTTCTTTTTCTGATCCCAATGCCGTGATTTGGGCTTTAAAACCTGCTGAAGAAGGGATAGAACAAGGCATCATCATGCGGGTTTGGAATGTGGCAGACCTGAATAAAACTGTAACGATTGCGGCCAATACTCCAATTGTAAAAGGTTTTAGCACCACCCATATTGAAACCAAGGACCAAGTTGTACCGCTTGAAAAAGGCAAACTCAACGCGGATTTGGGACACCATCGTTTGCATACGTTTAGGTTATTTTTAGCAAAATAGTATCGTTAAAAGTTTGTTTATAATGGCAGATAGCGAAAGGAGTTGTTTTTTTGTACCAGATTCCATTTTGCTTCAACTCATTGGTATTATTCTGACCAGACTATGCTAAAGGATAAAAAAATTGTCATCATAGGTGGCACCACCGGAATCGGGCTTTCAGCAGCCAAAGCCTTTGTCCACGCAGGCGCAGTAGTTATTTTGGTGGGCAGAAACACGGAAAGTGGCCAGGCTGCGCAAACTTTGCTGGGCGATGCTGCCCGAGTGTACAGCGGCGATGCCTCCGACCCTGCCACTGCCGAAAAGGCCATTGATTTGTGCCTCGAAGCTTTTGGCGATTTTGATGGTTTGTACCACGTTGCAGGTGGCAGTGGCCGCAAGTTTGGCGATGGCCCGCTGCACGAACTCAGCCTGGAAGGTTGGAATAAAACCTTCGAGCTGAACCTCACCAGCCTCATGCTCTCCAACCAGGCCGCCATCCGCAGGTTTCGGGCTTTGGGCAAAGCCGGCACAATCCTGAACATGGGTTCCGTATTGGGATTTTCGCCTTCTCCCAAATACTTTGTTACCCATGCTTACGCAGCGACAAAATCAGCCGTCATTGGTTTTACCAAATCCATTGCGGCCTATTATGCTGCTGACAACATCAGGGTCAACCTCCTGGCCCCGGCACTGGTGGAAACGCCCATGTCGGAACGCGCCAGCAAGGATGAGGCCATCCTGAGTTTTGTCAAAACCAAACAACCCCTGGATGGAGGCCGCAATGGCAGGCCCGAAGATTTGGATGGTGCGGCTATCTATTTCATGTCGGATGCTTCCAAATTCACCACGGGCCAAACTTTGTACGTCGATGGTGGTTGGGGAACTCTCGGAAGGGCAGAATAATACCTGCGGCGGAATCATCAAAAAATCACAAATTATACACAAATCATTTGTGATAATTTGATTGTGAAAATTTGTGTCATTTGGGCTAAAAACCTTGTCGCCAAGGGGAACTTAATTTTCATAATTCCACTCAACAGAACCACAAAATCCGATGTCTTATACCCAAACCTACCTCCAAAAATGCCAGGGCCTACTGGAAACTGTAGCCCAGCAAGAAGCAAACATCCAGCGTGTAGCCGCTTTATTTGCCAACTCGATCCTCGCTGGCCGTATGGTTCATGTGTTTGGTAGCGGCCACAGTCGCATCATGGTGGAAGAAATGTGGCCGCGTTACGGCTCTTTTCCGGGCTTTAATCCCATCGTAGAATTGTCCCTGACCTTTCACAATCTGGTGGTAGGGGCCAATGGCCAACGGCAGGCCATGTTTTTGGAAAATGTACCCGGCTTGGCCGCGCAAATTTTGCGAAACTTCGACCTGTCTGACCTAGATGCTGCCCTCATCATTTCCTCTTCTGGCTGCAATGTAGTGCCCATCGAAATGGCCGAATTGTTTCAACAAAAAGGCATCAAAACCGTGGGCATCATTTCGCAGCAGCACTCCGAGGCCAGCACCAGCAAACGCCCCGATGGCCGCAAACTGCAAGACTTCTGCGACATTGTACTCGATTCAGGCGCACCAGTCGGTGATGCGATGGTACAGATTCAAAACCTGGATACCCCGGTGGCACCCGGCTCTACGGTGGGGTCTTGTATGCTCATCAATTGCATCAAAGCCGAGTTGGCCAATTTACTGACCCAGGCGGGCCATCCACCCAAAGTATTGACTGCCGGTGCGCTGATTGGTGCAGAACGCGCCACCGAGTTGTTTCAAGCAGCTTACGACGAGCATGCCCACCGCATAGCACAGATGTACAAAAAAGTGGGGATTCCCAGCTACGTTTCCGAGCAAAATGTCCAGTAGTGGTTAAATATTTACACGTATCTTTAGTCTAAAAAATGCAAAACCCATTCCTAACCGCCGAATGGCGCCGCCTCCTGATGCTCAATTACGCCATCGAGTCCGATGTACTCTTGCCCTACCTGCCCGCCGGGGTAGAACTGGATTGGTGGAATGACACCTGTTACGTTAGCCTGGTCGGTTTTCGGTTTGTGGATACCAAAGTAATGGGTATGGGTTTTCCGGGGCACCGCAATTTTCCGGAAATCAACCTGCGTTTTTACGTGCGTTATCTCGATCCGGAACTGGGTTGGAAAAGAGGCGTGGTGTTCCTGCGTGAACTTGTACCCGTACCCACCATTACCTGGGTGGCGAATACCCTTTACCGCGAACGGTACAAGACCGTGCCCATGCAGTACCGCTGGGAGGAAAGTAAAGATCAACTGGAAGTCGAATACTCCTGGAAACAACAGAGGCGCCAACACCTTTTTTCGTGCACTGCTACTGCTGAAGCCTTCGATATGCCCCCGGGTTGCGAAGCTGAATTCATCACCGAACACTACTGGGGCTACGCCCGTTGGGACGCCCAACGCACCATGGAATATGCCGTGGAGCACCCGCGCTGGCAAACTTATACCGTACAGGATGTTAATTGCGCGGTTGATTTTGGTGCTGCATATGGGGCAGAGTTTGCATTTTTGAATGGATTAGCCCCCAAATCTGTGTTTTTGGCGGAAGGGTCGGAGATAGCAGTGGGTAAGGGACATTTTATCCGCTGAAAATTATTTTCAAAAAAAATTAAAACGGGACGTAAGATTTCAATGGCTTTGGAGATGAGTAGATGAAGCCCCTTAAATCTACTCATTTAATTCGTCCATCTTTTAATCCCGTTTGACATGAAAAAGATCCAAAGCCGTTTGATGTGGGCAATTTTTTGCCTTTTTTGCCTGAGCATTCCAGGCATGATGCATGCGCAAAATCCCACGACAGTGACCAATACCGTAAACGCCAATGGTTTTGCGGTAAAAAAACAGGTCAGCAATTCTACCGTCCCTTCTGGAGTTGTATTTACCTACACCATTTTTTACACCATCCCCGCCGGAGCCACCAGCATCGTGATCACCGACCAGGTGCCCGCATCCTTGGTGATTGATGGCGTAGTACCCGGCACCGGTTGCGGTACACCTACGGTCAGCACCGTTGGCAATTTGGTGAGCTACAGCCTGGCTTCAGTCACTTCCGGTTGCAGTGGAACCTTCCAGATCAACGTGCATTTCCCTGCCGGAACAACTTGTCCGGGTACGACTGCTCGTAACCAGGTCTGTTTGGAAGCCAAAAACCAACCCAAATTTTGCACCGAGTTTGTGTCTACCACTGCTACGGCCAATAACCCTTTTGCCATCAGCAAAGGTGTAACCGGCTTGTCCTGGAACCCCCAAAACAACGGTTGCCAATACATCATGGCCCTGGGCGGCAATGTGACCTACAACCTGATGGTGTACAAAGCCAGCCCTTACCAGGGCAACGACGACGGCCAAATCAACCTCAATAGCGCCATTGTAACCGATGTGTTGCCCGCTGGTGCAACGCTGGTATCCAGCACCTGTGGCGTGACCCAAAGTGGCAATACCCTCACCTGGAATGTCGGCAACCTCAACGCCGCTAACCCTTGGGTCTGGATGAGCTGTCAGGTGACCGTGAATTATCCAGCTGGTTCTTTCCCCGTAAACACCCAAATTCCCAATACCGCTACCCTATCGGGCACCAACGTGTGCAACCAGGCCTTTTCTGTGAACAGCAACACGACCTGCGTACAAGTAGCTGCTCCAGTCACTTCAGGAACCTTCAACAAAGGCTTGTACCTCAACAACAAAATGCCCGGTTGTCAGGGAATTTACTACCTCACCACTTGCAACAACGGCAACACTCCACTTACTTTTTCCGTACAGGATGTACTGCCTGCCGGGGTTACTGTCAACTCAGTTGTGTTCAATGCCTCGGCTCCAGTTACGGCCAGTGCAACCCTGGTGAACACTACAGTTTCGACCATTGCCAGCAGCCAAACGGGCAACATCAACTGGAATGCTCCGATCAGTAGCCCCGTTGCTTCCTTGAGTTTTAGCCAAACTGGTTTGGCCGCTGCGGCCTGTTTACAAATCCAGATCTTCTTTACCATCAACGCCAGCGTAGCACCCAATACCACGATCACGAACTGTGCGAACCTGACTTCTACCCAAATTCCTGCGCAGCAAAGTTGTGTCAGTTTTGTCACTTCCACACCTGCACCGGATTTGTGTTTGTACAAAGAAATTTGCAGCCCACAAGTGGCGTATCAGCCCGGCAATACCTTCCGCTACCGTTTGCGGGTACAAAACATCGGCTCTCTGAACGCCAACTTCAACCTCAGCGATGTGCTCAACCCCAGCCTGATTTACATGGGCAACCAAATTGCCTATTCCAGCAACAGTTACAGCCCGCCTTGTGGTGGTGTGGGTGCAACACCCTGGCCCATTGCCACGGCTTCCGTCAGCGGCAATACCCTGACCTGGACCAACTTGAATATCCCCTCTGAGTGCCAGGACTTTTACTACGCCAATTGTGGCGCATACGGTACGCAGGGTGTTACTTTTTACTTCATCGAATTTGATGTCAAAGTAGCCCCCGACGCGGCCAGTGGCATCGTACCCAACACGTTCACCGGTTCAGGTGGCAATTTGCCCACGTCCGAAACTGCCAATACCGTCAACACCATCATCAACGTGACCCACGGCACCGAATTGACCAAAGAAATCAGCAAAGACAACGTTACCTGGAGTTCCAGCACGACCACCAGCGCTGGAGGCAACCTTTGGTACCGCCTGAACATGAAAAACACCGGTACAGGCCCACTCTACGATGTGCGCAAAGTAGACCTGTTGCCCATCAACGATGGCCTCAACGATTGGAAGGTGATGAACCGTTCGGCAGCACGCGGCTCGCAGTTTGGCGTGAGTAATCCTACAGGATACGCCTATAGTGTATTGGCAACTCCAGCCGTAAGTGGTACAGCGGGCACGATGGCGGGCAACAACCTCAGCATCCTCAACTCGCTGGGACTTGGCATCGGTACCACTAGTGACGCCTGGCCTTATACAGGCAGTGGCAACAACGTGGGCATCGCTTATGGAGCTGCTTATGGTTTGCTCAGTGGCGGCACCTTGCGGGCCAGCTTTAAAGTAACGGCTTCTGCGAATGCCCAAACCAACCAGCAAGCCTGCAACGATTTTGCTTCACGTGGTTCGGGCAAATACATCATCAACGGCAACCTGACTTACACCCCGCTGACTCCGGCCGCCTCCAATACCGTTTGCGCCTCGGTGGTATCCAGCGGATGTTGTGAAAAAACTACCCTTCAAGCCATCCAGGGCAAATGCTGCGTGAAACTCGTAACGCCTTGTGAAGTGAAACAAATTCAGGTGACCGTACAAGGTGGAACCATCAGCGGCGCCAACTGGAATTGTACCGCAAGCCTAGGCGCCTACCAGGGCCAAAGCAGCTATAGCTTCATCCCCAACGGTTGTATCCCTACCATGGAGCTGTGCTTCGACGCTTTGTCAACCAACACCACGGGCAGCATGGTCGTCATGTTCAGCATTACCTTCAGCAATGGCGAACAGTGCTTTAAAGAACTCAAAATCGATGGTTGCAAACCACAAAAACCTAGCGATTGCTGTGGCCAGTGGGGTTTGACTTTCAAGAGCTCACACTTCAAAAAGACCGGCACTTTCACTTATGTCAATCCATCCAACAAGCCAATTTGCTCCGTAAACATTATCGCAGCAGCTGGCCTGAGCGCAGGTTTCTACGGTGTGGATGCGGGCCCGGTAAGTAACCCAATGACCAGCACGAGCTTGATTACCCTGAGCCCTCCAGCCATCAACAGTGTGGTATTCTGGATGAGTTCAAGTGTGGTGTACAGCAGCAATGTAGTACTACAAGTCAACTACTGCGATGGAACGTTCTGCCGCGATACCCTCAAGTGGAAAGGCACGATCATCAACCACGATGTACCAACCTTGAGCCACGCCATTACCGCCAAGTTGTACGCAGTACATCTGCAAGCCGATCCTGGCTCAAAATACAACAGCGAAATTGCCGCAATGGCGGTAAGTCTGGACCTAACTGATCCAGGTACGGGTCGCTTGTCTTCTGCCCCCTATATTTTTGCGGCCAATGCCGGAAAAATTGACGGTGAGTCCCTCCGTGATGACCAAAACTGCGCAGTAAGTACGGCCATGGGCGCGGATTATGTGTACGCACGTTTTCCTTCCCTGGAAGACCTGGACTACTGTGGTACCGCCAATGAAAAAGGCCTTTCCCTGGTGATTGCCGACAACAGTGGCAACAAAACTGCCCCTACCCTGATGATCACCTACTTTGACGCCGAAGGCAATATCCTGAGTACCCGCAAGTTCAGCAACTACATCAGTGGCGACATCAGTACCTCGGCGGTAGACCTCAAAAACAACGAAGCGGACTTCATGCAGGTGAACGTGTATCCCAACCCCGCCAAGGATCAAGCTACGCTTACTTACGCCATTGGTCGGGCCCGTACCCTGAAAATTGACCTCTACGATACGCAGGGCAAACTGGTGCAGACCTTGGAACAAGGCCATCAAAGCGAGGGCTTCCACAAACTGAACGTCAATACCAGCAGCCTTCCCGCCGGGATGTACTTCATCCGCATGATGAGCGACGGTTTGGTACAAAATCAACGTCTGAGCGTGGTAAAATAACCCATGATTTTAGTCGTGGGAAACAATGAAAAAGATGACGAATAAATAGGTAGGTATATTCCCGCAGTGCCCGGTGGTGCTGCGGGATTTTTTATTGCTTTAATTTTGGAAAAATCTACTGTTTCAAGAGACATATTTCCAAAATTAAACTAAAATCAGCCTATCCTCCCCTTCCACAAAGCCTCAACACTTCCTCATACATCTCCTTCCAACCCACCCAGCCAGCTTCTCCATAAAATGAACTGTTGTGCCAAAGCAAACAAAGCGGCCCGCCCGAACTGCTGACTTCCTGATGTAAATCTTTGATGCGAGCCAAAGCTTCCTCCGCATGCAAACCCAGGTATTGTTGCAAGGTCACATCCATGGCCACAAAAGGATGGATCATCAAGGCGCTACACTCTTCCTGCTCCAAATCGTACCAGGGAAAAGGCACGCCCGTTCCGGCCCGAAACCCCGTGTCATCGGCGTACCCCATCGAATAATCGACCTGGATGCCCGCAGCAATCAAACGGCGGTAGGTTTCAGGGAAGCGTAGTTTCAAAAAATGCTGTCGACTATCCGTGATGGGTAAATCGACAATTTTTTCCAAACGGTCTTTTTCCATTTGAATGCGTGCTGGCTGGGCATTGGACAGATAAGACGGATGAATGCCCACTGGGTACAAGGCGGCCAGTTCACGAATGAGCGCTTGTTGGGCAGGCAAGTGGTACGAAGGATTGGTATCGTAAGTAGAAGCATCGCCCATCAGGAAAAAAAAGCGCGGGTTCAGGTTGTATTTATTGTGCCAATCCATCAGTTGCCCGAAGGTATAAAAGGGATCTGCGCCGGGATTTTCCCATGCCTTCCAACGATCTAGTAAGCGCTGGATTTTCCCCAAAACCAAATCCTTTAATGCCCCACCAACTTGTTTCCACCAGGGACGATGACAAAATAGCCAGGGCATATCTACATCATAGGTTGGGGCAAAATGATAAGCAAGAGGCTGCCATTGAAATTCAGAATGCTGTGCTTGTAGTGCTTGAAAGAGGGCCCGCACCCAACGTTGTACCACCGCGAATTGCAAAAAACCTTCGCGATGGGCCAAACTATCCGCAGCGGTGAATCGCCCATGGCGATCAGGATTGAAGGGCAAGTATTCCTCGTAACGGCTCAAGAGGTAAAAACTGCCCGCAAAAAGATCGGCGGGGAGTTGTCCATTGTTTTTTTCGCCAAAATGCAACCAGGGGCAACCATCCACCCATTTTACCTGTACAGGTTGTGACGCTAAGTTGGTTTCAAACAGCAAAGTTTCTGGGTTGATCCACACCTCGGTAGGGTCAATAGGTGCTTTGCTGTAATTTATTTTTGCTCCCGAAGATCGAAGATAGGCTTTTTCATCGTATAGACATTCATAGGGATGTGGATTGATGTGTTCAAAGATTACTTTGAGCACATAGTCCAGTCGTGGCGAATGATTCGGGCTAAAAAGGATGATTCGCATAAAAAAATTTGTCTTTTTGGAAAAATGAGGCCTCGAATGTTATCTTTTTTCCAAAAAATCGTACATTTAAATCAGCAGCTTGCTAAACAATTGGCTAGCAAATTGCTTTACTAAAGGTAATACCGTTTCGGCAAATATAACCGGAGGACTATGAAAAACATCAATCTACGCTTAATATGTCTGGCCTTTAGCTTGAGCTTGTCTGTATTGGCGGCCGCACAACAAACCCTTTCACTGGGCCAAAACAACTACCAAAGCCGTAAAGGGGTAGTGTACAACAAAGAAGTTGCGTTCAACTTCAAACCCCATACCAATGGGTTAGCGGCAGGCTTGCAGTTTGGCAACATTCGGGCATACAATCGAACCAGCTATTGGGGACTTGAAATCGGCGAGATCAAACACGTCCGCGAAACCCGCCAAAACAAAAGCAATCAGATTGCTGCGTTGGAAGGGGCTTTCCGTGGTTTCGTCTATGGCAAACAAAACAATTTTTACGCCCTGCGGGCTACTTTTGGCGAAAAACGTTACCTCTCTGAAAAAGCCCGGCGCAAAGGTTTGGCACTGGGTTTGGATTATTCTGCCGGAGCCAGTTTGGGCATTTTAAAACCTTATTATTTGCTCCTCCGCTTTGTGCCTGAAGATTTTAACCGCAATTTCCGCAGCGAAAGATATTCTATAGAAAATGAATCCCGCTTTTTGGACATCAACAGCATTTACGGTGCGGATGGTTTTTCCAAAGGGTTGGGGCAATCGAGTTTTTTGCCCGGCGGCCATGCCAAAGTGGCCTTGCATTTTGACTGGGGTGCTTTTGACGAATTCATCAAAGCCTTCGAAGTGGGTATCATGGCCGATTTTTACTTCAAAAAAGTGCCGATCATGATTGAGACTGAAGCCGCGCCTAATGTGCAGAACCAACCTTTGTTCCTCAATTTGTTTTTGAACGTGCAGTTGGGGAAACGCTCCTAAAGATTCTTCACCCGCCTTTAGCGAATATTTATTCACCATAGATTACAGCAATTTTCACAGATTTTGTTGCCATGCAATAAAATCTGTGAAAATACTGTAATCTGTGCTGAATAAACCTTTATCGCTCTACCAAAAAATTCTACGAAAGGGTATGAAAAATCAAAAATTCTACGGGCTGCTCGTCTTGTCACTGGTGGCTTCCAACCTTTGGGCACAGCTACAGCCCGCGCCAGCCGATGTTTTAAAAAGCTTGCAACAGATCGCGGTCATCGATCAAAAGGTGATGATGCCCATGCGCGATGGAATCCGACTGGCCACCGATATTTATCGGCCAAAAACCGAGCAAAAAGTGCCGATTATTTTTTCCAAAACACCTTACAATTTCAACTCCTGGAGTGATGGTGAACAACGCAATGGCACCTATCAGGCCGCCCTGGAGGCCGTCAAAAGAGGCTATGCCTATGTGGTACAAAACGAGCGGGGTCGCTATTTTTCGGAAGGAGACTGGGAGATCCTCGGCCCACCCACTACGGACGGTTACGACGCGGTAGAATGGTTATCTAAGCAAGCCTGGTCCAATGGAAAAATTGCCCCAATTGGTTGTTCCTCTACCGCAGAATGGCAAATGGCCGTAGTAGCCGAGAACCATCCCGCCCTGACCACCTTTGTTCCGCAGGGATTTGGCGCCGGTGTAGGCCGGGTTGGGAAGTTTTTCGAACAAGGCAACTGGTACCGAGGGGGGGCAGGACAAATGTTGTTCACGGCCTGGCTTTATGGGGTGCAAAATGATGAAATCCGGCCCCAGTTTCCCAAAGATGCGACACAAGAGCAGCTAATTCGCGCCTCCAAAGCTTTTGACCTGGATCCCGAACGTGCGCGCATTGACTGGGCCAAAGGTCTGGCCCACTTGCCCTTGCAGGACATCATCAAAAATGCGAATGGCCCGAAAGGAGTGTACGAAGAAATGATTCGACGCAAGCCGAACGACCCCGCCTGGTACAAAGGGGGATTGTACCACGACAACATGCCGATCGAGCGCCCCGGTTTCTGGTTCGTTTCCTGGTACGATGTATCCAGCAGCCCCAATCTTGCCCTGTACAACCACGTACGAGCAACGGCAAAAGACCCCAATGCACGCAACAACCAATACCTGGTGATTGCGCCCGTGTCGGCGATGGCAAACTGAGCTCCACCGCTCCAAAGCTTGATGCTCCCGATGGTTTCACCTACGACCCCATGAATCCAGTGCCATCCTACGGTGGCAACGTATGCTGCACCGGCAATGCCGTGCAAGGCGGAGCCTTCGACCAGCAAAAAATGGAGATCCGCAATGATATTTTGGTGTACAGTACCGAGCCTCTGGTAGACGGTATAGAAGTGAGTGGATTTATCGAAACCACCCTCTATGTATCCTCAGATGTGAAAGATACCGACTTCACCATCAAGCTGATCGACGTTTACCCCGATGGCACCGCCTACAATCTGGACGAAACCATCCAGCGCGTGCGCTACCGCGAGGGCTACGACAAGGAGGTGTTTATGGAAAAAGGGAAAGTGTACAAGGTCGAATTATCGCCAATGTCCACGAGCAATTATTTTGAAAAAGGACACCGCATTCGCATCGAAATTTCAAGCAGCAACTTCCCGCGTTTTGACCGCAATATGAATACGGGTGGTAAAAATTACGATGAAGCGGTGGGTGTCGTTGCGCACAATAATGTGCACCACTCGGCACAGTATCCATCGCAGATTAGATTACCGATGGTGAAAAAATAAGAGATAAAAGATGAAAGATGAGAGATGAAAGCACCACCTTTAGATAGTCTTTCATCTCTTATCTTTCATCATTAAAGAAAACATTTTCCTTCTTTTTGCTGTATTATTCTGGAATTTATGTGAATTTTGCGTTCTAAACGAGGAGACAAGAAATGGTTGAATTACCTGTTGTCAGCAAGGAAAGTACAGAAGGTGGCCGGACCCGCAAGCCCGATTGGTTGCGTGTAAAGCTGCCGATTGGCCCCAATTACCGCAAAGTGCGGACTTTGGTGGACGAATACAAGCTGCACACCATTTGCCAAAGCGGGAATTGCCCGAACATGGGCGAATGCTGGGGCGCAGGTACGGCGACCTTTATGATTTTGGGCAATACCTGTACCCGTTCTTGTTCTTTTTGTGCCGTCAAAACTGGTCGCCCCAATGAATACGACGCCGATGAGCCACGCCGGGTGGCCGAAGCCATCGTACTCATGCAGGTCAAACACGCGGTGATCACCTCCGTCAATCGCGACGAGCTGGCCGACCGCGGTGCCGAAATCTGGCACCAAACCGTTCGACTGGTCAAAGAGGCCTCTCCTACTACCACCATCGAAACCCTGATTCCCGATACCAAAGCCAATTGGGAAGCCCTGGAGCGCATGATCTCCGCCGGGCAAGAGGTGGTATCGCACAACATGGAAACCGTGGAGCGCCTGTACCGCAAGGTGCGCCCGCAAGCCAAATACCAGCGCAGCCTGGAACAAATTCAACGCACCAAAGCCTACGGCAAACGCACCAAATCGGGCATCATGGTCGGTTTGGGCGAAACGCAGGATGAAGTGTTCAAAATCATGGACGACCTCGTAGCGCACGACTGCGATGTACTCACCATCGGGCAATATTTACAACCAACCCAAATGCACATTGCCGTGGCGGAATTCATCCACCCGGATGTGTTTGCCATGTACAAAGAAGTTGGCCTACAGAAAGGCTTCAAGTTTGTGGAAAGTGGGCCGCTGGTGCGGTCGAGTTATCATGCGGAGCGGCATTTGTAGAAAGCTATTTCTTCTCCAATCCGTGGGTGCGGCGCTAATTTGCGGTACGCTTAGCTCCTTTTTGATCGAAAAGGGCCCGGAACTGTTCTCCAGCTACCGACCAAGAGCCGCAACGCTGTGTTTTCTAGGAATCTAGTGGCTCTACTTCAACTCCGCCGACCCAAACAACACCGTAAACTGCTCACACCACACCAAGACAAACTTCTGACTATCCTTCGCCGTACCCGGTACGGCCAGGCGTACATTGCCATTGGTCACAGTTTTGGTGATCTCCGTATAATCGTCATCTTTGAGGGAAGTGGCCAGGTAGAGGCGTACATCCGGGCCGGGGTCAGATTTGAAGTTTTCCAGCAACAGGAATTTCTTACCGTCTTTGTCTTTGATGAGTTTGGCCGTGCCGGAAGTAGCGTGTGCACCATTGATAAAAGTACCTGTGGAGAGTACCACATCCGTACCACCGGGAGTAACATCGTCGTCGCTGCTGGCCTTTTCACAGGCAAAACTCAGGCTTAAGGCAAGCGCCAGGAATAGAAACTTGTACATAGGATTATGTGTTAGTAGTTACAAATATTGGAATGTCCTTTCTATAACGTCTGGCAATCCAGCATATTTTGGTTACTTATACCCAAACTGCTTTAAGAAATAATCATCGTTCCGCCAGTTTTCTTTCACTTTGACAAAGAGTTCCAAGAAGACCTTTTTTTCCAAAAACTTCTCCATGTCCAGGCGGGCATCCGTGCCGAGTTTTTGATTGACACCCCATTTTTGCCAATCAAGATGGATTTTTGGGTGTCGCGCTCCACAAAGATGGTGGCAGAAATACGGGCTATTGCTTTGCCACCCACCGTTTGGTCTTCTTTAAACTCCTCGATGATCACCTGGGTGGCGTAGGGAATCTCCTGGTGGTACAGCAGCATGATTTTTTCGCGGATAATTTCACTCATGAAGAAACGCTCCGGGCGGTCGGTGAGTTGGTCTTTGGGGTAATACTCCGGCCCTTCTGGTAAATTTTCTTTCAGGGTGTTCAGCAGTACATCGGTATTGGTTTTTTGCAAGGCAGAAATGGGGATCAAGGTGGCATGGGGCAATTGTTCAGCCCAAAATTGCTGGAGTTGCGCCAGTTTTTCCTCATCCACCAGGTCAATTTTGTTCAACACCACAAACATGGGAACGTCCTGTTGTTTGCGCAATTGTGCCAAAAGGTGATCCTCGGGCGGGTAGGTTTCCAGCACGTCCGTGACCAGCAACATCAAATCGGCGTCTTCAAAAGTTGATTGCACGAAAGAGTTCATGGCCTGGTGCATCTTGTAGGCGGGTTTGTCTACTACCCCCGGCGTATCCGACAAGACCATTTGAAAATCCTCGCCACTCAAAATCCCGATGATCCGGTGCCGGGTGGTTTGTGGTTTGTTGGTGATGATCGACATCCTCTCCCCCACTAGGGCATTCATCAAGGTGGATTTCCCCACGTTGGGATGGCCAATGATATTGATAAAACCAGAACGGTGCATAAAAGTTGAAATGTTGAAATGTTGACGGGTTGAAAAGTGGGAGCGCTGAGCCGAGCTGAAGAGCGGATGCTATTCAACTTTTCAACACTTCAACTTTTCAACTATTCTAAAAGATCCCAGCCCTGAGGCAACTGCTTGATTTTGCCGTTGACCATTTTATCCAGGATCTGGTAAATGTCCGCAGGCTTGTAAGGCCTCCAGTTGATGTTGTTGAATTCGAGGCCAAAGTTAAGGTAATATTGGAGTTTGTTGTCTTTCATTTCTTCATAAACGTGCTGGAGGGTGTTGATGATCACGATCCAGCCGTCTTCATCCTTGATGTCTTCGTACCATTCTTCGTAGTAGTCGTTGTCGCCGCTGTGGTAATTGAGCACGTTTTCGCAGATCAAAATGTAGCGGTAAATGCCCTTTTCGATCATGAAGTCTATCAAGTCGCGCTTGAGAAAAATGCTGTCATCATAAAGGCAATCGTTCCATTCCCCAATCATTTCAATGATGGCATATCCTTCGTCATAATCGGCAAAAAGGACCTTTAGATACAAGGTATGTGAGCCAAAAAAATCCCACTGCGGATGAATGTAGTAGTTGTAAATTTTGTTGACGTAATAAAATTCGCTGTACTCCCGGCCATAAAAGGGAGAGTTGACGTCTTCAGCAGCCACGTAGTCATCCCGCCAGCGGTAGTATGGTTCGATGTCTTGCACAGTTAGAATGTTTGTGGAAAATTAATATCCAGAACGAATAAAATGGAAAAAAAGTTGAAGAGTTGAGTTAGTGGTTGAAGGAGTTGAGGCTGCCGCAGCGATTTTGACAGTCGATGCCCAAGTAGCTGCCGCAGCCTCAACTTCTCAAGCGCTCAACTTCTCAACTTTTCTTCTTAGTTTAGTCACTCAGAAATCAAAACAAATGTTCAAAGTAGCGATCACCGGTCCCGAATCCTCTGGCAAAACCCATCTGGCCATTGCCCTGGCTGCCCATTACAAAACGGCGTACACGCCTGAATTCTCCCGTTTGTACCTGAAAAAACATGGCACCGCTTACGATGAAGCCGACTTGTTGGAAATCGCCAAAGGTCAGTACAATTGGGAATTGGCGTATGCCCGCGATGCCAAAAGGCTCCTGATTTGTGATACGGATTTATTGGTGATCAAAATTTGGTCGGAGGTGCGCTTTCAGGAATGCCACCCCTGGATTGAGCGGCAATTGCACTTGCACCCTTATGATCTTTTTTTGCTGTGCAAACCTGATTTACCCTGGGAGCCCGATCCGCTGCGCGAAAACCCGGATGATCGGGATCAATTGTATCTGCGTTACCTCAAAGCCCTACAAGACATGAATGCTACCTTCACGGAAATTAGTGGTCTCGACTTTGAACAACGCCTTCAGCAGGCTGTTTCATTCATAGATCGATCTTTAGGGCTTGCAGGTTAGCGCGGAAGCGCTTAGCTTTGCGGTCTTGTTTCAGGAATCCCACGACCACGACTAATCCCCACGACTGAAGTCGTGGGTTATCTCATTTGGGGTGCCCTACCGTACGGGCTGAGATCATACCCATTGGACCTGCCAGGTAATTCTGGAAAGGAAAATGAGCGCCTTCAACAACCTTGCGCAAGCAAGGCACAGGTGCACGAAGGTATTACACTGTCGAACCCCTCGATGGTGATTTTTTCAAGTTTATAGTTGAAAGGTTGAAGTGTTGAAAAGAAGCTGAAAAGTTTGAAAGAAGATTCTCTTTTCAACTCCCAAGCTTTTTCAACTCTTCAACCCTTCAACTCTTCAACTTTTTTCTTCATGAAAATCAAATTGTCAATCGTCGCAGCAATTTTGCTGTTGAGCAGCAGCGTTTGGGCACAAGTCAGCCTGCGCGGAAAAATCAGTGATGCCGCAGGGCAACCCCTGGTCGGGGCCAATGTATGGTTGGAAGGACTCAAACGGGGTACGACCAGCGACCGTTTTGGCGGATTCAGTTTATCCGATCTTTCTCCTGGAACCTTTCAGATCGTAATCAGTTACGTGGGCTACCAGGATTTGGTAGAAAAGGTGGAATTGAATGCAACCCACGAACTTGCTTTTGTGCTGAGTGAAAAAACCTACAACATGGATGCCCTGGTGGTCAAAAGTACCCGCTCCGACCGCAAAACGCCCATGACCTACTCCAACCTCAACGCCGAACAAATCAACAAAAACAACCAGGGGCAAGATGTGCCATTCATCCTGCAATGGACACCTTCGGCGGTGGTAACCTCCGATGCTGGTACGGGCATTGGGTACACGGGTATCCGCATTCGGGGAACCGACGCTACCCGCATCAACGTGACCATCAATGGCATTCCGCTCAATGACTCTGAATCGCAGGGGGTATTTTGGGTCAACATGCCCGATTTTGCCAGTTCCACCAACGATGTACAAATCCAGCGGGGCGTGGGAACTTCCACCAACGGCGCGGCTGCCTTTGGCGCCAGCATCAACCTGAATACCGCCAAGGTGAATCAGGATGCCTATGCGGAAGTAAACGGTACGGTTGGGTCTTTCAATACCTTGCGCAGCAATGTACAGTTTGGTACGGGCCTGCTCAAAAATGGCTTCAGCGTGGATGGCCGTTTGTCCAAAATCAGCTCAGATGGCTACATCGATCGGGCCAGCTCAGATCTGAACTCGTATTACCTTTCGGCGGCCTGGACAGGAAAGAACCAGCTCTTGCGCCTCAATGTATTTTCGGGGCACGAAATCACCTACCAGGCCTGGAATGGCGTACCCGCGAATCTGGCCCTGGATTGGGATACCCGCACTTACAACTCCGCAGGCACGGAGAAACCCGGCGAACCTTACCACAACGAAGTAGACAATTACCGCCAAACCCATTACCAGCTCATCTTCAACCGGGCGCTGGCCAAATCCTGGAACCTGAATTTGGCGCTGCACTATACCCGTGGCTTGGGATTTTATGAACAGTATAAAGCGGGGGAGTCGTTCAGTGACTACGACGTACTCGCCCCCAATGACTCGATCCAAAGCACCGATCTGGTGCGGCAATTGTGGCTGGACAATGATTTTTACGGCGGCGTTTATGCTCTAACTTACGCCAAAGGCAAAGTTGATTTCAGTCTGGGCGGCGGCTACAACGTCTACGACGGTCGGCACTACGGCAAACTGCCCTGGTTGCAATATTCCGGGGATTATGCGCCAGGGGACAAATACTACCAAAGCACTTCCCTGAAAAAAGACTTCAATGTGTACGCCAAACTCAATTATCAGTTGGCCCGCAGCTTGTACGCTTACGGTGACCTACAAGTGCGCTCCATCAACTACACGCTGGAAGGCAACGACCGCCAAAAACGCGACATCAGTCTCGAAGACCAACTGAGCTTTTTTAACCCCAAATTTGGGCTGAGTTATTTGCCGAATAGCCGCAGCACCTGGTATACTTCTTTTGCGGTAGCCAACCGCGAGCCCAACCGCGATGACTACCTGAGTGCACTCCCAAATGCTCCGCGCCCCGAACGCCTGTACAACACTGAAGCAGGATACAAATACGCTGGAAAAAAGGGTGCCCTGGAGCTGAACATTTTTCACATGTACTACCGTGACCAATTGGCCGTAACGGGACAAATCAACGACGTAGGCGCGCCCATCAAAATCAATATCCCCCAGAGTTACCGCCTGGGCATTGAACTGAGCGGAGGTTATCAATTGAGCAAAACCTTGCGCTTCCAGGGCAATGCGGCCTTGAGTCGCAACAAAATTGTGGAGTTCACCGAGTTTGTGGATGAGTACGACACGGATTTTAATTGGTTGGGGCAAAAAGAATTTGTGCGCAAGCTGCCCGATTTGGCCTTGTCGCCGGCACTGATCGCCGGGGCAGAACTGGCTTTTTCACCCTTCCAAAAGGGCACTTGGGCGGAAAAACAAAACCTGACCTTGTCGCTGCTCAGCCGCTATGTTGGCCAGCAATACATCGACAATTCTGGCGATGCCAGCAATGTGCTCGAAGCGTATACTTTTAGCGATTTGCGCATCGTTTACCAGCACAAGGGCCAATTCCTGCGGCAGTTAGAACTGAGCTTATGGGTGAACAACTTGTTCAATGCCATGTATGCGTCGAATGCCTGGTCGTATCGGTATTTGTACGAGGGACAGGGAGCAGTTGATCAGGGGCTGTACCCGATGGCGGGGCGGAATTTGATGTTGGGGGGGAAAGTTAGGTTTTAGGATTAGGCAGCACTTCTAAATCCAGCATACTAACAAAACAATGTCATGCTATGAGACTACACATACTTGCTCTATTTTGCTGTTACGTTGCTGCTTACTCCCTCCATGGTCAAACCATTTGTACCAAAGCCAGAACCATTCAATGTGGTGTAACCTATAAGGACAGTACAGATTTTGAAACCAGCCTTAGCGACAATTATCAGTGTGATGAGGGTTCTTCGCTGGGAAGAGAGCGGGTCTACAAATTCAATGTAATTCAGCCACGAGAGATTTACATCTCCCTACAAATTGAAGAGACCGGAGTCAATCTGGATTTGTTTTTGCTGAATGCATGTAACTTGAGTTCGGGTACCTGCGTGGGATACAGTGCGTCAAATACCAAGAAAGAATTCCTGGTGCAATTCCTGGAAGCGGGCACCTACTACATCGTGGTGGATGCGAAATTGGCCGAAGCAGTCGGAAGTTTCAGGCTCAAAATTAGTTGTGAAGACAACATTTGTAAACGCGCAAGCTCCTCCATCACCTGTGGCGAATACAAAGCCAAAGAAAACCTGGGACTCGCCTTTAACCTGATCAACGAATACCCGGGTTGCCAGAATAAGGTCTATGCTGGGCCCGAAAAGATTTATCAAATTGATCCCGGCTCCGGTTTTAGCATCCAGGTTGGTTTCCATGTAGACACCAGCAGTAAAAAAGATTTTGATTTGTTTCTGGTACAAGTGGATGAAACCTGTTATGAGATTACCTGCCTTGCGCAAGCCAAAGCTTCGGCGATCAAGGGCAGTAAATATTTGTTTAGTGACCGACTTGGAAGCGGCACTTATTACCTGATTGTTGATTCTCAAGAATTTTATTCTTCCGGGGAATTTTCCATAGATGTTTCCTGCGGAGACTTGCCCTGTAGTGGATTGACGGCAATAAATTGCCGTGCTCCGCTTGTTGGAACCACCAACATTTCGGCAAGAGATCGAAGCAAAGTGAGTCTTTACCGGGTTCGGCAAGAAAATACCCCTGAAAAATATTACCCAGGGCACTCTGGGCCTGAAAAAATTTATTCGTTTGAAGTATTTGAATCCCAAAATGTTACTTTAAAATTAAGTCAGCCTAATGAGCTCAAACCAAAAGACTTAAACCTTTTTGTACTCAAAAGTTGCAACAAACTAGATGCTGTTGCGGCTGGTGTAAGCAGTGGCAACGGGACAGAAACGCTTACCGTTTTTCTCAATCCAGGCACTTATTATGCCGTTGTTGATCAGTTTAGAGGTGCCGATGCCTATAAGTTTTCGCTGGACATTCAATTTACCCAGGCTTGTACCAACATATGTGATTACGGTGGAGCTTTTATCTCCAGAGGGACTACTTTTTCCAATGAATTGTCGCGTTCAGAAGTTGCGCCAATCTTGCTGTATGAGGATCAATGTGTAAAAGACGCATTTGGTAATTTTTCAGCTGGAGGAAAAAGATTATATGCTGATGTTTTTTTGTTCCACAATGAAGAAACACAAAAGCCCCATCGTATTGACCCTGAACGCTGGCAATGGCACTCAAAATATGCGTGGTTTTATCCTGCGCTGTGATTCCACAGCAAAGACCAAGTGCCTGGGCTTTACCGAGAATGGCAGCCTGGATTTAGGCCCAAGTGCCGCAGGTTTTTATTATGTTGTCATTCTGGGTACTCAAAACATCCCTTATACCTTTAGCATCACGCCCAAGGGGGTTTGCCAATCCAACCCCGAGTCCATTCCACTGAATACCACCATGACCCGTACCGTCAGCGGAAAGAAAAACGATTTCAGCATCGGCGGTAGTGGTTTCAATGGGTACAACAACTGTTACAATGGTGCACGTAGTTATCAGGGCGAGGATGTAGAATTTCAATTCACGGTAAATTCCAATGTTTTAGTCAACATATCCCTTAGCTCCAATGCTGCGATGGGGCTGTTCCTCTATGGCTACATTTGTGGAAAAGGGTGTCTGGATTATACCCAAACCTCTACCGCTGGAGGAAATGGAGAGATTGTGGATTTTCCGCTCAGCCCGGGGACTTATTATTTGATCGTGGACAAAAACGATCTTGCTGCCGAAAATGGTGAATTCAGCATCAGCATCAAAACCCGAGAGGCCGTTTCTAGTCCTTTTTTCCTGGCCTACGATCCGCTCAATTCCAATTGTGTGCAAAGCAACAAGAAAGGGCATAGTATGGAAATCAATACAAAAGCGGCCGCCAATCTATTGACGGCCAGTGACAAGTTGTACCTTTTTCCTGAACAATTGAGCCCCCCAGCCAGAGCCGTTGAAAAGTATTGGGATCCCAATGCCAGTGGGGAAAAAATGAAAATGGATGAACTCAGAATGGACTCCCTGGGCGATGCACAAAAATGTGGCTTCAGAGACCGCGATTCCATCTTTATTCTTGTTGAAACGAACGACAAAGACCAACAATACATCCAGGAAATCCTGCCGGAATATGCTGTCTCGTCGCCCACCAATGCGGTCACTGCCAAAGGCATATACAAACCTGGGGGGCCAGTTTAATCCAGGCATTTCGCTTTATTCGTCCCCGGCATTTTTCCCTCAGTACCAATCGACTCATCGTCAATCCAAATGAAAGTGTTACCCAATCGATTGCAGTGAAGACCAATGTTCGATTCAAGGTCACAGTGGAACCCGCGGTAGATTACATCCAGATCATCGATCCCCAAACTAGCTATCCAGCTGAAGCGTGCGAGATTAAATTGTCAATCGCCAAAAACAGTAGGAAATGCCCGCGAACCAGTGAAATTGATTTTCAGCTCCCTGGGTGCTCCAGCATTCCGCAGCGAAGTACTCCTTCAAGAGAAACAATGTGTGCCATTTGTAGCCAGTATTGTTACCAGCGCACCCACCACTTTGTGCCCTGGTAACTCTATCTCCCTGAGGGCTAGCGTCAACAACGGTAGTTTATCCGACTATATTTATACCTGGAGCAATGGGTCAACGGCTTCTTTCATCGAGTTTGAAGATTTAACAACGGGTACAAGTCAATATACGCTTACCATCACACCTAAAAATGAAAGCATCTGTGAAGTAAAGCCATTGACCCAAACCATCACGGTATTGACCCGGCCCAATGCGCCAGTTCCCCTCAAATCCGAAGTAGGGGTTTGTAGTGGTCAATTGGCCCCCCTGCTCACGGTGACACCTCAAGCAGGGGTAACGAACAATTGGTACAATAGCGCCAATGAACCATTGCAACCAATTGACGCAATCAGGTATCTCCCCAGGGTACGTGAGCCCGGAGTGTACATGTATTACGTGGAATCAAAAAGCAGCGCGGGTTGTGTCAGCACCGAGCGCGTCCCCATCAAACTGATCATGTTTCCTAAATTTACCCTGGCCAATGACGCCATTGAGCAAGATGTTTCTTGTAAAGGAGGCAATGATGGGGTGTTAAACGTGAGCCTCAAAGAAGAGGTCAACAGTAACATCACCTATCGTTGGTCTGATGGCGGAGAAGGCAGCCGCAGGACTGGTTTGAAAGCCGGGCCTTACACCGTAACCTTGAGTTTCGGCCCCAACTGTGTCCAGGAGTTTTCCGCCGTCCTGCAAGAGCCCGATTCGATTAACATTGCCATAACAAGCATCAAAGCTGATACCAGTTCAAAAAACAGCGGAGCCATTGAGGTTGTGGTAAATGGAGGCACTCCTCCATATAGCTACAAATGGATTCGAGCGGGGCAGACGTTCAGTACCACCCAAAATCTGGTCAAGGCCAGTACCGGCAATTACCAATTGGAGGTAAGGGATCAAAAACAATGTGTGCGGCTAAGTCCGATCATTAACATACCGAGGGTGGTTGTGAGTTCAACCATGGAACACCCCTGGGCTGCACGGATCAAGGTCGCTCCAAACCCAACGAATGGGGTGATTAACCTTGCTTTTGACCTTCCGCAGCGGATAGAGGTGGCGCCGGAGATTTTTAATGCGCTGGGGGAGTTGGTGGTAAAATTGCCCCGGCAATGGGTGTTGAAGGGGGGTATCCAGACAGCAATCAAGGGCGTGGGAGCTGGGATTTATTTTGTGAAGGTTGGATTTGAAGGAGGGGTTGTGGTGAAGCGGGTGTTGGTGGTAAGTAAGGTGGGTTAAAATTTTCAGGACCTGTAATCACTACGGAAGGAATGTTTATACTGGCAAGTAACCAACACAGAGTAGTTAAATCCACCTCAACCCCAAAAATCCCATTTGTACTTTCCCACAAATTTCCTATCTTTGCGCCGCTTTAGCCTTAAAATCACTTTTGAGGCTGGGCATCACATTCTCGAAACGGTACCGTTTAAGCCCAAACGATGAGAAAAATTGAGTTGGATATAGTTGCACTTTCCCATAGCGTTACCCAGTCCCACAATTACGCGGTAGTGTTGGGAGAGAAGAGGGGTGCACGTCGTTTGCCGATTGTAATTGGCAGTTTTGAGGCGCAGGCCATTGCTGTGGCGATGGAAAGAATGACCCCCAACCGGCCCCTGACCCACGACCTGTTCAAAAATGCACTCGAAACCTTCAACATCAACCTGAAGGAAATCATCATCAATAATTTATTGGACGGCATTTTTTACGCGCGCCTGGTTTGTGAGCGCGATGGCGATGTCACCGAGGTAGATTCCCGGACTTCCGACGCCCTGGCGATGGCGGTTCGGTTCAATTGCCCGATTTATACCTACGAGTTTATCCTGGACGCGGCCGGGGTGGTGTTAGAAGATACCGAAGGCACGGACGAAGAAGAGGAGTTGTTTGCCGCCGCACCTTCCTCCGGGATGTCCGATAACCCGCTGGCTTCTTACTCTACTGAAGCCCTAATCCGCATGTTGGACGAAGTGCTTGATGAAGAAAATTATGAAAAAGCGGCCCAGATTAGGGATGAGATTGAGCGGCGTAAGTCTAGTTGAGTATGTCTACCCCACGCATCAGGTTATTCAATCCTTGAATACGCATTGCACGGGATAGGGCTTGACGCTATTTTTCGCATGATTTTCAGCGACAAACGCCAAAAATTGTACAATACATTACGAAACCGTAGTATTTGCCTACCTTGGGCAGATAATCATTGGCATACTTTTTAAACTTCTCTATCTTTCCTGCTCATTTCGAAAGAATAACTGTAAGCTTGACTAAAGCCATTGTCATAATTCCAACCAGTAAAATGCCCTCAGGCAGTCAGATTGATCCGAACCAAGAAGAAAGAAAAAATGTTGCATTCGCCTGAAAAAGTGAATGTAACGTGTTTTTATTTTTAGATAATAAAACCATTTTATCACTCACTTAATCCTTTTAGTATGAAGGACTTTAGACTTTTGTTCACCTTACTGTTGGTATTGGTTGGCTTCGCTGCCAGTGCCCAGAGTACCGTCAGAGGTACCATCAAATCGTCGAACGGTGCGGAACCCTTGATCGGGGTGACCGTCGTAGTCAAAGGCACCACCAATGGCTCTGCTACTGACGTGGATGGTAACTTCGAAATTTCCGTTGCCGATGCTGCAAATGCGATTTTGGTACTTAGTTACACCGGGTTCACAACCTTGGAAGTACCTGTTGCTGGCAAAAGCTCAATCGACATCACCATGGAGCCAGCCTTGAACCTCCTGGAGGAGTTTGTCACCGTAGCGTATGGTACGGTGAAAAAAGAAGCCCTCACTGGTTCGGTAGGTACCATCTCTTCCGAGTCCATTGCCAAACGGCCGATCAACAACATCACAACGGTTATTGAAGGTGCGGTACCAGGGGTCATCACCCAAACCGCCAACGGACAACCTGGCTCAGGTCTGGCCATCCGTATCCGTGGTTTTGGTTCGATCAACGCCACTTCTGAGCCTTTGTTTGTAGTAGATGGGGTACCTTATGTTGGGGGAACATCCAACATCAACCCAGATGATGTAGAATCAATCTCCATCCTGAAAGATGCTTCCGCTACGGCATTGTACGGCTCCAGAGCGGCCAACGGGGTAGTGATCATTACCACCAAAAAAGGCAAAAAAGACGGCAGAAACAATGTGTCGGTTAAAGTTACCCAAGGTGTTGCTTCTCGTGGTTTGCCCGAGTACGATCGTTTGGATGCTTTTCAGTACTACCCAGTGCAGTGGGAATCTTACCGCAACTCGCTGGTGTATCCAGCTTCTGGAGCAGCCATTTCCAGAGACTCAGCTAGCCGGGTAGCCTCAGGCCTGACCTCCAGAACGGGTATCGCTGGTTTGTTGACTTACAATCCATTCAACGTTGCCGCCAATTCCATTGTCAGTCCCAACGGAACGATCAATCCAAGCGCAGAATTGATCTACGCCGATGATTTGGATTGGACCAAGGATCTGATGCGGGATGGCGACCGTAAAGACTATTCGGTCAACTTCAGCGGAGGTAGCGATAAGTACGATTATTTCCTTTCTGCTGGGTACCTGCAAGAAGATGGATATACCTTGAACACCGACTTCAAACGCTACACCGCCCGCTTGAATGTAAACGTGCAGCCCACCAAATGGCTCCGGACAGGGTTGAATATTTCGGGCAACCACTCGATTTCCAATACCGCCGCTGACGACGGAAGCACCAGCTTCGTTAACCCCTTCTTCTTTTCACGCAACATTGGCCCAATCTATCCAGTATTTGCACAACATGACGAGCGGGGAATATTTGCTGGATGCAAACGGTCAAAGATTTTGGGACCTGGGAAACCTGGGTAGCTCCGGTTTGGGCATCCCTAACCGGCCAAGTGGTGGTTTTGCTGGACGTCATACGCTCGCAGAAACTACGCTTAACTCGCAGTTGTTTACCAGAACAGTAGCCAGCGTACGTTCCAGTACCGATTTGTTCTTTTTGAAAAATTTCAAATTCACGAACAACGCTTCCGCTGACTTCCAGTATCAACAAAACAACAACTTTGAAAACACAGTTGTAGGGGATGGTGCTCCTGCGGGTAGAAGCCGCCGTCAGGTAAGCAGCAGCGTTGGTTTGATCCTGAGCCAATTGTTGAACTTCAACAAAGAGTTCGGCGGCCACGGTGTTGATCTACTTGCTGGTCACGAATCTTACAACCAACGTGACAACGATTTGAATGGTTTCAAACAAGGATTGTCCCTTTCCGGAAATACCGAATTGAACAACTTTACGACCATCAACTCCTTGACTTCCGCCTTGGATCGCTACACCATCGAAAGTTACTTCTCCAGAGCCAATTACAACTACCGTGGCAAATACATCCTCACAGGTAGTTTGCGCCGCGACGGTAACTCGCGCTTCGCTTCTGAATCAAGATGGGGTACCTTCTGGTCAGCTGGCGCGGGTTGGAACATCGACAAAGAAAAATTCCTGGAGCTCAACTGGCTTGATCAACTGAAATTGAGAAGTTCTTATGGCGTCGTAGGTGTTGCCGACGGAATTGGCTTTTATGCCTACCAAGGCTTGTACGGCTTTGCCAACAACGCCAACGAACCAGGGATTGTACAAAGCCAAACTGCTTTCTTGAACCGCGAACTGAGCTGGGAAACCAACGAACAATTCGACATAGGTTTTGACTTCTCTTTGTTCAAAGGACGAATCAGTGGCTCATTTGAGTATTACAACCGCTTGTCCCGTGACCTCTTGTTTGAAGTACCCCAACCACTTTCCAGTGGGGCTTTGACGGTAAACCAGAACACGGCCACCATGGTCAACAAGGGGATTGAAGCCAACCTGGACATCGAATTCATCCGTAGTAGCGATTTTGTCTTTAGCACCAACATCAACGTATCTACGGTGAACAACGAGATCACCAAGATGCCTGAAACGGTTCCTGAATTTGTTACAGGTACCAAGAAATATTCTGTAGGTGCTTCGATCTTCGAGTACTGGTTGCGTACGTATTACGGAGTAGACCCATCGGACGGTGCTGCACTTTACGTTTCAGCCAATAAAACCTCTGCTACGGGTCGCCGCTTCATCACCAACTCAGCTGGCGGCATTGATACCGTGACTACCCTGATTGCCAATGGTAAATTTGAATACAATGGTTCGGTTATTCCTGACTTGTACGGAAGTCTTGCACCAACGATTACATTCAAGGGTTTCACCCTGAGTGGGTTACTCACTTTCCAATTGGGTGGCTTGACTTACGATGGTTTGTACCAGTCTTTGATGAGCACCAGCAACTATGGGGGCGCCTTGCACACCGACATCCTGAAAAGATGGCAAAATGAAGGCGATGTAACCGATGTTCCCCGGATGGATGCAGGTAGAGGAGCCGACTTTAATGCCACTTCTTCCCGTTGGTTGATCGATGCTTCTTTTTTGAACATTCGCAACATCAACTTGTCTTACAGCTTGCCCAAAGGTTTGATTTCAAAATGGAAAATCTCTGGTGCACAGGTTTTTGTAGGTGCTGAAAACGTTGCCTTTTTCTCGAAAAGAAAAGGGATGAACAACCAGCAAGCATTCTCTGGTGTTACCTCTAACGCTTACCCACCAGCCCGGGTGATTTCCGGTGGATTTACTTTAAACTTCTAATCCAACAGCCATGAAAATAACTAAATATAGCTTTTTGGCCTTAATTGTCGCTCTTTTCTTCTCGGCTTGTGAGAAAGAGTTCCTCGACACTTTCCCTACCACTGCCGTTGCTGCAACCGATGCTTTGGCCAGTACCCAGAATGCCTATGCTGCGCTGAACGGCATGCACCGCATCATGTATACCCAGTACGATGCACAAGGACAAGCTGGAGAAGGTAGCAACAACATTTTTCGCGATTTAATGGGCGAAGACATCGTATACCCACTGGCGAGTGGAAGTACGGGCTTGATTGGCTTTCTGCGCTGGCAATCGCACCGCAACGTCAATGATGGCTTTCTCCGTTACATGTATCGTTTCTACTACCGTCTGATTTCTAATGCCAATGTATTGATCAACGGCATTGACGCTACTCCTGGGCCGGAGGCCGATCGCAAGATCATCAAAGGACAGGCATTGGCTTACCGTGCCTGGGCGCACTTCCAACTGGTCCAACTGTGGGGCAAACGTTACAATGCAGGATCCCCCAACACACAGGAAGGCGTTCCGCTTTTACTGAGCAATACCTTGGAAGGCCAAGCTCGTACCTCAGTTGAAGAGGTATATACCCAAATCAACAAAGACCTGGATGAGGCCATTACCTTGTTGGCTGGCTATACCAGAGCGGGCACTGCGGCCAAATCCAATATCAACGTGAATGTTGCCCAAGGTTTCAAAGCCCGTGTAGCATTGACTCAACAAAACTGGGCTGCTGCTGCTACGGCTGCTGCCGCTAGTCGTCAAGGGGTTGCGCTGATGGATACTACTGCTTATGTAGCTGGTTTCAACACCGTAAACAACCCGGAATGGATTTGGGGTAGCCGTCAGATCGACGACCACAATACCTTCTTCTATTCTTACTTTGCTTACATTTCTGCCAACTTCAACTCTACCGTATTGCGTACCCAACCTCGGGCCATCAATGCTACATTGTGGGAAGCCATTTCGGCCAGCGATGTACGCAAGAAATTATGGGACAAAACCGGAGCCACTGTTCCCGTTCCTCCAGGTGGAGCCAGAGTTCCTTACCAGAACAAGAAGTTTTTGTCTCAAAGCTCCAGTTCCAGCGTCGGGGATGTACCATTGATGCGGGCTGCTGAAATGTACTTGATTGAGGCCGAAGCCAAAGCACGCAGTGGCGACAATGCTGGTGCCCAAGCCGCTTTGTTCGCTTTGGTGAAAGTCAGAGACCGCAAAGCAGTGCAGTCTACCAATACTGGACAGGCACTCATTGACGAGATCATGTTTAACCGCCGGATTGAACTATGGGGAGAAGGTTTCCGCTTTACGGATTTAAAACGTTTGAACCTTCCACTGAACCGCAACGGTATTCCCAACCACCTGACTGCGCTGATTACCGTTAGGGATATTCCAGCAGGTGATCCACAGTGGGAATGGTTGTTCCCTCAGGATGAGTTGAATACGAATAAAGCGATTGTACAGAATCCGTTGTAAGCGGATTTAAAACTCGTACAAAATGAAGCGGCTATTCTGGAGTAAATCGAATAGCCGCTTTATGCCCCGGTATTTTTCGCCGATCGCAGTTACGCAGTTTTTCAAAAAAACATTCTCCCCCCCCTCCCCCGCCCCGCCCGCTACTTTATTTTTTAACCCCGCCGCAGGGGTGTTTTAGAAGATTAAAAACTACCCTCCAAAATCATCATAAGCAATGTTCTCATCAGGAACACCCAAATCGCCCAGCATTTTTTGTACTGCTGAAAGCATCATGGGTGGGCCGCAGATGTAGTATTCAATTTCTTCGGGTTCCGGATGGTTCTTCAGGTAGTTTTCATACAATACCTGGTGAATGAATCCTTTATACCCCGTCCAATTGTCTTCAGGCATGGGTTCCGACAAAGCAATGTTGAAGGAGAAATTGGGGAAATCCTTTTCAATGGCCTCAAAATCGTCCTGATAGAAGAGTTCTTTTGATGAACGGCCACCGTACCAATAAGACACCTTGCGGTCGGTCATTTTTTGGGTGTGGAACATGTGGAAGATGTGCGAACGCAGGGGTGCCATCCCCGCTCCTCCACCAATGTACACCATTTCTTTTTTGGTGGGCTTGATGTGGAACTCCCCATAAGGGCCAGATACCATCACCTTGTCGCCCGGTTTGCGCGAGAAGATGTACGAAGAACATACCCCCGGATTCACGGCTTGCCAATAATTGGCCGCCCGATCCCAGGGTGGGGTGGCAATGCGGATGTTGAGCATGATGATGTTTCCTTCCGCCGGGTGGTTGGCCATCGAATACGCACGGAATTGCTCTTCCTTGTTTTTCATGACGAGCCCCCAAAGTTTGAACTTGTCCCAATCTCCCTGGTAACAATCAGGAGCACGATCCTTCAAACGTGGATGCGCCATAATGTCCATCCCTTTGAATTCGCATTCAATCACCGGGACATCGATTTGAATGTATCCTCCTGGTTCAAACTCCATGTGTTCACCTTCGGGTAATCTGACCACGAATTCTTTGATGAACGTGGCTACGTTGTAGTTCGACACCACTTCGCATTCCCACTTTTTGATGCCAAAGACTTCCTCGGGCACCCGGATTTTCATGTCTTGTCGCACCTTTACCTGGCAGGCCAAACGTTTGTGCTCTGCCACATCGCGGCGGGAAAGGTGATTGAGTTCGGTGGCCAGTACATCTCCACCACCTTCATCTACCCAACATTTGCACATGGCACAAGTGCCGCCGCCGCCGCAGGCCGAAGGCAAAAACAGGTTTTGATTGGACAGGGTAGACAATAGGGAGGATCCCGGTGAAACCAGTACCGGATGTTCATCATCGCCATTGATGATGATTTTTACGTCGCCCTGTGGCACCAGTACCCTTTGAGCGTAAATCAACCCAAAAGTCAGGAGCATGATCACGACGGTAAACGCAATGGCGCCGTAAACAATGGGTAGCATATCGAAAAGTAAAATCATGTCTTAAAAGTTTTAGGGTTCGAGGGTTCGAGGGTTCGAGGGTACCTAGGTTCGGTAGCCAAACCCTCGAACCCTCGAACTCAGGAACCCTCGAACCTTATTATCTATTGCTGCATATACGTTGCCGGGTTAATCCCCATGAGCGCCATAAAAGCCATCCCCATCAAGCCAGTCAGGATAAATGCGATCCCCAGGCCACGCAAGGGTGCGGGCACATGAGAGTAGCGAATTTTTTCCCGAATAGCCGCCATGGCGATGATGGCCAATGCCCAGCCAAAGCCCGAACCGATGCCATACACCACCGATTCAGCAAAGTTGTATTCACGCGCCACCATAAACAGTGCTGCACCCAAAATGGCACAGTTCACCGTAATCAGTGGCAAGAAGATCCCCAAGGCATTGTACAAGGAAGGTGAATATTTCTCCACCGCCATTTCCACCAATTGCACCGAAGCGGCAATGCTGGCAATGAACAGGATAAAGCGCAAGAAAGTCAGATCGGTTTTAAAAATGCCATTCGGCCCTAAAACCAGTTCGCTGATGACCCAGTTGATCGGTACTGTAAGCGCCAATACAAAGATGACCGCCGCCCCCAAACCAATGGCTGTTTTGACCGATTTAGATACCGCCAAAAAGGAGCACATCCCAATGAAATAGGCCAAAACCATATTTTCAATAAAGGCGGACTTGATAAAGATGTTCAGCAAATTGTCCATTGTATATCAATTTAAGATACATCAACCAATTTTGGATTGCGCGAACGTTGAATCCAAATAAAAATACCAACCAAAAAGATTGCCGATGCCGGGATGACCATTAAGCCATTCGGCTGGTACCAGCTTAACCACCAATGTTTGCTGGTGTTGAGCAAAAATTCATCGGTAGCACCTAGGATTTTGTAGCCCATAAAGGCACCCCGACCAAAAAACTCACGAATGGCGGCTACTGCAATCAAGATCAGACCGTAGCCCGCACCATTGCCCAACCCGTCCAAAAACGAACGCCAGGGGGGATTGGCCATGGCATAAGCCTCCAATCGGCCCATTACAATACAGTTGGTGATGATCAAGCCAATGAAAACCGACAGTTGTTTCCATACCGGATAGCTGTAGGCTTTGAGTACCTGTTCCACCACCGTTACCAAAAACGCAATGACCACCAATTGGACGATCATGCGGATTTGTTTGGGGATGCCGTTGCGCATCAGAGAGATCACCAAATTAGAAAAGCCCGTTACTACGGTCACCGCTATGGCCATAATCAAGGCGGGTTTGAGCATCGTGGTTACCGCCAAGGCAGAACAAACACCCAGAATCTGCACCGTTACTGGGTTGTCATCGTTGAGCGGGTCGGTAATCAGTTTTCGCTCCTTTGGACCAAACCACTCCAGCTTTTCTTTTTCTACTGCTGTTTTTGTCATTGTTTCAGCCATGGAATTTATTTTTTCTGCGCTTGCAAATAAGGGAGATACACTTCGAGCCCACGTACCATCATTTCGGATACACCAACGGAGGTAATGGTTGCACCCGAAATCGCATCTACTTCGTGTAGCGGATCTTTTGCACCACCTTTTACCACTTTTACGGAAACATAATCCCCCTGATCATTCAATATTTTTTTCCCTTCAAATTGTCTGGGAAACCCTGGATTGTCTTTGATTTCTGCACCCAAACCAGGTGTTTCACCAACGTGCCCAAATGCTGTCCCCACAATAGTGTTCAGGTCTTCCTTGATGGCAACGTATGCCCAGATTTTATCCCAAAGCCCATTTCCACGTACTGAAGTGAGGTATATTTTACCTTGCTCACTTTGATAGATGTACAATGGATACTTGCGTTCATTTTCTGGTTTCTTTTCTTCTGATGCCATGTCTACTTTTTCGGCGCTAATGCCTTGCAGGCTCTCTCCTTCAGCATTGATCACCACCTGTTCAACTTTGGAATCAAATAAGCTCAACACCTCCTCGTCACTCATGTCTTTGAGTTTTTTGGGCAATTGGCTTTCAATCGCGCTCAGAATATCGCGCTTCTTATATATCGCTTCGGCTGCATCGTGAAAGGGTTTGAGCCCCGTTACGGTAAATGCGAGTACAATTGACACGACCAGCGTCATGATCAGGGTGTAAATCGTGATGTAACGGTTACTGTACATGCTTCATGCGTTTATTGATGTTGGACTGCAATACAAAATGGTCGATCAGCGGTGCAAAAACGTTGAGCAACAGAATCGCCAACATCCAGCCTTCCGGATAAGCGGGGTTCATCACCCGAATGATCAATCCAATCATCCCAATGAGAAAACCGTAAATCCACTTGCCTCGATTGGTCGAAGCGGCAGTGACGGGATCGGTAGCCATAAAAGCCATGGCAAATAAAAAGCTGCCCATCGAGAAATGGTAGTACCATGGGATTTCCATGTAGGCATTGTAGCCCCACATGTTGAAAATCAAGGCCATCGCAACCATGCCCAGCACCATCGAAACCATGATGCGCCAACTGGCAATCCCCATCGCAATCAGCATCAGTGCGCCAATGATAATGAAAGGTTTGCTGGTTTCCCCAATCGATCCGGGATCAAACCCCAAAACATTTGACCCGGAGTATAATGTTGCGTTACCGCTTCCCAGCCTCCTTTAGCCGCCAAAGCCATCGGTGTTGCGCCGGAATAACCATCTACCACCGCCTGACCAGCCTGGAAGGTAGCCCAACCAAAGTTTTCAAAAAGCGGGTTCAATACATTTAAGTGAATCCAACCGTATTCAGCAACGCCACCAGGACCAGCCTTGGTTAGGCCAGAAACCCATACCTCATCGCCCGAAATGGTTCCCGGGTAAGCAAAAAACACAAATACCCGCGCCAAAAGGGCAATGTTCACCACATTCATCCCGGTTCCTCCAAAAGCTTCTTTGCCAATGATGACGGCAAAAACAATCGAAAAAGCCAAGATCCAAAGGGGAATATCGGGCGGCATGATCAGCGGAATCAAGGCACCCGTAACCAGAAACCCTTCTTCCACAGCATGTTTTTGCGCGCGGCAAAATAAAATTCAACGCCCAAACCCACCACGTGGGCGACAATCCAGATGGGCAAAATTTGCACCAAACCATAGAATAGTTTCAGGTGAAATCCTTCTAGGAGGTGTTGCTGGTATTTGCCCAGAGCCGCAAAATGCTGATGCCCAATATTTAAGGTTCCCCAAATGTAACAGAGCTGCATGGCCAAAACCACCATCACCATCGTGCGTTTGAGGTCCATACCATCACGGATGTGTACCCCTTCTTTGGTTACCGTATTGGGAGCAAAGCAAAGGTAAAAAGGCATCATAGGCCGTGTGCAACAAGGGCGATTTCTCCTTATCCGGTTCGATGCGTTTCAAAAATTTCAGTATGTTTGTTTCAAAAACCAGGGGCCCGACCCACGACCGTTTTATAGCCCTTCATTTATCATCATCTCCATCCCCTCCCGCAAAATTTTTGCAAGGATTGTTTGGAGGTACAGGCAAACTCGCAGAGTGCCAAATCTTCTTCTACCACTTCGTGAATGCCCAAGCCTTCGATGCGTTCAATATCGTTGGTGATGATGGCCTTCAACAAGTGTTGAGGAAAAATGTCCATCGGTAATACCTCTTCATACTGCCCCGTAACGAATGCCCGCTTTTCGCCGTGGGTGTTGGTATTGGCGTTGTAAACCACCCAAATGTTGGAAAAGATGCAGCTAAAGAAGGTTTTAGAAGTGGAAGGACGCGCTGAAGAAGGCAACAACCACCCGAATAGTTCATAATCATCCCCTTCAGGAATGACGGTGATCTGGTCATCGTAACAATCGAGAAATTGAGCAGGTAGCTTGGCTTTTCCCGACAAGACATCGCCGGAAATGATCCTTGCGTTTCCATCAAGTGCATGACGTTTCAACAAGTCACCTATGTTTGCGCCAATGCAGGTTTTTACGTAAGCAGGTTTATCAATGCAGAACCCGTCAAGGGCAATGCGCGAGGCGTCGTATTTGCCTTCCAAAAACAAGGTTCCTACCGTAATTACTTCCTGTACACCCAAGGTCCATACCTTTTCTTTGAGCGAATGGGGCGAATGTGGTGAATTTGCACCCCTACATTGCCAGCGGATGTTTGCCTTTAAAGCCAACTTTTGCACCCCTCTTGCCTGGGTAAATACGCTGAAGGATACCGCGTTCCTCGTCCATCAAGGCCCAGGTATACTTTCCCACTGGTCAATTGCCCCAGTACATCCAGGCCTTTTGAAAAGCAGCTTCTGCCTACTGACCACCAGATTGAGATCGGGCGCCAGGGGTGCGGTATCAAAAGTGGAAATAAAAATGTCTCGGGGCACTTCGTTTTGGTCTGCCAAGACGTTGTAAGGACGTTGCCGAATCAATGGCCAGGCACCACTCTCCAGAAGAAAGGCCACCAGAGCTTCCCGTGAGCTGTCCAAGGTGGAATTTTGTCGTGAGCTGCGGTATTGGATGGTTTTATCCGCCAGAATCACGAGCTCTTGAATCGCCCGGCGTTCACCCCGGTTGATGGCAATCAATTCGCCACTTACTGGTGCAACGTAAATGACATCCGGTCGATTTTTGTCAAAAAACAAAGCCTCACCGCATTGACATGCTGCCCCTCCTGTACCTTTAGTTTTGGCATGGGTGCAATTCCCGGCAATAATTGGGTGGTTGAACAGCAAATCGGTTTACGGATGACTCAGAATGGACTTTTTTGGGGGCCTCCCCGTGTAAGTGAACATCGAAGCCGCGTTTCAGCTTCACAATAACTTGCTCTCCTTCAGGACTGTCTGCAGTTGGAGCTTCTGCTATTCTACTTTCCATGCGATAGTTGGTCTTTCGGTTAGCATTTTGCGCAGCGCAACAAAACAAAATGAACAATTCAATTCATTCCAAATGTAAAAAAAATATTCTTTCCTAGTATGTAAAATTTTTCGAGCCTTCTCACAACAGTTATTTTAGGTTCCAACCCTAAATTCAATTTCGACAACCTTGGAACTCTGAACCCTTATGTCTTTTCAAGGAACATCCACTTACGTTGCCACGTCTGAATTGCAAATTGCGGTCAATGCGGCCATTTATTTGCAACGCCCCCTGTTGGTCAAAGGAGAACCGGGCACGGGAAAAACCCTCCTGGCCCACGAAATTGCCAATGCTTTGGGAAAAAAATTGCTCACCTGGCACATCAAGTCGACCACCTTGGCCCAGCAAGGCTTGTATGAGTATGATGCGGTATCGCGCCTGCGCGACTCCCAATTGGGTAAAGAAGGGGTAGACGATATCAGCCACTACATCAAAAAGGGCAAGCTCTGGGAAGCGTTCAGCGCCGACGAAACAGTAGTGCTCCTCATTGATGAGATCGACAAGGCCGACATCGAATTCCCGAATGACTTGTTGCTCGAACTCGATCGGATGGAATTTTACGTGTACGAACTGCAACGAACCATCAAAGCCATCCATCGCCCCATCGTCATCATCACCTCGAACAATGAAAAAGAACTACCGGATGCTTTTCTGCGGCGCTGCCTGTTCCACTACATCCGTTTTCCCGACAAAACCACCATGCAGGAAATCGTAAATGTGCACTTCCCGAATATCCGCGAAGAATTGCTCAACAATGCCTTGCAGTTGTTTTACGGCTTGCGCGAGGTGACCGGTTTAAAGAAAAAACCTTCCACCAGCGAATTGCTGGACTGGCTCAGCTTGTTGTTGTTTGAACAACTCCCCGCCAGTGTATTGGCCGAAAGTGACTTAAAAGAGCAACTTCCACCCCATCTGCATACTTTGATCAAGAATGAACAGGATTTGAATATTTTGGAAGAGTGGCGGCGACGGCGAAGATGAAATTAGGCAGAATTTTATTCACCACGGATTCACACAGATTTTCACAGATTTTTTTTCATATCCATAAAATCTGTGAAAATCTGTGTGAATCCGTGGTGAAATTATCTTTTACTTCTGATACCCCAAAAACTTACTTGCCCAAGGGATAAAATATTTAAAGTTGGGTGCGTCGGTATGTCCACCATCGTGTTGCCGCCAGGCCAAATGCCCATCGAGCATATCGGTAAGCATCGGCGGCATTTTTTCGGTCATGTAGTCATTTGAAACACCCAAGTCTTTTGCGCCCAATAATTTATACACTGAACCAGCGGCTACCGTGGCCATGAAACTCCCCTTTTGGTCAAGCCATTTGGCGTCGCCTTTTTCAGGAATACCATAACTCACAAAAGCCAGGCGCGGCGCACACATCGCGAGGACGTCATGCGAGTCCACCGTTAAGTCACAGCCTGTTTTGGTACCAAAAGACGATTCGGCAGCACCGTATTTCATGTAATTGCCACACATCCAGTAGTTTTCACCTCCGGTAAGGCTTTCTACGGCTTCGCCAAAAACCCGTCGGTGCAACGTAGTACCGCCTTTACCTGATGAACCAATTAAGCCCACCGCAAAACGTTGCTCAAAAGCCAAAGTCACCAAAGCTGCTTTGCCATAACGTGAAACACCTTCTATACCTACTTTTTTGGCATCTACGAGGGGGTCGGTTTCCAGGTAATCCAGACCACGTGCTGCCCCCCAGGCCCAGGCACGCAAGGCACCCCAGTCTTCTGGTTTTCTGGGCTGGCCTTGATTGACCAAACCAATGATGCCCCGGGTAATCCCCGCATGGTTGTCCGCTTGAATGCTGGCCGGGTCAATGGTCACATAACCCCAGCCAGCCGCTAACAACTGTTCCGTTGGAGGAAGATCGCCTTCGGGTGCTGGGGCAAAAGGATTGCGGCCAGGCAGTCGGGTGATGGGCATATAGGCAGGATACAAATCAAAAATTTCTTTCAGTTTCGGATCCTGTTTGATCATCATGTCTTTGAACGATTGATTGATGATTTCCAGGTGCTCTGCAGTTGGTTGTGCGGGTGCAGGAAACGCAGGTCTCCCAAACATCATCAATACCGGCACAGGGCCTTTGACGTTGGTGGGCACCACCAGCATCATGTTGATGTCTACATTGATGAGCGGGTAACTGCTGTTGTCCACATGCCCGATGATTTGTTTGGCGATGACCGGAGTACGCCCGACAAATTCTTTGTCAACAATTTTCACCGTCCACGTTACCGCAGGGATATTATTGGGCAGTCGACCATACAGCTCTCTTTCTACATCCATTACGATCTCTTTACGCCGTTGATTCCACCACATCTCGGCAGTAGTGACCTTCTTGCCATTTTTTGTAAGCAACAACTCGGGAAGTTGCGGGCAGGGATTGGCCAGGGCTTCATTGTAATTGGCGGCATTCGGAGCTGATTCGTTGCCACTTGGCCCAGGCCTCAGTACCTTGATGCCCAATTGTTCCATCATATTTCGATGGTCTTGCTCATTGGTAAAGGTCACCAAGGGCGGAAAGGTCTTGGTTTGCGCAAAAGCGCCACCGCTATGGAGCAGCAGAAAAAAAAATAGGAACTTTTTCATGTGTTTTTGTTTGTTATAGTTCTTTAAAAGTACACAAAATAAAACTTATTTAGTGGGATATGATGGAGAAAAGGATTTTGGAGCGTGAGCTGCCCGCTTTCCTTTTTCCCAAAAAGGGCGTACTTTAGTGAAAAATTTTGAGCAATATGAGCAACGGGTCTAGCTTTGGCA
>NZ_JADKCX010000047.1 GCF_016718685.1 Haliscomenobacter sp. | reverse complement strand
TTGGCGTTACCTGAAAATTGATCACCGGTGCTCCACCTTCTTCTATTTTTCCAGGACGTGTTAACCCTAAGGTCTGGATCGCCTTCAATCGTTTCCGTTTAATGGAACGGGCAGATCTTTTACTGTAATTTCCATGGGCGCAAAGATAGAAAAGTTATCGTTTATCCGTTGATAATCGGTAAACAGTCATAACTTTGCTTTAAGTGTTTGGAGACCTTATCTTTGTTTCGCAAGGGTTTGTTCCATTGGACCGAACCGCTACGCGTGAGTGCCCGCGACACAGCAAATTAGCACTCAATGCTGACTGAAGATTCACTCCGTGAAAAATTTACGCGAAAACGAGAGCTTCAGCTTTCGGGCTGGTGATCATCCAAAACGACGGAGACAATACCCAGCACCTCAACCTCAGTTTTGATAAAATTGAAGGCAAAGGTTTTTGCAAAGAAGTGAAGATGCACTCCTGCGTGGAGATAGCAAATATGGCGGTGCATTCTCCATGGAAACATACCCACAAATTCGCCAGATGGCACGGTACTCGGCAGTCTCTCTTACCGTGAAAATCCCAATGATTGCTCTCATACGCAAGGGAAAACTGGAAGGGGGACAGCGGTTTCGAAGTTGAAACAAAACCTGAGTGTAGGGCACGCTTCTTCGAAAGCGCCGCAAAGCGTAGATTCTGGATATGCGCCCAGATGCAAGCCTCCAAAATATCGGGGCAATGCGTGCGGGTGGACCGAGGTTGTTGCAAGAGCGAAGTTTGATGCCATCATGTTGGCAGCAGCAGGTTTGAGCTGGCTGGAACGACCCCGGCGCGCGGTACACGTTGTCAAGTTTGATCCCGGGAGTTTATCCCTCCGCTCCAGCCCAGGCGTCAAGACCTATTTCAAGCATGTACCGAAGACAAGTCATGCGCAAGCCACTGCAACACCTGCACCACTCCGACGTGAGTTTGATGACCAATATTGAGCGCCGATTTTTGCAATTGATGGAAGGGGGCTGCCAATGCCCCTTGGTGTTACATTGTGAACATGATGCTGCGGGTAATTACCACGTCTGGGCCGCCAAGCCGATCCTGGGATGCACCCGTGAAAAGAGTACGCCAATCTTCCAGCACCAGTTATTTGCTGGCGGAGGGTGGCAGAGGAGTGAAAGTGCAGAGTTTGGGTTCGAGGGTTCGGTGCTCGAGGGTCTTAAGGCACCTGAACCCCGAACATCGGAACCTCAATCTCTCGGAACATCGAACCCCCAACATCGAACCCGAACCCTGAACACCGAACCCCGAACCCCGAACATCGAACCCCAACCCCGAACATCGAACCCCGAAACCCTATCACCACTGACCATCTTCATCTCCGGTTAAGCTGACAGCCCCTTCTACCATCTCCTTCCGCCGATAAGGTAAAGATCATTGTAAGTCTTTGGTTGCTTTCGAAGCGTGGAGTTCGGCAATTTCGTTTGCGGTTAGTTTGAGTGTTTCTTTTCGAACTACAATGCTGTGCATTTTTTTCAAGGCCTAAAAGTGGCGGGCTCAATTTACCTGCGGCTATCAAACTGGCTGCGCTGGGTGACGGAACGGCCAAGCCTTCAAACAACAAGGAAGGGTTTAGCGTTGCTGATCGGTAGAAATGGAGGACCTGACAGGTAGGAGAGGCTTCGGTGTGTGGCGGTTGGAGCGGTTTTGTTTCCTCGGCGCTTTTTCATCTCGCGAGAGCATTCAAAAATATTAACGATGTTGTAACCATCTTCGATTTGGTGGTTTATAATAATGTACCCCGTACCGATTTTTGTCTTTGCCGCAGATGTGCTGGTGTTTGAGGAGTCCGCCCAATGCGCGGGAAGCGTGATTTTTGCCTCTTACCCCCAACGGGATGGACAAAACTACGGCAGCAATCGACAAACACCCTGGCATAATCGACCGAACGGGTATAACAATGTACATTACCGCTTTACTCCCACGGAGTGAAGCCTGGCCGACCCAGGCGCGTGGGTTTGGGATTCTGTTTCACTAACAGAGAATGAAAGTACAATTTACCTCACGAGGCACGAGGAGCTTACCCGGACAGGCCGGGACATAACAGTTATAGCATTGTGGAACGAAATTGGAGTACATTAGCGCGTACCATAGCGAAGAGAATTCCAAAATCACGCTAAAACAGCTTGCGATACGCTTTTCGTAAAATCCCCTTCTTCCTCCTGCTTTGGCCTTTGGTAAGCCCCCAAAGCTGATTATTCCGAGTTCAACCAGTTTCTGCGCCATTCATGCAGGATTCCTGTTTCAGTGCAGCATCAATTTTCCTACTGGAAGGTATCCCCGATAACGCCGCAAGTTATGGCGAAAAGCTGAGGTGCCTTTCGCTGGACGGCAGACAACTGGCGCATGCATCTGCCCCATCGATTTTGCCCCAACCAAATTTGGAGAAAATTTTGAAACCATCGGCGATGAGCCGATCATTAAAAACTCAGTGACCTGAGTCTGGTTACGGCATGATCCGTCGCTGGGCGAAACTTGGCGGCGAGTGGTCGCTGATTTATTATGCGGATAAACTCTTCAGTAGAGCAATAGTTCGTCACAACCAAAACTCTTTACTCATACGTACAAACATACGACCGCAGCTTTTACGCATTCACCAAGCACATCCTGTTCTACGAAAAAACGGGCAACAAACTGGCGATTCTCCCCGAATATGGAGGATCGTGCTGGAGCTTCAGCTCAAAGGCGAGCGCGTATGAGATGGTTACCAAACGCCCAGGAGGTGATCAACAATTCCTGGTCGAAAAATACGGTACTGTACCCCTTCCCCAATCGTTTGAAGGATGGCAGCTACCACTGGGCTGGAAAAACCCATCACTTTTTTGCCAACGAATCCATCACCAACACCGCCCTGCACGGCTTTGGCCAGGACAAACCCATGAAAGTGACCATGGTAGAAGCAGAGGAAACCAGCGCGGCCTTCACCTGTTTGTACACCGACTACGGCACGCAGGAAACTTATCCGTTCCGCTTCAGTGTGGAGATGGCGTTTACCCTTGCCGACGATACCGGGTTTTACCTCCCAATTGGCTTTCACAACCACGATGAGCAGTCGATTCCGGCGGGTTTAGGTTGGCATCCTATTTTACGCTAGCCCTAAAGCCGATGCGTTTAAACTACAAATGCCAGAATGCCAACTGAGGGCATCGATGAACGGATGCTCCCGACCGGGAAAAACTTACGAATACGATGAATTCAGCACCACGCCCCGTGGGCATTACCGTGCTCGACAATGGTTTGCACTGCCCGTACAAGAGGGAAAAGCAGGAGGCGGTTCTGCTAGGAGAACGCGGCACTTAGCACTATTGGCAAGAAACGGGCGCGGGCAAAGTTCAATTTTCTCAAGGTCTTTATCCCGCTTGCCGCCACTGCATCGCCCTGGAGCCGATGACTTGTGCGCCAGATGCTTTAACAATGGCATGGGCTGGCCAGATTGGAAACCGGGGAGGTGTTGAAGGGAGTTTTGGGGTTTGGGGATGAGGGTAATTTACCGCATCAACAACATATCCCCCCTTTGCCATCTGCAATCGCCCATCCGCCAATTCTACGGTCACACACACGTATATATGTCCAGGCAGGTCCAATCTTTCGTAGCGTCCCAGCCGCCGAGGGCCTTCATTGGGCAAGTAATCCTGATCTTGGTGGATCAATAGGCCCCAGCGGTTGTAAACCTGAATGCTGACAATCCGGCGAATTTGATCACGGTTGCTGTGGATCACCAAACAGGTCGTTCAGTCCATCGCTACAGGTGAAAAGCGTTGGGAACACATGCGGTCGGAGTTGATCTTAACGTTGACAAATGCAGCACCAATGCATCCAAAAAATATCCTCCATTTGAATGGTGTATGTATCGTTTTTCAGGGCATTCACTTAGATTGGAGGCAATCCGTACAACTCAAGCCCGTAGCAGGCAGCCATTTGATGGTTTTGACCAAACTCTCGGGGATGTTGAGTTTTGGACTCAGGGTATATTCTTGCCCCAGCTCCAATAAAACAGTAGGATCCAGTTCAACCATTTCATCAAAACGGGAAGGCATGATGAAATTTTGGGAGATTTGACAGCCTCCGGCATCCTGAATGCGCAAATCGTAGCGCTCTCCGGAATTGAGTTGACTAAACACCTGCTCATTTTGGAAAAGGAGCACCATTGATGCTGTAAATATAGGAGGAGTACCCCCGAGGGTGCAAATGAAATAAATGGCCCGCTGAACTCCTGGCAATCGAAGCTAATCGAGTCCAGCAATGGAGGTTCCTTAAGTTCAACTTCTAGATTGGTAAAACAGCCATTGGCATCGGTGATGGTGACGCCATATTTTCCAGCCGCCAGGTTTTGGGCTTCGGCATCGATATCGGCACTGCGCTCCAATTGAATCGATAGGGCGCGGTTCCCCGCAGCACGATGTGAATGGAGCTGTCATTGGCGGCAAAAACAACTCACTTGTTTTCAGCCATGAGGTTTTGATTTGGTAGTTGCGTATTTCGGCTCTTCCACTCACATTCCCGGCACAAATGGCATCGCGAAAATTCAGCAATTCAATCCGCCCTTCCTGATTGGTATTGATGATGTAAGGGTTGTCGAAGGTTTCCGATGCTTTGTTGGGCGACACCATTTACGGCATAGGTAAAACTTATATGGCGCGAAGCCCGTAAATAGATGGGAATCGCCACCGTATCGTTGAAGCAGACCTCGCGCAAACTGTTGAGCCGCGCTTGAGGAGGCCTACGGCGGCGCACAATCACCACATCGTCGGTACTCCGTCCACACAAATCGCGCATGTTGAGCCGGTAAGTGGTATCCACATTGGCAAAGGCCTTGAAGGTGGCCAATTGTATCCCCATTTGACCAGCGTATTCGATAGGGAGGCACTCCTCCACTGGGATTGAGTTGTAAGAGTACCGTATCGCCGATACAAGATTCTACAGTTTGTAAACCTGTTTCCAGGGGAGGCGGATCTTCGATGAACAAACGCGCAGTATCGCTGATACAAAACAAGGGGAAATCCAGCTCCAGGATGATGTCTTCAAACCTTCATTGATTTGATCCAGGATGGATTCAATTTTGATGGTGGTGGAAACCTGACCACTGGAATGGTTACCGAAGAAGCAACAAATTTGAAATCTATCCCAGCTTTGCGGCACTGGCATTGGCTACCGGATCCGATGGTCAGTAGGTAGTAGTTTGGTAGGGGTCTTTGCGGCTGACCATGAACTGGCCTTTCCTGCAGCCCTTCCGTGATGGTATCTTCCGGACGCCGTTGCCTACGGCCAAATTGATACTGCCTCCTATATTGAAACTCTCTGCTTCAAAAAACCGCAGAATCGAACTGGCCATCATTCACATCAGAAATCACGAAGCGCAGTGGTAGGTCTGGCAAGGGCACGGTTTTTAGGTAGCGGTCATGACCTGGTGAAACCATCGTATTGGATATTGCCCAAATTGGCCGGGGTTGTCCAGGGAATGCCACAGCGGTCGGCGTCATCTTTGAGTTCGTTGCGGACAAAATAATTGGTATTGATGTTGTGGTTGATGGTATTGATGGACACGTAATCCTGACTACCCGGCACCAGCGCAACGTTGATGGCATTGTTGCTAAAAGGGCCATTGATGCCGGGGCCATGACAAAAAACCAAATACATCGTTGAAGTTGGAGCCAACAAACTCGCAATATTCTTCAGAAGCAAAAACGTACCGAAAGGTGACCAGCGAGTCGAGGGGGGTAAAATCAAATTCAATGCCAACAGCATCCTGAATGTTGAGTTGCGACAATTGTTTCAGATCGGGATCGCCGGTTGCATCTTTAAAGTCGCCACTGGCGCGCCGGGAATCATTGGGGCCTTCACAGTTTTCGATGGGGCCAGTGGATAAAATCACCCCCGGTTGATGCCAATGATCGATTGGCCATTTTCAAAATAACCAATGCCGGCATTGTTGCCGATTCCTTGATGTTGAACGTGTTTTTGCACGCTCCTCCTACAAAGATATCCTGTACCAAACGCTCCACCGTATAGCGCTGAATGGCATCGATGCCAGCCAAGAGGTGCGGGCTTGGCAGCGAGGATGTTGGCTGAACATCTCGATCAACAAAAAACGCAACGGAGGCAATATTCCACATGGTTGTTTCAATCGGTCTTTGGAATTATGATTTAGTTCCCAATAAAGGTACGCTTAAACGTTATTAAAATTGCAGTGTTAACAGAAAAGGTTTTGTTCCCTCACACCTTCTATTCCCATTCTAACCTTTACAAGGTATCTTTCAAACTTTACTCCAGTGCAGGAACATCTATAACTAATTGGCTATATTTACGCTACGTTTCTCCAGCGCTTATATAATTTTTTTGTATCTTTAAGTGGCTATCTACACCCATCTATGCCCCCTTCGGCTATTGCTCGCAGAGTACTATGTTTAGTGCTCTGGTTATCATTGATTTATAATGAGGAAAATACACAATTGCTATCCAATGAAGCATTATCTTTACTTATGGGTATTATTATGTCTGTCTTTTACGTCCACCGGGTTGACAGCACAATCTCTTAACTGTGGAGAGGGAACCCAAATCGCTTTGACGAGCGGGGGTACTGAGGCTTTTACTTGTGCTGGCGATCAAAACCCGGATCGCTTGAATTTTAGGACAGGTCCATTTTACATGCCTTACGTCATTCTCGTTACTGACGAGCAAGACATAATTTTGGAGGTATCCAATGTGCCCAATATCGACTTTGAACAATACGACCCAGGAAAATATCGGGTTTGGGCCTTGTATTACAAAGGGAGGTTATTGGCCAAACCGGGTATGAATGCCCAAACCGACGTTTTGGCCAATTATTGTTATGGCCTGACGGATGACTTTGTGACAGTTACTCACTTCATTCCCGATGGAGGTGTTTTGTCGTTTAGCAACAGTAGTACTACCCATTACATTTGCGCCAATGATACAACAACCGAAAAATTAGCCTTACAAACCGACAGCAAGAGTCCCGTATACCGGTATGTACTCACGGATGGCAAAGGCATTGTGCTTGATGTATTTGCTGAGCCTAGCGTCTCTTTGCGCAATTTGCCCTTGGGCGTTTTTCGCATCTATGGACTGTCCTATGCCGGCGCATTGAATGCCTCCAAAGGCCAAAACGTGGGCAGTTTTATTTTTTCCAGTAGCTGCTTCGAACTTTCGGACAATTATCTTTCGGTCATCAAAACGGATCCCGATGGGGCCAAAGTTGCCCTCCCGGATGGCAATACCCATACCTTTGTGTGCGGCAATTTGCCGGATGTTTCTTCTCGGGAATTGATCACAAATACCACATCTCCGGCACTGTATACTTTTTTGCTCACTGATGATCAAAATAAAATTATACAAATTCTTCCCACAGCAAAGGTTGATTTTACAGGCCTACCTACCGGGGAATACCGCATCTGGGGTTTGAGTTACATTGGTACACTGACTGCCGAAGTTGGAAAAATTGCTAGCGGTAAACTGAGCACTTCTTGTTCAGACCTTTCCGACAATTTTATCCGCGCAACCGTGTACCTGCTGGATGCCGGACAGATCAGCTCGGGGGGCAATGATACCACCACCACCATTTGCCTCAACGATCCTGTTACCACTTTCCGTGCTTTTGTAGTATCGAGCAATGGTCAGGAAAAACAACACTTTATTGTAACCGATTTGGACAATCGCATCCTGGCGCTGTCTGGCGACGCGATGATCAATTTTCGTAACCTGCCAGGAGAATACAACCGGGTTTGGGGCGCGACCCATATTGGCAACATTCAAGCAAAGGTGGGAGATCTATTGTTTGCCACAACCTTTGCGGATAGTTGTTATTCCATCACCAAACAAGCGATCACCATTCGCAAACGCAATCCCGAAGGAGGGCGACTGACGCTAAGTGATGGAAGTACCGATCAATTGTTGTGTTTTACAGCGGAGTACCACAAATCAAGATTGTCTACGACCGGAACGGGGAGACAATTACGTATACCTCCTTACCGATCGCTTGAATAATGTGGTCAGTCTTTTTCACAACAACGGGCAGTACAATTTGGGCGATCTTCCGGCTGGCGAATACCACGTATTTGGTTTATCCTATACGGGTAAAATTTCGTTTTCCGTGGGGACCAATGTTCGTACCGGACGTTTCTCTGATCAATGTTTTGAGTTCTCTCAAAATTTTATCACGTTCACCAAATCGGTGAACGATGGCGGACGCATTCAATTTGCTGACCGCGGAACACGTAAAGTACTTTGTGGCGTGAGCAAAGACAGTAGTCTGATGGTCAGTACTTCTACGCTTTTGGTACAAAATTACGTCTACCTGGTTACCGATACCTTTAATCGGATTGTATCGATCAGTACGAGCAATCAGGTAAGAATATTGGGCGAACAGGAAGGTTATTTCCGCATTTGGGGTTTGGGCTACTCTGGTGAATTGTTGGCCACAGTAGGTGAAAATGCCACTACGACGGCGTTGTCCAGCCAATGTTGGGACTTGTCGGACAACCATGTGCAAGTGATCAAGCGCAGCGTTGAAGCTGGGCAATTGAGTTTGAGCGACCCCGGCGCTGCCTTGATTTGTTTTGGACAAAATGAGCCTGCAAGCATCAATGTTCAGCTTACTCCGGGCTTCACAGGTGATCGCTTTGCTACCATCATTACCGATACCCTGCAACGCATAGTTGCCGTAGTAGATGGCCAAATTTTCAGTCCATCCAAGAGTTTTCCCATGAATTTCAGGGTGTATGGTGTAGCTTATACGGGTCGACTGGTTGCATCAACAGGTAGTCAAATTGGCAGTATCAGCAGTGATGAATGTTTTGATTTAACGGATAATTTTTTGCAATTCCGTTGGAATGAAGTAGATGGAGGGCAAGTATCCCTGAGTACAGGGGCAACCCAGCGGCTGGTTTGTATTGATGCTACGGCAGACCAAATGTCTTTCCGCAATACGGGTACGGCCAGTACTTCTACCTACCGTTACTTGTTGACCGATGACCAGAACCGTTTACTGTTGGTTTTATTGGGCAATAGCATTGACCTCAATGCGGGACAACCTGGAAAGTGTCGGATTTGGGGCCTTTCTTATTCTGGTAACTTGCTGCTGAAGGCTGGTGATGTCGTGACCAATGGCAATGCATCCAGTGCGTGTTACGATTTGTCCGCTAACTTTATCGACATCACCAAAGAACAAGTCAAAGGAGGAACGCTTGCTTTCAATACAGGGAGCTCGCCTAGATTTGTTTGTCGTGAAGGCAAACCGGATACCCTGAACTGGACGCGAAAAGACGCACAGGGAAGTCAACTTATTTACCTGATTACCGATGCATTTGGCAATATTTTGCGCATCACCGAGCAAGCACAACTCGTTTTTGATGAAATCCAACGCGATACCGTGCGGATTTACAGCATGGCCTATACCGGGACTTTGACCGCAAGGGCAGGCCTCAATGTAGGTAGAGATGCTTTAGCGGATGCCTGTTTTAACCTGTCTACGCCCATTACTGCAGTCAAAACCAATTTGCAAGGGGGATTGGTGCGCCTGAGCAATGGCCGTAATGAAAATCTACAGTGTCCTACGGCGGGTGCCAGTTCAACTTTACGTTTTCAACGCATTGGGAGCCTCGGCGAAAAATTCGTTTACCTCATTACGAATAACGAAAATAAAATCATTGCGGCAACCTCGCAGGATAGTTTCAATTTTGGGAACTTGCCCGGAGGAACTTACCGCGTATGGGGCCTGGCTTATGGTGGACAATTGTTGGCCAAAGCTGGCCAGGATGCCTTTAATGATCTTTTGGCGGATGATTGTTTCGGTTTGTCTTTCAACTCAATTACCGTAAACCGTCAACTTCCAAAAGGGGGAAGCCTTACACTGTTGAGTGGGGGCACCAAAACCTACGTTTGCCCCAGCAATCAGCAGAAAGATTCCATTGGATGGCGTTTACAAGGCCACCAGGAAGGTGCGATTGTTTACCTGATTACCAGCGCAGACAACACCATTCGGGCCATTACTACGGAAACTGCAACCTCTTTTGATTCACTACCGGTGGGTTCGTATCGAATCTGGGGCCTGGTGTACAATGGTAATTTACTGGCTACCATTGGCCAGGATGCCGACCAAGCTGAGTTGGCCTCTTCTTGTTTTTCAATGTCGGAAAATTACCTGGAGGTAGAAAAAGTTTTACCGGAAGCCGGAACCATTGAAGCCGAAGGCCTCAAGAGCAACATTTGCTCTGGAGATGGTACAGCCGATGTGGTCACCATCATCCGCAAAGGAAAAAACAATACACCGCAGTTGCTCTTGATTACGGACGACAAAGACCTATTATTGTCTATTCTGCCAGATACCAGCCGGATCGATTTTGAAAAATTGAGTGGGGCCAATATTCGTGTATATGGCTTGGCTTATACCGGTAATATCATCATCAAAGCAGGTGCCTCGGTCAAAGATTCGGCCATCACTGACGATTGTTATGACCTGAGCGACAATTTCATTGCGGTGCAAAAATCATTTGTGGATGGTGCCCGTATTTCCACGCAAGCTATAGGCGATTCTATTTTTGTGTGTAGCAATGATGGCAAAGCCGACAATTATACCTTTTCCAATAATTCAACTGCAACGGTGGGCTATCGCTACGTGCTTACCAATGCCAGCAATTTGGTACTCAGTATCATCAATGGGAACAGCCTAAATCTGGATTTACGTGGTTTCCGTGATTTACGGGTGTACGGCGTTTCTTTCTCGGGTAATTTAACCCTGACTGCCGGCCAAATTTTGCAGAATGCGACAATTTCTGACGGATGCTCTAACCTCTCCGATAATTTCCTTTCGGTCTTTATTGAGGTACCCGATGGGGGGCGGATCAGCGCCAGCAATGACTCTACCAATGTGCGCTTTTGCCCAGGTAAAGATGGTACAAGCCTGCGGATGAAAACCACCAGCCGTTCCAGGGCTGGATTTGTATACATCCTGACTACTCCAGACAGCATCGTTCGGCAAATTGTACGCAGCAACCTCATTGACCTGAGCAAAGAACCTGAAGGCAATTATTTGATATTTGGACTTTCATTTACCGGAATTGATCGCATCAAAATTGGAGCGAAATTAAACTTGAAGGATAGCTTGGCCAACAATTGTTTTGACCTCGCGGATAATGTAGTTCGGGTCATCAGGGGCGGGGAAGTAGAGGGTAGCCGCATCAGTACCCTGGATGGGGCAAGCACTTATTACACCTGCCCAGGAGACGATTTAGCCGATGCCATTGCGATTTTCCCTCCAGAGGTAGTGATTGGAGAAGCTTACCGCATTGTCATTACTGATGACCGCAACCGGGTTTTGTTTCCGGATATTCAATCAATTTTGATTGATTTTGAACGCTCGCCATTGGGAACTTACCGCATTTGGGGCATCGCCTATACCGGGGAATTCCGCGTACAATTTGGCCAGGACTTGCTCAATTCGCCATTGAGTACCGACTGTTATGATCTTTCTGAAAATTTCGTTACCGTTGTGGTGCAAAAGCCCCAAGGCGGCACAGTTGCTTCTACCAATGGTGCAACTGAATTGACGGTTATCCGAGGAGACAATAAACCAGACGTATTGAAATTTTCCCGCCTGGGGGCAGCTCCTTTGCCTCCTTATCGTTTTCTGGTGACGGATGAACAGAACATCATCCGCAGCATTTTACCAGCGGACAGCCTCAATTTTGATACCCTGCCCGCGGGTGTGTTCCGAGTTTGGGGACTTTCTTACACGGGAATCTTATTGGCTCAAGTAGGGCAAGATGCAGCTACAGCCGAGCTTGCCAACAATTGTTTTGAATTGTCGAGCAACTTTGTACGCATCAGTGTTGGTGCTGGTCTGGCCGCACCAGGAACATCAGATTTACAAGTGAATACACCATCCACAAAAGTAAATACAGCACAACGTTTGCAATTGGATTTGTATCCAAATCCAGCTAAAGTAGAATTGTACCTGAGCTTTGAAAACATGACTTTGGGTAATGCTCGTGCTACCGTCCGGATTTTGCATCCCACGGGAGCAGTGCTGCGGCGCTTGACTTTGGATGCTATACCCGGCAAAAACTCCACGCCGCTGAACGTTCAGGAATTGCCAACTGGTTGGTACTTGCTGGAAATGCAGTTGAATGGCGAACGCCAGGTTGTGAAGTGGGTGAAGCAGGATTGAATCTAGGGTAGCCATCTTCTTTTAAAATTAAGCCAGATTTTACGCAACATTTGCGTAAAATCTGGCTTAATTTTATTGAAAAATTGTATCTATTTAGCACCCCAACTTTGTCGGGGTGCTAAATAGATAGGAAAAATTACAAATATGCGTCCCTTCATGAAACCTACGGTAACCATCTTTCTGCTGATTGGTTTTTATACCGCCCTCTGCGCGCAGCACCACCGCTGGATCCATCCTTACGTACCCCTGATCGACTCTTTGTTTGCCAACAACCAGCGGGGGAGTTACCCGGGGTTAGCCGTAGGTGTAGTCAAAGGAGGCCAACTCATGCTGGCCAAGGGTTACGGATTGGCCAACCTGGAGCATGGGTTGCCGTTTACCCCCAATACGATATCTGACATAGGCTCTCTGGCCAAACAAATGACCTGTTTTGCCATGGTACTTTTGGCTCAGAACAAACAACTTTCCCTCGACGACAACATCCAAAAATACCTCCCCGAAGTACCGGATTTTGGAAACCCCATCACCATCCGCAACCTGATTCACCACACCAGTGGCTTGAGGGAAATATATGGCATGTTGGAAATTGCAGGCTGGAAACAAGGGGACGCAGTACGCCAGGAAGAGGCCTTGAACCTGGTGCAAAGTAGCCGTGAACTCAATTTTCCTCCAGGTAGCCGCTATGCGTACTGCAATACTGCTTACATGTTATTGGCAGAAATCATCCAAAAAGTCAGCGGACAGGGTTTTGAACAATGGATGCGGGAAAATATTTTCCAACCCTTGGATATGAACGATACTTATGTGATGGACATTCAGGGCGAAATTTTTCCTCACTGCGCCGACTCCTATACCATGAGCGATAAAAATGTGTGGATCAAACTCTATGACAACAGCACCGTGATCGGAGCAGGGGGTATTTATACCACCTTGCCCGATTTGGCTCGCTGGTTCAACAATTTTCGGGACGGAAAAGTAGGCGGAATGAGGGCCATCCAGCAAATGTTTCAAAGGGGGATTCTGAGCAATGGAGACACCCTGAATTATGCATTTGGGCTGGAAAAAACTACCTATCGTGGATTACAGCGGATTCAGCATACCGGATCAAGCGCGGGTTATCGGGCTGCATTGTTGTATTTTCCCCAACAGGATTTGGCCATTATGGTCAAAAGCAACTATGCCAATTTCAACAGTCAAGCAAGCTGCGAGCGAATCGCCGACCTTCTTCTGGAGGATGAATTTACGGAAGGGCCCTCAAGTTTTGTTTCCCTCAATAAACCTCGGTCAGAGGGAGAATCGCCCAATGGCCCTCAATTCCATGACTACCCTGGAAGTTATTATTGCCCCGATGTGGAAACCACCTATACTTTTCGGGTAGAAGGGGATCAACTGATTGGCCATCATCGCCTCAATGGCTCATTTAAATTGCAACACATCAATGGCGACCGGTTCAATGGCCCTTCTTTTTTGGGCTCAGTGAAGTTTGAGCGGGATGATACGGGGAAGGTGTCTGGAATGAGAATATCGAATGGCCGGGTACTCAATTTGTGGATGAGCAAAACCACCCAAAAATAACCCTGCCCAGCTCTAAGGGGGGGCAAAAAAATAAGTGTTCATTTTGCCAAAGGATTAGATAAGCAAACGATCCATTTTAAGTGCCTTATCTAATCCTTTGGCTCAAAAAAATGAACACTTATTTTTGCCCCACTACTAAGCCCGAATCAGGTTCCTGAGATTCGCTCCTTTCCGGTGTAAACATTGAAACTGCCATCTCTTAAAAAACCAATCAAGGTCAGGTTGTGTGCCTCGGCCAATTCCGTCGCCAGGCTGGAGGGTGCCCCCACCGCCGCCATCACGGATAGGCCCGCCATGATGGCTTTTTGTACAAGTTCAAATCCGGCACGGCCACTGACCAGGAGAATTTCTGTACGCAAAGGGAAATCGTGTTTTTGCAGGGCCGCGCCCAGTACTTTATCTACCGCATTGTGTCTACCCACATCTTCACGCAGCAGCAGCAGGTCTCCAGCTGCAGAAAACAAACCCGCTGCATGAATGCCGCCTGTTCGACCGAATAAAGACTGTTGGGGCAACAAAAGCTGAGGCAAACGCAGGAGAATAGGAGGGGTTACCTGCGGATTGAGGGGGTCCAACAGAAAATGAGCATGGGGCTGCACCATTTCCAAACTTGTTTTGCCACAAATTCCACAACTCGAGCTGGTGTAAAAATGCCGATTCAGTCGCTCGAAATCGAAATTGGTATGCGGATGCAATTCAACTAAAACAATGTTCTCCTGGGCTTCCGGATCGAGTTGATTTCCGGGGTAGCGCATCTGGATCACGTCACCGCGTCGGTGGATGATGCCTTCTGTAAACAAAAAACCATACACCAAATCGAAATCCTGTCCCGGGGTGCGCATGGTGATGGCTAAACTGCGCTGCGTACGTTGCTCAGAGGCCCCGAAGCTCAATTGAATTTCGAGGGGTTCTTCGGTAGCCAGATGATCGGTACGCTGACTAAATTGGCCGTTCTGGTATTTTAAAATTTGCACCTTGCGGATGGGAGACTGATACATGTATCCTTGTTGACTTACCTGTCTAAAGATAGTGCACTGCACTAATGGTTAGTTCTGGTAGAAATGAAATTTCGCGAAAAGCAATGCGGTAGTGGTCAACCTTAAAATCTTCTGCGTAGGAATCGATTTGAAAAAAACAGGAAGGAGTGATGTGTACCAAAAGATTTTTCCAGCGGACAGTCCTGTCAACGTGATAATGGCCACAAAAGATGTCAATATTCCCTGGATACGCACACAAGATATCCAACAGCGGATCGCGGTCGGTCAGGGGGTGGTTATTGTCCATGAAAGGAGTGCCAACCAGGATAGGTGGATGGTGAATGAACAGTGCGATGTCTCCTTGCAGGGTTTGTAGTTGTGCTTGCAGCCACTTGAGTTGAGGTTCTTCAACCTTGTATTTGGCGGTATCCATGAACAATACGGGCTTGTTCATCCAACTACGGGTAAAATACAGGCCATCTGTTTTTTGATCAGCCTTGCGGCAAAATGCCTGGATGAGCAATTGTGAATCGTCGTGGTTACCAGCAATGACTTCGTACGGAATATTCAATTGATCGATCCAACCTTTGATCCAGGCATAGATCTCCAGCTCACCTTGATGATAACAGAGGTCTCCAGAAAGCACCAGGTAGTCAGGCCTGCGCTCCTGTACCGCTGTAATGATGCGGCGAAAATTTTCTCTTACGTCTACAAAGTAAGTGTCTTCTCCCTCCTTGCCAATGTGTAAATCTGTAATTTGGATAACTCTCATAGCCTGAGTTGAGTGGATCATCCCCGCAAAATATTAATTTTTTGCGTAAATCTACTGCACGATCATTGATGTATTGAAACAAGGCGTACAACGAAGCAGGCGAACGACGAGGCAAGGTTTGAATTTCAGCACTGTTCCAGGTTTTGCTGAGCCAATTTTGATATTGTTGCAAGACAGACTCAGTGTATTCATCCAGACTTTGTACACTTGCATTTTGGCGCTGCAATTGATTCACACCCTGTACCCATTCACGCTGCATATTTTGTAAATCTGTAACGATTAATTGGCGGCCTATCGCATAATTAAGGGCAATTTTTCGGTGCAAACGTTCTGCTTGCCACCACATAGAATGGTCAGGTTTGGCACCAGGTACTGCCCACTGAGGAGCGGTAAGGGTTTTTCCACCAAAAAAGAAAGGAAGATAAGCCGATAAACAGGGCATCGAAGTGCCGCTGAGCCATACGGTTGGCGTACCCGTTTTGCGGGGGAGTTCAAATACCATTGAACCCGTGGTTTGGCTAGGATTGGTGGGGCCAGTGGAATGCATACACACATTGGCGGTACCCCCCTGCGAGGGGTCATAACGGTTTTCGGGGGTATCGCCATGTTGACGCAGGATTTGGGCAGCGTGCAATACACCGTTCAGGTCATCAGATTGAATGGCCTGGCTGGAATATGCGCGGCGCACTTTACATTTGCTCATGCGGGTATAAAACCAATCAGAATAAGCCTGGGCAAAAGAAAATTCTTCTCCTTTTTTGCACCAGCCCCGGTGGCGGGCAAAATCTTCGGCATGCGGACTAATCAAGTCGTAGTCATTGGTCAAGGTAAGGCCATTGGAAATGGCGTAGCTGTCCACAATTTTTTTGGCCACCCAATGCGGGCCAGCCGTTTCCAATACCCAGGCTTCTTTTTTGTCACCGATCAAAAAACTGTTGTGGTAATAAAAACGCCGATTCCGGTAACCCCCACAAGCATTTTGCCCATAATCAGCCAGCAATTGAATGATTAAATCCAGCGCAGCGTGGGCGGAGCTGCAACGCTCCAGCGCTAACCGCAACATGTCCATCCCTGTAAGGCCCGTATTTTTGCGCTGAAAAGGGATTTTAGTAAAAACGGCCTCATTGCCAATGACCAGGCCATGTTCGTTGGCACCCATCTCAGCGCCCCACATTTGAAAAGGTTTGGACAAAATGACCTCGTGGGTATGGCTTATCTGGGGAATCTCGATGTAGGTACAACGTAGGGTCTTTTCTAGCGGTGTTGCACGAGTAAAGCGCACAATGGCCTGGGCTTCATTGGGCTCACGGTCAGAATTTTTACCGAACAGGAGTTGAGTGGGAGTGATTTTGATGAAGGTATCGCACATAATAAACCAGCTATAGTTATAAGTTCAAAGGATATAGAGCACTGCAGTCGCCGCTCGCTCTCCCGAGCGGCCCCTTCAATACAACCATTCCAAATCGAAGAAGTTTCCTAACCTGCCCAATGAATATAACCAAAAGGTTGTACCGACCATTCGGGGTGTTTATCGGCAATGAAGACTTTATTTTTCAATAGGCTGAGCTTTTAAATCTTGCCATAGAACCATAAAGTTCCATAGCCTGGCTTGCATTTACAGTAAAACAATAAATCTGGCAAAAACACGTATTTTCGGTAACTCATTCATTACCTAAATACCGACATGAAAGCATTTTCTCTGGTCGTTTTGGCAATTGCCTTACTTTCTGGCTGTACCACCCAAAAAATTATTACCAAAATACAACAGCGAAACCTTGCAGGTAAAGGCGCTCACGCCCAAAACCATGGTCCACGTCACCTATCTCAACACCAATCAATGGGGCAGAGTGCCCTGCAATGGGATGATTTATTACAACAATGATGAAGCTGTGGTATTTGACACCCCACCCAATGACAGTGTTTCCATACAACTGATTGACTGGATTGAAAACAACCTGAAAGCCAAAGTAAAAGCCATCGTGGTCAATCATTTTCACGGAGACTGCCTGGGCGGGCTCAATGCTTTTCATCAAAGGGGGATCCCTTCTTATGCCAATCAACTGACCATTGATTTGGCCAAAACCCAAAATACTGCGGTACCACAAAATGGCTTCAATGGAGTGTTGAACCTAAAAATTGGCGGCGAAACCATTGAAAATCGTTACCTCGGCGAAGGCCATACCAAAGACAACATCGTGTCTTATGTACCTAGCGAAAAAGTTTTGTTTGGCGGTTGTATGATCAAGGAAAACAACGCAGGAAAAGGCAACCTGGCTGATGCCAATTTGGGCGACTGGCCGAAGACTGTGGCCAGAGTGAAGGCGCAATACCCGGACGCACGATTTGTGATTCCGGGGCATGGAAAATGGGGGAGTAAGAAGTTGTTGGACTATACGATGGAGTTGTTTAAGCCTTAAGTAACGAGTAATTTTACATGCTTTTCCCAAAATCTTCTATTCCCTTTCACTCCTCCATTCCCGAACTTTGCAGAAAAAAACGATGGATCCCCAATTTAACATTACATTAGCGCCAAATCACTGGTGCCCGGGGGGGCGGGCGGGGGGGGGGGGGGGGGGGGGGGGGGGGGAAATTTAAGCAAACAAGCGTTTTGAGAAAACTTGAGCTCAAAAAGCCGGTACAATAAGCAGATAACATGTTGATGAAAAAAAAACTATCGTTAGGGTATGTAAAATTCCTGGTGACGGCTCTTGGTTTATTCCTCTGGGCAGGTGTTTATGGCCAGGTGCCAGGACTCGTTGTTGAGCAGAATCCGGCCAAACGGGTTGCTACAGCACCCGAAAGTGTTTTTAAGATGTTTCAGGAGGCAGGCATGGCTCCAGTCAATCATGAATTGACTGCATTGGAAGTGATGAAAATAGAGAAAGCTTTCGCTGCACTACCTCCATTGCATCAGAAAATCCTCAAAGGGCATTTGCATAGTATAAGTTTTATGGATAACATGCCCAATACGGCTCTTACCTCACCTGTAGAAGGACCGGATTCCACAAAAACATTTAACATTACTTTTCGAGCAGGAATACTCCATGAAACCATTTCTGAATGGGCCACCTGGAAAGAACAAACTTGTTATGAAGCTTCAACAACGCCAACGTATGAAATCAGCATTGAGGCCGGGGACTTAGATGCCATAGTGTATATCCTACTTCACGAAGCCACACATGTGCTGGATGCAGTACTGGAAATTACCCCACCTGTGCTTGACCAGGCTGACCTGGTTGAACCCACCCCCTTGACTGAAGGCGTTTGGTATAAAATGAATGTGCCAAATGAAAAGTACATTGATTCATTGCTTGAAAAAACACGCTTCCGCAGTGGCAAAAAAGTGCCGATAGAATCAGCGCCAGAGGTATACAAGGCGCTTCTGAAAACACCCTTCGTATCCCTGTATGGAATGGCAAGTTGGTCTGAAGATTTCGCTGAGCTTGCAACAATTTATCACCTCACCAAAAAGATGAATCAACCTTTTTATGTTTTAGTGAGGAAAAACAAGCTTGAATTAACAAGATTTGAACCCATGAAAAACAAATTGATTAAACGCCGATTGAAACAATTGAAATTCCTCTACCGGGAACAATAGATTCATGTTAAGTACCTCTCGTGAAACCAAAAACGAGCCAAGTACGGAACAGCCTCCCTTCATCACAGATAAGTTCAAAGACTTTAAGGACTGATAATCAATGAATAAAATTTTCAGGCTGCTTTTTCAAAAAAAACAGCCTGAAAATTTGCGCAACCGATCATTTGCGCATATATTTGCAACCGATCATTTGCACGAATTGATTCACCCATGCGTAGAGATATTTTCCAAGCCATTGCAGATCCAACCCGCCGGGCCATCATTGCCCTGATTGCGGTGCAGGCGATGACGCCAAACGCCCTCGCTGAACATTTTGACACGACCCGACAGGCAGTTTCCAAACACCTTCAAATCCTGAGCGAATGCGAGGTGGTTGACCAGCAGCAACAGGGCAGGGAGATTTATTACCAACTCAAAATTGACAAAATGAAAGAGATCGACCAATGGCTCGAGCAATTCCGCAAAATTTGGGAACAGCGCTACAATCAACTCGACGATTTACTTCAAACCTTAAAATCAGATAAACCATGACCGCCAAGCTTCTTTTCGACTTCCTGGTTGACCAGGAAAAAAACACCATTACGGTGCGCCGTGAATTTGCAGCAGAGCGACAATTGGTGTGGGACTGCCATACCAAGAGCGAACTTCTGGAGCAGTGGTTTGCTCCAAACCCATGGAAAGCACGCACTAAAAGTATGGACTTCCGGGACGGCGGCCACTGGCACTACGCCATGTGTGGCCCCGAGGGTGAAGAGCATTGGGGCCGCATGGATTACATTTCCATTCAAGCCATCGAAAATTTCAGGGCCTGGGACGGCTTCTGCGACGCAGAAGGTGAAATGAACGCCCAACTTCCCTGTGCTGAATGGCATTCTACGTTTGAAGGATTTGCAGACAAAACGCTTGTACAAACGGTGGTGACCTATCAATCACTGGCCGATTTGGAAACCGTCATTCAAATGGGCATGCAAGAAGGCCTGTCAATGGCGCTTGACCAGTTGGAGGTACTGCTTAATGAGCTGAAAAAATAATGCACCAATGGAAATTTTAGCTGTTTTATCAATTGTTTCCGGCTGCCTGTCGCTGCTTTGCTTATTGGCTTTACATTTTGTAAGCCCTGAATTTCAACCGAGTTGGCGGATGATCAGTGAATACGCTCTAGGTAAAAACAAAAGGCTCCTGACCGCATTTTTCTTTTTATGGGGAACCTGTACCATTCTGAGTGCCATGCTGCTTTGGAATATCGTAGGCACGATGTGGGCTACAGCAGGGGTAGTTTTACTCTTGATTTCAGGCATTGGCGCGATTATGGGCGGCTTGTTTGATGTAAAACACCCTAGGCACGGCCTGGCTTTTTTGCTCGGCGTGCCTACGCTTCCGCTTGCTGCCTTACTCATTGGTTATCACTTGCTGAGCCTGGAAGCTTGGTCCTCGTATCGGGGGGGGCTATTAATTTCTGCTCACGCCCCCTGGATCGCTTTGGTTTTTATGGCTGGATCCATGGCTTTGTTGTTTTCGGGCTTTAAAAAAGCGGGCTACCCAATGGGGCCGGACGCCGAAGTACCCGAAAAATTGCCCGATGGGGTAATCCCATTGGCTGGCTACGCCAACCGCTTATTGGTGCTGTGTTACCTCATCTTGCCAATTTTGGTTGCTATTCTCCAAATGGCATTAGTCGCCTAAAGTTGAATCATCACCATTAAGATGCCCGACCAAATTGTTTACGAAAGCTCTTGGATCAACCGAATTTTTCACTTGATTACCCGCAACGGCTTCGCCACTCGAATCCCATCCACGTCAAACATCAGCCAATAGGCACCTGCGGGCAATTGTTGAACTGAAATTTGTTCCAATCCCGAGCTGCGTTCTCCCAAATTTTCCGTTTGGAGAACTTGTCCGATGGCGTTGACAATGCTCAATCTGATTGTTCGACTGCGATCGAGATTGAATTCAATGTTAACGATATCCTGGGTTGGATTGGGGAAAATTCCCAAGCGGTAGACCAACTCATCCTGTTCTTGGGTTGAGGTAGTACTGCCCACCTGGATGGTTTTTACACTGACATCACTACATCCCTCCGCATTGGTGGCATTGAGCGA
>NZ_JADKCX010000046.1 GCF_016718685.1 Haliscomenobacter sp. | reverse complement strand
ATGAATCTATAGCAACCAGATCTTCTTGTTTCCTAGTCTTATGGCTTGCCTTCAGGGTAGGCCATTTTCGTTTTGATGTTGTAGCAAGTGATGCAGTGTTTGCTGTTTATTGGCTTAGATTGTTTTTCGGGAAAAAGAATAATTTTTGGCGAGCTTTCTAAAATAGGGGATAGTTGACGCATATTTTGCAACAATGACGAACTATTATTTCAATCTAAGCTTTCAATATTTTCAATAAAAAGTCCACTTTTTTGCATAATTTGCGGTTAAGTGTCGGAGAATGGGGAATTAAAATAATTCTTTCGCACACTTTTTTCATCCTTTGCAATTTGCTTTTCAAGATTCCTTCAATATTTTTGAAGTTCTACCAAAACCAAAACAGCGTAACCTGCTAGCCAAAGTATTTGTTAGGTTTTTCAACTTGCTTGGCCTACACTTTTACCACTGACTTTAGACAGAGCTTAAATTCCCCATTACCCTAACCACACTGCTGCTTCAGCGACCAATTCACATTGTTTACGTGCGCGCTGCGCATCAAGAATATTTTTTACTTATCAGACAACAGTTTTGCATATGAAGGAGACCAACCAAGGTTTGTACGTTCCGCAACTGGAAAAAGACTCCTGTGGTACGGGGTTGATGGCCAATTTGAATGGCATCAAGTCCCACGAATTGGTAGAGGATGCGCTCACCATGCTGGCCAATATGGAGCATCGCGGAGCCTGTGGCTGCGAACCCAACACGGGCGATGGAGCTGGTATTCTCATCCAAACTCCCCATGAATTTTTTAAGAAAAAATGCCGGGAACTAAAGATTGATTTGCCAGATTTTGGAGCATATGGGGTGGGAATGGTTTTTTTTCCCATGGATCGTGCCCAACGCCAGGAATGCCGCGTGTTGTTCCAGGATTATATGGATGAATGTGGCTTTGAATTAGTTGGCTGGCGCAAAGTACCCACTGACCATGAATTGTTGGGAGAATCAGCCGTGGCCACCGAACCCCGGGTTGAACAAGTTTTTGTTAAGCCCAAAAAAGACATGGATCTGAAAACCTTGGAGCGGCGTTTGTACATCCTGCGCAAGTTCGTGATCCACAACATCTATAAAGTTTTTCCTCACGTAAAGGAAAGCTTTTATATCGCATCCTTTTCATACAAAACTGTTGTATACAAGGGCCAGTTGACCACGTATCAGCTGCGCCCTTACTTTTTGGATTTGCAAGATGCCGACCTGAAATCAGCGATCGCGGTAATCCACTCCCGGTTTTCTACCAACACGGTCCCCAAGTGGAAACTGGCCCAGCCATTCCGCTACATTGCCCACAATGGCGAAATCAACACGGTAAGAGGGAACCTGAACTGGTGGCAGTCCAAGGAGAAAAACCTGATGTCGGAGATTTTCACCGATGAAGAACTGGAGTTGATCAAACCCATTTGTGGTGATGACCTATCCGACTCGGGTAATTTCGACAATGTGCTGGAATACCTGGTGATGAGTGGCTATTCCTTGCCCCACGCCTTAATGATGATGATTCCCGAGGCCTGGGAGCATGATGATACCATGGAAGACTACAAAAAAGCCTTCTACGAGTACCACAAAACCATCATGGAGCCTTGGGATGGTCCGGCATCGATTTGTTTTACGAACGGCATTTTAGTCGGCGCGACACTGGATCGCAACGGATTGCGTCCCTCGCGTTACTGCTTGTTGGAAGACAATACCCTGATCGTCGCTTCAGAAGCGGGTGCTCTGCCGGTAGATCAATCCAAAGTGGTGAAAAAAGGCCGCTTGCAACCGGGCCGGATGCTCATTGCTGATCTGGACGAAGGCCGGATTGTAGGGGATGAAGAACTGAAAAGCACCATCTGTCAGCGCCTGCCTTATCGGGATTGGATGAAAGAGCACCGCCTGACGCTAGAGGACCTGCCCGAAAACATCCCGGGTGTGGTAGAACTGGACAGCAAAACCTTGCACCGCAATCAGCAATTGTTTGGCTTTACCAAAGAAGACATCAAGGTGTTGATCAATCCAACCGTTGCCGAAGGGCTAGAACCATTGGGTTCAATGGGCGCTGATACACCTTTGGCGGTATTGTCACACCAGTCACAGCATTTGTCTAACTACTTCAAGCAGTTGTTTGCCCAGGTAACCAACCCACCGATTGACCCCATTCGGGAGCGTTCGGTCATGTCCTTGTTTGCCATGTTGGGCGGCAACCCTAAACACCTCGACTTGGTGCCCGAGCGGGGCCGCTTCATCCACCTCGAAAGCCCGGTCATCACCAATGGCGAGCTCAATCGGGTAAAATACCTCGAACACAGTTACTTCAAATCAGGCGTAATCGATATTCTTTTTCGTGCCGACGGCCAGGAAGGTCGACTCAAAGCGGCAATCGATAACCTTTGTGCCCAAGCTGAAGATCTGGTGCGGCAGGGTTGTAACATCTTGATTTTATCGGATCGTCAGGCCGACGAAAAGCATGCACCCATGCCTTCGTTGTTGGCCATCGGTGCGGTACACCACCACTTGATCCGTCGCGGTTTGCGCACCTTGACTTCGCTGGTCGTTGAAGCCGGAGACATCCGCGAAACCCACCATTTCTGCTCTTTGATCGGATATGGGGCCACTTGTGTCAATCCCTATATGGTGTACGCCACCATCGCGGAGCAACGCGAGCACGGCCACCTCGACGCCAGCATGAAGTTGGAGAAGATGATCGATACCTTCAACAAAGTGATCGGTAAGTCGATCCTCAAAGTGATGTCGAAAAACGGTATCTCTACCTTGCAATCTTACCAGGGTGCCCAGATTTTTGAAATCCTGGGGATTTCCAACGAGGTGGTGGAGAAGTGTTTCACCGGATCGGTTTCGCGCATCCAGGGCATCAGCTACGATGGCATCGCCGAAGAAGTTTTAGCCCGTCATGCCATCGCTTTCCCCGAAATGCCGCTTCCCGGTGAACAACTCGAAGTAGGAGGGGTATACCAGTGGAAGCGCCGTGGGGAGGCCCACTTGTTCAACCCCAAGAGTATTCACCATTTGCAGGTGGCTTCGCGCAAAAACGATTTTCAAGAATACAAAAAATACGCTTCCATCATCAACGAACAAACTGAGCAGGCCTTGACGCTGCGCGGTTTGTTGACTTTCCGCAAGGGCAACCCCATTCCAATCGAAGAAGTGGAACCTGTGGAAAACATCATGAAGCGTTTTGCTACAGGCGCCATGTCTTTTGGGTCTATTTCTCACGAAGCCCACTCTACCCTGGCGATTGCCATGAACCGTATTGGCGGCAAAAGCAACAGTGGCGAAGGCGGTGAAGACGAGATCCGCTTTGAACCCAAAGAAAATGGCGATTGGGAACGTTCGGCCATCAAACAAGTGGCTTCCGGTCGTTTTGGAGTAACCAGTTATTACCTCACCAACGCTGCTGAATTGCAGATCAAAATGGCGCAAGGTGCCAAGCCCGGTGAAGGTGGACAATTGCCTGGCCATAAAGTGGATGAATGGATTGGCCGCGTACGCCATTCCACGCCAGGAGTAGGCTTGATTTCGCCGCCGCCGCACCACGATATTTATTCCATTGAGGATTTGGCGCAGCTGATTTTTGACCTCAAAAATGCCAACCCTGCTGCGCGCATCAACGTCAAACTCGTGTCTAAAGCGGGGGTTGGGATCATTGCTTCGGGGGTAGCCAAAGCGCACGCCGATGCCATTCTGATCTCTGGCCACGATGGAGGAACGGGCGCTTCGCCGCTGACTTCGATTCGTCACGCGGGTTTGCCCTGGGAATTGGGCTTGGCCGAGACCCACCAAACCTTGCTGCGCAATAAACTGCGCGACCGGGTAGTGGTACAAACGGATGGCCAATTGCGTACAGGTAAAGACATCGCCATAGCCACCCTCTTGGGCGCCGAAGAATGGGGCGTTGCTACCGCCGCACTCGTGGTAGAAGGTTGCATCATGATGCGCAAATGCCACGTGAATACTTGCCCGGTAGGCATTGCGACCCAAGACCCCGAATTGCGCAAGCGCTTCAGCGGCAAGCCTGAACACGTCATCAACTTCTTCCGCTTTCTGGCCGAAGACCTGCGCAGCATCATGGCTGAACTGGGCTTCCGTACCATCAATGAAATGGTGGGCAAAGTGGAACTCCTGCGTTTGCGCAGCAATGTGCAGCACTGGAAATACCGCCAGGTTGACCTCAACGCCATCCTGTTCAAACAACCGGTTGATGAGAACGTCGGCCAATACAAGCGGGTAGAGCAAGACCACGGCATTGCCGGAGTACTCGACCGCAAGCTGATTTACCAGGCCAAACTGGCACTGGAAAATGGGCAAAAAGTGAGTTCAACCTTCCCGATTCAAAATACCGATCGCGCCGTGGGTGCCATGCTCTCCAACGAAGTGTCGAAGCGTTACAAAGGCAAAGGACTACCCTGACGCCACGATTGATTTCCGATTCCGGGGTTCAGCTGGCCAGAGTTTTGGTGCATTCGCAGCACCGGGCTTGCAGTTTACCCTGGAAGGGGAAGCCAATGATTACTTCGGTAAAGGGCTTTCGGGAGGCCGCCTGATCGTGGTACCCGACCGAGAGGCCAAGTTCGAACCACAGGAAAACATCATCATTGGCAACGTAGCCTTTTATGGTGCCACTTCTGGCGAAGCCTATATCAAAGGGATGGCGGGTGAACGTTTCTGTGTACGCAACTCCGGGGTAAAAACCGTAGTAGAAGGTGTGGGCGACCACGGTTGTGAATACATGACCGGTGGGGTAGTGGTGGTACTCGGTGAAACGGGCAAAAACTTTGCTGCCGGCATGAGTGGTGGCATTGCTTACGTCCACAACCCACTGGGTGAATTTGAAAAACGCGTCAACCTGGAAATGGTCGATCTGGACCCCATGGAAGACGAGGATTTTGAATTGCTGCGCCGCATGTTGCGCAACCACTTCAGCTGCACCAGCAGCAAAGTGGCCCGCGAAATGCTCGAAAATTGGGACATTCAGCGCCAGTTTTTCACCAAAGTTATGCCACGCGATTACAAAGCTGTACTCGCCAAGCGCACTGAAAAAGTGAAAGTTGACGTAAAGGTTGCAGTAGCATATTAAATAGGGTTCGAAGGTTCGAGGGTTCGAAGGTTCGAGGGTTGGTCACAGCTTGTGGGTAACCCCCGAACCTTCGAACCCTCGAACCCCCGAACTCCCAAAAAGTTTAAAATGGCAGATCCAAAAGGATTTCTCAAACATACGCGTGAACTTCCGTCTTCACGCAAACCCGAAGAACGCATCAACGACTATCGCGAGATTTACGAAGCTTTTTCCAGCGAAAAAACGGTGGCCCAAGCTTCGCGTTGTATGGATTGTGGCGTACCATTTTGCCACAGCGGCTGCCCCTTGGGCAACATCATCCCTGAATTCAATGACGCGGTGTACCAGGAAAACTGGGACGAAGCGTATCAGATTCTCAGCAGCACCAATAACTTCCCGGAATTTACGGGGCGCATTTGCCCTGCACCTTGTGAAGCCGCCTGCGTACTGGGTATCAACCAGCCACCGGTAGCCATCGAGCACATTGAAAAATCAATTGCGGAACTGGCTTTTGAAAAAGGATACGTGGTGCCACAAGTTCCGGCTAAACGCACGGGCAAAAAGGTTGCAGTAATCGGTTCCGGTCCTGCCGGCCTGGGTGCTGCTGCTCAGCTCAACAAAGCGGGTCACCTGGTGACGGTTTTTGAACGCAAAGACCGCGTTGGTGGCTTACTCCGCTACGGGATTCCAGATTTTAAACTGGAGAAATGGGTGATTGATCGCCGGGTAAAGGTCATGGAGCAGGAAGGGATTACATTCCGCGTCAGTACCGATATTGGTGTCGACATCGAAGCCAAACAACTGCTCAGTGATTTTGATGCCGTGATACTCGCGGGTGGTTCAACCATTCCCCGCGACTTGCCCATCCCTGGTCGGGAACTGAAAGGGGTACACTTTGCCATGGATTTTCTGGAGCCAAGCAACCGTCGCCAGGCTGGTGATCAGTTGACCACAGCGGAGGACATTTGGGCAACGGGCAAACATGTAGTGGTCATTGGTGGTGGTGATACGGGTGCCGACTGCGTGGGTACTTCCAACCGCCACCGGGCGGCTTCGATTACCCAGATCGAATTGTTGGCCAAACCACCCAAAGAACGCGATGAATACTCCTGGCCGAATTGGCCGATGATTTTGCGGACTTCTTCCTCACATGAAGAGGGTGCCGATCGTCAATGGGCCATCCAGACCAAACGCTTCATCGGCGACGAACAAGGCAATGTCAAACAATTGGAACTGGTGAAGGTAGAGTGGGGGATGGATCAAACCACTGGCCGTTATTCTTTCAAAGAAGTGGCTGGTTCTGAACAAATCATTCCCTGCGACCTGGCGCTTTTGGCCATTGGCTTTGTACATCCGCAACACCAGGGCATGCTCGAACAACTGGGCGTGGAACTGGATGAGCGCGGCAACGTAAAAGCGAGCGAACAGAAATACCAAAGCAGCAATAAAAAGGTCTTTGCAGCGGGCGACATGCGTCGGGGGCAATCCCTGGTGGTCTGGGCCATCTCCGAAGGCCGCGAGTGTGCCCGCCAGGTGGATTTATTCCTGATGGGGCATTCCATTTTGGAGGCGAAGGAGGATTCGCCGTTGATGCTGCACGAGATAGAGGAATAACCTTAGGGGCTGTCTTACTTTGAAGCTACTTTGAAGTGGAGCCAATGTGATTTTTCACCACAGATTCGCACAGATTTTCACAGATTTTTTTGAAAATCTGTGAAAATCTGTGGTGAATTTTTTCAGACAGCCCCTACAGTTTTACCCGGATTACTGAAAATGAATGCCCCTTGATGTCCATTTCAATTCCCCGTCCTTTTGTTTGAATCACGCTTTCCACCGGCGCAATCACCCCCGGCTGCTCCATCGTATTCTCTGCCTCCAAATTGTCATGCTGCAAAGTGATCAACTTTGCTTTTCCATCCAATTTTTTCACGCCATCAATATTCACTTCCGCGAGCTGTGACTTGGCCGAAGCATTCACAATTTTGATGATCAGCTCATTGCTGGCCTTGTCCAGCGTAGCCGACGCATAAAGGCTATCCTGACCCGTAGCAGGAAGTTTATCCTTGTACATGATGGGCACAATCTGGCTCCCTTTGTAATTAGAATACAATTTTTGCACCTGATAATTGGGGGTAGGCATGGTTTTTAAGTTGTCGACCCAAATCAGGTTGGGCTTCCATTGCCAGCCATCGACATGCCCAAAAAGCGGGGCATAAGAAGCCATTTGTACCCCATCCGCGTTGCGCTCCAGCCCAGTCATGTAAGCCGCCTCCGCCAGGGCAGTCCGCCAATTGTTTTTGTTGAGTACACTGACCGTTTTGTCGCTTTGCCCAGCGTATTCTCCGGCAAAAACCTTGGATTTGGATTTTCGGTCGTAACTGTCGTAGCGTTTGGCATTGGCCAAAAACCATTCCGGGCGACTGTAGTAGTGTTCATCAATGAAATCTACTTTCATTTGGCGCAATTCACCATTGAGGTAATCGAACAACTCACCCGTAGGAGCGATGCCACTGCTGCATACCAATTGAATTTCCGGGTGTTCACGTTTGAGTGCAGCCTGGAAAATTTTCAGTCGTTCGATGTACTGCGGCCCCCAGTTTTCGTTGCCTACGCCCAGCATTTTGAGCTTGAAAGGGGCTGGATGACCCAGGTCGGCACGCATTTTACCCCATTTGGTCGCCATGGAGCCATTGGCGAACTCGATCAAATCCAGGGCATCTTGTACGTAGGGCGCCAGGTCTTCGAGGGGGGCGACTTCGGCAGAGTTGAATTGGCAGGCCATGCCGCAGTTCAAAATCGGCAGTGGTTCTGCGCCGATGTCTTCAGCCATCTGGAAATACTCGAAGAAGCCCAATCCAAAGGTTTGAAAATAGTCAGGTGTTGGTCGATGGGCAAACTCGTAATTCCAGCGATTGACCACCAACTTGCGTTCTTCGATGGGGCCAATGGTGCGTTTCCACTGATAACGCACCGAAAGGTCGTGCCCTTCCACAATACAGCCACCGGGAAAACGAATAAAGCCGGGTTTTAAATCCGCCAGAATTTGCACCATATCCGCACGCAATCCTCCCTTGCGCCCTTTCCAGGTATCGCCGGGGAAAAGGGAGAGCATGTCAACATCTAGCACTCCCGTGCCTTCGAACCAGATGTTGAGTTTGGCTTTGGGATCAGTGGCGCTTGCCGTGAAGCTGGTTTCACCTTTTTGCCAAACATCGCCCGTGTTTTTGGGGGCAAATACGCCAGAACCAATGATTTCCCCTTTTTCGCCAACCAATTCCAGGTGGATTTTGGCATTTCCACTTTGCAAGCGATAAAGGACCGAAAAGTCGTAGCGGAGGTCTTTTTTGATGCCCATTCCGCGAAAACCTTCGTTGGTCAGACCCAGGCTATCCTTGGGCGTTTTATTGAGGGTAACCTGCAAGTAGCGTGGGTTGGTTTCCGCTCGCTCTGGTCGATTGAGGATGAGGAGGTCTGCTCCATAATTAACCGCGCCCGAAGCTTTGCTGCTCCGGATTTGCCACCCCATCCAGGGCTTAAAAAACTCGAAGGAACGGTTTTTGATCAGTTCGGCGTATAGGCCACCGTCGGCACCAAGGTTGATGTCTTCAAAAAAACACCCCACATGCTGGGTGAAACAGCTGCGCCCGGTTTGTCCGCTTGCACGGAAAAGACGGCTTTGTTTTGGGGCAAAAACTCGGCCACTTGTCAGGAACAGAAGGAAAGAAAGGAAGGATATTTTCATGTTTCGTTTGTCGATCGTTGATGAATAGACAAACTTAAAAATTTTTATCAGTTTGATTAAAGGAAAGAAGGCATTTACCTTTCTACCAAACTCCTAAACGTAAACGCCCAATCCGACTCTCCATGTTCTCTTAAATGCAACAAGCGATCCCGCCCTTCTTCCGCAGTAGGAAAAATACCAGCCGGCACCCACCACAACGCCATATGCGCCACGTCCATTTTTTCAAACCAGCGCGCCCGATCCCGGAACACCTGGACATGCGCCGATTTATAGGCGAAGTTCTTCAAGTCTTCAATGCTTTCCCATACCGACATGTTGACGATCAGCAGCGGGTCGCCGAAGACGTCGATGTTGGTCGCATTGCCACTTTCTTCTTTTAAGCGCCAGACAAAACCGGGGCTGCTTTCAGCAATCGCATTGATGTTGTCGAGCTGCCGAACAAAGTCGGCGATCATGGGGTCATCAATGGGTGCGAGGAGGCGGGCAATGTTGATTTGTGCAAGGTGTTTTTGTGTCATCGGGTAATGATATTTGCCTGAAAGATATAATTTTTGTACCTATTTAGCACCCGCCTACGGCGGATGCATTTTGATTTATTTTCCCGCAGATCCCGCAGATTTCCGCAGACAATATCTCCCTTTTGAAAAAAATCTGCGGGAATCTGCGCGATCTGCGGGGGGAAGTGTAAAAAAATAAGCTCGCCGCAGGCGAGGTTATAAACTTGCATTTTTATGAAAAACAAAGCGGCAGCAGATGCTCACATCTGCCGCCGCTTCCTAAATATTGCGAAATAAAAACTTACAAATTACCTTTTTTCAATTCCGAAACAGCGTAATCCGCTGCTCTGGCCGTCAGGGCCATATAGGTTAAGGAAGGATTGACACAGTTGGCAGAAGTCATCGCTGCACCGTCGGTAACAAATACATTGGGCGCGACCCAAACCTGGTTCCACTTGTTGAGTACCGAGTTTTTGCGATCCGTACCCATCCGTGCCGTACCCATTTCGTGGATACCCAAGCCCAGGGCGGGTTCGCTGGTACGAGAGCTGACGTTTTTGGCACCCATGGCCTCCAACATTTCAGCGGCATCGGCCTCCATGTCTTTGCGCATGTTGAGCTCGTTGCTGGTATAACCCGCGTCGACAACGACCTGAGGTAGTCCCCACTGGTCCTTTTTATCCGGGCTGAGCATCATCATGTTGTCTTTGTAAGGCAACCATTCCCCGAAGCCGCCCAGGTTTACGTTCCAGGGGCCAAGTGAAGTGAACTGTTTCTTGAAGTCTTCTCCAAAGCCCATGATGTCGCGGTTCCAGCCTGTACGCAGGGCTCCACCTTGGTAGCCAAAGCCCCGGATGTAGCCCTTGCCTTCTTCATACACGTTGCGGTAGCGGGGCACATAGATTCCGTTTGGACGACGGCCAAAAGTCGTTTTGTCCAAATGTCCATCAAAGGTTCCGCTTGCCCCTACGCCAAGATGGTGATCCATCAAGTAGCGGCCCAATGAACCCGATTCATCCAAACCAGCAGCGCCGTAGCGTTGGGTTTTGGTGTTCATCAGGATGGCGGTAGAAGCAACACAGGAAGCATTCAGGAAGATGATTTTGGCAAAAAACTCCATGGGTTGTTTGCTCAATTCATCTACGATTTGTACCCCTTTGGCTTTACCCGTAGCCTCATCATAAATCAAAGAACCCACGATAGAGTGGGGGCGGAAGGTCATGTTGCCCGTGCGCTCAGCAGCGATCAAGGTAGCTCCGTTGCTGCTGAAGTAGGCTCCGTATGGACAGCCTCTTGAGCACAAGTTGCGGTATTGACACTTGCCCCGACCCAGCGCGAGTTGCTCCTGCGTTGGTGCGGTCAAGTGTGCGGCGCGACCTGGAATGATCTTGCGGCCTTTCCACTTGGACTCTACGGCGCTTTTGAGTACTTTTTCCGCAGCAGTCAAGTCCATCGCGGGTTGAAAGTCGCTATCGGGCAGGTGTGGCAAATTTTCTACCGAACCACTGATCCCGGCGAAGCGCTCCACGTAGCTGTACCAGGGCGCAATGTCGTCGTAATTGATTGGCCATGGGGTAGCAATGCCATCTTTGGCATTGGCCTCAAAGTCCATCTGGCTCCAGCGGTAGCTCTGCTTGCCCCAGGTGATGGAACGGCCTCCCTTGTGGTAGCCCCGCATCCAGTCGAAACGTCTTTTTTCGATGTAGGGATGCTCCGTATCCTTGACAAAAAGGTGCGCAGTTCCCTCATTTTGAACCGTATACCCGGTACGGGCCTGTACCCGTTGCTGATTGAGGCTTTCTTCGGAGGATTTCCCCTGGTGAGCAAAGTCCCAGGGCATGTTGTTGGCGGTCGAGTAATCTACGACGTGGCGCAGATCGCGGCCTCTTTCGAGCACCAGTACCTTGAGCCCTTTTTGGGTCAATTCTTTGGCGGCCCAGCCTCCAGAGATACCCGATCCTACTACAATGGCGTCGAAAGTGTTTTCTGCAACTACGCCGTTATGGTTGATTTGCATTTTTATACATTGATAAGTTGATAAGTTGATAAGTTGAGGAGTTGAGGCTACCGCGAGCGACTTAGACACTGGTAATGTCAAAAACGCTCGCGGCAGCCTCAACTCCTCAACTCCTCAACTCCTCAACTAGATTTACAGATAAATTTTATCCCCCATTTTGTACAACTCCTCGCCACTCCAGCGGCCTGGTGCGGGGAGGTATTCAAAGGCGGTGGTGGCACCTACTTCGCTATTGGCGTAACAGGTTTTGACCAAATCTTTGGTGGAGCGGATAAAGCCATTTCTGGTTTTGGCATCCCGTTCGGCCTTTTCCATGGCGGTCAGGATCTCAATTTGCTGCGCCGTTTTGAGTTTGGCAAATACGCCCCATATTTGGTTTGCATTCTGCATCCAGATTGGTTAAGCCGTCTAAAACCACTTTTTGATTTTCGGCGGTATAACAATCCTGGAGCAGGATTTCAAACCAGCGCGGTACTCCTGCTTCAATGGCTCCAGGCGTGTCGGTTTTGGGAATGATACATTCTGAAATGGCCGCCAGCGTCTTGCGTTGCTTACCGGTCATTAGCTTTGGCTTGATGCCAAGATCCATCGGCTCGGCAAGCCGGGCGAAAACGGTTTCCGGTACGGCCAGTGAGACCCCGAAAACTGCCGTTACGAGCCTTACAGCTTCTCTTCTCTGCATGATTGAAAAAGTATTAATACCCGCGAATTCACGCTAGAGTATGGTTCATACATTATTTTTACTCGATTCCCCATCAATAAACAAGCGCGGTAAAAATAGAAAGAGGAAATGGTTTTTTCCAAAAAAAATTAGGGTTTGCTTCGGGATTTACAATAAGATTTTGATTTGCTGTTAAAAAACAGTGGATTAGAATGGAATACCCATAAAAAACGGGCGGATGGCATTTTGCCATCCGCCCGACGCGATTCTTAACAGGTAAAAGTTTAGAGGTTGTCTACTCCATTATACTAGTTGAGCGTATACCGAACGGAGAGTGCTCCGTAGCCACCTCCAAAACCAGAGAGGTAACCATTGCCAATGAAAATGGTTGGCACCCAGTCGGCACTGAGGTTGATCGGAGTATCTGGAAATTTGTAATCTAAGCCCAGGTTACCCATGAGGCCTAAACCAAAACTGCCAGAGTCACCAAAATCAAAATCGTTGCCATAGTTGTAGAAAAATGCACTTGCTCCACCACCAAAATACCACTGCAAGTTGTCAACCCCATTGATGGGTTTGTGGATTTGGTAAAGTGCGCCCACATTGAACCAGTTGTAGAAAGAATAGCCACGGTAACCCGCAAACAATTCCAGCGCATTGGATTCATTGAGGAATTTTTTGTAGGATACAGAAATGGGATATCCCAAACGTAAACCGATAGCAGAGTTGTAAGATTGAGCTTGAATCGCGTTAGTAAAAAACATAGCTCCTAAAAAGGCGAACAGGAAAAATAGTTTTTTCATCGTATAAATAGTTTTAGGTTTAACAAGCTTGTTGTGGAAGGGTTGTTTTTTGAGCAACCGCAAAGACAGACAAGATAAACGGCTAGAAAGTTGCGATCAAAAACAGGATGGAGGAACATTTGATGGCGGAAAATTAATACTTTTTCTCATCATCCTGCAACCTATAAATGACGAAAAAAGCGTTAAAGAAGATAAACGTGCGGTAAAACCGGACATATTCCCGGAAAAAAGAATTTAAATACCGGAAAAAATTTAATTTCACTTTCTGATTTTGTGATTAGGGTTGCCACAAAGGGCGACCCGAACGTGCACCTTTAACATGAAGCAACCCGTAATTTTTTTGGCTTTTGCCAATGACAAAGATGACCACCTGCCCCTGCTGGACGAGGAAAGAAAGGTCATTAGCGGGCATTTGCTTCCCTTGGCCAACCAACAATACGTACAGTTGGTCATCGAACCCTCCGCCACCACTGCGGACATCAGCCGCTTCATCACCGACCTCAAAGACCGGATCAACCTTTTTCATTACGGTGGGCACGCGGGCAGCAAAGAAATTTTTTTGCAGGATCAAGCGGCCAATGCCGACGGGATCGCCCAGATTTTGGCTTTGCAAAAAGAAATCAAATTGGTTTTTCTCAATGGCTGTTCTACCCGTGCTCAAGTTGCCCTGTTGCAAGAACTGGGGATACCCGCCATCATTGCTACCTCAATTCCGATCGCCGATCAGTCAGCCAGAACCTTTCCGATGTATTTTACCGGCCCTTGCTGAAGACCATACCCTCGAAGAAGCGTATAAATTAGCGGCAGCCAATCACCTGATGACCACCGGCAGGCTGCGGGCATCAATCGGGGGTGCGGGTACGCAAAGAAGAAACGGACGTACTGCCTTGGGGCCTATATATTACCGAGGGCAAAGAAGCGGTGCTGAACTGGAAAATGCCCCGCCAAAGCGCAGCCTCCTTCATTGTTAGGGGGGCGGGCATGAAATACCAGAGCGGGGTGGTGATCAACCAAAAATTGGTCATGACCATTGCCAACGCCATTGCCCCCTTCAGCCGGGGCATTCGGATGATTCTGGAAGAAGCAAAATCGAAAGGTCGCGAGCCTAAAATGCGCGATCTGAGGGTGGCCGTGATCGATTCTTTTCCCACCCCGATCGGGATGCATTTGCGCAAACTGCTCATCGTGGAAGAAATTGGCACCGATCGTTTGCAAAAAATTGTAAACCTCTATCAGGTTTCTTCACAGTTTTTGGCCTACGTATTACTTGCTCAAATTTGGGATGAAAAGCACAATGATCCAAATTTCAAGATTTTACCCAACACCCAGGCGGCACTGGATACTTTTTTTGCCTTATCGACAGCAGATAGCCAGGTGTACAACTTTGTGAACCTCATTCAGGCTTTGGGCGATACCTTGGCTGAAAACAGTAGTGTGCTGTTTGTGGAAGAATTTGCCACCTTGCGCAAAGAATACCAGGAGCAACCTGAACTACAAACCGCAGTACTTTTTTTGAAGAAATGAAACGCGAGCTCATGGGTGCAGTAGCCGCCGATGAAATTGAGAGTTTCTGTGTGCAGGGTGAAGACAAATTGTGCACCATTTTCAGTCACATTGGTTTTGCAGCAAAATACACCTTGGCCACCATCAAGATGATTGAGTTGGTCAAATCGCGACACAATACACCAAGATTTCGGCACAATTTGGTCGTGCTGAACCAACTTACTGCCGCAATCGGAGTACTAGATGATGTGTTGGAGGCATTAGATTACACCGACAATAACTCGGTGATCCTCATGCGCGATGAAGAAACAGTTAACCCTTCGCTCAATTTGTCCCCATTTATTTTGGATGAAAATGCACTTTCGGGACAGCAAAATTCTAAATTGTTCTTTTTTACCAGCCGCGAAGGAAAAGAATTGCATTTTACCTTGATCGACAACCTCAAAGATACGTTGAACATTTCTGGCGAAAACTACCCCCTGGTGACCGAGCTTTTTGACGGCTTTTTTCATAAATTTTTATCATGACCCGTACACCTTTCAAGTTTTTGGATGCTTACGGTAAAGCCGATACCGAAATCTTCTTCGGACGTGAAGAGGAGGTGGAATCGCTATACCAAATGAGCTTTCAAACCAACTTACTGCTGGTTTACGGGGTGTCGGGCACAGGCAAAACCAGTTTGGTACAATGTGGTTTGGCCGGAAAGTTTGAGTCCAGCGATTTATTTGACATCACCATCCGGCGCAAAAACAACCTCAATGATGCTTTTTGTGATGAATTGAAAAAACACGACCTGGAAGGCTCATTTGAAGCAGACTTTACCGCGGACAAGATGATCCACTCCTTGTATTTGGATTACCTCCGCCCGATCTATCTCATTTTTGACCAATTTGAAGAACTGTTTATCCTGGGGTCACCGCAAGAGGAGGCCATGTTTGTCAAAACCATCAAAAGACTACTCGCAGCTGAACTCCCCTGCAAAATCATCATTGTGATTCGCGAAGAATACCTGGGGCACTTATCTACTTTTGAAAAGTCGATTCCCCAAATATTTGACAAACGCTTGCGGGTAGAACCCATGAGCCGAGCCAATGCCCGCCGAGTGATTGTCAATACCCTGCACAGTGAAAAAATCAAGGTGACTTTGAGCGATGACCAGGTGGCCGAAACCATCATCGACAAAGTAACCGAAGGCATGGGGCGGGTACAACTGACTTACCTCCAGGTCTTTCTGGATAAATTGTACCGGGTAGCCGCTTTGCGGGGTGGGGACAAAGTGGTTTTTGATAACGAATTGGTCAATGAAATTGGCCGGATCGAAGACGTTTTGCGCGATTTTCTGGATGAACAACTCGACGTTTTTGCCCTGGAAGTTGACACCAAAGAATTGGGACTAAAGTGGTTGAAATTATTCGTGTCCGACAAAGGCACCAAAATACCCATCAAACGACAAGACATTGAGCGCGCCATGCCCGAATTGGGTCGCCTCAAACATTTTAATTACTTGCAATTTTTTGTCAACCGCCGCATTTTGCGTCCCCTGGACAGCGACCAGTACGAGCTGATTCACGATAGCCTGGCGCTAAAACTCTCCCAAACCAAAACGGCGGGTATTCCGATGCCCTTGAACGTACCCGCAAAACAACTTCCGTCTAATCCTTTCGTCAATTTTTCGTCTTATGGTCCGGAAATGGCGGAATTGTTTTTTGGGCGCGACAAAGACACCCGTGAACTGTTTGACAAAGTCATCAATGATACTGCGGTGCGGTCTACATTGGTTTTTGGCCCCATTGGAGTAGGCAAAACCTCGCTTATCCGGGCTGGTTTAATGCCGAGGGTACAGCAGTTGTTCCGCACAGGGTATTTGGCCTTGAGTCGGGAGCTATTTGAACTGCCCGTTTTTAACGAACTATTTTTGAGCCCTCCTTTAAAGCAAGATCCGCCCCGATTTTTGGAATTGTTTTTTGGTGAAGAGGGCAAAACCTTAAGCACCGATGAACGCAAAATTTTGATCATTGATCAGTTGGAAGAAGTCTTCATCTGGGTGACCGAAAGTGCCCAATTGGAATTTTTCTACCGGCACCTTGCCCATTTGATCGATGGGCATTACAATTGTGATTTGGTATTGGTGATCCGTGACGAATTTTTTGCCAACTTGCAAGACCTTGAATCTTTTATTCCGGGTATCTTGGAGGAGCAAATGCGCGTTAAACATTTGGATCGGTACGGCGCTGCAGAGGTCATTCGCCGCAACCTGCATTACGCCAAATTCGACGTGGAAGGCGAGCCGGTCATGGATCGAATTTTACAAAATGTAACCGAAGGAGATGGTAAGGTCAATCTGACCTTTTTGCAACTATACATGTACAAATTGCTGAGCACTTGAAAAAAATCACGATTGACAGCCTCGACCGCATCGGCAGTGGCAACAACATTGTGGAAGACTTACTCGACCAGCAAGTGCGCGAAATCGAAACCATCCTGGGGGAGGAATACCGGGGTATGGGCAACAAGGTTTTGTCCATGTTTATACAAGGAGGTAATCGTTTACAACTCAGCGAAGAAAAAATCGCGGAAGAACTGTACACCAAAAAGGGCATTAGCCGCATGATGGTGCAAAGGATTTTGGAGCAGATGGCCAGCACCAGTTTGCTCCGCAAAACCAGCGGTGGAAAATATGAGTTGAGCAATAACCTCCTGGCGCAACGGGCTTTCCAAAAAGTAGAAGCAGAAAATCGGGTGCTGCGCACCATGCGCTCAACGATTCGTGACCGCATGGCACGCAAGGAATTTTTGGATGAACATTATTTGAATTACATCACCTCTTCTCTGGATTTGTTAGAGCTTCCTGCTGAAGAGGCGGAGTTTGTCAGGGAATCAAGAGATCAAATTCTACGCAGAAAACGCCGGCGCGGATTTTTGTTGACGCTGTTTATTACCGCAATCATGGCCATGGCCTTACTGGCGGGTATTCAAACCTGTGAAACCAGGCGCAAGTCGATTGAATTGGCCGAAAAAAACGAAGAGCTAAAAGGGAGTCGGGATAGTTTAAGTCAAGCAGTGGAAAGCGAACGTTTTTTAAATAAAGAAGCACAAGAGAACCTGCGTTTTGCCATAGCCGAAGCACGTAGGGCAGATTCCCTTTCTCTTTTGGCAACTGCTAACGCCAAAAGAGCCAAAGCCGAAGCCATTCGTGCCAACGAAAACGCCAAAAAAGCCCAAACCGAAAAAGCCCGCGCCGAACGGGAAGCCGACGCCGCCATCCGCTCCCGGGAATCTGCTCGTCGTGCGGAAGCCGAAGCGGTGCGCTCTGCTGAAAACGCGGGACGACTGCGCATCGAAGCCGAAAAAGCGGAAGCAAATGCCTTGTTAGCCCGCCAACGCGCCATCGTATTCAGCAACGCCGTGGTGGCACTGAATGCCGCCCTGAAAAGCCAGGAACTCGACGATGCCCGTTTGCAGGCGCTAGTAGCCCGACAGGCCTACAACATCGTGAGTGCATCACCAGAATTGGGCCTCACGCGGCATCCCTACATTTACAATGCCTTGTACTATGCCGTAAAAGACGTAGACCCTGCTATCCGGTTCCGGGCCAAAACCCACGGTGGTTCGGTGCGGGATATCGTTTTTCAGCCCAATGGCCGCAGATTTTTTACCACGGGTAGTGATGGAAGAGTGGTGCAATGGGACATTGACGAATGGAATGCCCTGGGCGTGCCAGCCCATCGCAGTAGTGAACTTCCCTTTGATGGCGACGCCGTGCACAATACGCTCGCATTGAGTCCCAATGGTGACCGCTTATTGGTTGGCGGAGAATTGGGGCGCCTGCAAGTGTATAACTTTGGCAACAAAATGATCAAACATTTTGACTGGCCCAAAGAAAAGGGAACGGAAGAAATTTTTGCAGCTAGTTTTCTCAATAACACAGGCGCTCTGGTGGGGATGGGGCGTACACACGCCTATTACCTGCGGGATGAAAATGCGCCGATGCGCGAGATTGCTAAAATCAATTCCGGAGTGAGTACCTTTTTGGAAACCGGCCAGGGAGTTGTTCCATTGAGCGCTCAATTTGCTTACCGGGACAACTTAACCGAATTCAGTATTGAAGGTTTAATCAATGGCCGAATGTTGCGCCAGGATCGAGGAACCCGCCAGATTACGGCACAAAGCAATTATGGTGCACTTACGGCGCTGGTGGCAGAACAACTCGACGGAACAGGTTTGTTGGCATTTGGTTTTCAGCACGGACAAATTGTATTGGGCCGCATGGATGATGTGGCTACCTTAGAAATCAACAACCTCGTGGCTTTGTTTAAACAAAACCAGTCGCCCATCGTTGATTTGGCTTTTAGCCCCAATGGCCGCTATCTGGCCGCCGCAAGTTTGGATGGAAGGGCTACGCTCTGGGACTTGAAAATTTCCGAGAGTGACCCCACTTACCAACCCTTGTTACTGGAAGACCACGAAGGTTGGGCTACCTCACTTTGTTTTTCCCCCGATGATCGCTTTTTATTGGTGGGTACCAAAAACGGGGAAGTCGCTTTTTGGAATCTTGATCCGCGGGTGTACGCCGAACACCTTTGTAGCCAATTGCGCTTGCGTTACCTCAGCCCCCGATATGACGAAATGGAAACCAACGAATGGCGTCGTTTTTTTGGTACAGACATAAAACAGCAGAAGGTATGTGGTGGGAATTAAAAAACAAGCCCAGTAAAACTAAGGTGTTTATCTTGCTGTTTTTCTGGAGCACATTGACTTACGGCCAGATCGACAGTTGCCTGGAGCGCCTTTCTCAAGCCAGCCAATTGTACGAAAAAGGCAAACTCAGCCAGGTCATTCAAACGCTGGGTACTTGCCCGTATGATCGGGGCCAAAGCCGCGTTACCCGTCGTAACGCACTCAATCTGATGGCAGAAACTTATGTTTTTATGGACAGTACCCGTTTGGCCCAGCGGGCATTATTGGAGTTATTGCAAATCGACCCTTTTTATAAAGTAAAAGAAGAAATCCCTGAAATGCGCTATTTACGCCAGCAGGTAATCAATTATCCGGGCGTAGAAATTTCCGGATTTTTCGGTGTGTATCTTTTTTCAAAACCTTATTTCAAAAGTACAGAAGTTTTTCCAGGAGCTAACCTTGCCAATCGAAAATACAGTTTCAAAGGAGCAGATGGTGATTTTGACATCGATTGGGGCTACCAAGCTGGTGCGGAGATTGGACTGGCGTTACACCGGCATTCCCGGTTCGACCTGCATGTTGGTGCCAACATTTCGCGGTATTCTTTTCGTTATTTAATGGAGTTGGAAAACGTGATCAATCCAGCAGCAGAATCGGGCAGGGCTGACCTTTTTGTCGCTGAAAAACACCTTTGGCTCCGCGTCCCGCTCTATCTGTCATATAACCTGGTTCCTCGTGAAGAAATTGTCAACCGTTATTTGATACCCTACATCAAATTTGGGGGCAGTTTTGACCACCTTGTGCGGGGGACCGCCAAACTTCCCGCTTTGAACTTAAAGTATGCCAACATCGCCGATCCATATACAGCCAGTTCACAAAGAATCGATAGCTATCGAAATTCCAATACGATTTCTGCGCTGCTGGGCGCTGGGCTCAAATTGCACCTGCGCCGAGGATTCTTTTTGCTGGATGCACAATACACCCAAACCTTGCAAAACCTGCGCAAAGAAAAAGTAGAACGATTGGTCATCGAGGACTATCGCTATGTGGACAATGATTTTACCCTGGGGAATTTGAGCCTGCGCCTGGGGGTAGGCGTGTTTTTTATTCAATGCCAAAGTCAAATAATTCGCAGAACAAGCGTCCGCTTCTCCGTTATTTATCCACTGCAAACGTTTGTATCTCCTGTAGATCAGCTTTGTTTTGCCAAAAAATTAGATTTTAGCCTTACCTTTCGGCGGTCTTATTGTTCACAAAATTGAATTTTTATGGTTGAGCATTTGAATGACAGTAGTGTCAAACTAAAGCGCATTTTTATTGAATCTCGCTTACCAGAAGAACTTGAACCCCTGCAAGAAATGGCCAACAACCTAAGTTGGTCATGGAGTCAGGATGCAACCGAACTGTTTAAACAAATCAGTCCGGAGCACTGGGAAGCGCTCAACTACAATCCGATCGCAATACTGGACCAACTCGGCGTGGAAAGAGCGCAAGAGTTATTGAAAGATAAGGCCTTCATGAGTTTAATGGCCAAAGCTCATGCGTCTTTCAAAAAGTACCTGGCAGAAAAACCAGCAGCGAACAGCCCCCGAATTGCCTACTTCAGTATGGAATTCGGCTTGCACATCTCTGCTCGGCTTTATTCAGGTGGACTAGGTGTACTGGCTGGTGATTTCCTCAAGGAAGCCAGCGATGAAAACGTCAACATGGCAGGTGTGGGCCTGCTGTATCGTTACGGGTATTTTGAACAAAGTATCTCCTTGTACGGAGATCAGGTGAACAACTACGCGCCACAGGAATACACCAAAATGCCCATGCATCCGGTGCGGGACCAAAATGGTGAATGGCTGAAAATTACGATTGATTTACAAGGCCGTCAGGTCTTTGCCAAGGTATGGGTGCTGCCAGTAGGGCGGATTCCGCTTTACCTTTTGGACACCGATTTGAATGAAAACAGCTGGGAAGACCGCAGCATTACGCACCACCTTTACGGCGGAGACAAAGAACATCGCCTCAAGCAGGAGCTACTGCTGGGAATTGGTGGCATCCGCGCGTTGGAAGCACTGGGTTTTGATGCAGACATTTACCATTGCAACGAAGGGCATGCTGCCTTTATGACTTTGGAGCGCATCAGGGGCCTCATCCGCCATCATCACCTGAGTTACCATCAGGCTACCGAGGTGGTTCGTTCTTCTTCCTTGTTTACAACCCATACGCCAGTTCCAGCAGGTCATGATTACTTTACGGAAGATTTGCTGCGCAAATACATGTCCGATTACTGCCACCAATTGAGCCTCACCTGGCACGATTTTATGGCACTAGGGCGCATTGATGCCAACAACAACGATGAACCCTTCTCCATGAGCCACTTGGCCATCCATCTTTGCCAGGAGGTAAACGGGGTGAGTGAGTTACATGGATTGGTATCGCAACAAATGTTCAAGCCGATGTTTCCCGGTTACAACCAACAGGAACTTCATGTCAGCTTTGTAACCAACGGGGTGCATTACCCGACCTGGATTGCCAATGATTGGCACAAACTCTTCCTGGAATTCAACGGCGAAAAATTTGTCAAAGATCAGTCCAACCTGAAACTGTGGGAAGGGATTCAAAAAATACCGGGCAAGCGGATCATGGAAATCCGTAAGAAGTTAAAAACGCGCTTGTTGCATTACATCAAAGACAAACTCAAAACGGAACTGACCAGACGAGGTGAAAAACCGGGCAGCATCTTTGAAGTGCTCAACAACATCCCGGAAAATGCCCTGGTCATTGGGTTTGCCCGCCGGTTTGCCACCTACAAGCGTGCCCATCTGCTGTTTCAAAACCTCGAGCGTTTGGCCCAAATGGTCGGGGACAAACAGCGTCCGGTGATGTTCATTTTTGCCGGAAAAGCGCATCCCGCTGACCAACCAGGCCAAAAACTCATCAAGGACATTGTCAACATTTCCAAGCGCCCTGAGTTTGCAGGCAAGGTCATTTTCCTGGAAGGCTACAACATGGAAATGGCGCGTTATTTGGTACAAGGTGTCGACATTTGGCTCAACACCCCGACCCGCCCATTGGAAGCATCCGGAACCTCGGGGATGAAAGCGGCCATGAACGGCGTAATGAACTTCAGCGTACTAGATGGCTGGTGGGCAGAAGGTTACCGCGCTGACTCGGGCTGGGCACTGCCCATCGAGAATACTTACGACGATCCTTCTTTGCAGGACGAACTGGATGCGGAAACCCTCTACAATACCTTTGAAGAGGACATCATCCCCACCTACTACAAAACCGACGCCGAAGGTATTTCAGAAGAATGGGTCCAGTACATCCGCAACATCATCTCCAAAGTAGCGCCACTTTTTACCATGAAGCGCATGATGGATGATTATTTTGCCCGTTTTTACAACAAACTGGCCAAGCGAGGTGGACAGCTCAAAAAGGACCAATTCAAGGATGCCAAAATGATGGCGGACTGGAAAAAGCAAATGCAGCAACGTTGGGATGGCGTTCACCTCGTGGATCGCGACATCTTTGATACCGACAACTATTCACTTACCCTCGGGGAAAGTTTCAAAGTTGGGGTAAAGGTGTATTGCAATGGAGTCAAACCCGAGCACCTGGGCGTGGAAGTTCTTTTCTTCAAACGCAAGAGTGAAACCGAGTTGGAATTGCGCAATACCTACCCATTGGAATTGAGCAATGGCAAAGGGGATATTGCAACGTTTTCCTCGGAAATCAATCCACAAATGTCTGGCGTTTATGAGTACGGTTTCCGACTCTATCCCAAACACGAAAGTTTGCCACACCGCCAGGACCTGGGGCTGATCAAATGGCTCTAAACCAGACAACCCACGAATTTATTCGTGGGAGCCACACAAATGCAGCCCATGACTTTAGTCATGGGAATTAAAAGAAGAAATGGCGCCGGGGATTCCCCGACGCCATTTGCTTTTCATCATACGTTCGTCCATACAGGTTAAAATACACCAACCGGGGTTTTTGGCTTCCGCGGATTGCTCCGCGGATATGGGATTAGTTATGCAATGGGTTTTTAGGTGTTTGTTTTTTAAGGTTTAGTTGTGTTTCAAGTTATTCATTTTAGTAGGGGCTGGGTCACACCCACACGCACACCCTAACTCACACCCTATCTTGGGGTGCCCACGACCGTAGTCGTGGGCTGGTGTGGTTCTAGGTGTTTTTGAATATGCTGTATTTTGGGATCAAACGATAAAAAAAAGCTGGGATTTAGCAATTGTTAGAATTCTCATAGTATGTTCCTTAGCTTTGCTTCGTGTTTCGTTGTTTCCTGATCACCTTTCAAAAGTATTCCAAAAGCCTCGGCCCTGAAAACCACGGAAGTGGCTTAAATCGGAATTCTGAGGCTGAAAAAACGAACAAAACACTGGAAGAATTTAAGCAATTAAAAAGCAAATAAAAGTATCAGTAAGCTGATTAATAGGTTTTTAAGTTTTTAAATAAATTGATATTTTTTATTTTTTAAGACGAAGGCACAACGGTAGGTTTTCGGATTTCAGAGGGCTTGAAAAAAAATGAAAAAATTCATTTTTTCTTAAAAAACCATCAATTGGGGCATGAAAGATGATTTGTTTGGCTTGATCAAAGCAATGGCACCGGCAGAAAAGCGCTACTTCAAAGTCAACTCCAAAAAACTCAGTGGAGAGAAGGCTGGCAAAGCGCAGGCGGATTACGTTGATTTGTTTGAGTTGCTCAATCAGATGGATGAACTGGATGACCTGAAGTTGCGCAAAGTATTTGGAAAAAGACTGGCCGACACAAGGGCTTATCTCTACGATGCCATTTTGCGTAGCATGCGCGCCTACCGCAGCAAACGATTTTTGTACAGCCAAATCAAGGATAAAATCATCGACGCCCGCTACCTGCTCGACGTCGGGCTGTACGAACAAGCCGAATATTGCCTGGAAGAAGCCAAACAAATGGCCGAATCCTCCAGCGACACCCTTTCTCTACTGGAAATCAACCGCGAATACCGCAAACTCTTGCGCCGAACCTTTACCCAGGAAAAAGAAACCAGCCTGCTGACCCATACCAACGCCCTCCACAACCTGGAAACACAAATGCAGGAAGAATTTTGGGCATTGAGCATCAGCGACCAGGTGGTTGTAGAAACCAACCGCGTAATGCGCAGCGAAAACCGGCTGGAAAATGAACGCCTGCGTCAGGAATTTGCTGCTCTATTGGATGATGCCAATACCCCGCAGTCGGTGCGAGCGCAGTTGACCTGTTTTCAAATTCGGGTTGTGCTGCTGTATCACTTGGGCGAAAACGCCCGAGGGTACGAAGAAAGTAAAAAAGGCATGGCCCTGTGGGATCAACACCCCATCTTGCAAGAAGAAGAACCTTTTTCCTACATCAACGATTTGGCCAACCTGTTTCACCTGGCCATTTCACAGCAAGATTTTGCCCATGCCGCCCTTTTGCAAAAAAAATTCGAAGCCTATAAGCCTCAATCATTTCATGAAGAATCCTGGTGGTTTCGCAAATTTATAGGCGCAGATTTGATTTTGCGCATCAATACCGGTGACACCAGCAATTTGGACGGCATTGCCGAAAAAATTCAAATGGGTATCGCCCGTTTTGACGTGGCGATCTCCGGCCAGTTTCACTTTTACGTCAATTTGGCCATGCTGCAATTCATGGCTGAACAATACGAGCGCTGCATCGAATCTTGTGAATTGTTGGTGCGCAGGCACCAGATCAAAGACCGACAGGATGCTCGCGTAGCGGCAGGCATCTTACGCGTGATTGCCATGTACGAATTGGAACACGATGACTTTGAGAATGCCCTGCGGGCCAGCGACCGTTTATTGGAGAAAGAGGAAATTGGGTTTTTGGAAGACTTTGAACAAACCCTGCTCGCTTACCTGCGCGTGCTCAACCGGGCTCCTGAAAAGGAAAGACGCCCCATCTGGCAAAAAATGGAGCAGTTCATCATTGAAAAAAACAACAGCCTGATGGGCATTGGTACCACCTTGCGGTATTGGGTGGTGCAACATTTGACGGGGGAGTCGATTGTTCGACAGATCAAGCGGGAGGCGCTGCGCAATACGTAATTCAAACGATTTTTTTTCTTTCCGTAGCACTCGCCTATGGCGAATGTATCTAGATTTTCGCCCGCAGATCACGCAGATGATGCCTGCTTTTTTGGAAAAAAATCTGCGGAAATCTGCGGGATCTGCGGGCGAAAAACAATGAATTTGAGATCGAGTTGGCTAATCTACATCACATCCCCCGGCGCATTCACCAAAGTATGCAACACCAAATCTCCACCTTCAACCAAAACATTGAGTGCAAATGCGTTGAGGTCAAGCAGGTACCATTCCAGTTTGGTTTCGTTGGAATCCGCAGGAGACCCCGCCTGTTCACTGGTGCCGAGGTTTACGGCAACCGCACTCAAGGTATTTCTACTCAGGGTTAAATCCATGGAACCCACTTTCATTTTTCCCCCTCCCGCAATGGCAGAAGCAGTACTCGGGAAGAGGGGCGTCAAGACGATGGACAAGACCCCGGCATTGCCATCAAATGAAACGTTCATCTGCGCACGGTCGGGCGACAAGCGCAGGCTGCGCACAACTTCATCCGCCGAAAAAGGAACCAGCGGGATAATGCTCAACGCACCATTGAACTGGCTGATGCTTAATCCTGTGCTGAGCTCAAAAATTTGTAGGTTGCCTGCATCATCCAGCAAGTACAACTTGTTTTGCTCAAGGGAAAAAACAATCTGGTTTTTCATGTCTAGGTGTTTTTGTTTTCAGGATTAACGCTATTCATAGCCCAATATTTTCAGCATTTCATCCGAAGTCTGCTCCGCCTGATACAAACGATCCACGATATTGCCTTGCGGGTCTTTGTAAATGAGCACGTGTTTGGGCGAAGGGATCAGACAGTGTTTGATCCCACCATAACCGCTGATCTGGTCCTGATAGGCTCCGGTATGGAAAAAACCCAGGAACAAAGGCTCCGGTTCGCCGTTTTCAAAAGTAGGGAGATACACCTGCGCCTGGTTCACCTCGGCATTGTAATAATCCGAGTTGTCGCAGCTCAAAGCCCCGATGTTGACCCGCTGGTATTCATTGTACCACTTGTTGATGGGCAACAAGATAAAACGTTCACCGATGCCCCAAACGTCGGGTAGGGTAGTCATCAGGGAGTTGTCGATCATGTACCAGCGCTCTGCGTCGTTTTGTTGTTTTTGAGCCAAAACCGAAAACAGCGTCGCGCCACTTTCCCCCACGGTGTATTTGCCAAACTCCGTGAACAAATCGGGCTCGGGAATCTGCTCCTTCTGGCAAGCCTGGAGAATGGTTTTGACGATCTCCTTGATCATGTACTTGTAGTCGAACTCAAAACCCAGCGAATTGCGGATGGGCATGCCACCGCCGATGTTGAGGATACCCAAATCTTCAGATTCGCGGCGCAATTGGGCGTACAAGCGCACCGCCTTGCGGAGTTCACCCCAATAATACAAGCTGTCTTTGATGCCGGTATCGACAAAAAAGTGGAGCAAAGTGAGCTTGAACTTAGGGTTGTTTTTGATTTTTTCATTAAAAAATGGCAATACATCCGAGTTGCGGATGCCCAAACGGGAGGTATAAAACTCAAAATTGGGCTCTTCCTCCGTCGCTACGCGGATGCCGATTTTGCACACTCCTTGAAGGTGTTGCTCGTAATATTCAATTTCCTGAATGTTGTCACACACCGGAATCACGTTTTCAAATCCATCGTGGATGAGGTCTACAATGCGCTGTTTGTAGTGATCGGGTTTGAAGCCATTGCACACCACCGTAATGTTTTTGTCAATCAGGCCCTTTTTGTACAACTTGCGGATCAGATCGATGTCAAAGGCTGAAGATGTTTCCAGCTGTACATCGTGTTTGATTACCTCTTCCAAAATATAGCTAAAGTGGTTGCTTTTGGTACAGTAGCAATATTGGTACTTGCCATTGTAATTCAGCGATTTCATGGCCCGCGTAAACAAGTTTCGGGCTTTTTTGATTTGGGCCCCAATCTTGGGGAGGTAGGTCAGCTTGAGTGGCGTTCCATACTTTTCAATCAGGTACATCAAGGGTACACCGTTGAAAACCAGGTATCCATCTGCATCGATATCGAAACCTTCCTGTGGGAAATAGAAGGTTTGGTCAATCAGGTCGAAGTATCTGTTGGTACCGTTCACTTTAGCCAGAGATTTTAATGGTTGATCAAAAGCGTTGCAAAGCTAATATTTGCATCAACTAATTCTTGTGAAATCGTGTATTTTGCGCCCACAAATATACTTTCTATGGAACAATTGGATGCACTCAATCAGGTAGCCGAATTTCACCGCACTTTTCAACACCCCATCGAGCCCCAACCTTGTATTCCCGCCGAGTCGCGTTGCCGCCTGCGCGTGGCCCTGCTGGAAGAGGAAGTTGCCGAGTTGAAATCCGCCATCGCCAAAGGTGACCTGGTCGAAATTGCTGATGCCCTCTGCGACATCCAGTACGTGCTCAGCGGTGCAGTATTGGAGTTTGGGATGGGTGAAAAATTCCGCGAACTTTTTGATGAAGTGCAACGCTCCAACATGAGCAAGGTTTGCCAAACCCTCGCCGAAGCCCAAGCCACCGCCGCCTACTACCAACAAGAACGCGGCGTGGAAAGTTACATCCGCGAGGTGCCACCTTACTTTTTAGTGTACCGAGAGGATGACCACAAGACCTTGAAATCGGTGAATTATTCGCCAGCTAATTTGGAAAGGATACTTTTTTAGGGTTCGGGGGTTCGTAGTTCGAGGGTTCGGAGAAGCGTTTCCATTCGTCCAGTTCATGGATCAATCATTCAAGGAATGGAAAACCACAACCCCCGAATCCTCGAACTACGAACCCCCGAACCCTAAATAAAACCACAAATATGAAAAAACAAACATTACTTTCCCTCCTTTTGGGTATGAGCCTCACCGCCTTTGCCCAAAAAACCAGCGCTCCTGAATTCGCCCTAACCCAGGCCGAGGTAGAAGTGCCCCTGCGCTTTCTGGCTTCCGACGAATTGGGGGGACGCCGCACAGGCTCTAATGGAAACCTCATTGCTGCCCGGTACATTGCCGAACACCTGCGTAGCTACGGTTATCAACCTGCGCCAGGACTGAATGGCTATTTTCAGCCCATTGGTTTTCAGGCCAGTACACCGCCAGCTACCGCCAGTTTGATGATTGGCAAAACCGACTATAAGTTCAAGGAAGACTTCATCATCATGACCGGAGATGCGGCCACCCTGAACAAGGTGGAAGTCGTTTTTGCAGGCCATGGCTGGATTGACGAAAAAACAGGGCAAGACGATTATAAAGGCAAAGACGTCAAAGGTAAAATCGTGGTGGTATTGCCCGGCCCGCCCAATGAATCCGCCCCACAAGCCGTCTTTCGGGCCATGGGCCAAAAACGCGACTGGGCCTATGAGCGCGGTGCGGTGGGTTTGATCGAATTGTACCGATTGAGCTTCCCCTGGAATTTCTTCACCAGTTATTTTGGCAAAGAAAGCCTGGGGGTGGCCCCCAAAGAAGGTCCCAAGGCCTCTAGCAAGATGATCTACGGCTGGATGAAGGAAAAAACCGACATCAGCGACATCAAAGACCTGCAAGCGGGCAAAAAGTTCAAGGCCAATCTGATGAGTTCAGGTTTTTCGCGCCGCATGGTGCCTAGCCAAAACGTAGTCGGTATCCTTGAAGGCAGCGACCCCGAACTCAAGAATGAATACCTGATCCTCAGTGCCCACTACGACCACGTTGGAGTCGGCAAAGAAGGTGGTGGTGCCTACTCCAAAGAGGACAGCATCTTCAACGGTGCCCGTGATAACGCGATGGGAACCGTTGCACTGCTCAGCGCTGCCAAGGCCCTGTCACTACAGCGCCCCAAACGCTCGATCATTTTATTGGCCGTAACGGGCGAAGAACTGGGTTTGTTGGGCAGCCAATACTACTCCGAAAATCCGCTGATTCCGCTTAAGCAGTGTATTTTCAACCTCAACACCGACGGTGCGGGCTACAACAGCACCGAACACATCTCGATCATCGGCTGGAGCCGTACCGGCACAGACGCGCTGGTGGAAGAGGCGGCCAACCGGGTCAACCTCAAGGTTTTTCCCGAGCCTGCTCCCGAACAGAACCTTTTCGATCGTTCTGACAACGTGTCGTTTGCCTCCAAAGGGGTTCCTGCATTGAACTATAGCCCGGGCATCACCAAGTTTGACGACGTGATCTCCAAATATTACCACCAGGTGGCCGATCAGGCCGAATCGATCGATATGCCGTATTTCCTCAAGTACTGCCAATCCTTTGCCAACCTCGCTCGCCTCATCGCCGACAATGCCCAACGCCCACAGTGGAAGGCCGGGGATAAGTATGAGAAGGCGGGAGCGGAGTTGTACAAGAAATAGGGTTCAAGGGGTCGGGGGTTCGAGGGTTGGGTTTCCAATGTTAAAGAACCCCGAACCCCAAACCTCGAACCCTCGAACCTCAAAAAAACCAACACAGCCTTGGCGTCCTCGCCGTTCTAATCGGTGCGACGGTCTGGAGCACCGGCGGTCTCTGTATCAAGTTACTGCCCTACGATGCCTTTACCATCCTCTTTTACCGATCGGTATTTGCGGCCCTGACCTTTTTGGCTGTATTCCGGCGACGGGCACTGACGCTCACGCCGATGGTGGTGCTGGTGGGATTGGAATACACCGCTCTTGCTACTTGTTTTGTGGTCGCCACTAAGATGACCACGGCGGCCAATGCGGTGTTGTTGCAGTACACGGCGCCCATCTATGTTTTTTTGCTGGAGCCCATCTTGTTCAAGTTCAAACTCACCCGCCTCAACGTCATCACTGTAGTGGTATGCACCCTAGGTATGTTGCTTTTTTGCCGGAGACCTGGGCGGAGGCAACCTCAAGGGCAACCTCATTGCCCTCTTTTCCGGCCTTACGCTGGCCGCCATGATGCTCACCCAACGCTACAATAAACCCGAAAACTACGACGCGGGCCTGTTTTGGGGCAACATCTTCATCGCCCTGATTTGCCTGCCCTGGTACCTGCAATCTGCTACCCCGACGCTGGAGCACTGGGCCTTGTTTTTTATCCTCGGCGTGATCCAGATTGGACTGGGATACATGTTGTTCAACTATGGCCTGAAACGTACCCTGGCCATCGAAAGTGTGCTGCTCGCCATGATGGAACCCATCCTGAATCCGCTTTGGGTGTTCATCGGCTATGGCGAAAAACCGGGGCTATGGACGATCGTGGGGGGGCGGTGATTTTGGGGATGTTGGCGGTGCAGGTGGTGATGACGGAACGAAAGAGAACCCGCATTAATTAAGAGACAAGTGACACAGGTAGAGATACTTCACCCCTCATTTCTGCCACCCCCCGACGAATTTTCACAATCTTTCCCGCCTCCTCCACACAATTCCAAATATTCTCCTATCTTAATACCCTGTTTTCAGGGTCAATATGTGCATCGTAAATTAACAGCTTAAACACCGATTATCCATCCAAGACCACTAGCCTATGAGATTGCTCATCATTACCTTGGGTTTGGCCCTGTTTTCCCTAGGGCAAGCAGGTGCACAAAACGCCCGTACTGAAATTTGCAACAACGCCCTTGACGACGATGGCGACGGATTCATCGACCTCAACGATACCGCAGATTGTAAGTGCAAGGTTATTGAGCCCATTTCCCTGATTCCCAATCCTTCTTTTGAAGAATTTAATTGTTGTCCACAAGATCGTTCACAGCTCAACTGCGCGGTCACCTGGATCCAGGCCTCGGAAGCCACCACCGATTACATTCATAATTGCGGCTGGATCGGGCGTCCCAGCCTCCCGGCACCACTGCCTTTCCCCGATGGGGACGCCATTGTAGGGTTTCGCAATGGCACTTTTGGCAACCAAAACAACAACCCCAATTGGAAAGAATATACCGGAGCCTGTTTGTTAGGCCCACTTAAGGCCAACACCGCCTACCGCTTCAAGTTTTGGATCGGCTTTACCCATGCCATCAACTCTCCGCCGATGGATGTAGTATTTTATGGTACGACCGATTGCAAAAATTTGCCTTTTGGCCGAGGCAACGAGCGTTTTGGTTGCCCTACGAATGGACCAGGCTGGATGGAGTTGGGGCGGGTCTCCGTGTCGGGGGTTAACCAGTGGAAAGAATACGAAATTAACGTGACACCCAAGGAAGACATCCCCGCCATTGCCATTGGGCCCGATTGTGTGGAGATCAGCTGGACGACGGATACCTATTATTATTTCGACAATCTGATACTGGACGAACGCATCAATTTTGAATACGTCATTACCCCCCGCAACCACCCCTGTTCGGAAAAACTCGTGCTCGGTGTGCCCACCATCAATGGCTATACCTATCAGTGGTACAAGGAAGGCATCGCCCTGGTGGGTGAAACCCAGCCCGAGTTGCAGGTCAAAACCGGGGAGGGCATCTACCAGGTTCGCATCGAATCGGCCAGCGATTGCCGCATCACGTCCATGTATCATCACCAACGCCCCGTGGAGACGAGTGCATTGACCCAAAAGATTTGTCCGGGAACGAGTTATGCTTTCAAGTCGCGCAAACTCAGTCGAGCCGGAACGTATCAAGAAACCTTCACTTCGGTCAACAATTGCGACAGTGTGGTCACGCTCACCCTGGAGATTGAAGACGATTTGATCGACTCGCTGCAAACCCGTGTCCTGGAGGGTGATTTTGTAACCGTAGGCACCCGCCAAATCCACACGCCGGGCAAATATGCCCTCCACCTGCAATCTACCCTGGGCTGCGACAGCACCGTTTACCTCGATTTGGACAACCTTAAAATCTTCATGCCCACCGCTTTTTCACCCAATGATGATGGTGTCAACGACACGTTTGGGGTTTTCGCCAATTCCTCCGAATTGACGATCATTTCCCTCCGGGTGTTTGACCGTTGGGGCGAACAGGTGTTTAGTGCCCGCGATTTGTCGTCGGAAGAAGCCACTACCCGTTGGGATGGCAGCTCACGAGGCAAACCCGCCCCGGAAGGCTTGTATGTTTATGTCGTCAATGTGGTGTTGAAAAATGGACGCGAACAAACGAAGTTTGGGGAAGTGCAATTGGTGCGGTAGCTCGTAGCTTCGCTGCTGTTTCTCCCCGCAGATCACGCGGATTTACGCAGATAATATCTCTTTTTGAAAAATCAATCAGCGTGATCTGCGGGATAAGTCTATTATTCATTCGCCGCAGGCGAGTGTTGGAACATTTACAGCATTTATCAAGAAAATACACAGAAAAGTTTTTTAAATAAAATTATTGTTTATTTTTGTATTGAAAATAAATAATCATTTCATCTGTACATCAAACCCGGCTCAGCTTGGATCCAAAAACCCAAGTCGCGCCCACTTTTTCCCACACCCACACCATCAATGCCCCGACCCCCGAACTTAAATGTTATCAAAAAAATTAGACATGAAATCATAACAGTGATATTTTGCAGCAAAGAACAGGTAAGTGGGAAAAAAGTTGGAAAAATTGATTAAAAAAGTGGGAGAAAGTGGCAATTTGTGGAAAAAGTCCTTAATTTTGGACACACAAACATGCTAAAGGTGTATCCATGCGTAAGCTATTGGGCGAATTCGAATGCAAAATCGACGAAAAGGGTCGAATGCGTCTGCCTAGCGGGTTGATCAGTCAACTCGGTGAGCGCGAAGCCTACACCTTTGTCATGAACCGGGGTTTTGAGAAATGTCTCATGTTGTATCCCCGTGAAGTATGGGAAAAAATCACCGAAGAAATTGACCAACTGAATTACTACGATCAGGAAAGCCGTGCTTTTCAACGCTATTTCTACCGGGGTGCTCAAGAGTTGACGATGGACAGTTCCGATCGCATTCTGCTCAACAAGCGCCTCCTCGAATACGCGGGCATTGAAAAAGACGTGATTCTGATGGCCTACAACGATCGGGTAGAAGTGTGGTCGAAAGACCGCTACGATGACATGTTGGACGACGAACCCGCTGATTTTTCGGGATTGGCACAACGCGTTATGAGCCCAAAAGTATAAACTGATGGAGTACCACAACCCTGTCCTGGCCAGCGAAGCAATAGAAGCCTTAAACATCCAGGCAGGAGGCACTTACGTTGATGCCACTTTTGGCGGAGGAGGACACGCCCGCCTGATCTTACAAGCCCTGGACGAGAACGCTCGCCTGATCGGGTTTGACCAGGATGAAGACGCGCAACGCAACGCCCTGGATGATCCCAGGTTTACGTTTGTGCCCCACAACTTCCGCTTTTTGCGCCGTTTTTTGCGCTTGCACGATGCGGTTGAAGTGGACGGAATTTTGGCAGATTTGGGGGTTTCCTCCCATCAATTGAATGAAGCCGAACGCGGTTTTTCATTTCGTTTTGACACGCAATTGGACATGCGCATGAACCAGCAAGGGGAGCGCAGCGCCGCCGATGTATTGGCCACTTATACCGAAGCCGAACTGCAAAACATGTTTGGCACCCTCGGTGAAGTGCGCAATTCCCGCACCTTGGCCCAGGCCATCGTACGCGAACGGCAGGTACGCCCAATGCGCAGCATCAGCGATTTGCTGGCAGTGCTTGACCCACTGGTGCGCGGACAACGCAATCGTTACCTCGCCCAGGTTTTCCAAGCCCTGCGCATGGAGGTCAACGATGAAGTAGGCGCACTCCAGGATTTTCTGGAACAGTCCTTACAAGTGCTCAAACCGGGAGGCCGTTTGGTGGTCATCGCCTACCACTCCATTGAAGACCGCATGGTGAAAAATTTCATCAAAACCGGCAAAGTGGATGGGGAAATGGAGCAAGATTTTTACGGCAACATTACCCGGCCTTTTGAGGTCATTACCAAGAAGGCGATGTTGCCCAGTGAAATAGAAATCAAAGCAAACCCGCGGTCACGCAGCGCCAAAATGCGCGTAGCCGCAAAACTGTAGGGGCAACCCAACGAACGAAACATAAAAAAATGGCAAAAAAATCAGGCATCGGACAATACTTTGAACTGGGCTTCCTGACCTCGGAACTCATCCTCAAGAACCTGTCCTTTGTGATTTTTTTGGGTTTTTTGGCTGTAATCTACATCGCCAATTCTCGCTTTGCCGAAAAAAACGTACGCCAAATCCAACAACTGCAACGCGATTTGCGGGAGCTGCGCTGGCAATACATGACCCTGGAGTCGGAAAACATGTACAACAGTCGACAATCTGAACTGGCTGACCGCCTCAAGGATCAAGACTTCGAAGCGTTTGGAACACAACCCAAGCGCATTGTAGTGAAAGACAAAAACGATTATTAACCCTCAATTGAAAAGCCTAGGCCCAACAATTGACAAAACCAAGTGATGGAAATCAAGAACGAAATTCTTTATCGGATTTACTTCTTGTTGTTCGGTATCTTCATACCGGCTTCTGTCATTATGGTATGGCGCACCATCAACATTAGTATCGTGCAGGGGGAAGAGTGGCGGCAACAAGGAATTGACAACAATGTTCGTTACAAAACCATCGAAGCCGAACGTGGCAACATCCTGGCTATGGATGGTAGCGTGCTGTCTACCTCTATTCCCTATTTTGATTTGTATTTCGACCCCGTAGCGCCACAAGTAAAGGACTTCAATGAAAACATCGACTCCTTGTCCTACTGTTTGGCCAGTTACGTGGACGATACCTACACGCCAGGTGGCTTGCGCGACTATTTTATCCGCGCCCGCGCCGATTCCAGCAACCGCCACATCTTGATCAAAAAAGGGGCTACTTTTATTGAAAAGGACCGCATTGAGAAATATCCACTGTTCAACAAAGGCCGTTTTCGGGGCGGGTTGATCGTGGAACAACGCAACGAACGTCGCCGTCCCTTTGGCCTCCTGGCACAAAGGACGATTGGTTATGTGCGGGAGAGCGCCAAACCGGTAGGCATCGAAGGGGCTATGGATTCCATCCTGCGTGGACAACCGGGTGGACAAATGATGATCCAGGTAGATGGGAAAAAAGACATTTGGTTGCCTTTGGAAGACTTGTCTGGCATGGATCCCAAAAGTGGTGATGACGTGATGACCACCATCGATGTCAATATCCAGGACATTACCGAAAATGCCCTGTTACGTGGCATGAATGCCCATGATGCAGAATGGGGCACGGCAGTCGTCATGGATGTAAAAACGGGTGCCATACGTGCCATTGCCAATTTGGGTCGTGGCGAAACAGGATGGTGGGAATCCTTCAACTACGCCATCGGATCTTCCGTAGAACCTGGCTCTACCTTCAAAACAGCCACCATGTTGGCGCTTTTGGAGGATGGAGTAATCAAATTAGAGGACTCCATCAACATCAACCACGGTAAAGCCCAGTTTTTTGAGTCCTTTATGGTCGACTCTTCTCCGGAAAGTACCGGTCTGGATACCATTTCGATTCAAAAAGCCTTTGAAATATCCTCCAACGTAGGTATTGCGGGCCTGGCTCAACGCTATTATGGCTCAGGCAATGGCCCCGACCGATTCATCCGGCGACTCAAGCAGTTCAACCTGCATTTGCCTTCGGGAGTTGAAGTGGAAGGGGAGGCCAACCCTTACCTGAAAGAAGCATTTAGTGAAACCTGGAGTGGCATTTCGTTGCCCTGGATTTCGCATGGATATGAGTTGCGGATTACGCCGCTGCAATTGTTGTCATTCTACAACTCGATTGCCAACAATGGCATCATGATGAAACCCTATTTGGTTTCGGGTACCCAGCGTTATGGCGAAATCCTGGAGGAGTTTCCACCCACCGTGGTCAAAAGGCAAATTGCTTCGGAGCGTTCCATTGAGCGCATTCGTAAACTTTTGGAAGGTGTAGTCAATGATGGTACTGCGCGCAAACTGCACACCGATGCCTACAATTTTGCGGGTAAAACGGGTACGGCGCAGATCAACTACCGCCGCAGTGGCAACAACATCAAAATTGGTGGATACCGTGCCTCCTTCGTCGGTTATTTTCCTGCGGAAAGCCCACGTTATTCCTGTATCGTAGTGATCCATCGGCCACGTAAAGCCGGATTTTATGGTTCGGACGTTGCTGGCCCTATTTTCCGGGAGGTTGCCGACAAGATTATGGCTTCGGGTTCAAATCACCAATCGCCAATCAATCTGGCGGAGCGACCCGTGATGAAAAACGAAGCCCTACCCGGTTTGGATGTTGGCGCAGCGGCTGATTTGCGCACCGCAATGAAGTACCTGGATTTGCCTTTTTACGGACGCCCAGGTACAGAAATGGCGGTGATGCGCACCCACGCCGATTCGATCTTCTTCCAAGACCGTCAATTGGTTGAACGATTGGTACCCAATGTACTGGGCATGACCTTGCGCGATGCCTTGTACGCCCTTGAAAACGCGGGACTGAAAGTGCGCCTCAATGGGGTAGGGAAGGTCATCAGTCAGTCGGTGCCGCCCAATACCAAAGTACGTGGACAAATGATCTCAATAACCCTGCGATGATGGAGCAAACGAGCAAAACCTTAACCTCGCTGCTACAAGGCTTAAAACCCTTGCAGGTTGTGGGTTCAACCGACATCGCCATCAATGAAGTGATTTTTGATTCCCGCAAAGCGGGCCCAAATAAAGTGTTTGTAGCGGTAAAAGGAGTACAGGTGGATGGCCACCAATTCATTCCTCAAACCCTGCAAGCGGGTATCAGTGCCCTGGTTGTTGAAACGATCCCGGAAAACGTTCCGGATCAGGTAACGATAGTGCAAGTAGCCAATTCTGCTCAAGCCCTGGGGTTTTTAGCCTCGGCTTTTTACGAGCATCCTTCCCGCCAATTGACCCTGGTGGGGGTAACCGGAACCAACGGCAAAACCACTACCGTTACTTTACTCTATGACCTGTTTAGTGGTTTAGGCTACAAGTGTGGTTTGCTATCAACCGTAGAAAATCGCATTGCCAGCCAGGTGATCGCTTCCACCCATACAACGCCCGATGCAGTAGCCATCAATGCATTGCTGGCCCAAATGGTGGAAGCTGGATGTGAATATGCTTTTATGGAAGTAAGTTCCCACGCGGTAGACCAAGGTCGCATCGCCGGACTGGACTTCAAAGGGGCCATTTTCACCAACATCACCCACGATCACCTGGACTACCATCTAACTTTTGACAATTACATCCGCGCTAAAAAAAGCTTTTTTGACCAACTGTCGAAGCGTGCTTTTGCCCTGGTCAACATCGACGACAAACGGGGAATGGTGATGACCCAAAATACAGCTGCCAGCGTAAACCGCTACAGTTTGCGGCAGATGGCCGAGTTTCGGGCGCGCATCATTGAGAACAGCCTAACGGGGCTGCACTTGGACATTGACAACCAGGATTTTTACGGTCGCTTGATCGGAGAGTTCAACGCGTACAACCTGCTGGCCGTATACGCCACCGCGGTATTGCTGGAGCAGGACAAAGTGGAGACCCTCACGCAGTTGAGCCGACTCAAAGCAGCGGAAGGCCGCTTCGATTACGTGTTGGACCAAAAACGCCAGGTAACGGCCATTGTGGATTACGCCCATACGCCAGATGCCCTGGAAAAGGTGCTCGAAACCATCCAGGCCCTGCGCAAAGCCGACGCTAAAGTGCTCACGGTAGTGGGTTGTGGTGGAGACCGCGACCGGACCAAACGGCCTACGATGGCGAAAGTGGCTTGTCAGTACAGTGACCAGGTAATCCTGACCAGCGACAATCCACGTTCGGAAGAACCCGAAGCCATCATCCGCGAGATGGAGGCCGGAGTGCCCGCTGGGTCACGGCGTCAGGTATTGAGCATCACCGACCGCAAAGAGGCCATTCGCACTGCTTGCCGTTTGGCACAAAGTGGAGATGTGGTGCTGGTGGCGGGCAAAGGCCACGAAAATATCAGGAAATCAAAGGGGTAAAACATGCCTTCGACGATAAAGAGATTCTAAAAGAAGAATTCTCTCATTAATCCCGGAAGCATTCGGGACTAATTTTGAGGTTTTGTGGATAACTCTTGCAGGAGCAAAAGAGAAAAGCAGGGGGGAATTGCTATTTTTGCGGCTTTGAAAAAAGTAAAATAGGGTGTTTGCCCGGTTCGGTTAATCCCGAATCTGGATCCTTACAATCATCGAACTTATGCTGATTAATCTAGTCGATTGGCTTCAGGCCAATTTTGGGCACTTTAAAGGCGCTGGTTTGTTTCAATACATCACTTTCCGGGCCGGAGTAGCAATCATTATTTCCCTGCTGATTTCCCTCGTTTTGGGTGGTCGAATCATCAAATATTTGCGCAAACAGCAAATCAGCGATGACAACCGCGAAGAACTTGGACTTGCAGGTTTGGCAGCCAAAAAAGGAACGCCAACCATGGGTGGAGTCATCATCATCCTGGCAATTTTGATCCCCTGCCTGTTGATGTCAAAACTGGACAACATCTACATCATCATTATGGTGATGACGACGTCCTGGATGGCCATCATCGGGTTTGTAGACGACTACATCAAGGTGTTCAAAAAGAACAAAGCCGGATTGAGTGGGCGCTACAAAATCATCGGCCAGGTTGTGCTGGGAGTCATCATTGCCACGGCGATGATGTTCAACCGCGACATCAAGGTGCGGGTGGAAACCAACTCAGCACGCGAGCTGGGCCTTACGGAAGCCGATCGGGTCAGCAGTTTCATTTACATCGAAGACCGCGATGGCGCCATCGAAAAAGCCGACTACAAGACCAACGTGACCAATGTTCCTTTTTTGAAGAACAATCACCTGGACTACGCCTGGCTAATGCCTGGTGATGTAGAAACGGGGAAAAAATGGCTCTGGCTCTTGTACATTCCGTTCATCATCATCGTCGTCACGGCCGTATCCAATGCGGCCAACCTGACGGATGGGATCGATGGACTGGCGACAGGCGTTTCGGGCATCATTGGCGCGACCCTGGGCATTTTGGCCTACGTATCGTCCAATGCGATTGCAGCCAATTACCTCAACATCCTGCATTTGCCGGGTACGGAGGAGTTGGTGGTCTTTTCAGCCTGTTTGGTAGGTGCTTGCATCGGGTTCTTGTGGTACAATGCTTTTCCCGCTCAGGTATTTATGGGCGATACAGGAAGTTTGACCCTCGGAGGCATCATTGCGGCATTGGCCATTTTGCTGCGCAAAGAGCTGCTGATTCCGGTGTTGTGCGGGATTTTTGTGGTGGAAAACTTATCGGTAGTGCTGCAAGTAGCCTACTTCAAATACACCAAAAAGCGCTACGGCGAAGGCCGGCGGATCTTTTTGATGTCACCCTTGCACCACCATTATCAAAAAAAGGGGATGCACGAGGTGAAGATCGTTACCCGCTTTTGGATTATTGGCATTTTATTGGCCGTGATGACCATCATTACCCTTAAAATCCGCTAAGCCATGGGCCTCGATCAAATTGTAAAAATAGCCATCCTTGGCGCTGGCGAAAGCGGTGTTGGGGCAGCAATACTGGCCAAACAAAAAGGCCACAAAGTATTTGTATCAGACAAAGGTCTGATCAAAGATGGGTACAAAGCAGAATTGGCGCAATACGGTATCCCGTTTGAAGAAGGCAACCATGACCACGAACGCATCCTGGCCATGGACCTGATCATCAAAAGCCCGGGAATACCTGACAAGGCGCCTCTTTTGCAGGAAATCATCGGCAAAGGTTTGCCGGTAATTTCGGAAATTGAATTTGCGGCGCGGTATACCCGGAGTTTTACCATCGGCATCACCGGTAGCAATGGCAAAACCACAACGACCAACCTTGTTTATCATTTGCTGGCCACAGCGGGTATGGATGTAGCGATGGGCGGAAATGTGGGCAAAAGTTTTGCACGGATTGTTGCCGAACGGGATTATCCCTTCTACGTACTGGAACTCAGCAGTTTTCAGTTGGAAGGCATTCGGGAATACCGACCAGATATTGCGATGATTTTGAACATCACGCCCGACCACCTGGATCGTTACGATTACCAGTTGGAAAAATACGCGGCCGCAAAGTTCAACATCGTCAAGGCTCAGCAAGCCGAGGATACGTTTCTCTACAACGCCGATGACCCCAATGTGGGCGGGCAACTGGAGCACTATCCGACGCAGGCCAAAGCGGTACCGATTACCTTCCAGATGACGGAAGGCACCCGCCTCAAAGTTGGCGGGTATACCTTTGACATGAGTACGACTCCACTGATGGGGCGGCACAATTACATGAATGCACTGTTTGCAGTGCAGGTTGCGCTCCAGGTTGGGATAGCACCGGAGCGCATTCAGGAAGGTTTAAACACCTTCGTCAATGCGCCGCACCGGCTCGAAAAGGTGGCTACTGTTGAGGGGGTGGAATACATCAACGACAGCAAAGCCACCAACGTAGATTCGGTGTACTACGCCCTCGAAGCCATGTCCCGACCTACGGTCTGGATTGTGGGTGGGCAAGACAAAGGCAATGACTACGAGCCGCTGCTCGAATTTGTCAAAGCCAAAGTTAAAGCTGTGGTGTGTATGGGGCTGGACAACCGCAAAATTGTGCAGTGCTTCAGTGGAATCGTCGAAAATATTGTTGAAACTGGCAGTGCAGTGGAAGCAGTTACTACCGCAGCTCGGTTAGCGAGCCCAGGAGATACCGTTTTGCTTTCGCCCGCTTGTGCCAGTTTTGACTTGTTTAAAAATTACGAAGACCGTGGCAATCAATTCAAAGCCGCAGTCTTGGAGTTAAGTGAAAAGTGAAAAGCGAAAAGTGAAAAACGATCGCTCTTTATTCACGATTCGCTTTTCACTTTTCACTTTTAATTTTTCACTATTATGAGTGTATTTGCGAGAATCAGTTCTGAATTACAGGGAGATCGTTCCATTTGGGCGGTGCTGTCGATTTTGGCAGTATTCTCGCTTTTGGTAGTGTACAGTTCCACCGGAACCCTGGCTTACCAAAAAGTAGGGGGCAACACCGAAATTTTCCTCATCCGGCAAACTGTGTTCATCTTCGGGGGCTTGCTGATCACCTATTTCTGCCATACATTCAATTACATGCGCTTTCACCGGGCGGCTCCGTATTTGTTTTTCATTGCCTTACCGCTCTTGTTTTATACCTTGTTTTTCGGGGCAAACATCAACGATGCCCGGCGTTGGATTCAAATTCCCTTTACGGGATTGACCTTCCAAACCTCTGATTTTGCCAAACTTGCCCTGGTGATTTACGTGGCCAGGTCAATTTCGGCCAAACAGGATTACATCAAGGACTGGAAATCGGCATTTATTCCGATCATTGTACCTGTACTGATTGTGTGCGGGCTCATTGCGCCAGCAGACCTTTCTACTGCGGTTTTGCTGTTTTTTACCTGCCTCATGATGATGTTTGTAGGCCGGGTGGACGTACGTTTTATCCTGTCTTTGCTGATCCTCGGTTTGATGGTATTTGCGCTGCTGATTTTTACGGCAGATGCCTTTCCTGGTTTCTTCCGGGTAGATACCTGGTCGGAGCGGATTCGCGATTTTGTCACCAATCCTATTGGCGGGTACCAGGTGCAACAGGCCAAAATAGCCATTGCCAATGGGGAATGGTTTGGGGTGGGCCCCGGAAACAGCACCCAACGCAACTATTTACCATCGTCCTATTCTGACTTTATTTACGCCATCATCTGTGAGGAATACGGAATCATTGGGGGTACCATTGTGATTTCGATGTACATCGTGCTCTTTTTCCGGATAACGCGCCTGGTCACCAAGAGTTCCAAAGCATTTGGTGCCATGGTGGCACTGGGTTTGGGCATTCTCATGATCACTCAGGCATTCGTCAACATTGCCACCGCACTGCATTTGATACCGGTAGCGGGAGTAACCTTGCCGATGGTGAGCCGAGGAGGGACATCTACCTTGTTCACTTGTATCTCTTTCGGCATCATCCTGAGTGTGAGCCGCTTTGTAGAACTAAACGACGGAGACTAAACGAATATGAACGATAAAGAGCACCACGAATCATCATCAGCGGCGGCGGCACAGGGGGACATGTTTTCCCGGCGATCGCCATTGCCGATGCCATCAAGGCAAAAGTGCCTGGCGTGGAGATTCTGTTTGTTGGTGCTCAGGGAAAAATTGAGATGGAAAAAGTACCCAAAGCGGGGTACTCGATCGAAGGTCTTTGGATCAGTGGATTCCAACGCTCCCTCTCGTTTCGCAACTTACTTTTTCCGGTCAAATTGATACATAGCCTGCTGAATGCCCGCAGCATTTTGCGAAAATTCAAACCCCAGGTAGCCGTGGGGGTTGGAGGATACGCTAGCGGACCCTTATTGGACATGGCTACCCGAAAAGGAATTCCCGCCCTGATTCAGGAGCAAAATTCCTACGCGGGAGTGACCAATAAACTGTTGAGCCAAAGGGTGCAAAAAGTGTGCGTGGCCTACGAAGGGATGGAGCGTTTTTTCCCAGCGGAAAAAATCGTCCTGACCGGAAACCCGGTACGCGGATCGGTAGCGCAAGCCAGCGATCGTGCAGCAGCGCGAACCCATTTTGGGCTAGCGGCAGACAAGCCCACTTTGCTCATTTTTGGAGGCAGCCTTGGAGCGCTCTCCATCAATGAAGCGATGGCACATAACACCGATTTTTTGCGCAGCAATACCGATGTGCAAGTGATTTGGCAATGCGGCGGGAGCCACTATGAAAAATACCAAAACTGTGCAACGGCGCAGTTGACGAATGTGAAACTGATGGCGTTCATTGATCGAATGGACCTGGCTTATGCTGCCGCCGATGTGGTGTGCTCACGAGCCGGGGCACTGACCATCTCGGAACTGTGCTTGGTGGGTAAACCTGCCATTTTGGTGCCTTCGCCTTTTGTGGCTGAAGACCACCAAACCAAAAACGCCCAGGCACTGGTGGACAAAAATGCGGCGATTATGGTAGCCAATGGCGATACCGTAGCCGAATTGTTGCCCCAGGCGCTTGAATTGTTGAAAAACGAAACGAAACGAAACACCCTTGCCCAAAACATCCTCGCGCTGGCTAAACCAAATGCAGCAGAGGAAATTGCGGAGCAAGTACTGAGTTTAGTTGAAAAGTTGAAGAGGAAGGGCGCCCCCCCCCCTAAACCTCAACTTAATGTATGCTTGACCTTCAAGACATTAAAAGGCTTTATTTCATTGGAATTGGCGGCATCGGCATGAGTGCCATCGCCCGCTATTTCCTGCAGCGTGGGGTAGACGTGCACGGTTACGACCGCACTTCTACGGAACTGACCCGTGCGCTGGAAGCTGAAGGCATGCAGGTACATTATGAGGAGGATGTGGATAAAATTCCGGCTGGAGTGGATCTGGTGGTCTATACCCCCGCTGTTCCAACCAGCCATGCCGAATATCAATATTTTTTGAACCAGGGAACCCCGATTAAAAAACGGGCGGAAGTATTGGGCATCATTAGCCGGGGTATGAAAACGGTGGCCATTGCTGGAACCCACGGCAAAACCACTACATCTTCACTCACTGCCCACTTATTGCGCAGTACTGGCGTGGATTGCACCGCATTTTTGGGGGGCATTGCGCGCAATTTTGAATCCAATTACGTACTGGGCAGCAGTGAATGGGTAGTGGTAGAAGCCGATGAGTTTGACCGCTCCTTTTTGCACCTGCACCCGGATATTGCCTCCATCATGTCGATGGATGCCGATCACCTGGATATTTATGGGGATGCAGAAACCCTGTTGAATACTGGATTTAAAGCATTTGCCAAACAAATCAAACCGGGTGGCACCCTGTGGTTGCAACACCAGCTGACTACCCATTTTGATGCGAAGACTCCCTACCGGAGTTTTGGGGTGGAAGGTGGTGATTACCAGGCGCACAACATCCGGGTGGAAAAAGGCTACTTCGTATTTGATTACCTGAGTCCTGAGCGCGAAATCAAAGGATTACGCATGCCATTACCGGGTAGACACAACGTAGAAAATGCCACAGTAGCCATGTCGATTGCCCTGCAATTGGGCGCCAGTGATGAGGCCCTGCGCAGCGGACTGGAAGCTTTCCGAGGGGTGAAGCGCCGCTTTGAAATCATCTACCGCGATGAAGAAATTGCTTTTTTTGACGACTATGCACACCATCCAACTGAGTTGAATGCCGCGATTGGGGCTGCACGGGAATTGTTTCCTGCGGCCAAAATTACCGGTGCTTTTCAGCCGCATTTGTTCAGCCGCACCCGCGATTTTGCGGAAGGTTTTGCGGAAGCCCTGGATGGACTGGACGAAATATACTTGTTGGACATTTACCCTGCGCGGGAACTACCGATTCCAGGAGTGAGTTCTGAAATGTTGGTAAAGCTGATGCGCAACCCCAATGTCCACTTGATCACTAAAGCGGAGCTATTACCGGCTTTGCAAAAAAACAAACCAGAAGTATTGCTGACCCTTGGCGCTGGCGATATTGATACCCTGGTAGAACCGATTGGCAATTGGCTTAAAAGTCTAAAACCAGAAAAGGTATAACACCATGGCGGAACCAGTAAACAAAAACGTGATCACGAGGCAACAGCTGAAAGCCCTGGGCTGGATGGCCAGCCTGCTGCTTGGCGCCGTGGTCATTTTAGCCGCCGTAAACCACCGCAAAGGTTCAGCGGTAAAAGGAGTAGAGGTAGACATCAAACCCTTACCCAACGGCGATTTGCTGATGCAACCCGTAGATGTACGTGAGTTGATCCACAAAGCTTTTGGCTATGAGTTTGAGTCGCGTTCCGTGCGCACAGTGGAAATAGACCGACTGGAGCGTGTTTTGGAAAAAGACCCATTGGTGGAAGACGCGGAAGTATACCTGGATTCACGTGATTTTGTGCGGGTCAGTGTGACCCAAAGGGAACCCGTAATCCGCATCATAGACCAAGACGGATGGAACTATTACCTGGATAAAAACGGAAAAAGGATGCCGCTTTCCAAGCACTTTACCGCCCGCGTGGTGGTGGCTACTGGCAGGATTCCCGAGTATGTTTCTGATTACCTGCTGCGCGAAAGACACCTGCTTCGGCACTTGTGTTTGCTGAGTCAGGATCTACGCAACGATGCATTTTTGAATGCCATGATTGGACAAATCTTCGTGAGCAGCAACGGCGACTTTATTTTGGCACCGATGATTGGTGATCAAAAGATCGTTTTCGGAAAGTACGAAGATGCCCCGGACAAGATCAAGAACCTGAAAATCTTTTACCGTGAAGCCATGCCTTATGAAGGTTGGCGAAAATACCGCAGTATCGATGTTCGCTTTCGCGGACAGGTGATTTGTAAATGAGTTGAGAAGTTTAGACGTTGAGAAGTTGAGCGAACGTCGCTCGCGGTAGCCTCAACTTCTAAGCCCCTCAACTTATCAACTACATAAACAGATTAAAATCCCATTTTACGGAGGCAGGATTGTAGCTAACTTACTGATACACGCAAACAACAACCAGCTTTCCGAACTAACTGCCTAAATTCCTTATGGAAAAGGCCAAATTGAACATTCATGATGGAAACAAATGCTCGCAAGTCAGACGTGGTGGTGGCCGTAGACATCGGCACAACCAAAGTATGCGCCATCGCGGGACGTAAAAATCAGCATGGAAAGTTGGAAATTTTGGGTGTTGGCAAAGTCAATTCCGAGGGCGTTTTGCGCGGAGTGGTATCCAACATTGAGAAAACCGTTAACGCTATTTCCGAAGCTGTAATCGCCGCACGACGAGGCGTCAATGCCGATTTTGATTGGGCGCACGTTGGTATCGCTGGCCAACACATCAAAAGCCTCCAACACCGTGGCATCCTCATGCGCGACAACAATATCGTGGAGATCAGCCAAATCGATATCGATCGGCTGATTGGAGACATGTACAAACTGGTACTGCCTCCGGGGGACAAAATCATCCACGTCATTCCTCAGGAATACGCGGTCGACAACGAACAGGGCATCGTAGATCCCATCGGCATGTCGGGCGTGCGTTTGGAAGCCAATTTCCACATCATCACCGGGCAAATCACCGCTTCCAACAATCTTTACCGTTGTGTAGAGCGTGCGGGTTTGCGGGTGGCCAATATGACCCTGGAGCCGATCGCTTCCGCCATGTCGGTGCTCAATGAGGAGGAAAAAGAAGCCGGGGTAGCCCTGGTGGATATCGGCGGTGGTACCACCGACATCACCATCTTCCAGGATGGCATCATTCGCCATACGGCGGTGATTCCTTTTGGCGGCAACGTGATCACCAAAGACATCAAAGAAGGATGTACGGTGATGACCCAGCAAGCTGAAAAACTGAAAGTAAAATTCGGTTCGGCACTGGCCGAAGAAGTGTTCGACAACCGCATCATTACGATTCCCGGTTTGCGCGGACGCGAGCATAAAGAGATTTCCGAGAAAAACCTCGCCCGGATCATTCAGGCCCGGGTGGAAGAAATTCTGGATTACGTGGTATGGGAAATCCGTCGCTCTGGCTTTGAACGCAAATTGATTGCGGGCATCGTCCTGACGGGTGGGGGCGCGCTGCTCAGCCACATCGAAAAATTATCTGAGTACCACACGGGTTTACCCACCCGCATTGGTATCCCGATTGAGCCACTGGCGCACGGTTATGCCGAGCACTTGAGCAGCCCAATTTATGCCACTGCCATCGGTTTGTTGATGAAGGGCATTGAAGATCGGGAAAAAGGCCGTTTCAATCTTCCGGTAGAATTACCCGAAGAAGTGGCCGTACCGAAGGAAAACCTCAGTACACCCAAAGTAGTGAGCCTGGACGATGAAGAAGATTCCCGAACCGCACCTGGAGGACGTTGGATCGATAGTTTATTCAAAAAGACCAAGGAATGGTTCGAAGCCGAACCGGACGCGGATTTGTAAACATGAACAAAAAAATGCAAGGTATGCTTTTCGATATGCCAAAAAATAAAGGCTCCATCATTAAGGTGCTGGGGGTAGGCGGTGGCGGCAGCAATGCAGTCACCCACATGTTCAAGCAAGGCATCGTTGGTGTAGATTTTGCGATCTGCAACACCGATGTTCAGGCCATGGAAGCAAGTCCGGTTACGGTTCAAATTCCATTGGGGGTAGAAGGGCTTGGCGCGGGTTCTCACCCTGCCAGGGGCAAAGAAGCTTGCGAAAAATCCATTGACGAGGTATTGAGTTACATCGGTAATGATTGCAAAATGTTGTTCGTTACCGCCGGTATGGGTGGTGGTACGGGCACGGGCGCAGCGCCGATCATTGCCAAAGCGGCTCGTGAAAAGGGTATCCTCACCGTAGGTATCGTGACCCTGCCTTTCAATTTTGAAGGTCGCCGTCGCGTCATGCAAGGAATAGAGGGTTTGTCGGAGCTGCGCAAAAACGTAGATACGATCATCATCATTTCCAACGATAAACTGCGGCAGATTTATGGCAATCTGTCGGTTTCGGACGCTTTTGCCAAAGCCGACAACATCCTGACCACCGCGGCCAAAGGCATCGCCGAGATCATTACGGTTCCGGGGTATGTCAACGTGGACTTTGAAGACGTGCGCACCGTCATGGCCAACAGTGGTATGGCCATCATGGGTACCGCCAGCGCTGAAGGAGACGACCGCGCCCGTCGTGCCGTGGATGAAGCGTTACACTCTCCCTTGTTGGAAGAAAACGACATCCGTGGTGCCCGTCATATTCTGCTCAACATCACCTCTGGCCGCAAAGAAGTGACCATGGATGAAATCTTTGAGATCACCGAATTTGTGCAGGAAGAAGCGGGTTATGGCACCGACCTGATCTGGGGTAACTGCTTTGATGAACGGATGGGTGACAAACTCAGCGTGACCATCATCGCCACGGGTTTTAATGCACCCAGTGTGGACGAGGCCATCCCCGCCAATAAGGACCAAAAGATCAAGGTTTCTTTGGACGATGACGATGTACGCCAAAAAAAAGATTTGACGCCACGGACTGGGTTGAAAGAAATTACCCAATCGGATCCTGATACGCACAAAAAACCGAATACCGTAGAGTTTGACAACATTCGCTCTACGATTGAAAAGTACCAACGCAGCAACAAACACGGCTACGACGAACCCTTCGTAAAGGAGGATAACGAGCGGATGGAAGAAGAACGCCGCCGCCGCCAGGATATGGAACAACGCAAAAAAGAGCGTTTGCGCAGCGAAATCAATCCACAGAAATTGAACAACCCACAGTTGGTCAACGACATGGAAAGTGAACCTGCGTACATGCGTCGCGGCATCCACCTGGACGATGTACCCGCTGCCAATGAACAGGCCTTCTCCCGCTGGACCATCAGCGACGACGATGAACTGGACATCTCTGGCAAGAATTCATTTTTAGACGATAAAGTGGATTAATTTCCATCATGTTAACGACACATTTTGAAGCTGCCTGGCTGGATTTCTCCGGTTGGGCAGCTTTTTTGTTTGCTTCCTCTGTGATGAAGATAATGAATTGAATTTTTACCTAGCTCGATTGGAAGTGTCGGGTATTCGGAAGGAAAGCAAAACCAATACCGTCGAAAAAAGGGTCAACATCAAAAAACAACAGACCAGACGATCAGACAATTCTGGTTTGCCTGCGTATATTTGTGTAACGGAGTTTGGAGCACCAAAAGCCACTTACGTTAAAAAATGACAACAACAGCACGTCAATTGCGCAATACTCACCGGCAAGCCAACCTCTTGGCTCAGGAAGCCTGGCTAGCCAAAGAAAAGGGGCAAGTGGATCGCTCTTTGGACTTGTACCAAAAAGCCTATTCGCTGGAAAAAGGAGTAGCTGTTGCTTATGTTGATTTACAAGATCAGGAACCTACCCGTTCGATCATTTTAAAAAGCGCGGCCGTCCTAGCCAAAGAATGTGGCTTATTTCGGGAGGCTGAACAGTGGCTGAGCCACGCCTTGGCTGGCAACCCTCCCGAAGAAGTCGCCACTGAATTGCGGACGATTTTTAAAGAAATCAATAAAAAACAAGGAAAAAGACTGGTCAAAATCAAACCCAACGGCAACAAATTGACCGAAGTAGAAGGCATCCTGAGCATGGTGGATACCTTGAAGCACCGCATTGGGGTGGATGCTGCCGATGGTCGGATCAAAATTGAAGTACCTTATGATGTCAATGACATTGCCAAAAAATTCTTCGATAACCCAGTGAAGGTGACCTATCAGGTGGAAGGGCGGCGGAAATGGTTGAAGCAGATTCAGAAAGCGGGGTGATTATTGATTTTTCCTTATTTTAATGATACTTTTGGTGAGATACCTGGCAGGATCGTTCCTGTCAGGTATCTTTCGTTTGGAATAATTCTGCAGCTTATCCCCAACCCCACAGGAGAGTTCAGGAAGGCGATGGACGGAGTTTTTTTTACCTTTGGCAAAGCTCAATTTAAAACATCGCAACATGTCCATGACTACTGCATTTAAACATGTAAGCTACCTCTGGGACGAATCACGTGCCGTTGCTCTGGCGGGCAACGAAGTGGATTTGTTCATCTACCGCTCCAACCTGCTGGGCGCGGATTTGCGCCTCACCAATTATGCTGGGGGCAATACTTCTGTAAAAATTCAGGAAACCGATCCCTTGACAGGCGAAAGTGTAGCAGTCATGTGGGTCAAGGGTTCCGGAGGCGATATCGGCACCCTGACCAAAGCGGGTTGTGCCAACCTTTATGTCGACAAATTGCATACCCTCAAGCGTCGTTACCGTGGCCTGGAGTTTGAAGACGAGATGGTTGAACTGTTCAACCATTGCCTCTTTGACCCCAAATGTGCAACGCCATCCATCGATACGCCCTTACACGGCCTTTTGCCCTTCAAACACATCGACCACCTGCATCCCGATGCCCTGATCGCCCTGGCGGCCAGCAAAGACGGTGAAGCCATCATGCACGAAATTTGGGGCGACACCATGACCTGGATTCCCTGGCAGCGCCCGGGCTTTGATTTGGGCTTACAATTGGAAGCTGCCCTCAAGGAAAATCCCAATTTGCGCGGCCTGATCCTGGGTGGACACGGATTGTTTACCTGGGGTGACACCTCCTACGCATCTTATGTAAATACCTTGGAAGTCATCGAAGCGGCTTCTTTGTATCTGGAAAAAAACTATGGCAAAAACCGTCCAGTCTTCGGTGGTGCAAAACTTCAAGCTTTTGCACCCGCCGAACGTGCCGAAAAAGCTGCTGCCATCATGCCAACCTTGCGTGGCTTGGCGTCCAGCTACCGCCGCATGGTGGGCCATTTTACGGACGATTCACGGGTGCTGGAGTTCATCAATTCCAATGATTTGGCGGTGTTGGCTCCCCTGGGTACCAGTTGCCCCGACCACTTTTTGCGTACCAAAATTCGTCCCCTGGTGTTGGACGTACCCGCCGCGGGTGCTGACTTGAAGGCGCACATATTACAGCAATTTGAAGCCTACCGCGCCGATTACGCGGCCTATTACGAGCGTTGCAAACACCCGGATAGCCCGGCCATGCGCGACCCCAACCCGGTGGTGATTCTCTATCCTGGCGTGGGCATGTTTACGTTTGCCAAGGACAAACAAACCGCCCGGGTAGCCGCCGAGTTTTACACCAACGCCATCAACGTGATGAAAGGCGCTGAAGCGGTGTCCAAATACGTGGGCCTGGCCGAACAGGAAGCGTTCAACATCGAATACTGGCTCCTGGAAGAAGCCAAACTCCAGCGTATGCCCAAGCCCAAAACCTTGTCGGGCAAAGTGGCTTACGTAACCGGTGGCACCGGAGGTATTGGCAAAGCCATCGCTGAGGTACTCCTGCAAAACGGCGCGGTAGCCATCGTAGCCGATCGCGACCGCCTGGAAGAAACCGAAACCGAGCTCAAGAAAAAATATGGCAAGGATGCCGCTATCGCCGTAGCCATTGATGTGACCAAACCTGAGGCCATTGCCGACTCCTTGCAGCAATCCATTCTGGCTTTTGGCGGGGTAGACATTGTCGTCAATTGTGCGGGCTTGTCCATCTCCAAGCCCTTGGAAGACCACGAAATCAAGGATTGGGACATCCTGCAAGATGTACTGGTCAAAGGGCAATTTCTGGTGAGCCAGCAGGCCGTGGCCATCATGCGCGCCCAGGGCCTGGACGGGGACATTGTGAACATTGCCAGCAAGAATGGCCTTTTTGCCGGACCCAACAACGTAGGCTATGGAACCGCCAAAGCCGCCCAGTTGCACATGAGTCGATTGCTGGCAGCGGAATTGGGCAAAGACAAGATCAGGGTCAATACCGTTAACCCGGATGCGGTATTGCGCGGCAGCAAAATATGGGAAGGCGACTGGGCCGCAGGCCGCGCCAAAGCCTACGGTATTGCGGTGGAAGACCTCCCCAAAATGTATGCCGCCCGTACCTTGCTCAACGAAGAAATTTTGCCAGAAGACATCGCCAAAGCCGTACTCGTTTTTGTAGACGGTAGCCTGGGTAAATCCACCGGAAACGTGTTGAACGTTGATGGTGGGGTGGCAGTGGCGTTTGTAAGATAAAATAGGGTTCGAGGGTTCGAAGGTTCGTGAGTTCGAGGGTTGGGTTCCAGGGTTCTGGTGCTACCCTCGAACCCCCGAACTCCCGAACCCTCGAACCCTCGAACCTTCGCGAACCCCCGAACCCTCAACCATGTACCTCCTCCACCTCAATCACAAGTCCAAAACCCCCAAATACAAGCAGATCGTAGAATCTGTGATCACCGACATTGAGCGGGGCCTGTTGAAAAAAAACGACCAGTTGCCCTCCATCAGTGAGATGAGCGCACATTATGATTTGGCTCGGGATACCGTAGAAAAAGCGTACCGCGAGTTACGGGAACGGGGCTTCATTGTGTCCGTGCAGGGCAAGGGCTATTACGTGTCGGGGGGCAATGACGGGAAAATTCGCATCTTGCTGATTTTTAACAAACTCAGTTCCTACAAAAGACTGATTTACTATTCGTTTTTGCAACAACTTGGCGAACGCGCCCAGGTAGATTTACAGGTACACCACTACAACGCCAAATTGTTTTCCGACATCATAGAGCGCAATCTGGGCAAATACAACTTCTACGTGGTGATGCCGCATTTTGTACACGATTTGGAAAAAGTCAATCTGGAGGAGGTGTTAAAAAGCATCCCGGCAGATGAACTGGTTTTTTTGGACAAGGATTACCCCAATCTGCCCAACAAACACCTGGCCGTTTATCAGGATTTTCAACGCGACATTTTTAATGCGCTCTTATCAGCCAACGAGTTGCTGAAAAAGTACACCCAAATGGTACTCGTGATGCCCAGTGATGGCAACTACCCTACGGAGATCGCTCGGGGATTCCACAACTACTGCGTCAATTACAAAAAGGCGTACCAAATCATCGAATCTGCCAGCGAAGAGCAAGTCCAGGAGGGCACGGTATATTGCGTCATCGAAGAAACCGACCTGGCGGAATTGATCAAAAAAATTCGCCAAACTCCCCTGCAACTGGGGCAAAACATCGGCCTCATTTCTTTCAATGACACCACCCTCAAGGAGGTGCTGGACATCACGGTGATCACCACCGACTTTGAGGCCATGGGGCGCACTGCGGCGCAATTGCTGTTGGAAGGGAGGAAGGAAAAGGTGAAAAATCCGTTTTATTTGGTGCGGAGGGGGAGCTTGTGAGGGATAGTTAAATGACTTATCTTTGTAAAAAATAGCATAAAATGGCGGTTCAAACGCAACGCAAGTTATTTACGGTAGATGATTATTACAAAATGGCCGAAGTAGGTATTCTCGCGCCTGAAGACCGCGTTGAACTGATTCATGGTGAAATTATCCAGATGAGCCCTATCAAAAGTTTCCACTCAAGTGTCGTAGACGATTTGCACGAGATGTTGGTTTTGTTGCTACATGGCCAAGCAATTGTAAAATGCCAAAATCCATTATCTATTGATTCGCATTCTGAACCAGAACCAGATTTGACTATCGCAAAATTTCAGACGCATAAATACCGCCACCAACATCCGCGACCAGAAGACGTCCATTTTTTAATTGAAGTAGCCGATACCACCCTCCAAAAAGACCGCAAGATCAAACTGCCTTTGTACGCCGAGGCAGGCATTCCCGAAGTGTGGATTGTCAACTTGAAAAACAACACAGTGGAGGTGTATACCAATCCAGTCGATAGAGGGTATCAAGAGCTAAAAACCCTGAAAAGCGGGGAGATACTTCATGTTGAAGTTTTGGATTTTGAATTGGAAGTAGAGCGGATTTTTGGGTGAGAAACCTGACTACGAAATGAAGTACTGGTCAAGTTTATCCAAATACTTTTCGTTCGTCATCCCGGTACGGTTGAACATCACCACACTTCCCAGCCCTTTTTCGGGATATATTCTGATTTCACAATAATACCCGCCCCCACCGCCGGCGTGTGCGCAATATTTCGTTCCATTCAAGTGGTCACAAAACCAGGATAAAGCCATTCCGCTTGGCTGGTGCTTGTTCAACTGGTTTTGGTAAACTGTGGGCTAAAACCTAATTTCTTCGTAGCCGTTCTCCCGCAAATACTCATTCGCCTTCGAAAAATGTTTGCAATTGAAAAACGCGCCACCTGCCAGCGGGGAAGGGTGTGCCGCCTCCAAAATCAGGTGCTTGCTGCCATCGATCAGGGCCGCTTTCTTTTTGGCAAAATTGCCCCAGAGCATAAAGACCAGGTGCTCGCGTTGTGCGGAGAGGGTGCGGATGACCGCATCGGTGAAATGTTGCCAGCCCGCATTTTGGTGGGCACCTGCCCGGTTTTTTTCCACCGTCAGCATGGCGTTGAGCAAAAATACGCCCTGCGTAGCCCAGTGGCTCAGGTCGCCGTGCTTGGGGATGGGCACTTGCAGGTCGCTGAGCAATTCCTTGTAGATGTTTTGGAGGGAAGGCGGGACTTTGACCCCTTGCGGCACCGAAAACGACAAACCCATCGCCTCGCCCGGATTGTGGTAGGGGTCTTGCCCCAAAATCACCACTTTGACCTTGTCCAGTGGTGTGAGCTCAAAGGCATTGAAGATCAGGGGGCCCGGTGGGAAAATAACCTTGCCTGCGGCTTTTTCTTTTTTCAAAAAATCGATCAAAGCCTGAAAGTAAGGCTTTTCAAATTCTGCGGCTAAGGCGGCCTTCCAAGAGGCTTCTATTTTGACTTCCGGCATAGGTTTTGAGTTCGAGGGTTCGGGGGTTCGAGGGTTCGAGGGTTCGGGGGTTCGTAGTTCGAGGGTTCGGGGTGTTCAGGTTTGAGGTCAATTGTGCAACCCCGAACCCACGAACCCACCCCGAACCCTCAACTTAATCCGTCAACTTCAGCAAAGACCGCACCAACAGCGCCCGCTGCGTCCACAACAAATCGTGCTTTGATCCGGGAACGAGCGTCAAACTGGCCGATGCAGCTTTGGTCAATTTCTGAATGGCGAAGGTAGCATTTTCCGGAAAAATGAGCGTATCGTCTTTGCCTTGCAACACAATCACCTTGCTGCGAATCCGGGACCACAAGGGAACCATTTTTTGCAATTGAGCCTTATGTGAAAGTTTTTCGGCATTGGCCGTGCGGAAGGAACCCGGAATGAAGTTGCGCAAACTCCAATGGTGGGTAGGGTAGGAGATCCAATAAGTGGTTTCGGCACCGGGTTTGAGCGAGGCCGATTGCAGCAGCAGCCCGTCCACCAGTTCGGGATAATCCATGGCCAGCCTGGCGGCCACGGTGCCTCCATAAGACGAACCGTGGATGATGATTTTTTGGTGAATGAGGCGTTTTTCCTTTAAAATACCCGCGATCAGCGCCGCTTGTTTTTTGACCGAAATTTCCGGCTGCCCGTAACCCGAATAGCCATAACCAGGGCGGTCAACGGCCATCAATTTGGCGTGGGCCAGCAGGGTGCTGTCGCTCAACATGCCCATCCAGAAGGAGGAGGAAGCCGGGGCTCCGTGGATGAACAGGATGAGCGGTTTGTTGAGGTCACCCAATTGCACGTAGCGCATCTCGCGCCCCCATTGGCGGAAATGGGTCACTTTGGGGACATAAGCAAAGGCATTTTCTTCCAGCTTGCGGATCATGGTGTCGTCCGTCAGCCGCACCTCGACCAAATCGTAGGTGTAGGCCAAAAAGCCAAACAAAACAACCGAAGCGTAAAAACGCTTGCGGTAAAACAGTGGATAAATGTAGTGGCGCAGCATGGAACATGGGTTGGGTAAAAAAAAATCTCGTATCGGCAGATGTTGACAAAGGACAAAAATTGAACAGTACGCTGATGGCGAAAGTTGATGTTTTCCAAGTTAAATCTCTTTCCGCAAAAAGTCAAGTGAGATTTTTTGCAGATTTTTATGCCCACGTTGCGCACAAAACAAAAATGCACTACATTTGCCGGGCGAATGCAAAAGGTGTTCGTCCATTTTTTTGAATGGTCCCGTAGCTCAGCTGGATAGAGCAACTGACTTCAGCGTGTGTTGCACAAATAGGAGCCTTTACAGGGAAAAGTAACCTGTAAAGTGAAGGCCGCTGTATCGGGGAAACCTAAGTTTGATATTTTTTGTATCAAATATGGCAATCCCGAGGAAATTTCAATTCTTTTTTGTATTTTGTATGCATGTTTAAGCACCATACTAAAAGCAAAGGAGATTTGGGCGTATTGAAGGTCAAACTTGATTTGTTTGAACAGGGTTTCTTGATTTTAAACCCGGAAACTGAGCATGCTCCTTTCGATTTGGTCGCTTATCGAGAAGGGACATTTAAACGTATTCAAGTGAAATTCAGAACATTGAATTCACGAGGTGCATTAGAAGTTCCTTTCAGAAATAGCTATTGCAATACCAATGGTGTTGTAATTAAACCAATCGAAAAGATCATGTAGACGTTTTTGCTGTTTATTGTCCTGAAACGGATCAATGCTATTACTTTGATCCAAAAAAATTTGACAAATCAGTTAGTTTGAGGGTAAGTACTCCGCGAAATAACCAAGGTGAAGGAATTCATCTGGTTGAAGATTTTCGGAAAGTTCCGTAGAGACTATACGCGGCACGCCTGAAATGGCGAAGAGATAGTCCAGACCACAAAAACCAGCAATGGTTCGCGGCGAAAACCGTAGGGGTAAGCTAATCAGTAGGTCTCAGGTTCGAATCCTGACGGGATCACGAAAGCCTCATAATCAAAGCATAGCGAGATTGTGAGGCTTTTTTTATTGGGTGTAATTTTCAGACTTGATTTGGTTGAAGTTTGAGGCTTTTAAGGCCAGACCTACAATGCTGTCGCGAAATGCGTCCGCTTTTTTTCTTGTTCAACCAAAGCGACACGATGCAAAATCAAACTAAACAAACTTAGCCTGATAAGCTTCTAGTGTTTGAGCAGCAACAGCCTCATTTAGCCCCTCTGCCTGTAGATGCGCTGAAAGGATTTCGATCACGCGCTCCAAGCTAGCGCCAGATAGCAATGCAATTTTCTCCAGGGAAAACTCCTGGAGTGACCATAGGTTTTTGATGAATTCGCGCTCTTTGAGCTCGGCACCTTGCTCGATGCCTTTTTCGATTCCTTCCGCTTGAATCATGTCGTAAGTACTCATCGCATTGTGATTTAAATTATCCGGCAAGTGCTTGATGAACCGGTTGATGGTTTCCCGCTCAATTTCGGTATTTTTGAAAAGATATGCAAGCAGGGAAACGACAAAGTCGCTAACCTGTTGGTTTTGGGGCTCTAGGTGAATAAAGATCAATTCAGGATGCTCAAGAACGAATTGCGGCTCCCAAATGTGTTTGAGCATGAGCAAGGCATTGATGAGCAAGCCCTTTTTTAGTTCCAAAATTTGCTCATCGGAAAGCGCCCGTACATTGGTGAGGATGTAGTCGAAACGTGGTAAATAAGGCAGTAAACTTTGGGGTAAACTTTTGCCAAAATAACTGCTTAAATCCCGCTTATGCCACTTCCGTACGCCATGATACACCACAATTGGGATGATCGGGGTAAGCGCCTGCTTTTGTTTGCGTTGCTCTTGCCAGGTTTCCACGAGGTAGCGCAGTAGCTGCAAGTGGGGGAAAGTTTCAGGAGCGCTTTTGTGCTCCAACAAAAACGAAGCCCAAACCTGCCGCTTGCCTTCTTTTATTGGACAGCGGTAAACGACGTCGGAGAAATACTCTTCCAACTCGGGTGTAACCCAACTGCCATTCACCCGCTTCAGTTGGCTCAAATCCAGGCTTTGGTGCACCTCCTGCGGCAACAACTGCTCCAGATAATCCCGCGCAATCTCCAGCTGCCCAAAGGAGGCTTTGAAAAATTCATCGTGAGACTTGTGTGGGTAATCTGACATCCTCGAAGTTTGTGTTTGGAAGAATCGGATACGAAGGTAGGGGGGATAGTGAGGTGGGGCAAGGCACTTTTGGCAAGTTTTGACCAGGGCAAATTGGGGGGATTGGAGGATGAGAAAGGCTAAAGCGACAATAATATCCCCGCGTCTTCAAGACCATAGCCATCAGGCTAAGCTATTAATGAACACTCTTGGTGAAGCTCTGTAAGATTTATCAGGCAATTTTTTTTATCCTTGCTACTCCATTTTGACACCTTAACCAGAATACGTAATTTGGGAAATGAAGTTTGATTTTTACTCAACAGCACAGCATGAACTTTAACGATAAAATTGTGTGGCTTACCGGAGCCTCCTCGGGTTTGGGAGAAGCGATGGCCAAAGCCTTTAATGCAGCGGGAGCCAGGCTGATTTTGTCTTCGCGCAGCATAAGTGACTTACAACGAGTACAAGCCTCCCTGCCGCGCCAGGAAATCCCCTCCGCAGTGTTGCCTTTGGATTTGCGGAAGTATGAAACATTCCCGGCATTGGCTAAAGAAGCCATCGCCCTTTTTGGAAACATTGATCTCCTGGTCAACAATGCCGGGATTAGCCAACGCAGCCTGGCCATAGATACCCCTTTCGAAGATGACCTCAAAATCCTGGAAACCGACCTGATCGGCACCATTGCCCTGACCAAAGCGATGCTGCCCCATTTGTTGGAGCGAAAAGGGCAAATTGTGGTCATAAGCAGTGTCATGGGAAAAATCAATACCAAATACCGCAGCAGCTACGCAGCCGCGAAACATGGGGTGGTTGGCTTTTTTGAATCCCTGCGACTCGAAGTCGAGGATCTTGGATTAAATGTATGCCATATTCTACCTGGATTCATCGCTACCAACATTGCCAGGAATGCAGTCGGAATTACCGAAGCGGTACTCAAAAACAGCCGCAATGCCCTGGGAATGCAAGCAGATGTATTTGCCCAAAAAGCACTCAAGGCCATCCATCAGCGGCAAAAAAACGTTTACATCGGTGGGGTGAAAGAGCAGCTGGCCATGCTGCTAAAACGCTTGGCACCCGGTCTTTTTGACCGTTTCATCAAAAATCAAAAAGTGACCTAAATGCTTGACGAGCGGGTTAGGGATTTTAAATAGTTGATTCCCAAATTTCAAGATGATGAGCAGTGAATGGGAAGTCTTGGACGAGCGGGGTATTTGTGGTCAAAGACGGAAAAACGGTGCAAAATACATTCCCGGGTCGACCAGTGATGGGCGATATCGGAATTGAGAATAGAGCCTGAAAAAAATTATGATAATGGCGAATATGAGCGATTTTTGGCGGCATGCTTCAGCTATTTTTCGGCCCGTACCCGCCGGGTACGCCCCTCAAAATGAGCTTCGCCTGCCACCAAAACTCATCTCATATTCACTCATCTCATAAATTTTTGCAGGCTCTAGCGAAGCAGTTAATTGACAAACAAGAGAAATTCAATTCAAACTCATGGTGAAAACCTATAGAGAAGGCCCCGTTGGGGCATTGCTAGATGAGTACGAACGCGCAGCGGACGAACTCAAAAATGTCCTTTCCGACATTGATTCGCACCATTTTTTGGCCATAGTTGACCATGAAACCAGTGATCCAGATTGTGTTTCGGTTGAACGCATTTTAAACCATGTTGTAAATTCGGGTTATGGTTATGCTAATTTAATTCGCAAACAATTTGGTGACGCATTAACTGAAAAAATACAAGCAAAACCTATGCAAACGCCTCAGGATGCTTGTTTGGAACTAGACCAAATGCTGCATTATACAGCTGAGACACTCGAGAATAAAATGCAAATTACGCTTGAAGAAATTCTCAATAACCTCATCAAAGTTTCCTGGGGACAACAGTATGATTTTGAGCAACTACTCGAGCATGCTATTGTGCATGTGCTTCGACACCGTAGGCAAATCGAAAAATTTAAATTGCGCCGCTAGCCCAAGCCTTCCCCATTAAAACTCAAGCCACAACGCTGGTGCATGGTCATGAGACACTGCACCAGCGTTGCGGCTTGGGGTTGATGGGAAGACTTGGACGAGCGGGTTTCCTCCTGCGACATGTGGAGGCTTATTTATTTATACTTTTGCCGCTAGCTGCGAGTAGTGAATAGGAATACCAAGTTTTCACTCCACTTGCCACTCTCCTTCGAAAAACTTATCTTACCAGCATAAACCAATCACCATGTCTATTGTACTTGACTTGCCACAAGACTTGGAACAAAAATTGCGCGCAACGGCATCCGCTGCGGGGCAAAACGTTGATGCTTATATTTTAAGGCTGTTGGAAAACAATGTACAGGGACAACCCAGCCAAGAAAAATCCAGAACCATCGCTTTGTTGCAACTGATCAATCGTGGTTTACCACCCGAGATCTGGAGTCGTTTTCACTGCCTGGTACAAAAGCGGGAAGATCATACCCTCAGTGATGCTGAATTGGCTGAATTGATTGAGTTGACCGAATCGATTGATATTGCCCATGCCCAGCGGATGGAAGCTTTGGTGGAGTTGGCCATGCTGCAAAATAAACCTTTAGAGGCATTGATGGATGAATTGGGCATTGGCCCTGTGGCACATGAGTCTGACCAAAAAAACTAAGGAAGCCGTAGCCCAACGCGCGGGTTATTGTTGTGAATACTGTCGATCTCAGGAGAAGTTCTCACCGAGCCGATTTTCGGTAGATCATATCATTCCTACGGCTAAACTGGGTGAAGATGACTTGGCTAATTTGTGTTACGCTTGCCAGGCTTGTAATAACCACAAATACACCAATACTGCCACTACCGATCCTGTCACCGGAGAAAACACATCATTGTTTAATCCTCGACTCCACTTTTGGGAAGAACACTTTGTATGGAATGAAGATAAAAGTGAAGTGATTGGCATTACACCAATTGGAAGAGCGACAATTGTGAAACTTAAATTGAATCGTTCTGGAGTGAAAAATTTGCGTGTTGCGTTGAAGAAGTTGGGCTTGCATCCACCAGAGTAGGACGACTATGCTGGTGCACGGTCGTGATACATTGGCTTGGGGGTTAATGGGGAAGTTTTGGACTAGCGGGGTTCAAACTCCCCATCTATCACGCCTATCTACTTTAATCGTGTACTCCCTATCCCCTTAGGAGAAATAAAATCAAGCACAATGAGCGCCTTGCTAATAGTTGACTTACAAAGATGGTTTTTAGAAGTAGGAAGTGAAGAAAAACTACGCCTTGTATCTAACGATGCTTATGAACTCGATTTTAAGGTCATCCTTGCTGGAGAAGCGATCTTAGGTACACAAATTAAATATGGAGAATTAATGCTTGATTCGCTCAAAAGGAGATTTGAAATAACTCCGCTGAGCAATAAAGAAATAATGGAAAGTTTAGTTAGGAATGTGGATTGAAAAATTACCTATATCTTCACTTACCTTAGCTCATATTCCTAACCATTCAATTTCAAATCAAATGAATAAAAAAATTGCACTCATCGGTATTTTGGCCCTGGCTTTACTGTACGTTATGCCAGCCTTCTCGCAGGTAGATACCTTGAAAGGCACCAAGCCCGAAAAATTTGTCACCAAACACAGTGCAAAAATTGAAGGCAAAGTCATCAACTATACGGCCACCGTGGGCACACTGATTCTGAGAAATGAAAAAGACGAACCCATTGCTGCTTTTGGTTACACCGCCTACACCAAAGATGCTGAGATCGACTTGAGTAAGCGCCCGATCACATTCTCTTACAATGGTGGCCCTGGTTCTTCCTCTATGTGGTTGCACATGGGTGTAATGGGCCCACGCAGAGTGGTGGTCAACGACCCGCAACCCAATGGCCCCGCCCCTTACAGGATTGAGGACAACAATTACTCCATCCTTGATGTATCGGATGTGGTGATGATGGATCCCGTAGGAACCGGATTGAGCCGGGCAGTGGGCAAGGCCAAAAACACCGACTTTTGGGGCGTTGATCCCGACATTCGATCGGTGAGCCAATTCATCAAAAACTATGTGCATGAAAACGAAAGATGGAACTCACCAAAATACCTCCTGGGTGAAAGCTATGGTACGTTTCGTTCAGCTGGGGTTGCCGATTACCTGCAGTCCAGTTTTGGCATTTCCGTCAATGGCGTGGTGCTGGTGTCCAATGTATTGGAAATTCGGACTTTGGCCTACAACCCCGGCGATGACATTTCTTATATAGTCAACTTTCCTACCTACGCAGCAACCGCCTGGTACCACAACAAACTCGCCAGCAAACCCGCCAGTTTGGATGCTTTTTTGGTCGAAGTAAGAAAATTCTGCTGGGGTGAATATACCACCGCCTTGATGCAAGGCGATCAGTTGGGTGCTGCAGAAAGGGAAAACATCCTGACCAAACTGGTAGCTTACTCAGGAATCAGCAAAGAGTATTGGGACAAAGCAAACTTGCGGGTAAATCAACCCCAGTTTGCCCAGGAATTGTTGCGCAGCTCAAGCATGGAAGTTGGTCGACTCGATTCTCGTTACAAAGGCATCACCACCAATGTATTGAGCGAATATACCTCTAAAGACCCGCAAGCTACGGACATTGCTCCGGCTTACATTTCAGCATTCATGCATTACTACACCACCGAACTGAAGGTAAGCAAAGACAAGACCTACAATACCAGTGCTTACGGTTTGCAAGGGTTCAATTGGGATTGGAAACACAAGCGGAGTGAGGGCCTCTTTGGCGATGCTTGCCCCCCTACTACTGCTCCAGACCTCCTTAATGCCATGACCAACAATCCGCGCATGAAGATTCTGGTAATGAATGGCATTTACGATATGGCTACGCCTTTTGGGGCCACCGAATACACCTTTGACCATATGGGCTTGAATAAAACCCTCAAAGCCAATGTAACCCAAAAATACTACGAAGCGGGACACATGATGTACACCCACGAGGCTTCGGCAGCAAAGTTCAAAAAGGATTTGGTGGAAT
>NZ_JADKCX010000045.1 GCF_016718685.1 Haliscomenobacter sp. | reverse complement strand
CATTCCTGATGGCGTGGAAGACACCGACCACGATGGAGTGGTTGATCCCGGCGAAACGGACCCGACCGATCCCGATACGGACAACGACAACATCCCCGATGGTGTGGAAGATACCGACCAGGATGGTGTAGTTGACCCAGGGGAAAGTGACCCAAGCGATATGGATACGGACGACGACGGCCTCAAGGACGGCGTAGAAGACGCTGACCAAGACGGCATCGTTGACCCAACGGAAACGGATCCAGCAGATGCGGACACGGACAACGATGGCTTGACGGATGGCGAAGAGCAAAACAACGTCAACGATCCATCGACTGTTTTGACACCAGTTGGTACAAGTAATCCACTGAACGCCTGCGATCCGAATGCAAGTTCGGCAGCCTGTGACAGTGATGGCGATGGTCAATCCAACGCCACGGATCAGGACGACGACAACGACGGCATTGTGGATGCGGTAGAAGATGCTTCCTCTTGCGGTACGACCGTAGCTGTGGGCGGCACTGACGCCGATTGTGATGGCGATGGTATCCCCAACCGCCTGGATTTAGACTCCGACGGCGATGGCATCAAGGATGTAATCGAAGCAAACGGCAGTGACCCAGACAACGATGGAATCCTGGGCACGGGCACTCCAACAGTAGACGGCAATGGCATCCCCACAGGTGGTGGTTTAACCCCACCAAACAGTGATAGTGCGGCTGGATCTGATCCATACGATACCGATGCTGACAATGACAACATCCCCGATGGGGTAGAAGATACCGACCACGATGGCGTAGTTGACCTCGGGGAAACTGATCCTACCGATCCCGATACGGACAACGACAATATTGCGGACGGCATTGAAGATACGGACAAAGACGGTGTAGTTGATCCGGGTGAAACGGATCCAGGTGATGCTGATACAGACAATGATAACATCCCCGACGGCATCGAAGATACCAACAAAAATGGGGTGGTTGATGTCGACGAAACGGATCCAGCCGATCCTGACACGGACGACGACGGCCTCAACGACGGCGCAGAGGATGCTGACCAAGATGGCATTGTTGATCCCACCGAAACGGATCCAGCTGACGCGGACACGGCCGACGCCGGTCTGACCGATAATGAAGAAAAAACCAACGTCACCGATCCATCGACAGTTTTGACGCCGGTTGGTACAAGTGATCCATTGAACGCCTGTGATCCGAATGCAAGCTCAGTAGCCTGTGATAATGATGGCGATGGCCAACCCAACGTCACGGATCAGGACGACGACAACGACGGTATTCTGGATACAGTAGAAGATGCTCAAGCGAGTACTGATACGGACAATGACGGACTGCCCAATCGCCTCGATTTGGATAGTGACAATGATGGCATCAATGATGTAGTTGAAGCAGGAGTAAGTGATCCCGACAACAATGGCATTGCTGGCACTGGAGCTAATCCTGGAGTTGATGCCAATGGTGTGCCAAGCGTTGCAGCAGGAGGCGCCACTCCCCCCAACTCAGATAACGACACCAAGCCCAACCCATATGACCTTGATTCGGATGGCGATGGTTTGACCGATTTAGCGGAAAGTGGCATCCCGAATTCAAATACGCTGGATACCAATCAAGATGGCCAGATCGATAATTCAAGTGATACCGATGACGATGGCATTGCTCAGGTTGTGGATGGCGCACCAGCCAGTTATGGCGATGCCAGCAGCCCCACTTTGCCAGACGGAAACACGAATAATGTTCCAGATTACATTGAACCAAATACGGATGCACATTTGCGCCTGAAGGTTATGTTGCAAGGTGCCTTATTCAATACGCCTACGCCAGGCATTATGCGTGACGATTTGCGAACAGGCAATCACATTCCACTTAATGATCCTTATACAACAACGGGCAATGTACGCTTTGCACATTATGGCAGTGGAGTAGGGGCAAGTACTATTCCTGCTGTACTCAGCGCCAATGCAGGAAGCAATGATGCAATTGTAGATTGGGTCTTCGTGGAGTTGCGCAGCAGCAGCAATGCCAGCTTGATTTTGGAAACCAAAGTGGGCTTGTTGCAACGAGATGGTGATGTCGTTTCTCCCACGGATGGCACATCTCCGCTGGCTTTTGCTGGTTTGGCAGGCAACAATTACTACATCGCGGTTAAGCACCGCAATCATTTAGGTGCCATGACGGCTGCCGCCCACCAACTTACGACTCAGGGCACCATTATCGACTTTACGACCATGTCTTCGGCTGATGTGTACAACCAGGCTGGGTATGAAGGTGCTGAAATGGTTACCGTTGGTAGTGTCAAGGCACTTTGGGCGGGTAATGCCAATGGCAACAACAAAGTAAAATACCAGGGTACCCTAAGCGATAACGCTACCATCCTGTTTCAGGTCTTGAATCATCCTGATAACAGCAATCTGTTCTACAACTTCGACTTTGGCATTGGTTATTTCTCTGGTGACATCAACATGGATGGTAAAGTCAAGTACCAAGGCAGCGCCAGTGATCCGAGCTTTATTTTCTTCAACGTAATCACTGCTTATACCTTGAATGGCTTAGACCTATACAACTACGACTTGTTTGCTGAACAAATTCCATAAACCAAATCAAGACCCGGGCGCCCATTGAGATTGGGCGCCCCTTTATCCAAAATCCAAATCTGTATTATCATGAGACGATCTTTACAACTTCTAGCATTTTTGGGGCTAATGTTGCTTGGGGGGGCCTTGGTCGGGCAAAACATCGAACTGACCCTGCGTTACAACATCCCCTTAACGCGATACGAGGTCTACGCCCGCCCGGATGCTACCAATCCAGCTTTTACCTGGGGCCCTTCACAGATCACCATTGTGGTTCCACCCTCGATTTCCAATACTGCGTTTACCATCAATAGTGTGAATGCTGGTGCTTGGTTGGACAATTCACGTGTTTATGCTCCAACCGCCGATCCGGCGCATGACTTCCACGGCGTAGGTTCGCTGGGCTCCTCGGTTGATTTTACCAGTGGACAAGAAGTGCTTATTTTTTATTTTAGCCTACCGGGTGGGGCCTGTACGCCGGGCTTACGCCTTTTCATCAACGGAACCGATCCTAACTCCGCTGCGCCCGGGATGGGCGGCGGTGACTTCGCCAACACCATCGACAACGGGAACGTTGCGGATGTTTACATTGGCAATTACAACAACAACGGTACCACTTGCTTCGCAGATACCGATGCCGATGGCGTAACCGATAATGTTGACATTGATGACGACAATGACGGGATTCTCGATACCGTAGAAGATGCCGCCGCCAACGGCGACACCGATGGAATCAAAAATTCCCTTGATCTTGATAGCGACAACGATGGTATTCCAGACAACATCGAAGCGCAAACTACCCTGGGCTATGTGGTTCCAAGTGGCAGCGATAGTGATGGTGATGGTTTGGACAACGCCTATGAAGGCGCAGGAAATGCTGGACTTACTCCGGTCAATACCGATGGTACAGATGGCCCCGATTACCTGGATACCAACGCGGATAATGAAGACGGTTTAGATGCAGCTGAAAGTGGACTGCCTGCCCTAACCGGAACGGATACCGACAACGACGGTTTGGATAATGCGGTGGACAGCGACGACTCAATTTTTGGACCCGTTAATGCAGGTATTTCCTCACCTAAAACTGCCCTCATAGACACTGACGTTGATGTAAATACTGGCGGGGATTTGGATTACCGCGACAACGATCCAGACAATGATGGGTTGACTGGCCCCGCAGATCCCAACCCGAATGATGCCGACAGCGATGACGATGGCGTGTCAGATGGCGCCGAAGCTACCGCAGGTACGGATCCAAACGACCCCGATACCGATAACGATGGCATCAACGACGGTACTGAATTGGGTATAAACACTCCTGTACCCGATCCTGATGGTGCGGGCCCTGCTATGGGTACCAATCCAAGCAGCCCTAACTATGTTCCTGATGCGGACCCAAGTACAACAACCAACCCTAAATCGACTGATACGGATGGTGATGGTATTCCTGACAACCTAGAGGATAAGGACAAAGATGGTCAAATTGATTCTGGTGAAACCGACCCTAACGATCCCGACTCCGACAACGACGGTATTCCAGATGGAGTAGAAGACAAAGACAAAGATGGGGTGGTTGATCCAGGAGAAAGTAATCCACTCAGTGGTGATTCAGATGGTGATGGCATTCCTGATGGGGTAGAGGATACCGATGGAGATGGGATAGTAGATCCCGGTGAAAGCAATCCTGCCAGTAACGATACGGATGGTGATGGTATTCCGGATGGGGTAGAGGACGAAGACAAGGATGGTGTGCTTGATCCTGGTGAAACCGATCCAGGCAATGCAGATAGTGATGGCGATGGCATCGGCGATGGCATTGAAGACAAAGACAAAGATGGGGTAGTAGATCCCGGCGAAACTGACCCCTCTGATAACGATACTGACAATGACGGTATCCTTGATGGGGTAGAAGACAAAGATAAAGACGGTATAGTTGATGCTGGCGAAACCAGTCCCCTGGATTTGGATAGCGACGATGACGGCTTGGCTGATGGTATTGAAGATGTTGACAAAGACGGTGTAGTTGACGCTGGCGAAACCGATCCTGCCGACAATGATACCGACAACGATGGCATCAAGGATGGGGTTGAAAAAGGCCTAACTACTGGCGTAGCCGATCCCGATGGTACTGGTCCCCTGAGTGGTACAAGCGCAGGTTTTGTTCCGGATGCGGACCCGACCACTACTACTGATCCTACCGATAATGACAGCGACAACGACGGCTTGAATGACGGGGTTGAAGATCCCAATTTTAATGGTAATCAAGACAATCCTGTCATCGGCAACAGCAGCACTACGGGAAGTGGTGAAACCAACCCAAATAACGCCGATAGCGATGCTGATGGCTTGAGCGATGGGGTGGAAGTAAATGCTACAGGACCACTTGCGGGCAAAGGTTCAACCAACCCAATGGATACGGATAGTGACAATGGAGGAGTGAGCGACGGCCAGGAAATAACCAATGGTACAAACCCTGTTGTAGGTAGTGCAAATGATGACCAACAAGCTAAATTGTTGGTAAAAGTTCTGCTTCAAGGTGCCTTGTTTGGCACAGGTACTACGGGCATCATGCGTGATGACTTACGTTCCGGGAATTACATTCCGCTCAATGATCCTTATACTACTTCTGGCAATCCACGCTTTGCCCATGCTGGTAGCGGTGGAGCCGCAAGTACTACTAATACCGTACTGAATGCCAATGCTGGAACCAACAACGCCATTGTAGACTGGGTGTTCATTGAATTGCGCAGTGCTGCCAACTCCGCTACGGTAGTTGAAACCCGGGTTGCCTTGGTACAGCGCGACGGGGATGTGGTCAGTCCAATCGATGGCACTTCACCATTGACCATCAATGGCGCAGCGGGGAATGGCTATTTCATCGCGGTTAAACACCGCAACCATTTGGGTGCGATGACCGAGACTGTCCGGACATTGACGCTTGCTGGCACAACGGTTGATTTTACTACCATGTCCAATGCAAATCTCTACAACAAGAACGGTTACGATGGAGCAGAAATGATCACTATTGGCAGCATACGTGCACTTTGGGCGGGCAACGCCAATGCCGATACCAAAGTGAAGTACCAAGGTACGAGCAGTGATAACTCCAGCGTGCTGAACCAGGTACTTGGGCACCCCAATGCAACTGGAACGTACAACTTCGACCAGGGATTCGGCTATTTCTACGGTGACATCAACATGGACGGTAAAGTGAAGTACCAAGGAACCAACAATGATCCGACCTTCATCTTTACCAATATGATTACCAATTACACCTTGAATACGCTGGATTTGTACAACTATGACCTCTTCATAGAGCAACTTCCATAAGATCATCTCATTAAGGGCTGGCAAGAATGAATTGCCAGCCCAGTTTTCAAACGCCATTGAAATCTCTTAAAATGAAAAAGAATATACATCTTTTTAGCTGTTTGTTATTTCTGTTTTTAGGGATAAGTGCTACAGCCCAAAACTTACAATTGACTGTTCGGTACAGTATCCCCAACACGCGTTATGAGGTGTACGCATTACCTTCCACGAGTAATGCGACCTTCTTCTGGGGCCCCTCACAAATCTCGATCGTGGTACCTGCATCGGTTCCCAATGCTGATTTAGTGATTACCAGTGTAGAAGCGGGTGCTTGGGACGACAACTCCAACGCCTTCGCTCCTGGTGCGGCCCCCGGCAGTGACTTTCACGGATTGGGTTCTTTAGGTGCCCCGGTCAATTTTATCCGGTGGACAAGAGAAATTGATTTTCCATTTTACCCTACCCGGTGGTGGTTGCGTAGATGGTATTCGCCTCTTCAACAATGGCTCTGATCCCAACTCTGCTGCTCCCGGTATGGGCGCGGGAGATTACAGCAATACTGTTTCGGATGGAACCGGAACGGAACGTTATGTAAACAACTTCGCTAACAATGGAACGCTTTGTACTGAAGCATCCATTAGCTGCGGCTGTTACAATGTCACCGTTACTTTGGATGCCAATTGCCAATTCAAACTCACCCGCAATCTGGTCTCTGATGGAAATTCTTGTACCGGAGCCTACGTTCGGGTCATGGACAACAACCCTACCAATAATGATGTCATCGATTGTGCAGGGGTTTGGACGTATGGTTTGTTCAACCCGATGGCACCATCATTTGCTGGGGTAAAATCACCGCTGAAGACAAAACTGCACCTGCCTTGATTTGTGCTCCTGCAGACATCACCTTGGATTGCTACGATGTCAACTATGTGATGAACAACCGTTTGACCATTGGTAACGTAGGTGCAACTTCATCTCCACGTCCTGCTGCGAATGCAACGGATGGCCGCACCATCACCAACGCTGAAGGTGTTGCTGGAACGGGCGACAATTGCCAATTGGGTTTGATTCCTCCAGGCTTGGTAGCTGACAACATCAGAAACCTGGGTTATGCGTATTACAAAGACAACTGCTTCAATTGCGGTTGTAAAGTAACGCTGAAGTGGACGGACAAAGTGGAGTTCTACTCTTGTACCGACATCGAGTTTACGCGCGATGGCTACATTACGCCAAAATCGAGCGCGAATGGGTGGCTACGGATTGCAACGGCATGCGTGCTGATGCCTACATCCAGAACATCTACTTCAAGCGCCCTGCTTTGGATTTGTCTTTTGATTCTGCTATCGATGATGACAGTGATGATGACCTTAGATTCGAAATTGGCGAACCAGGTGGTCGTCCAGTAGAAGGCGAAGAAGGCGTTGAACTTGACGAAGTAGGCTACAACTGGACGGTGACTTACCAGTCTTGTACAGCTGACAAGAGCCTGATCCTGCACGACGATGTGACTCCATTTTTCACCGGTTATTTTGACACCGGTAGTAACCCACGGAAGATTTACATCGACAAGTTGGAGTGCAACTACTCTGTAACGACCAAGGACACCGAGTTCCCAATTTGTGGTGGCAAAGGTGTGAAGATCGACCGTGAGTTGTATGTATTTGATTGGTGTGAAGGTAAAGTTGTAGATACGTTCCACATCCTGATCAAAATTGGTGATTTTGAGGGGCCAAAATATGACTTGGCGCACCATGCACCTTATGATATCTCTACTGGCCCAATGGATTGCACCGCTGCTTTCCCAGTGACCATCCCAGGCATCAAGAGCGCATTTGGCGTTGAGATCAAAGACAACTGTAACCTGGCTAACGTCAGTGTAAGTGTATACACCAAAGACCGTTATGTTAAAGGTATTTTGGTTTACTCACACCCAGATGAAGATGGTTTCATTGCCTGTGATGATGACGATGAAGAAGACGGATGCTGCATCGCTTGGGAAAAAGTTGATTATGCCATCATGAATGGCCAGATGATTGGGGTACCTATTGGTCGCCACATCATGAAAATCGAAGCTTTTGACGGTTGCTACAATGCCTCTACTTATTGCTTCGAGTTCGAAGTGAAGGACAAGATTGCACCTGTAATGAAGTGTGATGATGACCTGCACATCAGCTTGAGCAACGCCAATGGCTATGTGAATGGTTATGCCCAGGTTACTGCTGAGGACATCGATGAAGGCTCTTGGGACAACTGTAAGTTGGCTTGGATTGCAGTTCGTCGCAATGTACCTACTGCTTGTTGGGCTAGCTACATCCAGAAAGGCTACGACAGCAACGGCAACGGCAAAATTGACCCAGTTGATTTCGACAATGCCCAGGCTAAATTTGATGAACTGGGTGATAACATCTGGCCGATTTCAGATGGCGACTTCCTCAACAGCGATGGCAGCCAGAAATATGACGGTATCGACATCAACGGCGACGGTGACATCAATGACCGTGGGGAAGCTTTCTCGACCAAAGGTGGCAAAGTGATGACTCCACTGCAAGATGCAGTTGATTTCTTCTGCTGCGATTTGAATGAGCGCGTAACCATCGAATTGTGGGGGAGCTGACGTTTACGGCAACTGGAACTACTGCTGGAACGATGTACTGATCGAAGACAAAGTAGCACCAACTTGTGTGCAGCCATGGGATCTCACGGTTGATTGTTATGACAAAAACCTGGCGATCATTGAAGACAAAGTGGCTTCTGCAGCCATCTACGGTGATGTAACCATCACTTCAGGTAGCGATTGTGCCAATTTGGATACGGTTTATTCGGTTTCTAAAAAACTGAAGTGTGGTTATGGTACCATTACCCGTACCTGGAAATTGACCAAAGAAACGGTTAAAGGGCCAATTGTGATCTCTTGCTCACAGACCATCACTGTACTTCCACGCCACGAATACGACATCAAATTCCCAGCGGATGCGATCACCGATTGCAAAACACCGGTTGTGGATACGGTAATTACGGATGAATTGGGTTGCGACATCTTGTCGGTGAACATTGCTGAGAAGCGTTACGATGCATCAGATGATGAGTGCTACAAAATCTTCCGGACTTACACCGTGATCAACTGGTGTACGTTTGAAGACCGTTGTGGAGACCCCATGGCGCTGAATAACCTGTTGGTGGTGAACCGTGAAACGTTCAACAACTTTGGTAAGAGCCCATTGTTTGTATTGGTACGTGACCGCGAGTACAAGACAAGATTGCGTACTCCAGGAGGTTCTACCCCAACATTCCCTGGCAACGATTATCCACAATATGATCGTTTAGATGAAGGGACTGACCCTCGTCAGACGCCAGTTCTTATCTGGTGGAACGCTGAGCAACCAGACTTGGGAGTTTGATGCAAATAGTTCTGAATACGAATTTGATGATGATGGTTATGAAGAATTCTGGATTTCTTCTGACGCAATTGTAGGAAACAGCACTCGTTTGGCCAATGGTGACATTACTGGAAGCACAGGTGCCAAGCGTGACTTGTTGGTGAACGGCTCGATGCCAGTGGATTGTAAGCCTTGGGACGGTAATTTCCCTGTTCTTACGCAGCCTTCAACTCCAGTACCAAGTGGAGAATATCGTGCTCCTGCCGAAGATCTGATCCATGGTTTCATGTATACCCAGATCATCAAGGTATACGACAACACTGCACCAGTGGTAACTGGTCTGAGAGATACATTCTGCATCCGCGAAGGAGCTGATTGTTTGGCAGACATGGACATCACGGTTAAGGGTACGGACAACTGTTCCAATGAAGTGACTTTGGAAACTCAGTTCTTGATGATTGCACCAGGTCAAACGACCGATGCCAGCAAGATGATCCTGTTCCCAGGCCAAACTGGACAACCAAAGATTTGGGCAATGGTCAATTCGAGATCACGGTTACAGGGCCTGCCGGTAGGTACCCATGATCTGATGGTGGTGGGCCGCGATGAGTGTGGTAACCTGAGCAAAGCAACCCGGATTCCATTTGTGGTGGCAGATTGCAAAGGCCCTGCACCAATTTGTATCAATGGTTTGAGCACCGAACTGATGCCCGACGGCAATGGCGGTGGTATGATGGCGGTATGGGCTTCTGACTTTGTAGCATCGAAGATTTACGATTGCAACGGTCAGGGTACAGAAACCAAGGATGGCCTGAAACTGGTGACCAAGTACTCGATCAACCGCGTTGGTGAGCCAGTGATTGCCACCAAACCGGTATCGATCTGGATTGTGATGACATTGGTGCACCAGTATTGGTTGAATTGCACGCATGGGATGAGCAAGGCAACGACGACTTCTGTGTCACTTTCATCGAAGTACAGGACAACCGCAAGGTGTGTACGCCAGTCAATCCTGCTGCAGGTGAAATCAGTGGTTTGATCACTACAGATGATCTCGAACCAGTTTTGGGTGTCGAGATCGAAATGAGTGGCGGTGCCCAAATGAACCAAAATACCAGTGCAAATGGTGCCTACGTGTTCAACAACCTGATCAAGGATAAGGACTATACTGTGGCGGCTCAACTGGACAAAGATCACCTCAATGGGGTATCGACCTTCGACTTGGTACAAATCCAGAAGCACATTCTGGGTGTGAAAGCCCTGGACAATCCTTACCGGATGATTGCGGCGGATGTGAACAACTCCAAGTCGATCTCGACCATCGACATGATCCAGATTCGCAAGTTGATCCTCAACATTGATACCAAGTTTAGCAATGTACCGAGTTGGAAGTTTGTGGACGCGACCTACAAGTTTGCGGAAGGCACCAATCCATGGTCTGAAGTGTTCCCCGAAGTGGTGAACATCAACGACCTGGCAGGCAAGGTAAAAGCCGATTTCATCGCCATCAAAATGGGCGACGTCAATGGCAATGCCAGCGCCACTGGAGCAGTAGCTACCGAAATCCGGGGAGGCAAGGACATGATTTTGAGCACCGAGGAACAACAGCTCAACGCTGGTCAGACCTATACGGTGGCTATTCGTGCCCAAGATTTGTCACAGCTCCAAGGCTTCCAGTTTACGCTGCAAGTTGGAGATCGTGCTGAAATCCTGGGATTGGAATACGGAGTAATGAAAGCCGAACACTTTGGGTTGTTCCAAAAAGAAGGCACCATCACCACTTCTTTCCATCGCACAAGTTCACTGGCAGATGACGCGGTGTTGTTCACACTGAAACTGAAAGCGAATGCCACGACTTTGCTCAGCAAGGTGTTGGACATCAACAGCCGGATGACCCACGAGGAAGCGTACAATCAGAACGACGAAGTAATGGGTGTCAGGTTGAGCTTTGGCCATGTCGCGATCGATGATCGTGCCGTTCTGCGCCAAAACACACCGAACCCCTTTGCAGACGAAACGTCGATTGGTTTCTACTTGCCCCAGGCAACCAAGGCAAAGTTGACCATCCGTGATGTAAAAGGCGCTTTGATCTACCAGGTGGAAGGCAATTACACCAAAGGCAACAACCAGGTGATCCTCAAACAGGAGCAACTGCGGGCCAGCGGGGTGATGTACTACACCTTACAGACCAATGATTTTACCGACACCAAGAAAATGGTGTTGTTGAACAAGTAAGTAGATTTTTTCATGAGAATTTAACTATTGTCGGGAGGTGAAATTCCTCCCGACTTCTTGTACTCCCTTTTTACTAGATTAAGTTATTAGCACTTTACAGGGCTCTCCGTTTGTTCGGGGAGCTCTTTTTGATTTAATGAGGTGTATAGTTTTGATTTTCAGAAACCTTTTAAAGAAAATAACCCCAAAAATACACCAAATGGAGTATGGAATTTCCGGCTAAGTGTCCATAAAATATCACAACAAAAGTTTAGCTTTGTATCATTATTTCCAGGCCATTGATAGGTGATCAACTGTTTTGATTCCTAATATTCTAAATGAGGACACATGTTACTTCCTTTCTACAGCAATTCCCATTTTGCTGTCCAAAAAAGGCCTAAGATCATCGACAGCCAAGTGATTTTTGGTACCCCCAGCCGTGATTGTTCAGGGCCGGGCATTTGTAAGATTTATACTATCCATGGTGCAAGACGGCTAAATATTGCTTGCGAAATGGTATTGACTCGCCTTGCTGTATTGGATGAGGAATTACAACTATCTTTTCCCGAAGCAGCGTGTACGGAACGATTGATCCAGCAGCATTTTATCAATGCGTATTTTGCTATGGATGAAAATTTTGTACTGCCCACCTGGTTGAGTCGTAAATTCGAGTGCCCATCCGTTTTTGTTCCAGTAGGTGAATACCCCATCCTGCGCAAAAGTGGCTTTATTTGGCTTAAACTACCTTTAAGGCTCCTTTACAATCCCTCTTGAAGTTATTTTGTCCCCCCTTCTTTCTTTTTTATGCTTGCCAAGCACCTTGCGAATAAATCATCATGCGCTCGCTTCTCGCTAATAAAAGGAATTGTAAAAAATCAGGCGATTTTGCCAGAATATTATTGGTTCTTTTTTTTGGTTGTTCAACTCTTCCTGCAAGTTGCATTCTTGTGGAGTCCTGACAAAGTAAGTAAATTTAAATGTATTAGTGACTAAATACAAGTTTATCGAATTTTCTGCATCTTTGTGTACGAGGACAATCCTTAGGTTGATGTAAAGGATTGATGTGAACTTAATTAACACTGTAATCACTGAAAATACATGAAAGACCTCATTGATCTCGTGCAAATTGTAACCCGTCCCAAGTTGAGAAGCATCGAATTGATTGGTGATGGTCACAACGGCAAGTCCAAATTATCCATATTTTATGACAAGATTGTAGATGGGCAATTCCTTGATGATGACGCTGCAGCTCAGGCACTTTATCAGGCCAACAAGCAGAGCCCGATGTATAAAAAATTGAAAAAGAACCTTAAAGATCGATTGATCAATGCTCTTTTTCTGATTGATGTTAAACTGGCTTCCTATACTGATCGGCAAAAAGCCTATTATGAATGTTACAAAGATTGGGCAGCTGCTAAGATTTTATTTGGCAAAAATGCTTATGGTGTGGCACTAAACATAGCCACCAAACTATTGAAAATTACCCGTAAATATGAGTTTACTGAGTTGACGGTAGACATCTGCCACTCCCTGCGATTATATCATGGCACTATTGATGGTGACTATAGCAAATACGAACTGTACAATCAGGAGTTGAAAGAAAACGAGACCATCTGGATACTGGAAAACAGGGCCGAAGAGTACTACATCGATCTGAGTATTGGTACCATTCACAGCAAAGCGAGCAAAGCAGATTTTCAAACCAAAGCAAAGGGCTATCATGCTGCGCTGGAAGAGGCCTTGCAAACCTACAACACTTATCACCTGCACTTGTATGGTCGCTTGATCGAGTCCTACATTCATTCCAGTGTGAATGATCAACCCAGAATCCTGGATGTTTGCAACCGGGCTATTGCATTCTTTAACGAAAAAGAATACGTTGCTGCAGTGCCACTGCAAGTATTCAATTATCAAAAAGCCGTCTGTCAAGCCCAACTACACCAATTCCCTGAAGCCATTCAAACGCTGGATCAATGTATCCAACATGTAAGTAAAGGACATTTCAATTGGTATAAAGCCCAGGAACTTATCCTCATTGTTCATTTGCACCAGGGAGAATACGACCAGGGGAGTATACTGCTCCAATCTGTATTGAGTAGTGAGAACTATAAAAATTTACCTGACCACATCAAGGAAAGCTGGAGAATAGCGGATGCATATTTGTCAGCCCTGAAAAAAATGAACAAGTTGAGGCCCACGACCAATGGTACTCCAACCCCGGATAAATTCAAATTATCCAAGTTTTTAAATGAAATGCCCCTTTACTCTAAAGATAAACAAGGGTTAAATCTCCATATCCTGATCCTGGAAATGCTCTTTTATCTCATTGATAAAGACCATGGCAAACTGCAAGCGCGTGCGGAAGCCATCGATAAATACCGCATTCGTTACCTTCGGAATGAAGGTTTAAAACGGAGCAACTATTTATTCAAGCTTTTTTTAGCAATCCCCAAAGCACAGTTTGATAAAACGGAGATCTTACAACGCACTCAAGCTGATTTTCAACTGCTTTGTGCTACACCAATTGCCTTGTCTAAACAAACCTTGGAAGTTGAAATTCTGCCCTATGAAACATTGTGGAGCTTTGTATTGGAATTGATGGAGTTGTGGCAAGGAGAGCGATTGAGGTCAAAAAGCAGAAAGTAACAGCTTCTTTGAGTACCGGGGTAAGAAGCCCCAAAGTGGATTTTGAGTGCATTGACGGGGTATCCAAAACCAGAATATTGTCCGTACGCAATTCCAGTAATTTGCTTAACTTTGCTCATAATAGAAAAAATCTTATTAAATAGAATCCTATCCCTACACAATCCACTACTTCCTGTCTGTAAAATCCATTCATTTAGGTTTAATTCAATATTCTTTTGCTCCCCTTATTTTTTCTTGTGTGAAATGACACACAAAGCTGTAACGAAATACTGTAGTATATGAGAACATTCTGTAATCTGTCTTGCAACACCAACGGTGCTTTTAGCAAAAGTACCATCAATGTGGATCTTATTGGACCTAATCATTGAACACTAATTTAACCCACCTAAAGTTACAGCCCATATTAATTTAATAATAATAATGTGACCCTAGTCTGAATCAGACTTTGACTCCTCCTTATTATTACAACGTTGTTAAGGTGGGTACTTATTCAGTACCCACCTTATTTTCTTTCCCCGATAAATTGATTAGAAAAAACTACATTTGTGACCTATGATTGCGGTTCACAAATACCTGAATAAGGTAAGTTTCATTTTTATCTTTTGCTGGCTCCTTCTTCTCGCCAGCCATGCCCAAAACGTTCAACTTGAGGTGTTGAACAGTGCCCAGGGTTTATCCCAAGGGATGATTTATGATATCTTACAGGATCGCAATGGGTTTATCTGGTTTGGCACCCGTGGTGGCTTAAATCGTTATGATGGCTACACATTTAAGGTGTTGAAAAACGACCCTTTTGACCCTTTTTCCATTTCAGACAATACCGTTCAGGCGCTGTTGGAAGACAAAAGAGGGAGGATTTGGATTGGCACAGAGAACAATGGCTTGGATGTGTACGAACCCAGGTCGGGTAAATTTTTTCACCTCAAAGCGGGGCCTCGTGGACTTTCTCATGGCCGGGTTGCGGCATTGACGGAAGCCCCGGATGGTACAATTTGGGTAGCCACCCGCAATGGCCTGACCAGCGTAAAAATACCCGATTATTGGCCTAGAGACTCCGCGAGCTTGCGTGGAATAGCCCGAGTTGAGCAATTTTTTTGGGAAGCCCCTGCTCAAAATGCTCCTGAAGCAAATGTTTATGAAAGTGTAATCTGTACAGATGACGGCACACTTTGGGTCGGCAGCCTACGTAGGGCTTATCAGTTCAATACTAAAACGAGGAAAAAAATCATCCTGCCCACCCTTGAACCCCATCGATTTCCCTCGCCCACCGAAACCAACTATTTTGCCAAGGGCCCTGATGGCGCTGTGTGGTTGGGTCAAGGCAGTCGTGTCATTCGTTTTCGGGGTGAAAAAATGGACATTTTCCCCTTTCCAGAAACCGCCAATCAATATACCACCTATCTGGCTTTTGACCAACAAGGCAATTTGTACATAGGTCGGAGAAAACAGGTTTTTCGGTTTGCCCGTCATGATTTAGAAAAGAATACTCCTGTTCAACCTCAAATTTTCTGCGCATTTACGGAAGTTGGCGTGATGGGTTCTACCAAAATTCATTGTGACCGCAATGGATTGATCTGGATTGGCACCAATGGGTATGGAGTGCGCAAATACAATCTGGTCAACCAATTTTTTCAGCATTTTTTACCCGGAATCAGTACCCGACGGCTCTGCCCAGACCGTAATGGGCGGCTTTGGATTTGGGATAATTTTTCCAATATCAAATTGTTAGACGAACAAAAAAACCAAATTGCCCAACCCTTTATTGCCGATTTGACCCTCTTTCACCACGATCTATTGCATGCACAAGATGGCTCATTTTGGTTTTTGGGAGAAAAACGTACTGCTCCGTCCGAAGGGGGTGTCCTGATCCGGAAAAACGAAAAAACCGGCGCTACTCAACAATTTCGTACCCCGATTCTCATCGGAATGTTCAGCCAATTAATGGAAGATCGACATGGAGACATCTGGGTATATGGACGAGAGAGCCAGTTGACAAGATTGGATTTGTCCAGCAATAAATTTTCCAGTTACGATTTTTCTCAGTATACAGGGGCAAAAGAAATTGGACATGCCTTGATGGAGGATGCCAATGGTCATTATTGGATTGGAACCCCACACGGGTTGCTGCGTGGCATTTTGAACAAAGCGAACAAAATGGATTTCACCCTCTTCAAGAACGATCCAACTAACCGTGAGGGACTCAATAACAATTTTATTCTTTCGGTGCACGATGATCCGCGCAACCCCAAGCGATTTTTATGGGTAGGTACCAAAGGTGGAGGGCTAAATTTATTGGACAAAAAGACGGGCAATTGTCAACACTTTACCATGAAAAATGGCCTGCCCGATGATGTTGTGTATGGCATCCTTTCCGATTCCAGGGGGCATTTATGGTTGAGTACGAACTCTGGCCTGTCCAAATTTACACCAGAAAACAAGCACTTTGAAAACTATTCGGTAGCCGATGGCCTGCAAGACAATGAGTTCAACACCATCAGTTTTGCCAAAGGTTTTGATGACCGTTTGTTTTTTGGTGGCGTCAATGGCATCACTGCATTTGTACCAGAGAAAATTGCCCCCAATGCACAACCACCTAAAGTATTTATTACCGGGTTAAAAGTCAACAATAAGCAAATAGCGGCGGGAGAGGAGATTTTGTCCAAAAACATTGAGTACACTCAATCCTTAATTCTAAAATATACTCAAAACCACATAACCCTGGATTTTGCAGCCATGGATTTTGCATCCGCTTCTAAAAATCAGTTTCGTTATCGATTAAAAGGAGCAGATAAAAACTGGATTGAATCCACCACTGCCCATACCGCCAACTACAGCAACTTGCTACCCGGAAAATACCTTTTTGAAGTGTCTTCCGGTGGTGCGCATGGTGTTTGGCCCGCTGATCCAGCGGCGCAGTTGTCCATTTACATCCGACCTCCCTGGTGGCGTACTACTTTTGCTTACTTATTTTATGGATTGGTCTTGCTTGTAGGGCTATGGCAACTGAATCGCTGGCAAAAACAACGGATTCGACTGCAACAACAACGGCTTTTCGAGCAAAAAGAAATAGAGCGGATCAGGGAGTTGGAGCAACTGAAAACCAATTTTTTTGCGAACATTACCCATGAACTGCGCACCCCAATTACCTTGATCATTGAACCTTTGCGGCAAGTCTTGAGCGATCCCAAGGCCGAAAATTGGCTTTCAAAAATACAAATTGCCGAACGCAGCGGCAGCAAATTACTCTATCTGGTCACTCAATTATTAGACCTGGCCAAAATAGAAGGTGGTGCTATGCATCCTGAATTCCAATGGGGGAGTATCGACGATACCCTGCAAGCTGTCGCAGACTCATTTGCGGACCAAGCACAGCGTAAAGGCATCACTTTCTATAGCGGGCCAGTACAGCAGGTGTTGGGAATGGGATATTTTGATGCAGATAAGCTTGGAAAAATTGCCGCCAATCTGTTGTCAAACGCCTTGAAATTTACGCCTGAAGAAGGGACTGTAAGTTTAAACTGGAGCCAAGAGCTTGAAGGGCATAAACAATTTCTGGTGATGGAAGTCCGCGATACCGGGCCAGGTATCGCTCCGGAATCGATCGCGCACATTTTTGATCGGTTTTATACGATCTACTCTGTTGTTGATGGACAGGCCGGAACCGGAATTGGTTTGGCGCTTTGTAAAGAATTGGCCGAAATCATGCAGGGACAGATCACGGTGGAAAGTAAACTCGGACAAGGTGCTCTTTTTCGCCTGAAAATTCCACTGCAACTTGCCTCATCCTACCACCAGCTACCCCCACCCGAACCACTTGTCGCTGTTGAGCAAACTTTGCCAATTTTTGAGGTAGAAACGAATCCTAATGCTCAAATTTCGGTTTTAGTGGTAGAAGACAATGCAGAATTGCGTGCGTTTTTAACCCAGACCTTGGCTCAAAAATACCTCGTCAGCAATGCTGAAAATGGGGAAATAGCTTTTGCAATGGCGCAGGAGCAGGTTCCCGATGTTGTGGTAACAGATTTGATGATGCCCCAGGTAGACGGAATGGAATTGCTTCAGTTGTTAAAAAATAACCTCACGACCAGCCATATTCCCGTACTGATGCTAACCGCCAGGACGGCCTTGGAAACACGCCTGGAAAGCATCAAATTTGGTGCCGATGCCTACCTGCAAAAGCCGTTTAATACCTTGGAATTGATGGCCTGGGTCGATAACCTCCTGGAAAATCGACGACTGCTTCAGCAACGAATAACCAAGGACAAGAAACAAAAATTCGCCACGCTGGCCGATCATTCTACTGAAGCTGTTGCGACCTTAAGCGCCCTCGACCAGGATTTTTTGGCTCGATTGCAGCAGGCATTGACCCTTGAGTTGGAAAATGAGGACTTGAATGTAGAAGACCTGGCCCGTTTAATGTTCATCAGTCGCTCGCAATTGCACCGTAAACTGAATGCGCTCACCGGTCTCTCTAGCTCCGAATTCATTCGCAATTTTAGACTGGACCAGGCCATGCTTATGTTGAAAACGGAGCGTGGCAAAATTTCTGATGTGGCTACTCGGGTAGGTTTCCGCAATGTCAAATACTTCTCCACCGCATTCAAAGAATATTTTGGCGTGTCTCCTAGTGAGATTTAATCGGTCAACCTATTGGTTTAGCCTAAAATCCACTCAATCCTACAAATTGACACATCAGCAAACCTAGTTGCAACAATAGTGAACCTAGGTATGGTGATTCCGTTGCATATTTGTGACAGAAAACACTTAACCCCATTCAAAGAGAATAGAAGGAGTCAATAATATTTTAATGTGCCAGTGCCTGAACCGCAACTGGCACTTTTTTTTTGGGGCACACAGCTTACCGCTATACCCCGCACGGGGTATATAACCGACAAACGATTTTACTTATTGGAAAAAAACCGCCACACTACAATGATTCCATTAAATGTTCTTATTTTTACACTGTGTTATCTGAAAATTCTAATCGGATCAAATCTCAACCTTATTCAATTCTGTGTATAAGACTTGTAATCGCTTAATAATCATTTTCTTATGAAACAAACGACCTTTACTAGCTGGATGACTAAAACCGCTACTACATGTATGCTGGTTCTAGCCACATTGCTGTTTGGTTCCAATGCAATTACGGCACAATCCAACCTCACTTGTGGTTGTTACAACGTAAATGTTACCTTGGACGAGAACTGCGAATTTGACCTTATTAAGGATTTGGTAGCTGACGGAACCGGAATTCCGTTCGTAAACCTAAATGAGTTTTGCCTTACTGCGACTTTTAGAGAAGACGGCAGAACTTATTTCTCAGCCTATGTCCGCGTGATGGACAACGACCTGTCAGGAGATCCAGAAAGAATCGACTGCGCCGGGGTTTGGACGTATGGCTTGTTTGATCGGAAAAGTACAGTTGACACTAAGGATGACGTGGTCATCTGCTGGGGAAAGTAACCGCAGAAGACAAAACTGCACCTCGTCTGGTCTGTGGACCTGCTGCATTACTTTGGATTGCTATGATGTTGACTATGTGTTGAACAACAAGTTGACCATTGGTAACGTAGGTAGCCCCCAAACACCCATAACCTCTTCTCCACGTCCTTCTGCTACTGCAACGGACGGTCGTACCATCACCAATGCTGAAGGTGATCCCGGAGTGGGTGACAATTGCCAACAGGGTTTGACTCCACCTAACCTGGTATCTGATGCAGTCAAAAACCTGGGCTACGCCTATTACGAAGACAATTGCCGCTATTGCAATTGCCGTACGACCTTGAAGTGGACGGACAAAGTGATTTTCTTTGCTTGTACCGATCCTGAATTTAGAGATAAGGGCTGTTATGCCAAAATCGAGCGCGAATGGGTGGCTACGGATTGCAAGGGCATGCGTGCTGATGCCTACATCCAGGACATCTACTTCGAGCGCCCTGCTTTGGATTTGTCTTTTGAGTCTGCGATCGATGATGACAGTGATGATGACCTTAGATTCGAAATCGGCAAACCAGATGACCGTGATGTAGAAGGCGAAGAAGGCGTTGAACTTGACGAAGTAGGCTACAACTGGACGGTGACTTATCAGTCTTGTACCGCTGACAAGAGCCTGATCCTGCACGACGATGTGACTCCATTTTTCACCGGTTATTTCGACACCGATAATAACCCACGGAAAATTTACATCGACAAACTGGAGTGCAACTATTCGGTAACGACCAAGGACACTGAGTTCCCAATCTGTGGTGGTAAAGGTGTGAAGATCGATCGTGAGTTGTATGTATTTGATTGTGCAGGTAAAGTTGTAGATACCTTCCACATCCTGATCAAAATTGGTGACTTCAAAGCACCAATATTGACTTGGCGCACCATGCACCATTTGAGATTTCTACAGTCCAATGGATTGTACTGCGGCATTCCCAGTAACCAAAGCTGGTGTTAAGAGCGCATTTGGTGTAGAGATCAAAGACAAGTGTAACTTGGCCAACATGACCGTAAGTGTATACACCAAAGACCTGTATGTAAAAGGCATTTTGGTAAACATGGAATGCTAACACTTCTGTGTCTGCGATAACACCCCAAAGTGGGTTTTGGGCCCAGATTAGATCCGGGGGGAAAACTACTACCAATTCAACAAAAACAGACATCTGCCTGGGGTAAGGTGGACTATGCCATCATGAATGGCCAGATGATTGGGGTACCTGTTGGGCGCCACCTGATGGAAATCGAGGCTTTCGACGGTTGCTACAATGCATCTACCTTTTATTTCGAGTTTGAAGTGAAGGACAAAATTGCACCTGTCATGAAGTGTGATGATGACCTGCACATCAGCTTTGAGCAACGCCAATGGCTATGTGAACGGCTATGCACAAGTAACTGCTGAGGACATCGATGAAGGCTCTTGGGACAACTGTAAGTTGGCTTGGATTGCAGTTCGTCGCAATGTACCTACTGCATGCGCGGCGAGCTTCATCCAGAAAGGATACGACAGCAACGGCAACGGCAAAATCGATGCAGCTCCTTTTGATAATCCTTAAAGATGCACCCAAGGTCGCACCACTGGAAATCGGTGTAGACGGCAACCCGACATAGAAGTTGTGGATGGTATTGACCTTAACGGCGACGGTGACATTTTTGACCGTGGGGAAGCTTTCTCGACCAAAGGTGGCAAAATGATGACTCCGCTGCAAGATGCAGTTGATTTCTTCTGCTGCGATTTGGCTGAGCGCGTGACCATCGAATTGTGGGGAGCTGACGTTTACGGCAACTGGAACTACTGCTGGAACGATGTACTGATCGAAGACAAAGTAGCCCCAACTTGTATCAAGCCATGGGACATCACCACGGATTGTTATGACAAAAACCTGGCGATCATTGAAGACAAAGTGGCTTCTGCGGCTATCTACGGTGATGTAACCATCACTTCAGGTAGCGATTGTGCCAATTTGGATACGGTTTATACCGTTACCAAAAGACTGAAGTGTGGTTATGGAACCATTACACGCAACTGGAAATTGACCAAAGAAACGGTTAAAAGGCCCAATTACGATCAATTGCTCCCAGACCATCTGGGTTCTTCCAATTCACGAATACGACATTTAATTCCCTGCGGACGATCACCGATTGCAAACGCCAATCATTGATACCGTAATCACGGATGAATTGGCTTGTGACATCTTGGCGGTGAATGTAACCGACAAGCGTTACGATGCATCTGACGATGAGTGCTACAAAATCTTCCGGACTTACACCGTGATCAACTGGTGTGTTTACGACGACCGTTGTGGTGACCCCATGGCGATGGATCAGTGTTTGTGGTGGACCGCGGAACTTGTGGACAACTACGGCAAGAGCCCAACTTATGTATTGGTTCGTGACCGCGATCGTGACCAGATGAAGAATTCTGGTTGTCGAAAGATTTGGAACCCAACAACGGGGATGACTATTATGTACGTCCAGTTGTGATGCAACCACTGTGAGCTACTCTTCTTTGGTGGCACGCAACAGCACCTTTGGGCATGGTACTTACGAACCAGGCAAGAGACTTGTTGGTAACGCTCATGCCAGTGGATTGTCCACTGGCCTCTTTCGGGAAGCGTACTGATATCCCTTAACGATTAACTCCAGTCTTGGAGAATATCTACCCACTCCTGTTTCATGTATACCCAGATCATCAAGGTATACGATAAAACTGCACCGGTGGTAACTGCACCAAGAGATACTTTCTGCATCCGCGAAGGAGCTGATTGTTTGGCTGACATAACGATCACCGTTGCAGCTACTGACAACTGTACCGATAAAGTGACTTTGGAAACTCAGTTCCTGATGGTTGCTCCAGGTCAAACGACCAATGCTGGTTCGATGATCCTGTACAACACCACTCGTTGGAAAACCAAAGATTTGGGCAATGGCCAATTCGAGATCACGTTGAAAACCTTCCAGGTAGGTACACATGATCTGATCGTAGTGGTACGTGACGAGTGTGGCAACCTGAGCAAAGTAACCCGGATTCCATTCGTGGTTGCAGATTGCAAAGGCCCAGCACCAATTTGTATCAATGGCTTGAGCACTGAACTGATGCCTAACGGCACCGGTGGTGGAATGATGGCAGTATGGGCTTCTGACTTCGTGGCATCGGACATTTACGATTGCTATGGTCAGGGTGAAACCAAAAACGGCCTGAAACTGGTGACCAAGTACTCGATCAACCGCGTTGGTAAGCCAGTAATTGCCACTCAAACCGGCATCGATCTGGATTGTGATGATTTTGCAGGAGGAGGAATTGTGTTGGTTGAATTGCACGCATGGGATGAGCAAGGCAACGACGACTTCTGTGTCACTTTTGTCGAAGTACAGGACAACCGCAAGGTGTGCCCAGATTTAGCTACAGGTGGTAATGTAGCTACCGTAGCAGGTACAATCGCAACGGAAGGCAACGCTAACCTCCAGGGTGCAACCATCACCTTGAGCGGCCAGGCTTCCATGAGCGCTACTTCAACTGCAACTGGCGGTTATGCATTCGTTAACTTGATCAAAGGAAACGACTTCACCGTAACGCCACAATTGGACAAAAACCACCTGAATGGTGTATCTACTTTTGACCTGGTATTGATCCAGAAGCACATCCTGAATGTACAGGCCCTGAACAGCCCATACAAAATGATTGCTGCTGACGTCAACAACTCTAAGTCAATCACTACTTTGGACTTGATTGCCCTGCGCAAGTTGATCCTCAATATCGATCAGACTTTCCAGAACAACACTTCCTGGAGATTCGTTGATGCAGCTTACAATTTCCCAAATGCCAGCAACCCATGGGCGGCTAGCTTCCCAGAAGTTGTAAACATCAACGACTTGGCTGGAAACATCAACGCTAGCTTTGTAGCAGTTAAAGTGGGTGATGTCAACGCAAGTGCTGCGGTAAGTTCTGCTGCTTCTGCTGAAGTACGTACTGCTGGTACATTGGACATCAACGCTGCTGACGCTGCCTTGAAAGCTGGTACTGAGTACAGTGTAGAATTCTCTGCTGCTGACCTGAAGAACATCCAGGGTTACCAGTTCGCATTGAACCTGGACAAGAGCAAAGTTGAATTGGTAGACATCGTTTACGGTGTAGCCAAAGCTGAAAACTTCGGTGTATTCCAGCGCGAAGGAGTGATCACTACTTCCTGGAATGGTGAAGCCAAGCAAGGTGCTTTGTTCACTTTGGTACTTCGTGCCAAAGCTGACGCTCAACTGAGCAGCGCACTGAGCCTGAACCGCATCGTTTCTGCGGAAGCCTACAGCGCAAGCAACGACCAACTGAATGTTGCCCTGAAGTTCAGCGGTGCTGCGGTTGCCAATGGTTTTGAACTGAAGCAAAACACGCCTAACCCATTCAACGGGGAGACGATGATCAGCTTCAACTTGCCAAAAGCTGCTGCTGCTACTTTGACCATCAGCGATGTAACCGGTCGGGTACTGAAAAGCATCCGTGCTGACTACGCAAAAGGTTTCAACCAGGTTATCCTCAAGGCCACTGATTTGAACGCTTCTGGTGTGTTGTATTACACCCTCGAAGCTGACGATTTCACTGCTACCAAGAAGATGATTATTGTTGAATAGTACTGGTCATTTTCATAAGAAATACCATACAATAGCGGAGGCCGTCCAATTTGGACGGCCTCTTTGCTTTTATACCAGACTTGTAAAAGTGGTTTTTTGATCGACTATTCGTAGTTAAGCACGGGTGCCAGCCAACGTTCCGTTTCGGCCACGCTCATACCCTTGCGTCGGGCGTAATCTGTAATTTGATCTTTGCCAATTTGGCCCAAACCAAAATATTTGGATTCCGGATGCGCAAAATACCAGCCACTCACCGATGCTGCCGGATACATGGCAAAACTCTCGGTAAGGATCATGCCCGTATTGTTTTCCACATCCAATAAACTCCAAAGGGTACGTTTTTCGGTGTGTTCGGGACAAGCCGGATAGCCTGGAGCAGGTCGAATGCCCTGGTATTCTTCCTTGATCATGTCGTCGGAACTCAGGCTTTCTGCTACGGCGTATCCCCAAAACTCTTTGCGTACCCGTTCGTGCATGCGCTCTGCCAAGGCTTCAGCCAGGCGATCAGCCAGGGCTTTTAACATGATGGCGTTGTAGTCATCGTGTTCGGCCTCAAATTTTGCCACCCATTTTTCAATGCCAATTCCGGCGGTCACCGCGAAGGCCCCTAGGTAATCATCTGCTTTTCCTTTGGGAGCAATGAAGTCGGCCAAACAGAAATTGGGTTGTCCTGCTGCTTTTTTCAATTGTTGGCGCAATTGGTGCAGTACGGCTTTTACTTCGCTGCGCTCATCGTTGTTGTACACCTCAATGTCATCGTGATGAACCATATTGGCAGGGAAAAGACCAATAACAGCGCGGGCACTGAGCCATTTTTCATCGATGACCCTGCGCAAGAGGCTGCGGGCATCGTTATAGAGTTTCTGGGCTTCGGTACCCACAATGTCGTCTTTGAGGATAGCCGGAAACTTTCCGGCCAATTGCCAACTGCTGAAGAAAGGCGTCCAGTCAATGTATTCGCTCAGCTCATTCAGATCGTAGTCTTCAAAAACGGTAATGCCCAGTTTTTTGGGCACTGGCGGATGGTAGCCTTCCCACTTGATGGCTACTTTGTTCTCCCGCGCTTTATCCAAATCAATGAAGGCTTTGGACGTTTGGCGACCCGCCCGTTGTTCCCGGATGCGCTCGTAATCTTTTTTGGTATCAATAATCAGGTTGTTGCGGTAGTCCTGATCATCGCTCAACAAGGCTGCAGCGACCCCTACACTGCGCGAAGCGTCCAGCACATGAATAACAGGCCCGGAATATTGTGGTTCAATTTTAACCGCAGTATGGGTTTTTGAGGTAGTCGCGCCCCCAACGAGCAAAGGCAGCGTGAAGCCCAAACGCTCCATTTCTTTGGCCATGTGCACCATCTCGTCGAGAGAAGGCGTAATCAAGCCACTCAAACCAATAATGTCAACGTTTTGCTCTTTAGCCGCTTTGAGGATTTTATCCGCCGGAACCATCACCCCCAAATCAACGATGTCAAAATTATTGCAAGCCAAAACCACGCCCACGATGTTTTTGCCGATATCGTGAACGTCGCCCTTCACCGTTGCCAGCAGGATTTTTCCTTTGGTGCTGCCCCCCGTAGCGGCTTTTTCTTCCTCAATAAAAGGGGTGAGATAAGCCACCGATTTTTTCATGACCCGGGCGCTTTTGACCACCTGGGGCAAAAACATTTTTCCTGCCCCAAACAGGTCGCCCACCACGTTCATGCCATCCATCAAAGGACCTTCAATGACGTTGAGGGCGTGTGGAAATTGCTGACGGGCTTCTTCGGTATCTTCGTCGATGTAGTCGGTGATGCCTTTGACCAGGGCATGGGTGATCCGCTCACCCAGGGTGCCTTCGCGCCAGGACAGGTCTTTTTGCAGCACGCGCCCACCGTCATTCTTGATGCTTTCGGCAAACTCGGTGAGGCGCTCGGTAGCGTCGCTGCGGCGATTGAAAAGCACGTCTTCCACGCGCTCCAGCAAATCTGGGGGAATGTTGGCATACACCTCAATCATCCCGGCATTGACGATGCCCATGTCCATCCCCGCTTGAATGGCGTGGTACAAAAAGGCCGAGTGCATGGCCTCCCGCACGGGGTCGTTGCCCCGGTAAGAGAAGGAAATATTGCTCACGCCACCGCTGATTTTGGCACCGGGGCAGCGTTGTTTGATTTGGCGGGTGGCTTCAATGAAGTAGATGGCGTAGTCGTTGTGCTCATCGATACCCGTGGCCACCGCAAAAATATTGGGGTCAAAAATGATGTCCTGGGGTTTAAATCCTACTTGTTGGGTGAGGATTTTATAGGCCCGTTCACAAATCGATACCTTGCGCTCGATGGTATCGGCCTGGCCATCTTCGTCAAAAGCCATCACCACCGCCGCTGCGCCATAACGACGCACCAGTTTGGCATGGTGGATAAAGGATTCTTCCCCTTCCTTGAGCGAGATGGAATTGACCACACATTTGCCTTGTACACACTGCAAACCCGCTTCAATCACGCTGAATTTGGAAGAGTCGATCATGATCGGCAGTTTGGCAATATCGGGCTCCGACATCATCAAATTCAAAAACTCGACAATGGCTTTTTCAGAATCCAACAAACCCTCGTCCATGTTGACGTCGATCATTTGCGCACCTGCTTCCACCTGTTGCTGCGCCACGATGAGGGCATCGTTGTATTTTCCTTCCCGAATCAAACGGGCAAATTGCCGCGACCCCGTCACGTTGGTTCTTTCCCCCACGTTGACAAAATTGGTCTCGGGGCGAATGATCAGCGGCTCCAAGCCACTGAGCATGGTATAGCCAGGTGATACCGGGATCTCCCGTGGAGGCAAGCCTTTCACGGCCTCCACCATGGCCCGGATGTGATCAGGCGTAGTGCCACAGCAGCCCCCAATCATATTGACAAAACCACTGGCGGCAAAATCGCGGATGTACACCTGCATTTCTTCCGCCGTTTGGTCGTATTGCCCAAACTCATTGGGCAGCCCCGCATTGGGGTAGGCACTGACAAACGTATCGGCGATGTTGGACAGGGCTTCCAGGTAAGGGCGCATTTCTTCCGCTCCCAGGGCGCAATTCAATCCCACGCTGAGCAGGGGCACATGGCTCACCGAAATCCAGAAAGCCTCGGCGGTTTGGCCCGAAAGGATCCGCCCGCTGGCATCGGTAATGGTACCCGAAACCATCACCGGAATGCGGTAACCCAGCTCTTCAAAAAGGTCTTCAATGGCAAAAAGCGCTGCTTTTACATTGAGGGTATCAATGATGGTTTCCAACAGCAAAAGATCCACACCGCCCTCGATCAAACCCTTGGCTTGCTCGTAAAAGGCTTCTTTGAGTTCTTTAAACGTGACCGCCCGGTAACCAGGATTGTTGACATCGGGGGATAAGGACGCGGTGCGGTTGGTGGGCCCCATCGCACCAGCTACATAGCGGGGCTTGTTAGGGGTTTTGGTGGTATAGTCGTCGGCAGCTTTTTTGGCCACCTGCGCAGAATAGTAATTCAGATCGTATACATAGGCCTGCATTTCGTAATCGGCCTGAGCAATGGAGGTGCCGGAGAAAGTATTGGTCTCGATGATGTCGGCCCCGGCTTCGAGATACGCGCGGTGAATCTCCTCGATGATCTGAGGTTGGGTAATGGAAAGTAAATCGTTATTCCCTTTTACATCGCGGTGGAAGTTCGCAAAACGCTCGCCACGGTATTCGGCTTCCCCGAGTTTATAGCGCTGGATCATGGTACCCATGGCGCCATCAATGACCAAGATGCGTTGTTTGAGCTGTTCCCTAATGTCTGGTTTCATCTTCTTCTCTGTTTTTGTGCTTGGGCTACAAAGGTCTGGCTTGTTTGCCATCGTTGCTTTGACTTAGATCAATCAAACACTTGTAACCCGATTTTGGCTTGCAAAAATAGAGATTTATTTGGTGATGCGGAAGGGAAAGATGCGGGGGAATGGTCTGGAGACATTGAACCAGCGATGCAATTCAATATCCCGTTACAAAGAGCTGCGCATCAACGAGGTGTTTTCGGAACATTTTAAGTTGTTTTGAACGGCTCCCGCAAAATAGTTTTCAACTTCTCCGCTGCAGTTTTCCGAAAATCGGAAAGGTAAATTTCGTGGTGCAGACCATTTTGGGACATGCCTTTTGCCTGCATGAAATCGAGCATTTTTTGCAGTGAAGCGGGTTCCTCGGCAAAGGCTCCGACATGCAACATTTGTACACATTTTCCCTCCGTCATTTCAAAAAAATGCACCCGTGCCGCAGCGGGTATATTTTTTTTCGAAGTGACCGAAGCGACTGCTGAATTGACCATTTTTTCGTCCACAAAATCGGGCAAGCGGATGAGCAGACGGTATTCCCAAGCGCTGCGGGGCACTTTTTGGGGGGCTTCGGACATGGTCGGCTTGCCAAATTTTTGCTCGTCGTACCACCATTGCCCCTCCAATTTCGATACCGCGAAGTCTTTGCCCGCCTCCTTGCAGCTGAACTTGATGGCATAAGCTACGGGATACAGCAACTGAATGTCTGCCGAAAAAGCCTCGCTGGAAGGGTCGCCCTTGCCCAAAATAGAGACGTAGCGCGCGGTTTCGATGTCCACAATTTCCGGGGTAGTTTTGGCGGTGTAGTATTTTTTGTGGAGTTTAGTCAGGTCGATTTTTTCCATGATTGAAATCAATTTTTGTGAGACAAAACAACGATAAACTGGACACCGATAACCCAATGTCAGCACTTGTATGCCCTTAGCACCCGCAAAGCCCGCAGCGAATTCCAACGACTCGGCTGCCCGGGTTTTTCCATCTCGAAATGCACTTGCCCAGGGTGTTTGGCTTGCAAGGGCCACTTGCCATCAGCTTTGCGTTTGGAGCGCAACTGATGCAGGGCATCGTCCATTCTGGGGTCGTAGGGTAAATTTGCCTTTTGGAAATAGTCCAGGGCGCGCAAAATGTCGTATTTCCAGCGGCTCGGCCAGGAAAGCATGGTCATCTTGTGGTCAATAACAGCCCCGGTTTTATCCGATTTAAACAGCCGATGCAGTAAGATGAATTCCTGCGAAGTAGCGGCCGCCGCGAGCAATTCCGACAGGCGATAGGTATAGCCGTTCTGTTGGTATTCCGAAATGCCTTCCAGCACCGAGATAGTCGAATGTAGTGAACTATGTACACAACCCTGGCGGTTAGACTGGCAGTTGAAACCGCCGTCGGCAACCCTTTGTTTCAATAAAAAATCTACTATTGATTGCAAATCGGCTTCCGCTGCGCCAAAGTAACAGGCAAAATTGAGGAACATCCCGTTCACACATACATCGCTCCGGCGGGTCGAACCAATGGGCAGAATCCCGCCATCGGGGCCTTTTTCGGTCTGAAGTACTTGCTCGATGGTTTGGCAGATTTCCGGCACCTCGGGCTCGATTTGCAGGTTTTTCAGATCGAGCAAGGTATAGTGCGTTGAAATCCACTTGGGTTGATAATAATCCTGTCCCCAGCCCCCATTCGGGTTTCTTTTTTCCAAAAACGCCCTGCCCCAGCCCTCGGTTTTGATGCGACGCTGGAGATCGAGGTTCAATTCGCCAAACAGGTCGCGTTGTACCTGAAATTGGATGGCGACGTCGCCTTCAAGAAGCCAATTATACATCGAACTCGTTTCCATTACTGAATGCTGTCTAAAAATTGCTCAAATTTAGCCTCCGTCATCAGTTCGTGAAATTGAAAAATCCCGTCAAACCAGAGGCCGAAGGTTCCGAAGGGGCTGCCGTATCGCTGCGCTGCTGCATAATTTTTCAAGTGAATAACCTGCGTCTCGAAACCCTGTTTTTGGGCCATTTCCGCATAAATCCTGCCGCCGTAATCTTCCATAAACGGGCATTGGTTTGAAAAAACGAAGGTAAAACCCTTTTTGTCAATGTGGGTACTTCCAGTTTTGATGTGCTCGGCAAAGCGCGGTGCGGGCGCATCAAGTTTGAACCGGAGGGCCAGCAACTCAAAATAAGGTGGGGCTGTATCAACTGTTGCAAATCCCTGGTTGAGGTAAAATTTCTTGTCGGTCAAAAACGGTTTAACCTTGCTGCTCGTGACCACTGCCACGCCGTCCATCCCTGCGGCGCGGGCATTGGTGAGGCATTCCTGAAGCAATTGTTTGGAATAGCCCTGGCCTTTGAACTGCCCGGAAACCCACAAACAATTGATGACCATGAAATTTTGGCCCACCAGGGGCTTCCACACCCGCTCGATGGGCATGTATTCAATAAAAACTTTGCCCCGGGCATCCAGGCGTTTGAACACCAAACCCTCCGCAAAACGGCCTTTCAGCCAGTCCTTTTTGGTTTGGGTGCGGCGGGTATTTTCCTTGTCGTTGCCAATGGCACAGCAGATGTGCTCGTGGTCGAGGTTGTTGGGCGTGATGCTGATGATTTGCATGACTAGCCTTTTTCGATGCCAGAAGTTGTTGTTGTTTCCCGTTCGCCCGGAGCTAAATTTCGCCAACCCCAAATCAGCAACACCGCCAACCCCCAGAGCGTAACCAGCATCCCGATATGCTGCATCATGTTGTCATTGCCGTAGTCACAGAGGAAAACCACGTCGGTCAGCCCGTGAAACAGGGCGCAAGCCAGTAGGCTGCCCCGCGAACCGTTAAACAACCAGGTGAACAGCACCGCGCCCGCCACAATACTAAAAAACCATCCTGCCGCACCCGCCACATCCATCGAGGTGTAGCCAGGCCGGTAAGCAAAAAGTGGCAGATGCCAGCCCGCCCAGAACACTGACAATAGGAGGGTGGCGACCAATGCGCTGTATTTTTCTGCAATCGGGGTAGTGCAAACCGCCAGCCAACCTCCTCGCCGTAGCCGAAAAAGACGATGTTGTAGAGCAGGAATCAGCAATGTTCAATTCAGGTAACTCGTCACTTGTGCCCATTTGGAAAAATCGGGACTAGTGCCGTCCGAAAAACGAGCCATCAGGCCACCGAGCAAGGCAAAAACGAAAGGCAGGAAAATGGCGATTGCCGTCCAGGTCAATGGCTTCCATTGGAAAAGGCGTTTCCAAAGTAGCTGCAGCCCCGGTTTGCCATCAAAAATGACGGTCGTAATAAAGGCGGCCAACAGCGGCCCCAGACCGCCGAACCCGTGTTGATAAGGCAAAAAAGCCTCGGTTTTTACATTGAAAAACGGCAGCCATAGCGGTGACCAAAGTAGCCAGGAAATGGCGTAGGCCAGTAGAAAAAAAATGGATAATGCTTTGAATTTCATGATTTTCAAACGACTGATTATACATTTTGTAATAATACTTCTTACAAAACTTTCAAACCACCAACTGCTTGACTTTCTCCATCCAGCCCTGCCGCTCTTTTTCGTCCGTCCAGCGTACCCGGAAAAAGCGGGTGACTTTCACGGGCGAAATGCCGCAAAACTGGAGCACGGCCCGCTTCACCGTATTCAAATCACTGTTGCGGTACGCGAAATAAATCCACCACCAGGGCGCATCGCAGGTCGTGAAAAGGTGCGCCGAGCGGCCCTTCAGGAGTTTGTCCCAGAGTGGGTCGGTCCGATGGTATTTGTATGCAAAACCGGAATAAAGCGTCCGGTCCAAAAAGCCTTTAAACAACGCGGGTACCGAACCCCACCAAATCGGGTAAAAAATGACCCAGTGTTCACACCAGGTGATGTTGGCTTGAGCTTGTTTGAGGTCGGGTTCGAGTTCTTGCACGGTTTTGTAACCCTGCCAAAGGATGGGGTCAAAGTGCATTTCGCCGAGGTTTTGGCGACGCACTTCGTGTCCTTTGTTGCGAGCAGCCTGCTCGTAGCTGTCGGCGAGGGCAGCGTTGAGGCTTTGCCGTCGGGATGTGAGAGAGGAGGTAGATTTTCATGTGCACACATTTACATTCCCAAGGCTTTAAGCGCTTCATATACCAAAAAACCGGGCCAAAAAATAGCCTTTAAAATCCCTAAAACGCCCACCCAAAAACTTGTGGCATGGGAAAGGTAATATACAAGCGCTCCGATAAAACCCATCCCATAAATGGGGTTGCTGGAGGCGTGACGTTGAATTTGTTCTTTCATGGTTTTGAGGAATTTGATGCTTCAAGTTGTTGGTATTGGGGGCTTTGTTGAAAAAACTAAAGTCAGTGGTGGGGGTGATTTTTTGTGGGGTATATTCGTTGTCGGCATCAACTCAAAAGGCTCCCAATGTATCAATAAAAGACAAATCGAGTGCTGCGGAAAAGTTTTATATCGACTACCTTTGCCTTGTTGAGCAATCTAGAATAGTATGGAGTTAAGCAAAAGCATATTCTTCTTTTTCAGTGCGCTGGGCGCATTTAATGGCTTGTTGTTGAGTAGCTATTTTTTCTTTTTTGCCAAAAGAAAAACTGTAGCTCATTATTTTCTAGGCGCATTGCTCTTGGCCTTGAGCTTGAGGGTTGGCAAGTCCGTTTTGTTCTATTTCGACCATGATTTGCCCAAAATCTATTTGCAAATTGGGCTATCCGCCTGTTTTTTCATTGGGCCTACGCTTTACTTTTTCTTAAAATCGGGTTTGAATCCGGTCAAATCTTTGCCCCGTCATTGGGCTATCCACCTTTTGGTTCTCTTTTTGCTCATCACCTTAGGAGGCATCATTTTGCCTTATCAACAATACCCCTGGGTTTGGAATCGGGTTTATGTGCCGATCATCTATACGGAATGGGCAGTTTACGTAGCTGCGTCGGGCATTTTAATGAAAGAGGTGTTGAAGAAGGTATTTTTCCAGCGAGCAGAAGCCAAACCCTATGATCTTTGGATGGCTTCCATTTACCTCATCAATGTGTTGATTTTTGCGGCGTTTCTGTGGGCATATTGGGGTGGACTACCGTACATCAGCGCTGCCATTACTTTTTCCTTTGCTTTGTATGTCAGCATTTTTATTTTATTGAACCGAAAAAAGAATGACGATTTGTTCCCAAATACGGCTCGCTTAAATTCCAAAAAACTGAGTGATGAAGAAGCTATACTTTGGCAGAACAAGCTGGAACAACTCATGAAAGAAAAACAGGTTTTTAGAAACCCCAATCTAAAACTGCAAGACCTTGCCCAGGAATTGCGCCTTTCGCCCCACCAATTGTCTCAGTTTTTAAATGACAATTTGGGTAAAAATTTCACCCAATTCATCAATGAATACCGCATCCTTGAAGCTTGTAAATTATTGGAAACCGATACGCTGCTCTCCATCGAAGGCATTGGGGACGAAGTGGGCTTTAATTCAAAATCTACTTTTTTCAGCACTTTTAAAAAGATCAAAGGGGTGACTCCGGCTAAACATAGACAGCACATTGTTAAAATATAAATTTTTACTCCGCATTTATAAATCCGAACTCCTGGAAACCCTTATTTGGACAATTTTTCCCTGCTCCTTTTGGACATTTGTGTATTCTGAATTTTTAAATTTTAAAAATGAAAAATACACTCGTACTGTTGGCACTGTGCCTAACTTGCTACAGCTCTTTTGCCCAAACCGACCGGCAACAAATTGAAAGCACCATTCAATTGTATTTCGACGGTTGGGCTACTGGTGATACCGCCAAGCTGAACAAAGCCATGCACCACTCTTGCCAGTTGAAAAATTACAATTATCGTACCGGGCAATTTATCCTCATTCCCAAGTTGGATTACGTCAGTCGTTTCAGGCCAAGAGAAAGGGATAAAAACCTCAGCACAAATATCGTTTACGTGGACATTACGGATAACCTGATTGCCGGATCGAAGGTGGAAATCCATACGGCTACGGATAAATTCACCGACTACTTCAATTTGATGAAAACAACTGAGGGCTGGTTGATATTTGACAAAATTTCTACCCGCACGCCACACCGGATTAGAAACGCTGCGCCAGAAAAAGAAGTGGTACTAAGTGGTTTGAACCGCCCCTGGAGCCTGGCTTTTTTGTCGGAAGAGGAGGTGTTAATCTCGGAAAAAGAAGGGAATCTATTGAAGGTTAACCTAAGAACAAAAGTAAAAACCTCCATCAAGGGTTATCCCAGCGATATCGTAACTACGCTTGGCGGCTTTGGCGATAATGCGGGCAAATTTGAGGTATTGCTAGACCCTCAGTTTGCCCAAAACAAATACCTCTACCTGTCTTATACCGCAGAAACCGCAGCGGGTAAAACCACCAAAGTCGTCCGAGCAACTTTAGAAAATGACGCATTGACGAATCTCAAAACACTCTTGCTCGCGGCGCCTTACACCAATGAATGTTGCCACTATGGCGGTGGGATGACTTTTGGATCGGATGGCAAATTGTACATCAGCATTGGTGAACGGTTGTTTACGGAAAAAGACGAACCCGCCCTGCCCATCGCTCAAAATGTGCAGGACAAAAGAGGGAAAATATACCGCATCAATTCCGATGGAAGTATCCCGAATGACAACCCTGATTTTGGTGCAGGTGCCATACCCGGACTGTATGCCATCGGCATTCGGGCAACGCAAGGTTTGACCCTCGATCCTATCGCCCAAAAAATTTGGTTTAGCGAACACGGCACCCAGCAAGGCGATGAAATCAATGTCTTAAAAGCAGGCGCAAACTATGGCTGGCCCATCAAAACTACCGGGAAATACCGTTTTGAAAGCTACTCCCCACCCAAATTAAAAGACAGCACCTATACCACCCCCGCTTGGTTCTGGCAACAAACGGTAGCACCTACTGGCTTGACCTTTTATTCCGGCGATGAGTTTCCCACCTGGAAAGGTAATCTATTCGTCACGGGTCTTTCCAAAGGTAGCCTTTGGCGCGTTACGCTTGAAAATGAAACCGTTAAAAATGTGGAAGAACTGTTTTTGGATAGCCGGGTTCGGGCCCGTAAAGTGCTACAAAGTCCAATGGGGAAGTTGTACATTTTGACGGATGAAACGAATGGGCAGCTGATCAGGATTGTGAATAGAAATTAGGGTATCAGCAAAAGCACACTTGGAATAGGGTTTTCAATTATTGCTTTGCTCACCTACGCAGTTTCCCTATTTTTGAAATACTTGTGCAAACCTTAGTACTTAGGTATGATCTTTGCCTAATTTTACCGGATGATTTAAACATCCGCTGAATGAGAAAACTTTTACTAGTCCTGTTGACCCTCCCCGCATGGCATTTGTTTGCCCAAAATACCCTCAACATCAAAGTACGCGCTGCCGCTACCCAAAAACCGCTTAGCGGGGCAAGCATCCTGGTGCAGGGGTACAACATCGGGGGAGAAACCGACTCGGCAGGGTTGCTGGTATTGCGGGAAGTGCCCGATGGAGAACACACCCTGCAATGCCGCTATCTGGGCTATCGCAGCATTCAACGCAACATTACCCTTCCTTTGACCGCGGATGCCCAAGTGGTCTTTTCCATGAGCGAACAAGAAGAAGAACTGGAAGAAGTACTCATCCGCAGCACCCGCAGTAGCCGCAGCATTGCCGATATTCCGACCCGGGTGGAAGCCATTACGGGGGAAGAACTGGAGGAAAAAAGCAACATGAAACCCGGCGATGTGCGCATGCTGCTCAACGAAAGTACGGGCATTCAAACCCAACAAACCTCCGCTACTTCGGCCAATGCCTCCATCCGTATTCAGGGGCTCGACGGGCGCTATACCCAATTGTTGCGCGATGGTTTGCCCATGTACGCCGGACTGTCCAGTGGTTTGAGTTTGTTACAAATCCTACCCCTGGACCTCAAACAAGTGGAAGTGATCAAAGGCTCGGCCTCTACCCTTTACGGTGGCGGGGCCATCGCTGGCTTAGTCAATTTCATCACCCGCCAACCCGAAGCGGAGCCTCAGTTGCGTCTTTTGGCCAATACTACCTCCGCCGGAGGCCTCGACCTTAGCGCTTTTTACAGCAAAATGCTCGACGACGATGTGGGTTTTACCCTCTTGGCCTCGCGGAACTCGAGTTCGGCCTACGATCCGGCAAACATCGGCCTATCCGCTATTCCCCGGTTTAATCGCCTCAGCATCAATCCCCGCTTTTGGTTTTATTTTGAGGACAACACCACCATTCAGGTCGGATTCAATTACAGCAAAGAAAACCGCCTGGGAGGGGATATGGACTATGTGCGGGGCATTTCCCGGTTTGGTTATTTTGAACGCAACATCAGTGCCCGCTTTGCCTCACAGGTACAAATCGACCATACCCCCAACAAGCGCTTACATTTTAGCCTGCGCAATACGATCAATCGCTTCAGCAGGATACTCAACCAGCGGCAATTCCGTTTTGAAGGGGCCCAATTGGCTTCATTTTCGGAGTTGCACGGGCGTTTTCGGCCCAAATCCAACCAGGAGTTGATCGGCGGACTCAATTACCAAAGTGATCATTTTGAAGAAGGGACGCGCCAAACCCTTAGCAATCCACGTACTCCGCGCATTTTGAACATCCGCAACTTCGGCACTTTTGCACAATACACCTGGAGCCCCAATGAACAATACACCCTCGAAACCGGCTTGCGTACCGACCTGGTACAAGGCTATGGTGCAGCAGTGTTGCCACGGATTGCCGCTTTATACAAGTTGACCGATGATGTTTCGGCGCGGATCAACATTGGTTTGGGCTACAAAACGCCCACCTTGTTTACCGAACAAAGCGAATCCCGCGCTTTTCAGGGCATCACCTTACCCTCGGCGGATAGTCTGAATTTGGAACGTTCTTTCGGCATCAATTTTGACCTCAATTATCGGGGTAGCTTCAAACTTCCTGGCCTTTCCAACGAAGTATCTTTCAGCTGGAATCAGTTGTTTTTTTACACCCAGCTCAACAACCCGCTGGTGCTGCAAGCCCGTACCTCCGGCACCACCTATACCTTTGCCAACCTCGACGGAGACTACGTCACCCGGGGCCTGGAAACCAACCTTAAATTCAGCTACCGCAAACCTTGGAAACTTTTCCTGGGCTATACCTTCACCGATGCCCGCTCGCGCAGTACCGGCGAGTCCGTTCAACTGCCCCTCACGCCCCAACACCGCCTCAACAGCGTATTGATGTACGAACTGGAAGAACAGTGGCGTCTTGGCCTGGAAGCTTACTACTTTAGTCCGCAAGGCCTTGGTGATGCCTCGCGCAGCCCCGCGTACTGGATATGTGGTTTGATGGGAGAAAAAATGTGGGAAAACTGGTCGGTTTTTCTCAACTTTGAAAACTTTCTGGATACGCGGCAAACGCGGTTCGGAGCGATTTATACCGGATTCAGTAACAATCCGCAGTTCAAAGAAATTTACGCACCGATGGATGGTTTTGTGGTGAATGCGGGCGTGAAAATTTCGATACTTTAATTGTTGAAATAGCCCCAGCATCAACTCAATCTCGGCCCCCCCCATTTAAAACCGCACCAACTCACTTACCGTCCAAATCGACAATGAACCCTGGCTCTACTTCAGCGGCACCGGGTATTTGGGCGCGGCCTGGAACGAAGGGCTACAAAACCTGGTTCGAGCCGGAATGCAGCAGTATGGCTTACATTTTGGTGGCTCGCGATTGTCGAACATCCAACTCAATATTTTTGCGGAAGCCGAAGAATTTTTGGCAAATTACGCGGGCGCTGAAAAAGCCTTGCTGCTTTCTTCGGGTACCCTCGCCGGGCAATTGTTGATGCGGGTATTGTCCCAATACGGCGAAGTTTTGGCGGCTCCGGGTGCCCATCCGGCCATTTGGGCTAATGCTGTGCCGGAAGTAAATACCTGGGAAAGCTGGGTGGAAAAGGTACAAACCATCGCCCAAACCCCCGGCCCAGCGCTGGTCATTGCCGCCAATTCCATCGACCCCTTGCGCGTGCGGCGTTTCGACTTCGCCTGGCTGAGCGCCTTATCTTTACAACGAGAACTGATTGTGGTCATCGACGATTCGCATGGATTTGGTCTGACCGGAGCAGAGGGGAGTGGCATTTACCGCAGCCTGACCCTACCGCCGGGCGCACAATTGCTGGTGATCAGTTCTCTGGGCAAAGCCCTGGGCATTCCGGCAGGGGTCATTTTGGGGCCGAAAATGTGGTTGGAGCGGCTGTGGGTCAGTCCGTATTTTGGCGGGGCTTCGCCGCCTGCTCCGGCTTATTTGCTGGCCTTGGTACAAGGGCAGTCTTTTTACGCCGAAAGCCGACAAAAATTGCAAGCCAACATCCAGCAATTTGTACAAAATTTACCGGAGTTGGTTGATTTTCATTTTTTTCCAGAATATCCCGTATTTTATACCCCAAATTCTGGATTGGCTGCGTTTTTATCGCAGCGGAAAATATTGATATCCAGTTTTCCGTACCCAACGCCACAGGATGCCCTGGTTACTCGAATTGTATTGAGCAGTCTACATACTGATGGCGACATCTCAAGCTTACTTGAATCACTACATTATTACTGTCAATCAGAAAAAAGTTGACCATGCAAAAACCGATACTACTCGCTTTTTCTTTGTGCCTGGCTTTATTGCCCGCACTGACGGCACAAAAAAATACCTTGCGCCTGATTCTGGAGAAACAAGGCCCCGCACTGGACACCATCCTCAACAATGTGGATCGGTATCAGGTGCAGATCATTTATACCCAAATTGATCGGGACGCCAATAATTTTCCCACTTTTCGGTCGTATACCTACAACCTGGATACCAACTTGTACTATTATCCAGCAAGCGCGGTAAAGATGCCCGCCGCTTTTTTAGCGCTGGAAAAACTCAATCAAATCAAAGTTGAAGGCTTGTCGAAATTCAGCCCAATGCACACTGGAGCGGGGCGCCCTCCGCAAACCTCGGTTACAGTGGATACGACTGCCGAAAATGACCAGCCTTCGATTGCCCAGTACATTAAAAAGATTTTTCTGGTCAGCGACAACGACGCGTTCAATCGTTTGTACGAGTTTCTGGGCCAGGAATACCTCAACAAACAATTGTGGAACAAGGGCTACAAACGTACCCGGATCATCCACCGTTTGTCGGTTCCTGGCTTCGATGTGGAGAGCAATCGCTACACCAATCCCATTTCCTTTTTTGACAGCCTGCGCAATCCCATTTTCCAACAAGGCCAGGTCAATAGTATGGCTTATCCGCGGCTCAATTTGCGCAAACAATTGCAAGGCAAGGGGTACATTGAAGGCGATAGTACCATGATCAACCAGCCTTTCGATTTCCTCAACCGCAACTATGTGGGTTTGGAAGAATTGCACGACATGCTCAAGGCCGTTATGTTCCCGGAAGCGGTGCGGCCCGAACAACGTTTTGACCTCACGGAGAATGATTATAAATTTTTGTACCGCTGGATGTCGGCGTATCCCCGTGAAAGTACGCATCCGTCTTATCCTGAGCATGTGGAAGAAGACAACTACGTCAAGTTCCTCTTGTTTGGGGATAAAAAAGCGCCTATGACCATTCCCAACAACATCCGCATTTTTAACAAGGTGGGTTTGGCTTATGGTTTCCTGACCGATGCCGCTTACATCGTTGACTTTGAGCATGGTGTTGAATTTATGCTCGCGGCTACCATCCGTGTCAACAACGACGAGGTATTCAACGATGGGAAATACGAATACGATGAAATTGGGTTGCCCTTTTTAGGCAAGGTGGGACAGGCCATTTACGTACACGAATTGCAGCGGCCTAAGTTGGTACGGCCAGTTTTGGCAAAATTTAAAACGGAAGAAGGGGAGTAACTTAAGTGATGGAATTTGAATGATCATGTTCAGTGCACAAAAAGCGCGAAATCCGCCTTAACCTTTGCGTTCGGGATTGTTTTTCAAAAACGCCGACCAATCGTTGTACTTTTTACCCGTACCTCCCAGTGGAGAACGCGACTGGTAGTAGTGGCAAACCGCAGCAGCCAGGGCATCGGTAGCGTCGAGGTATTGTCCGTCCAGGCTGACTTTTAAAGTGTTTTGCAACATGGCGGCTACCTGTTCTTTGGCGGCGTTGCCATTGCCCGTTACGGACTGTTTGATTTTTTTTGGCGAGTACTCGGTGATCTCCAGTCCTTTGGTGATGGCGGCGGCCATGGCTACACCCTGTGCCCTGCCCAGTTTGAGCATGGATTGGGGATTTTTGCCAAAAAAAGGTGCCTCAATAGCCAGGTAACGTGGGCCGTATTGAGAAATGATGCTGGTGATGCGTTCAAAAATACGCTTCAACTTCTGGGGGTGGTCTTCCAGTTTTTGCAAATAAACGACGCCAATGTCGACGGGTTTTAGTTCTGCACCGTTTACTTCCAGAATGGCATAACCCAAAATATTGGTTCCGGGGTCAACGCCCAAAATGCGGTAATTCTCTATTTTTTCTGCCACCAGTTCTTTTTTGCTGCAAAGTAGCTTTATTTTTGCGGCAAAGCAAATTATTTAAAACTCTTTGTTTTGCATAAAATCACCAGAGCATTGCCAATAGTAGAGGGCCAAAGCGTTATTTTTCGCCGGCGAGCCTGGCTGCTGATTCGATTGGTGTTGGCTTTGGGCATTTTGTGGGGATTTTATGTGGAGCTTTTTCGGCGCAATGACTTTGACCAGCTGTGGCAACTTTTTCTCAGCAATCTTTCCGGAGCAACCCTCCATTATTTGCTGTTTTGTATGCTGTTGATGCCCTTCAATTGGCTGCTCGAAACCTTGAAATGGCGGCAATTTACCCAGCCCTGGAGCGGAATGTCTTTTGGCCAAAGCCTTCGTGCCGTGTTGGCTGGCGTAGCAGCCTCCATGTTGTTGCCCAATCGCAGTGGTGACTACCTGGGGCGTTGGTTGCTTGCACCTGAACAGCAAAAAGGCAAAATAATCCTGGCTACGGTGGCGGGGAATTATTGTCAGTTTTTGATCCTTTTGGGACTGGGCCTGCCTTCTTTGTTGTGCTTAGGGCATTATGCCAAAGCCTGGCAAATCAGCGGAATAGAAAAATTCGCAGCACCGATTTTGCTGGTTTTTTTAGGCTTATTGGCCTTAGGCGTAGTGGGCATCCCTCAACTTTTGCATCATTATGCCGAACGTAATCAAGGACTTATTTGGAAAGGAGCCTGGCGATATGTACAAACAGTTTTGGATCAAGCACTTGAAGTGTTGCAGCATTATCGACTGGCTACCTTTGGAGCAGGTTTGGGTTTGGCGGCTTTGCGTTATGGTTTGTACAGTGTTCAGTATTACGCCATTCTGCATTTTTATGGGATTGATTTGCCACCAGATGCAGCCCTGGCCGGAGTCGGGACGATTTATTTGTTGCAGACTGCAATTCCCCTGCCACCCGTTTTGGGCCTGTTGGCCAGAGGCGAAATTGCACTTTTGGTATGGGGTATTTGGGGTGCCAATGCCTTGAGTACCTTAGCTGCTTCCTACACCTTGTTTGTACTAAATCTGGTATTGCCAGCGTTACTTGGATTGTTTTTCATCGTCAAAAAAGCGTGAAAAGCAGAATCTTTGTCTTGAATTTAGTTGTTTAAGTGGAATGTAAGCTGCTGACTTTTCCTGAAATCAAAACGATAAACTTATGCATCTCTCCAGGCTGATGAAAATTGGCGCGGCCTTCTTGGTACTCTCACTGATGGCTTTCCGCGTGCCTCAACCCGAAAGAATCCCCGATCATCTTCCCCTGTACACTGGCGGGGATCAATGTGACATGGACAATCAAGTGTTCCGGCATGGTGAAGAGATGGTGTATAAGGTTTTTTACAACTGGAATTTCATTTGGATGTCGGCGGGTGAAGTCGTCTTCAAGGTTGAAGATTTGGGCGATCGGTATCATTTTTCGGCCCACGGAGGTACTTACAAAGGCTACGATGCATTTTTCAAAGTGCGCGATAAATATGATGTTTATGTGGACAAAACCACCCTCTTGCCCATCACTTCGATAAGAGAGGTTAATGAAGGTAAATATTCATTGTACGACAAACTGACCTTTGACCGCGAAAACGGCAAAGTGAAATCCCTGCGTGGCAAAACCAAAGAAGTAGCGGAGTTGGTGGAATACGATACGGACTCCTGCATTCACGATATCCTTTCGATGGTGTATTGCGCCCGCAACCTCAGTTTTGACCAAATGCGCGCAGGGCAGGATTTTCCGATCAAGATTTTTATTGACAAAAAAACCTGGCCGCTAAAAGTGAACTACAAAGGGAAATTTCCCAACAAAAAAATCCGTGGCTTGGGACATTTCAATACCGTAGCCCTCAATCCCGAAGTGATCAAAGGGTACATTTTTAAAGAAAGTTCAAACCTGACCATCTGGGCTTCGGATGATAAAAACCGCCTGCCGCTGATGATCGAATCTCCGATCTCGATTGGCTCGGTAAAAGTCATATTGAAGAGTTACCGGGGGGTGCGTTATCCGGTGAGTTCCAAAGTGAAGGACAAAAAAGCGGATGAGGAAATCAGCCCGGAGGACTAAGGATTGATTATATTGGCCAAAAAAATAGGCTATGCGTCGTTTACTGCTTGTATTGGGATTTATTGCCGTGTTTATCGGAGGCTTTTGGATTGCCCGCAGTGTGTTCATGCCCAGAGAAAGGGTCGTAACGCAAGCGGAAGCCTCGGTATTATTGGAAAAAATGAAAAGAGTAGCCAAATTGGTTACCGTAGAGGGTTATTTTTCCGAATTGTACAACCACAAAGACTATTGGAGATACGACTGGTGGATTTTCCGAAAAAAAGCCTTGTTGCGCGTTAAAGCTAAGGTCTCGGTCGGTTTCGACTTGGAAGGACTGGACATCAAAGCCGATACGGCCACCAAAACCATTACCATCAAAAACATCCCCAAGGAACCGGAAATCATTTCCATCGACCACAACATCGACTATTATGATATCTCCGAAGGCTCCTTCAATACCTTCACCCCGGAGGATTACAACAAGATCAACAAAAAAGCCCGCGACCTGATTGAACAAAAGGCCAAAGAAAGTGATTTGATTAAACAGGCCCGCGAGCAAGGAATCGAAATCATCGA
>NZ_JADKCX010000044.1 GCF_016718685.1 Haliscomenobacter sp. | reverse complement strand
CCGAGTAATTTCATTGCTTCATCTCCTTGATTACCTCGCGATAACTCACCAGTTTTATCCCCTTCCGCACGAGTGCTTCTTTCACTTTTTCGCTGGTAAAAATGGTGGTCACGTCCTGGCGGCCCTCCGCTACGTCTTCGTAACCGATGTGGGATATGGCGCGCAACTCCGCATTGTCGAGGCCTGGATGTTCAACAAAAACGTAGGTTTTGCCCGTCTCCAATTTGTCCAGCATGTCAATGAATCCCTGGATTCTTTCCTCGGTGGTTTTGTTTCTGGAATCGTAACCCGTGTAGCTGATCTTAAAATCATTGGCGGAATCCACGTCCACCATTGGGATTTTGTATTCGGCAGCCACTTTGCGGGCCATGGCTTTTACTTCGGGCGCAAAAGCGGTGCTGTTCATGTGGCCTGAAACGTGGCTGAGGCGGGGTATGTATTTCAAGGCCAGGTCAAGTTGTGCCCGGAGTTCCTTTTCGATGTCCTCAATCTTCCAGGCATTGGTCATCACCGATTGATTGGGATAGTGGCTATTGGGGTAAATCATCGGGTAAAAATACCCGTCGGCGTTGCGGATGCTGGGGCAGTCGGTTAGGGGCCGCCACTTGATGTTGTCCCATTCGCTGGTGATGGCAAAGTGCAGGCCTACATCGACACCTGGATTTTGCGCCAGCATTTTTACCGCTTCGGGAAACCAGGGGGAAGGCACAATCACTTCGATCGAGGTTTCGATGCCTTCCCGGTAACTTTTAATCAAAGCCTCGTTACCTGAATGCGAATAGCCCATATCGTCGCCGCGAATGATCAGACGGGGTGGGTTGTTGAGATTGGGGCTCAATACTCCTTTGATGATGGCCCTTTTGCTGTTGCGGTTGAGGAGATGTTGAAAATCCAGCGAAATGTAATCGCCGTCAAAGCTGCACACTATGGTTTCGGTATGCGGACTTTCGATGTAACGCAGGGTCAATTCCAGAGTTTTTTCGTCTTTCCAGGTGTACGCGCCCGCCACTTTGAAAGGACCAATGCTTACCCGGTTCGATTGCGCCCCGGCTACGAGATAAGGACCCATTTTGCTGGTGGTACTCATTTCCCATTTGCCATAGCCGAAAGGGATGCGGTGTTCCGTGGAATCGGTATGCAGCGTCAGGTAACATACGTCTTTGATGAAGTCAAAACGCACCCGTTCCAGGGTTTTTTCCGCCGTAATGACCCCAAAAGTGCGGCCATCCAGCGTAGCTTGTCGTGCTGGAATGGTATTTTTGGCGGGGAGTAGCAAGGCCACTTTGGAAAGTTTTAAACCCAGGTTCGCCCGCTTTTGGGCTCGGAGGGGAGTTTTTGGCTTGAAAAGCGGGCAACAGGTGCTCCCAGATCAAATTGAGTTCTCCCTGCATGTCGGGTGCCTCAGCGGTCGTAATGATCACCGCGTCCTGTTCGGGTAGCACCAGGATAAATTGGCCATTGGCGCCATCACCTCGGTAGGAATTGTGCCGACTGCGCCACATTTGGTAGCCATAACCCTGTAGCCAATCGCTGGAGTCTTTGCGGGTTTGTGGCGCCGAGGGGTCTTGCATGATTTTCATGGTAGAGGCTTCTTCTACCCAGGCGGCGGGCAAAATTTGTTTGCCTTGCCACATGCCTTTTTGCAGGAACAACTGGCCGAACCTGGCCATGTCTTCGGTTTTGAGCCGCAAGCCCCAGCCTCCCACATTGATGCCCTGCGGATTGACTTCCCAATCGATGCCCTCGATGCCCAGTGGGTCAAAGAGGCGGGGTTTCAGGTAATCCATGATTTTTTGGCCGGTGACTTTTTGTACAATCGCCGAAAGCATAAAGGTCGCCGCCGAGTTGTACACAAACTTGGTGCCGGGCTGATGCGGGATGGGCATTTGTAAAAAAGCCTCCACCCAGTTTTTTTCCACCACGACGGGTCCGGTGGGGTCTCTTTGATGGCCCACACTCATGCTCAACAAGTCTTTGATGCGCAACTCAGCCAGATTGGGGCTGACATTGGCGGGTAAATCATCCGGAAAAAAAGAAATGACTTTATCGTTGACCGTGAGCCGTTTTTCGGCTACCGCAAAACCCACCGCCGTAGCCGTAAAACTTTTGCTGACCGAATACATGGTGTGTTTGAGGTCGCGGCGGTATGGATTCCACCAGCCCTCGGCGATGACTTTGCCGTGGCGCAGGATCATGATGCTGTGGAACTCATGGTTGCTTTTCGCAGCAGCGTCCAAAAAATCGAGGATGCCCTGGGACGAAACGCCTTCGGCTTCAGGGGTGCTGCGGGGGAGGACATTTGTTTTTTGGGCAAATAACTGAATGCTCAGGAAGAGGAAAAGGATCGTTGCTCTCATGATGTGGCGTGTTGTAGGCGGTTGATGCTCAACAAATGTAGGAAGAAGAAACCGGAAGCCCCAAATTAAGCGTATACTTAAATTTCAGTATTGATTACACGTAAATCAAAACAAAAAAACGGAAGCCAGAAAACTCAATTTCTAACTTCCGTATGGAGCGGATAACAAGATTCGAACCTGCGACCTCAACCTTGGCAAGGTTGCGCTCTACCAACTGAGCTACATCCGCAAGAATGTGTGTGGGTGTGGGGTGTGGGTTAGTGTGTGGGTGCGTTGCTTGGAAAGTTGTGCCGAAGCATTTTGTTTCAAAGCGTGCGCAAAGATAAATGCGCGAAGGGGAAAAAAGCAAGTATTTGGGCAAAAAAATGCGAAAAATAATCGACTTTCTTTCCAATGTTCTGGAATTAAAGACTTTGGAGCATGATTTTTTGTAGCCCTACCTTTAGTTTTCCACCATCATCTCTACCTCCTTTTCCATTTTGGGCAAACGTACCCGCCGCAACAGTGGTGGCAGCAAAGCCAGGGTTACCATGATCAAACCTGCCAAACCCAACGTAATCGGGCGAGTTGCCGGTACCCCAATGGTGCAAATGGACAAAATCAAGAGGGTGGAAAAAGGCAAGGATAGGGCAATAAAATTCAAGGCCAGGCCGGGATTAAAAATCTTTGGACTGCCCGTTTTATCCCCTTCCAACGTATGCACGGCGGCAATATGGGCAAAAGGCCAAAAACTCACCGCACTTTGCGGGAAAACCACAGCGAGGATCGCGGCAGCAGGGCTTAAGTTGGGCACCAGACTCAAAAAAATCCCACTGATCACCAAGGTTAGACCCGCACGTAGGAAAAAAATTCCTCCAATCAAACGCAACTCCGACCATCGTGGCTGTACCGAAATGCCAATGAACAGGAGCACCAACGGCGTCATAATGGCCCCGATTTTGAGCACTACGTCTTGCAGGAACGCTGGTAAGCTTTGCATTTGCCAGCCCATTCCCAGGCAAATCATGGCCACAACAATCACCAGGTTGACCGGCTCACGGATCAAAGTCAACAAGAGGTCTTTGACCTTAGGCGGCAGTTGATACATTTTCACTGGGAAAAAAGCGGTAGTACCAGCGCATGGCCAGCAAATAGAGGACGATGAGCACAAATACCTTGTTGCCCAAATCGCCCAAAGCGGCCCAGGCCACCGCCTGATCTCCCTGGTATTCGGCCAAAATGGGAAAACACGAAAGCCCCGGTGCGAGTGAAGGAATCATCATCAGCATGCTCCGAAACTCCGGAGTGCCCCGCGCAATACCCATGAAGGGAAGCAACAGATGGCTCAAACCAAAAAGTAGTACATTAAAAACCAGGGCCAAAATGGGCAAACTGATCAACTCAACACGTACTTCCGTTTTGAGCAAAGCAATAAAGATGGTAGCGGGCAAGGCCAGGCTCAGAATGATTGCTTTGATGCCGTCGGCTTGTTCTTTACTCTTGATTTTGGGTTTCAAAAGTATCCCGATGGCAATCAAAGCCAATAGTGCGATGGCCTTTTGCAATGCGATGTTCATGTGCTAAAAGTACAGGGCTTGCCACACGCGAATGCAGCAAGCCACTTTGATTATGCCAATACTTTTTTCAGACTTTCGGTAAAGAGTTTCAGTTCGTCTGGCAAACCTACACTCACCCGGCAATACGTTTTGGCGTCGATCTCAAAAGAACGAACGGCCACCCCGGATTCCATCATTTTTTTCAAAAACTCCTTGCCATTCATTTCGATGGGGAAAAGAATGAAACTGGTGTAAGATGGAACGTAGTTGAAGCCCTGTTTTTTCAGTTCATCACACACGAATTGACGGCCTTCGGTGGTCAATTTCCGCGAACGCTCGAGGAATTCTTTATCTTCCATGCTGGCTATGGCGCCCATTACGGAAGTGATGCACATGCCCATGTTGCCGCGTACCATGGAGTCAATTTTTTCCAAAGTTTTGGGCAATGCCACGATGTAGCCAATGCGCAACCCGGCCATGCCGTGGATTTTGCTGAAAGTGCGCGCCACAATCACGTTTTTGCCCTTGGCCACCAAATCCACCATGCTGGAAGCCATGGGGTTTTCGAGGTAGTCGAGGTAAGCTTCGTCAACGAAGACGGGCGCTTTGTCTGCCGCTTTGCTGCAAAAAGCGCGCAATTCCTTCGCATCAGTAATAGACCCGGTTGGGTTGTTCGGGTTACAGACGTAGATGAGTTTGGTGTTGGCATCAATGGCTTTTTCCATCGCCATTACATCATGCGACCAATCTTTTTTGAGCGGAACATTTTTCCAGGTCGCCTTAAACGCCTTAGCCGTATTCACGAGCGACATGTACGCGGGATCCGCCGATACAATGTTACCGCCTTCCAGGAAGTGGGTGATGGCTACTTTTTCCAAAAGGTCGGTTGAGCCGGGGCCCATCATGATGTAATCTTCCGAAACACCTTCCCTTTCGGCAATCATCTTTTTCAGCTTCACGGCCTCACCATGCGCGTAGCGGTTGCCATTGATGGCGGATTCAATTACGGCCAAACGCGCCTTGGCAGAGGGCCCGAAAGGGTTCTCATTGGCATTGAGGCGGATGACACTCGGCGCCAATACCGCAGGCAAGCGGTAATCAATTTCTTTGAGGCGACTTTGCTCCGACCAAAGCAGGGGCTGATCAGGAGCAATTGAACTACGGCCAAATGCCGCAGGAGTTACCGCTGCACCAGATGCAAGTACAAGGGAGGAACGCAGCCAACTGCGTCGACTTAAGTTGTTATTCATGGCTAAAGTGTGTTTTGAGCAATAAAAATTCAGTCCGAATTTGGTCGGAAATGGAAAAGCAATCACGGAGAGATGTGAAAAGGACTTTGCTGATAGATGTACAAAATTGCTGAAAAAAAATGACAAAAGAAAATGAAAATGAGACTGCTTTAAAAAAAGATGATATTGTTTAAAATGGCATTTCTATTGAAAAAATATTTCGATAATCCAGAATAATTGGAATATTGTATGGTTTGGCTATTGCTTGAATTTTCGCAAATAAATGCGGACTGTCCAGATGATTGCAACAATCAAGCTTAAAAAAATGCCCATGCCCCAAACCAGTTTATGGGGGGAGCACAATGCCTGGGTAGCGCCTACCCCAATCAGTCCCGACCAGTAATAAGGATGTACCTCATCGTGTGGTCGATTGTGCAGCAAATCCAGCTTGGCTTGTTGGAGCGCGATGTGTTTTTTTTGACCCTTTTTGAGTTTTTGGAAAAAATCGACCACGATATCGGCGGTGCGGGCATCGTCGACACTCCACAACGTAGTGACTACACTTTTGGCTCCGGCATGGATGAACCCATGCGCCAAACTGATGATGCCTTCCCCCTGGTGGTAATCGCCAATCCCTGTTTCGCAAGCACTCAGGACGACCAATTCAGTGGGTAAACGCAGGGCGTACAAATCGCGGGTATAGAGGTAATCATTGCTGAGGGTGTCTTTTTGCTCCGCAAAAGCCAGGGCTGAATAATTGTCTACATCGCGGAAATATTTTCCGTGGGTAGCCAAGTGTAAAATGGAATAATGGGGCGCCAACTGTACAAAAGCCCCCAAATTGGCCGCGTGGCCCGTGAGTACTTTTGCTCCCCATAATTTGCCCAATTTGGCTGCTTCAACCTTGTTGTTGTACAGGGGTCCCAAACCCAGGGAATGTCCCTTAAAATCCGGTGCCATCGACAATAGACTGGGCTTCAAGAGCCGGGTATGGCTCTTTCGGGACAACTCCCAGCACAAACTCCCCGAATAGCAGTATTGGATGGCATATTGGCGCAAGAGGTATGCATGGCTTTTAAAATGCCCTATTTTTTTTGGCATTTTGCTAAGCAAAGCTTCAAATGGTAAAAAGCCAAGCGGACCATCAGGGATGATGATCAGTTCTTCTATTCCTTTTAAAGCTGATTGCAGGGGCGCAAAAACTTCCTGGTGTAAGGCATGTGAAAGTTTCGTCCAGGCGATCAAATTGCTATCCAGTGCTGCCCCATTCAATGCCGGGTAAGCACGCAAGAGCAGGCGAAAATCAATGGCTTGTTGTAAAATGGAAGTGGATTTTGGCAAGGCAAATCCAGTGAATTGGTCCTTGCTGAGCACAAATACCAATAAACTGCTTCCCGTCTCAAAATATTCCACCATGGCTTGTTGGGGGCGCAAGAGTTTTTTGCGCAGCAATTGAGCGGAATAGACGCTATCTGCCACCGGATTGATGCCCTTTTTTTTCTGCCAGCGCAGCATTACCCGCTGTAAACTGTCCAGGCGACGCATCAAGACCAGCATTTTTCGCTCCAATTGGGGCGTTTTGGTGGGGCTGGTTATTTTTTCACTTTCCAGCTCGGCCAGGCGGCTGAGCAAGTTGGTTTCCAGCTTTTCCATATCAGCTGGCACGGCAGATTGTGCCTTGGCCTGTCCCAATTGTACGGCCTCAAGCAGTTGTACTGCTTTACTTCTTTCACTGAGGACAAAGGCTTTTTCCAGGTAAGTTTGTTCACCACTTTGTTGCCAAATCCTGAAATTGATTTCAGTCGCTTCGCTGTACAGTGCGTATTGTTGTTGTAGCCAATATTGCCGGGCCGCTGAGGTGCTCATTTGGCGGCGCAAGAAGCCCATGAGGCGCAGCGCTTCGAGATTGGCGTCAGCGGCTTTTTTTTGCCAGTGTAAGGCACTGCTCTGCTTGGTCGCGCTGATGGCTTCGGCTTTCCAGGTACGGGCCTGCTGGGCCAGGATTTCCATAACTTCAAAGGTGATTTCGTTTCCCCACAAGGTTTGTCCCGGTCGATAAGCCAACGCATGTAGTGCTTTTTGCAAGAGGGCGCTGCTTTCGGTAATTTTATTTTGTTGCAGCAAGATTTCGGCACGGGTGCGCAAAACCTGCGCATAGCCCAGACCTTTGGTTTGACCGATTTGTTGCAAGGCTTGCAAGGCCTGTTGACTTTGTGTACTGGCTTGGGCTAAAAAACCCTGACGGACATAACAAATCGCCAGATTGTTGTGCATCTGCGCCAGATCAGGATGCCCTTCCGGAAAATACTGATGAAAAATTTTAGCCGCAATCGAAAAATTGAGAATGGACAAGGGATACTCTTTTTTTTGCAAATAACAAACTGCGATATTGCTGTAGATGGTCGCTGCATAAACCTGGTCCCCATACAGCGTTTCAATCGGCCCCAGTGCGACCAGGTGATAGCTCAAGGCCTCGTCGTAGTTGCCACTTCTTTGATAAGCCAAGCCAATTTTGTGCCAGGCGGAAGCACTGCCAGGGTCATTGGGTCCACCGTACAAATAAACTGCCTGTTGCAGGTAGGGTATTGCGGCGGGGAAGTCTCCCTTTTCGAGGAGCGCTTCTCCAATGTTTTCCAAAGTAGGGGCGAGGGTAGGATGATTGGCACCAAGTACTTTTTGACGGATGTTCAATACCCGTTGAAAGAGCGACTGAGCTTGATCCCATTGTCCTGCCTCAAGCAGGGCTTTACCGAGGTTGTTGAGCGAAGGCGCAATTTTGGGATGATTCGTGCCAAAAATCTTTTCCCGAATCTGCAGGGCAGCGCGGTGTTCGCGGGCTGCTTCAGCAAAATCACCGATAAAATAAGCACAATTGCCCAGGTTGTTGTGGCTTACCGCGATATCGGAATGATTGGCAGGTAAAATGGATTGCCGGATCTGCAGTGCTTTCTGGTGCATTTGCTGCGCCGCTACATAATCCCCTTGTTTGACCAAACAATTGCCGATGTTGTTGTAGGAATCGGCGGTTTTTTCGTGTTTTTGCCCAAACAATTGGCTGCGCATGTTGAGCGCATTTTGGTGCCATTGGATGGCTTGGGCTACATTTCCCAGGCTCAGTTCGTATTCTCCGAGCCCATTCCAGGCCTGGGCAATGAGGGGATGCCCCCTAGTTTGATGAGTTTTAAGGAGTTTTATGGCACGGTGATAATCTGCCTTTGCAGGAGGATAATCGGCTAGTTCCAGGGCGATGTCGCCGAGTAAAACCAGGGCCTGCGCATTGATTTCCTGGTTTTTTTGATTGTGCATCACTTGTTTGGCCAAGGTTGCAGCTTCCTGGTAGCGCAGCGAGTCAAAAAGGGTGCTCGCTTTTTGCAAAGTGGCTTGCGCCTGGTTTTGGCACCACAAAAAACCGGCCCAAAACACAAAACTCCCCACCAAGATGCAATGCTTGCTCATTTCTCAACGTTTCAGAGCCAAATTAGTTATTTTCGCAAAATGGTAAAATATTTCGACAAACCTGGCACATTATTCTGCTTAAAAACACCTTACTCATGAACGCCATCACCTACACGAACGAGTCATTTGTAGCGGCGATCAAAAAAGGCGGCACGGTTCGACAAACCGCAATCCGCTGGTTGTACGACGACAAAGAATTACAACAACGCGTCGTTTCATTCGTGAAGAACAACCGGGGCAACCAGGAAGATGGTACCGATATGTTTCACGAAGGAATCATTGTGTTGGATCGCAACACTCGGGAAGATAAATTCCGGGGTGAAGCACCCATCAAAGGCTATCTGTATTCGATTTGTCGTTTTTTGTGGATGAACCAGATGCGCAAACAAGAGCGCGTCACTTTGGTAGATCCCATCAAACCAGCACAGGAAGAACCGGATTTTGAAACACCAGAAGTTACTTTTCGCACGGAAGAGCGGAAAAAACCTCCTGGGCCACCTGCTTGATCAACTCGGTGAACAATGCCGCAAAGTGTTGGAAATGTGGAAGCTTTCGTACTCAATGGCTGAAATTGCGGATACGCTGCAACTCAGCAACGAGGCCAACGCCCGAAAAATTAAGTACCGCTGCCACCTGGCGTTGATGGAATATCTGGAAAAAAATCCAGGCATGGTCAAACAACTTAAAGATGTGCTATGAAAATTGAAAATTACTACGACCGCATCGACCAGTACCACACTGGGGAACTTTCGGACAACGATAGTAAAAACTTCGAACGCGAATTAAACAGCAATGAAGAATTGCGCCAGGCCGAAGAATTGTACCGTTTGAGCCTCAACGTGCTCGATTATGGCGTTGAAGAGAACCTGCGGAAAGATTTGAAAAATTGGGCTGCGGAAGGCAAAGATACTGCCAAAGGAGGACGCATCATCTCCCTGCGCAGCATGATCGTTGTGTTGAGTGCAGCAGCATCCGTGTTGTTGTTGATTTTCTTTGCGGCACCTTATTTTATGCCTCAGCCTAGTCCATCAGAGTTGTTTGCCACTTATTATCAGACCCCCGAAGCATCGAATCTGCGCGGTGGCTCCGTGCCCCAGAATGCCATCAATGCGGCTAAAAAAGCCCTGGCCGAAGAAAGTTATGCTGATGCCGTAGAAGATTTGGCCAAAATACCCAGCGGTGATCCTTTGTACATTGAGGCTCAGTTTTACCTCGGGCATGCGATGATTGGCTTAAACAACCTCCCCGCAGCAAAAAATGCCTTTGAATTGGTAGCGGCATCTACTGAAGTAAAGTTTCAGGAGAAAGGGGAGTGGAACTACCTCTTGGTTTGTTTAAAAGCAGATCAGTGGAATGACATTTGTGAAGCCAAATTGACAACCATCGCTCAGGATGCTGATCATTCTTTTTCGGCTCAGGCGAAAGAATTGCTGAAGAAGATGAAGTAAACCTTTACATTATAGTTGAAGAGTTGAAGAGTTGAAGAGAACCAACAATGGCAATCATCTTTTCAACTTTTCAATTCGTCACCCTGTTCGTCGCCAAAAATATGCCCCAAATCCAGTTCAAATCCTGTCAAAACCGTAGAACTGATTTTCCCACTGATTTCCTGGAGGTCGTGCAGTACATATTTATCCTCCTGCATGATGTAAATTTCGATGCCCTTGTTGAGCGGATCCACCAGCCAGTATTCCCGGATGGCGAAGCGCTCGCAGAGGTCTTTTTGATGACGCGGTCTCTTTTGACGGTTCCGGGAGAAATAATTTCCACCACCATATCGGGTGCGCCATGAATGTAGTCCCCATCTTCGATCAAAAAACTGCGTTCTTTGCTGACGAAGGCCAAGTCGGGCTGGAAAGCATTGAATTCGTCCAGGTTGAGGTCAACTGGTGCGGAAAAAATTTCGCCCAATTTTTTTTCTTCAATAAAAGCGTCCAACTTTCCAAGCAGTTTTCTGCTGATGCGCTGGTGCACAAGACTGGGGGCAGATCTTTTCATAATTTCTCCATCAAAAAGCTCATAGATGAACGGGTCGTTTTCGGCGAGGTCCATCTCGCGAAATGCATTCAGTTTACCTTTTCAATTTTGAATCAGCAAGAATAATTGCCATGGTTTTTAATTTCTATGCACCAATTTAAGACTTTTTTTACAAAGATGTTTGGAGTTCTTTACTTTTGTTGTCATGCCGCCACTGAATGTTTTAGACCAGGTTTCCCAAACTACCATTCAGCTCATCTTGCATGAGCCTTTCTACGGGCATTTTCTAACGGGACTGGTCAAGGAGCTAAACCAGGAGATTTCGACGATCTCACTAGGCGTCAATGCCAACAAAACCGTCAAATTGGCCCTCAATCCCGATTTTTGGGAAAATACATTGGATGAACCTGCCCAAAGGCATGGCGCGCTCAAGCACGAAGTGTTGCACCTCGTTTTTCGCCACCCTTTGCAGGGCAAACAATTTGCCAATCGCCTGCTGTTCCACCTTGCTGCGGATTTGGTGGTCAATCAATACCTCACACCTGCACAATTGTCGAAAGACGCCATCACGCTGGAACGGTTTCCAGAACTGCAGCTTCCGCCGTTTCGCTCCATCGATACCTATTACGATACGCTAAATGATGCCTGGAACAAAACCCTGCGCCAGAGTGTGGTTCTTAGTCCGGCTTTGTCTCAATTGATGCTGACTGGTGGGGCATTAGCAGGGCATGAATTGTGGCATGAAGAGGCCGATTGGCTCAGCGCGGCTGAAAAAAAACTACTGGATAGCCACCTCGATGATTTGCTGCGCACGACGGTGCAACGGGTTGGAAGCAAAGGAATAGGAACCTTGCCGCGCATTTTACAAACCCAACTACAACTCCAATCAACGTCAGCTGAGCCGAGCCTGGACTGGCGCCGTTACCTGCGTTTGTTTTCTGGAGCAGGCCAACGTACTTACCTGAAAAACACCATCCGCAAACCATCCCGCCGCTATGGAGTCAACCCCGGCTTGCGGATCCGCAACAAACACAAGTTGCTGGTGATCCTGGATACCTCGGGTAGCATTGGTGAAGATGAGGTGGAGGCTTTTTTCAACGGAATCCAGCACATCTGGAAACAAGGTGCAGAAATAATGGTGTTGGAGTGTGATACCCAAATCAACAATACGTACATTTATCGGGGTAAAGCCCCTCTGGAAGTAAGTGGCCGGGGAGGCACCAATTTTGATGCTGCTTTGGAATACGCCAACCATAAATCTGCTGCGAATGCGGTGGTGTATTTTACAGACGGGTTGGGGCCGAGGCCAACGGTGCTGTGCCGAAAACCGCTGCTGTGGATGATCAGTGAGCGGGGTGTGGTGGAGAATACTCCAGCATGGATGTCATTATTGGGGCGAAAAGTAAAAATGAACGGTTCATCATTCCTAATTTTGTAGTGACTAAAAGCGAATTAAAAAACTAGCACAAAGGAGAAAGTACAAGGCACACAAAGTACGCTCGCTGGTGCACTTTGTGCTTTCAGTGTTCCTTGTAATTATATGTCGCTTTTGAGCGCAAAAAATTCGGGATGACGAATGTTTCAACCAAGCGAACATGCACAACTATCAATACTACGGAACTCGCGTAAACGCCACAGAACTCATTGCGTTCATCCAGCATGTTTTTCAAACCAATCTGTCTCTTGAGGCTCAAGGCAAACGCAAAAGCCCCATCTGCATCTGGGGCCGCCACGGCATTGGCAAAACGGAAATTGTAGAAACCCTCGCCCGGCAGCAAGGTTATGGCTTTGTGTACATTGCTCCAGCGCAGTTTGAAGAAATGGGTGATCTGGTGGGCATGCCCGCGATTGAAAACGAGCGTACCGTATTTCGCGCCCCAGCCTGGGTGCCCAATACACCGGGCCCAGGTATTTTACTGATCGACGATGTTAATCGAGCCGATGAGCGCATTCTGCGTGGCATCATGCAACTCCTGCAAAACCACGAACTGATCAGTTGGACCCTGCCATCCCAATGGCAAATCGTGCTCACCGCCAATCCCGATGGTGGCGACTATTCGGTAACCCCTCTGGACGATGCCATGCTCACGCGCATGTTGCACATCACCCTGGAATTTGAGGCAAAAGCCTGGGTCAAATGGGCAGAGCAAAATGGTGTGGATTCCCGGGGCATCAATTTTGTACTGCTTTATCCGGAAATCATCACCGGACAGCGCACCACACCACGCACCCTGGTGCAATTTTTTGCAGCCCTCACACCCATTGCCGATTTGAGCGCCAACCTGGGCTTGGTGCGCATGTTGGCCGACTCCTGTCTGGACGAGCAAAGTGCCACGGCTTTCATCTCTTTTGTGAACCACAACCTGGGGGAGTTGATCACGCCCGAGACCATTTATAATGCGCAGGATTTTGAAAAAGAGGTCTTGATTCCCTTTCAAAAAGTGACTTTGAAGCAGCCCATTCGGGTGGATATTATTGCGGCGCTGTGTACCCGGTTGGTGAATTTCCTCTTGAATCAAACAAGTCCGATCTCTGCTGCTCAATTGACAAATATCAAGTCATTCATCAAGATCGATTTTATCCCCAATGACATTCGCTTCACCCTGTTACAGGATTTGATTGGGGGTGGAAATGCTGGATTGAAAGGTTTGTTGGCAGATGCAGCGTTGGGGAGCTTGATGCTGAAAGGGATGTGAGTGGATAAAAATTCTATACCTACGTGGCAGAGCGTAGAGCGGCACCGAATCGATACCGCTCTACCCTTTTTTACAGCGCTTATCTCTTCTTATACAAATCCCAGTTCACCTCAGCCTGAGGATGTGGGAATTGCTGGAAGATCGAACCCCGATCAAAAGTGGTCGAAATCTCGCTCAACTTATTGTACCGACGTGCATCAATCCAGCGGTGGCCCCAAGGCTCGGCCCAGAGGGAGTATCGACGTTGATAAAGAATCTCGTTGATCAAGGCCTCGGTGGTAGTCGCTCCGGTGTAGCTGCCAATCCCGGCCGCATTGCGGATGATGTTGATTGCCGCAACTGCTTCAGTGGCTTGATTCAGGTTGGCATGTCCGCCTTGAGCAGGATGAGCTCTTCGTTGCGGATGAACGGAATCGGCGCGGTATTGCTTGCCCAACGAGCATCCTGATGCGTGCCCACCAGCGGGGTAGCATCCGTGGTGATCGTTACAGGCGTTGTTCTTTGGAGGAACTTACGCGCCACGCGGTCTTTTCATACTAATGGATTATTTGGTTATCATGAATAAAAAGCTATGATATTTAATGGTAAAACAACATATCTATTCTTTTTGGGAAAATTGGCAAAATGTCGAAAATGGGCAATTGTGTAGATTTTAGCTCCTGCACTGGTCTTTCAAAAAAAAAATTGGGTCAGGGCTTGCACGGTAAATTAATCAATCGTAATATTGCGATGAATTGTAGCGATAGACGGTTTTGAGGCAGGCATTTTTTTTGCTCAAATCAATCGTAATATTGCGATAAAAACATACTTAAAACCCGACATCCATTTACAAGTAACCGCACTATTGCGGATTTTTTACCATTTAACATCAATAATCATGGTACAATCAATCAATGCCCAAGCCCTACGCGGCGGTGACGATGAATGCTGTGGCGGTGGCATCTGCTGCTAATTTCAGCAAGGCGGGGTAAAGTCCTTTTACCCCGTTTTTTCTTTTAACAAATCTGTCCTTCATCACTGCCCCTGGGACATCCCATACCAGCCCTGGAACACTTTCAATTCCCGCGTCCTGATGCTATCCATCGTCCGCATGTTTCGCTTTCGTCAGCACCCTGGTCAGGGGCAAGTTGGAACGATTCAAAATCATTTCATGGTAAGCATGGTTGGGCAGAACTGACTTGATTTCTTCTCTGGTGCTAAAGGGGTTGTTGCTCAAGACCACATTGCCAATGGCGATCAAGGGGGCCAGGGTTTCACTTGGGACACTTATTTCCATGGGCAGATTGGGCGAGTTGGCGGAATAAGTAGGGTGCGTATTCATCAAGGCGACCACATAAAAATTGCATTTGGCGGCCAGGGGATCCTGTGCTTTGCTGTTTTTCCAATCCTGGCAAGCCTGGTAAATTTCAAAAGCGGTTTTGAGGCCATAATTTTCGCAATAACTGGCGTCGGCATAATTGCCCAGTTTGGGGATGTGCGCACTGGCCGACATAAAAGGGAACAACTCCGACAAATTAGCGGCGTGCACCAGAGCCAGTTCCTGATTGGTACTGTCTTCCATCCTTTTGTACAAATCAATCACATTGATGAAGCGGGGTTCGGCAGAAAGGTTGATCACCGGGTTGATCAGTACCCTGCGCCCGGTTTGTACGTGGGTGGAATTGGAGAAAAACAAAGGCAGATCGCTTCGCCAATTTTGGCTCTGGTCTTGATACAGCCCACTAAAAGAACCCCAGGCGAACTGATCTTTGGCGTATAGCGAAGAAAGAACGGATCTGCCAGGCTTTTTACCCCGCTGCAAAGCCCTTTCAATGGCTGCGCTTTCTTCTTCGCACAAGCGGATATTGCGGTTTTTAAAGTAAAAAAAACTCAGAAATTTGCGCAGGGTAGCACCAAACACATTGCCTGCCAGGCCAGAGCTGATGAAATTGTGCTGGTAAATCTCGGTACAATATTCCCGATAGTCAGGCCCGTTTCCGTGCTCCCACCAGGCCAGAGCGGCCACTGTTCCGGGTGAACTGCCCGATACCGCGCTGATGGCCAAGGTATGTTACTTGAGGTCAAGTTCAATAAACTATCCAGCCCCAGCAAACAAGTCGAGGACCAATACCCGGCCCTTGAGCCGCCGCCCTCACCGGAAAAAATGAACACGGAATAACTTTTGGTGGCCAGATTTTCCAGCGAATCCCGCCTGGCCTCTGTCCATTGATCCAGGTATTGGTGAAAACTCAAGCGTGCTGGGCGGGGCTTTTTTTCCAATAAATTGTATTGGGCAGTATGGGAGTTGGACGCAAAGAAGAGCACAAACACGGCAACGACCCAAAAAACATAAGCAATCAGGTTTAGCCTGAAGCGGCAGAACAGCCGGGCCGAGTTTGGCCAATTGATTTTCAAGAAGAACCTTTGGAGAAAATTGGGATTCAGCATTGCCGTATTGGGCGGATTGGTGGCAAAAGCGACCACACGCCTACCCGTGTAGAACATGTAATCGACCAGGATCAACAAAAAGCCCATGCCGATATACACAAAAACAATGGGTGAAATGGGCTCCAGATTGGGCAAATAAATCCCCAAAAATGCCAGTGACAAGGTAATGACAAACAAAACCCGGTAAGAAAAACGGTTGCCATAAAACCGGTAGGCGTTCAGCCGTTCTTTAGGGTTTCTGGCTAAGTCTTTAGCCTCGTCTTTGATGGTACTTTGCAGGTTGATTTTGGTATCCAATTCCACCGCAATTTGGCCAATGTGCAGCCCTAACCAGGTTTGAATGGATTGAAATTGTTTGATCCAACGCAAAAGAAACCCACTACTGTTCCGCTTTTTTTACGGAGCGCTACATCGAGGAAGCTTGTTCGTTTTCCTTTTTTTTGCGAAACCCTGGAGCCGGGCCCGTAATGGTCCAATAAAACGAGGCCCCAAAAATGGTGACCCATTTGAACCAGCCATAATGCAGATCGGGGACTGAAAGTTCAACATAGACCATCACGGCAAGGAACAACAACCAATACAAAGTCTGCGCGATGTAGCATTCGTCGATGCTTATTTCCAAGACCCAATACACCACAAAACTCAGCCCCAAACAGCCCCAAAACAAACCATGGGGAAAATTTTCCCAGTCCTGGTCGAGCGCATAAATGCTTAGAGAAACACCATAAAGGTAAACAGCCCCAAAAAACGCAAAACCACCAGGTAAGCCCGATTGCGCCGCAAGTCCCGATAGGTGCCTACATCCAGCAGGTGCCAGGGAATTAACCAGATCGTCAAGGCAAAAATGAGCAACATCACTCCACTCAGCCAGGCAATGTACCAGGCCGGGTTATTGAGCAGGAGGGCCATGATGTCGTGCCCTAAACTGGTAAATATCAACAGGTAAGCGATAAGCATTTGAATCAAAATCAGGTACCAGGCTTGCAAGAGGGCAAAAAACACCGAAATCACCAAAGGCAGTGCGGTAATGGCCTGGTTGATTCTGATCTCTGGTTTGGTTGCCTTGGACCCATGCCGAAGATTGACGAAAATGAAATAAATCAGGAGGGCCGGTGGCAAACCGAGTGGGGAAATGATGGATTCAGGCATGGAGATAAAGGTGTTGAGTTGTTGCTTCCCGCAGGAGTGTGGTGAAGTTAAGATAAAAAATTAAAATTAGAGGTAGGAGATTGCAATTGGCGTAACTTCACACCCATGTCTTGCGTTTAATCAACAATTTTCTATACTATATCAATGCAGAATAAAAACGGCTTACGCAAAAATATCGCGTAAGCCGTTGATAATCAAGTGTCGGGATGACAGGATTTGAACCTGCGGCCCCACGCCCCCCAGGCGTGTGCGCTACCGGGCTGCGCCACATCCCGAAAATAGTGTGTGGGTGTGATGTGGTCTTCAAACTTCGTTTGAAGAGTGTGGGTGTGTTGGGGCAACCCTCGGTGGTTGCCCGTCCTTTAGATTTGAAAAAACCACCAGGTTACTCCAGGGAACGAATCATTCCCAGCAGCATTCTGGATACCTTTTCAAAGCCAGCGTATAAATCATCGTAGAAGCTTTTTTCTACGAGGTCAGTATCATGCATGATCTGGAGGATCGCGACACATTCAAAAACGGATGAACGCGCCGTGATGTAAAATTTTTTCTTGTCGGGGCTAGTCATGCGGCCGGTTCCTTCGGCCAGGTTCAACAGGGCACTCAAGCTGGCGCGTTTGAATTGGTCCTGGATGTATGGATCAAGCGCTTTGTGGGTAAACAGGTGTTTCAAAACTTTCAAGTTTACCCCCCGCATTTCCTGATACACTTCCAATTTTTCAAAATCAAACACGTCCTGTCGTTTTAGTCCTTTAAACCTGAAACCCCAAATCCCGGATTCCCATTCAATCCTGAGCGCGTTGCACCAACACACCCACACCCACACTTCTCAAACGAAGTTTGAGAACCACACGCTTCGAGCCGCAGGCAACGAAGCTCACACCCCATCTCGTGGGTAATACAGGACTCGAACCTGTGACCTCTGCTCTGTCAAAGCAGCGCTCTAAACCAACTGAGCTAATTACCCTTTCTAGCGTGGGTTTTGAATGTTACTTCGCGCTGCAAATGGCTAAAATTTGCTTCAGTTTCGTTCCGAAAATGCTCATTTAACGCTGTTAAACTCCGCTTTTCGTGCCTCACTGAAGCAAATTTTAGCTCATTTTCGCTTGCGAACCAGCATTCAAAACTCACGCGTACTTGCGCCAGTCTTTTTTAGCGCACGCAAAGATACAACAGCAAAGTGAAAATAATCAAACTCAACCTGGGTTTTTCTGGAAAAAATTAAGGCCGTGCACAAATGGAACTGAAAACCAAAGCTTTTGGTTCCATTTGTGCCGACCTTAATCAATGCTACCGTATTAACTGGGCGTTTAGTTTTACTTAGGGACCAGAGGTAATACCGCAAAGGTAATGGTCTTTTTGGAATTGACAAATGTTTTTGGTAAAAATTGCAACAAAAAAGCAGTTGAATTGCCGATTATTGGCCTTTTTTGCCAATGGATGACATTTTAGATGTCATTTACAGGTTTTTTGCTGCCTTTTTGAGCTTGATTGTTGCTATTAATGACATTTTGTGTATCTTTGTTAGGATTCTTAGGGTTATGCTACCGTATATACCTCGTGTGGGGTATAAATAAACAACATCCAGAGTTTTTGACCCAATACTAGACCAGATGGTAGAAGAAAAAAAATTGAAAAAAAACCTGGCGGACAACTTGATCCGGCTCAGGAATGAACGAGGATTGACCCAGGAAGCACTTGTCAGTGACTTGAAAAAACAAGATGTGGATATTTCAAGGACTGCCCTGGCTTCATATGAAAATCGACGTTCCTTTCCCAAGTTGGATGTGTTGTTGGAGCTTTCCCGATACTTTAATAAAAGCATAGATGATTTATTGATAGATATCGAGGAAAGAGGGAATGTTTTTGAGCATAATGTTGTTTCCAAGCTGGATTTGAATGACTTGCTGAAGGACTTTTCAGAAATACTCACCTATTTCAAATTGTACCGCAGCCTGTATTTCAATTTAGTGGAGATCGTGCTGGACGCAGCAGAATCGAAGGAAGCAAGGGAAAATTTGTTACACACCATCATGGGCGTATATGCCCATGAAAAATTAAAACTTCCGGTGCTACATGAAGTTTACAGCGAAAAACTGGATCCTTTGGAAATATCCATCTTTAAGGGAGTCCACCATAAAATTCCCATTAATGAACTTGCCGAACAGTTAAACCTGAGCCCTGAGGAAGTAACGGCAGTTTTTATTCACGCTAAAGACAAAATCATTGATCTTTTATTGAACTAATCTAAAACTATCGTCTATTTATGAGGAAGCCGATTGAGATTGATTTGTCAAAAAAACTTGATGAAAAAAAAGGACCGGAGATCACCACTCCTAGTGTTCCTGTGGAGCAGCCCAAATGGGATAAAAAACTCCACGAAGCGGATAAAAAAATATTTAAGCGCCTGGGCGCTGCCAAAACTGCAATTGTTGTATTGATGATTGCCTGTTTATGGTATGGCCAATTCAGGCATCTCCCACCTTTGATAAAAACTACGCCGGGAATTACCTCTTTAGAGTTGAAAGAAGCACCTATTCATCATTCGCCTAAAATTGAGAAAAAAATGGAAAACTTGGCAATATCACCAGAATTGGGGTTTCAATCCCCCGCATCAACCCCGATATTTGTTTCAGTAAACCGCCAATAACCAACATACGAGCTGGCATTTGGAAAGGGATATCATTTAAAGAAACATCAGCGATAATTTTTATCAGTGGACATGGCAGTTGTATTGGCGAATTGGACAGTTCGACCGCCCGATCCCCACTGACCCCAATTATGGATTCATTGGGGTATAGGATAACGCAAAATCAAAGCCTGAAGGTGATGCAATTTTGTTCCTTACAGGCATCGGCATTGGCAGATGCTGCGGGGGTAGAATACGAAGTAGCGAAAAATATTCCGATTCAGGTACAGCCCTTACTGCTTTCTTTTGAATTGAAAGAGTTAACGGAATCTTCGGGTAAAAATTGGGATCAGGTTTTGCCTAACAATGCAGCGAAAATGAGCATTAGAGTAAAGTGTAGCAATTTGCGCAATGGCGAGCTGCTATTTGAAAAAACCATGACCCAACAAACCAGCTTGCCCGTTTGGGCTGGCTTTGATGCCCCGGATCAACCTTATGGTGAGCACAACCTTGATGGATCGTCCCCGGCTCGCTTAAAAGTGCAACAAGGACTGGTGGATGCCGTGTATCTTTTAATTAGCCAACATGTAAAATAGATCTAAGTAAAACCATAAACCCCAGGCACATTAAACCCCAAAATCAAAACCAACCCCAGTATTCCACCGCCAGAAAACAGCATGTTTTTTGGCGGTTTTTTTATTTGGCAAGGCGCGAGGAAGGCGCATAGCCAGCCTACGCAACTGAGGAGCAACACAGCGAAATCAAAAAAGAGTCCAGTCAAAATCTAAATTTATTTTTTACCGTGCCTTATGCCGATAGATCGTATGTTTCTATCGTATTTGTGCTTATCTTCCTCCAACATCCTTGATAATACAGGGACTAGCACCTACATTGCTCTTATAAAAAAAATTCTGCTATGGTACTCATTAGTTTCGGCATCATTGCCATGATTGTACTCAATGTGATGTCCAACGCCAGTCCGAGTTTTAGCAAACTTGGGCGTATTGGTTATTTGGTTGGCTTTGTATTGATTGTGTTGGGGATTATTTCCTCATGCTTTGTACAAATTACTGCGGGTTCGGTAGGGGTACAAAGCCTCTTTGGCAAAATTCAGGGCAAGGTACTCACCGAGGGTCTGAATGTGGTCAACCCCATCATGTCGGTCATTAAATTTGACGTCAAAACCCAAAACTACACCATGTCTGCGGTACACGATGAAGGCGACCAGGCGGGCGACGATGCCATCCGGGTGCTTTCTGCCGATGGTTTGGAAGTGGTCATTGACCTTACTGTACTGTACCGTGTTACCTCGGATAAAGCGCCTACCATTCTAAGAACGATTGGAGAAGACTATACCCAAATCGTAGTTCGACCCATTGTGCGCACCAAAATCCGCGACCTGGCCGCCAACTACGATGCGGTGGCTTTGTATTCCAGCAAAAGAGAGGAGTTCCAGCAACGTTTGTTTACGGCTGTAGACAAGGAGTTCAGCAAACGTGGATTTTCCCTGGAACAGGTGCTGATCCGCAACCTCAATTTGCCGCAGTCGGTCAAAGCGGCCATTGAATCCAAAATCAACGCCGAGCAGGAATCACAAAAAATGCGTTTTGTTTTGGACAAAGAACGCCAGGAAGCCGACCGCAAACGGGTAGAAGCACAGGGTATTTCCGATTATCAACGCATCCTGACCTCAACTTTAACGGACAAATTGTTGCAGTACGAAAAAATCAAGGCCCAAAAAGAATTGGCGGGTTCACCCAATGCCAAAATCATCATCATGGATGGAAAAAATACGCCCATGATCATGACGGGCAACTAATCCACCTGGAAAGAATAAAGGACAATGAACCACGGTTTGTTGCCCTTTTATTCCTGGTTGGGTAAGGCCAAATAATCAGCACAATTCATCCTGATTTCAGTAGCCGCCATTTTCATTTCATGGAACTTACAATAGTAGATTTTTTGGGAGTTCTTTTTGCGGTGGTGCTGGCAGGACACGCAGGAGCGCTGTGAACTCAATATCCCCGTTTCTTTCAAATGAATGGTCAATTGAGACAAAATGAGATTCAATTGATTTTTTTTGCCCTCGGGTAACTGCATCACCAGATCATGAAGCGGGTTGGCAAAGCCCAATACCTTCTGAGCCGTCTCAACGCCCTTTTCCGTTAAAATCAAATCAAAACTGCGTTGATCGTCCGGGTCATTTTTTTTGCGGAGCAATTGTTTCCTTTCCAGGGTCTTAACCGCATCGCTGATGGTCGGTTTGGTCAGGCTGAACTCTTTGGCCAAATACCCGATTCGACAGCGCTGGGGAGGTTGATTGAGGCAAAAAATCAGGATTTGACCCTGAATTGGGCTCAGGTTGATGGAGAAGCATTGTTGCCACAACATAGTGCGCAATGCCAATGCGATTTGCCCAAAACTAAGGGTAATTTTGGCCTCCAAATTGTAGTGCGGATCATTCAGATCAAATGCTGAATGGGTCATAAGATGTTGTTTCTGCTGGGACGACTAAACTCCCTACAAATTAGTAATAAGATGTAGTGTTCTCAATCAGTATCCAAGTGTTCTGAAGAGATGTTGTTAGGTTAGAGCAGCAACGGGAATTTGAGGGAGTATTTAAGTTGTTTTGTGATTCCCAAACATAAATGTAGCAATCTTTTTACTGTAATCTCAATTGTGGGTGAAAATTTACAAAAGTTACATAATTCACAGTTATATTTCCATCACTCCGCGTAAGTCTGGATTGATGGAAATGGCGCGTTGATAGTCTTCACGGGCCTCTCCAATCCGCCCCAGGGCTTTGAGCACTATTGCCCGATTGATGTAGCCTTCAGCGTAATCCGGACGGTTGATGATTGCCTGCTCATAATCGGCCAGCGCTTCTTCTTCTCTGCCCAAATCACAGAGCAAATTTCCCCGGTTGTTATAGGCTTCTGCTTCAGCTGGGATTTTGTTCGACGATGGTGGAATAGTCTTCCAGGGCTTCATCGTATCGTTCAAGTTTTTTGAGTACAATGGCCCGATTGAAACGTGCATCGGCACCATTGGGTTGAAGTTCAATGGCTTGGCTGTAATCGGCCAGCGCTTCATCGTACCGCTCCAGATCATCGAGTAAATTTCCGCGCGAAACCCAGGCGTTGACTTCTTTGGGATTGATTTCCAAAACCTTGGAATAATCTGTTAAGGCTTCTTCCAAATACCCTAAACCATACAACAAATTGGCCCGGTTGAAGTGCGCGATAAAAAAGCTGGGTCGGATGCGGATGGCCAGGCTGTAATCGTCCAGTGCTTCCTGATATTTACGCAAATCAGTGTATACGTTGGCGCGGGCAACGTACGAGTCGGCGTGATCAGGCCGCAGTTTGATGGTTGTCGCTAGGTCGTCCAGGGCGTTTTCCCAGTCACCCTGGCGCAGGAGCACCATGGCCCGATTGAAGTGTACTGCCGGGTCTTGAAAGTTTTTCTCTATGGCTGTATCGTAGTCGGCCAGCGCTTCGTCCAAACGCCCCATTTCCGTAAACAGGATGGCTCGGTTGTAATAGGCATCAGGGTCGACCTCATTGAGGGCAATGGCAGCGTTGAAATCACTGATGGCTTCCTCAGCACGATTGAAAAAAATATAGAGGTTGCCCCGGTTGTTGTAGGCCCCGGTATCGGTAGGATTCAATTCAATGACTTTGGCGTAATCGGCCAGCGCTTCTTCGTAGCGGCGTTCCTGGGTATACAACACGGCACGGTTGAAGTAGGCGTCGGCGTAGTCTGGGCGGGTGGCGATTACTTCGTTGAGTTCTTCTATGTTTGGCATGAGGGAGGGTTCGTGGGTTCGTGGGTTCGAAGGTTCAGGAAACCAACCCCTGAACCTTCGAACCCACGAACCCTGATGGGTTATTTTTTTCCTACAAACAACATATACTCCCAAACGCCCAAATAAGCCGATTTGACTTGATTGACTACGGGCGTAAATTCCTGACTGAGCAGGGGCGTCAGGTGGCTGTCCATGCGCACGTGGTTGTTGGCCATGTGTTTTTTGAACCAGAGGTTGCGCGAATCGTGAAAATCCGTCACGGCGATGTAGCCTCCGGGTTTGAGGTCGGCTTTGGCCTGCATGATCAGGTCTTTCCAGTGGGGATTGATCATGGTCAGCGAATAAGAGAAAAGCACCAAATCCAGTTGCTCATTCCAGGTGGTATCACCCAGCATGTAGGGTTGAGCCAATACCTTGACCCGCTCGCCAAAAGTACGGGTATTTTTTATGGAGAGGTCCACCATATCGGTAGATACATCCAAACCAGTGAGTTGCGCATTGGGAAAACGGGCAGCTAAATTGCGGAGGTTGTACCCGGTGCCACAGCCAACTTCCAATATGTTCCATTTGCCCGCAGGATCAAGGGGGATTTCCCGAATGATTTGATTGCGACCAAACAAGAAACTCCAGCGGGTGGCGTCATAAATTTTGGATTGCAGCTTGTAATAGCGCTGCATCGTACTGTTTTGCTCTGCTTCGGAGAGCGAATCGAATTTTTCGAAAGCCATTTTTTTAGGTTCGGGGGTTCGAGGGTTCGGGGGTTCGAAGGTTCGAGCGCTGGAGCAACCCCCGAACCCTCAAACCCCCGAACCCTCGAACCTTCGAACCCTATTATTTCACAATTGCCAAATACACACTCGCATAAGTCCCCACGCGGTCTTCCACATGGGTTTTAGCGGTCAATTCCTGTTCAAACTCCACCGCATCCAGCACAAATTGCGGAAAGAAGTCGACCTGATGGGCGGCAGAGCGCAACAAAATCCGGGTACCAGGGCGACTATTGGCCAGAATCAGTTGCCATTCTTCTTCCAAAACAGGAATGCTGTTGGCTGCCAGCCAATCCTGGTGATCCAGCAGGATGAAGTGGGAATATTTCCCCGGATTGTCCTTGAGGAATGCACTGATGGTACAGGTATGGGTTTGAATCTGATCGATTCTTTCTTTCAAGACCGCAAAGTTTTGTTCTTCCAGGTAGGAAGGACAGCAGGTTTTGGTGTATTTCCCGTCGAGGTACAAGCGGTAGAAATAATTGTCGTGGGTGGGGATTTGGGTGAATACCTTACGCAAGCATTCCTGAATGAAACCCATGGCACCGCGCTCGTATTTTTTGGCAAAAAGCAATTGTTGGCTGCGGGGAACGCCCACCATCGACATGGTCAAGTGGCGATTCACGACAAACTCAACCAGCTTATTGGCAATTTTTCCCTCAATCCGATTGTAGATTTTGGTCTGCTCTTCCAGTGAAGTTGCATCAAACATCTGTTTGATCTGCCGGTAGAGTTTTTTACGGGTTTTCAGGTACTTGTTGAAAATCCAGGCCAAAGTTCCCGAAGTACTGAAATGATAAAAACTCTTGCGAATGCCTTTACCGTTGAAATATTTCCAGTTTTCATCCCAATATTCTACCGCAAAATCAGGTAGGCTATTGCGCAGTTTTTGCTGGTACTGTACCTCGGCATCTGCCATCACCCCATCGCCAAACATCGCCCAGTGCTCGGCGTAAGTTGCATTGTGGAAACTTGATTTTTTGAGCTCCAGCAAGGCATTTTGCCGGGGATTCATGTCGATGCAATTGATTTTTTTGGGATCATCCAGCAGATAATCCAGGGCATTGCATCCGGCACTAGTGATCATGACCACCTCACTGTCACGATTTAATTGAAGCAACTGACGGTCGCAACGAGGGTCCTCCCAGCAAGTGTTGTATACCAGGTTTTTGGTGTGTACCTGACGGAAAACCCAATCTCTCAAATCATTAATTCCTTTCACAGCTACTAAGATTGGTTAGTTAATGGTTACTTGGGAAAATTTGTCAAAACTTGGGAAAAATTTGTCAAAATTAAATAATCCCTGAAATTATTCCAGATTTGTGAGGAAGTGGATTAAAAGTGCCAAATAAAAAAATATTATTTATTGGTTTCCAATGCAGTACGAAGTTTGAAATAAATTTCTTTTTGCGCTTGAACCGGGGCTTCCCCTGTTGAAACTGTTTTATAGGGGTTGTCTTGCTCTGCATTGAGCACCCGTGCCTTGATCGTATCGGCCCACTGGATATCGAGTATTTTCACCAATTCCTGCTTGAGGGCGGGGTTGTAAATGGGAAAAACCACTTCTACTCGTCGATCGAGATTGCGCGTCATCCAATCGGCTGAAGCCAAAAACAATTCTTCTTCGCCCGCATTTGCAAAGTGATAGACTCGGGCATGTTCTAAAAAACGATCAATGATGCTGATGACTTCAATGTTTTCGCTCAGTCCGGGCACTCCGGGCACTAAGCAACAAATCCCCCGAATGATGAGTTTGATTTTTACGCCAGCCTGACTGGCTTCATACAATTTGTCAATCATGGCGGCATCTTCCAGGCTGTTCATTTTCAACATCATCCATGCTGGGCGCCCAGCCACGGCGTGTTGAATCTCGCGCTCAATGCAGGCCACAAACTTGCGTCGACTGTTGACTGGAGACACCATCAGGTGTTGAAAAGAACCCTCCAAGGATACTTCTTCCAACAGTCGAAATACATCGGCTACTTCATCGGCCAGGCGTGGATCGGCTGTCAACAAAGCATGATCGGTGTACAGGGTTGCCGTTTTTTCATTGAAGTTGCCCGTGCCCAGGTAGGCGTAGTTGCGAAGTTGGGTGGCTTCCCGGCGGCCGATCAGCAAGATTTTGGAATGTACTTTGATGCCTGGACGGGAATAAATGACCGTAGCGCCCGCTTTTTGCAGGGTTTCGCCCCAATGCAGATTGGATTCTTCGTCAAAACGAGCCTTGACTTCTACAAAAACCGTAACGCTTTTGCCGTTTTTTTGAGCCTTCACCAAGGCCTTGGCGATGGATGAATCTTTGGCTACGCGATACAAGGTGATTTTGATGCTTTCTACCAGGGGGTCTTGGGCTACTTCTGCAATCAGTTGGGGGATATAGTCGTACTTTTGGTAAGGAAAATGCAGCAACACATCTTGTTGTTGCATCACGTTGATGATCGAATCGGCATGCTCCAAGACCGGATGCTGAAGTGGCGGCATCGGCGCGTCGTGCAACACTTCTATATGCTGCGGAGCGGGGAAGGCAAAAAAGTCGCTAAAATTGTGGTAACGCGCTCCGGGGAACAAATCATTTTTACTCAACCCAAAAATGGATTTCAATTGCTGGGTGAGTTCGATGTTCATGCTGCTGTCGTACAACATGCGGGTGGGGGCACCAATGGAACGATTGGCTAGGCTTGCTTTAATTTTTTCACGCAGATCGCCGGTGTATTCATCGTCGATGTACAATTCTGCGTCCCTTGAAATTTTGATGGAATAAGCCGACTGGATGCCTTCAGGAAACAAGTGGTGCAAGTTGGCACGGATGATTTCATCCAGGAAAGTCACTTGAAATTGGTGCTCGTCGCCAGGAAGCGTGATGAAACGAGGCAAAACGTCCGAAGGAATATTGACCAAACCCAGCTCGTCGGATTGAGCCAAACGGCATACAAAGTACAAGCTGCGGTTTTTTAAAAAAGGCACATCTACCGCAGTGGAAATGTACTGATGTTGTACATGTGGAAGAATTTTTTCCAGAAAATACGCCTGGGCGAATTGTTTTTGTGCGCTGGAAAAAAGCTGGTAATCATTGAGCAGGAAGATGTTGTGCTCGCGTAGAGCAGGGATAATTTGGCTGCGGAAAATGATGCCAAATTCAACTTGTTGCTGGTGGACTATTTTTTTGATCTCCTTCAGTTCTTTCTTGGGCTTGACTTCCAACATCGATTTCCGCTCCTGCTTGTCCATTTTTTGGAATTGCCGCAGTGCAGAAACCCTAACCCGGAAAAACTCATCCAAATTGGAACTGTAAATGGCCAGAAACTTGATGCGTTCGTAGAGGGGAACCCGGGGATCTTTGGCTTCTTGAAGTACTCGGTGGTTGAAGGAGAGCCAGGAGATGTCGCGTTTGTGGTACATGAAATCGAGGGTTCGAGGGTTCGACGTTCGAGGGTTTCGATCGGTCGCCGAGCGGAGCCGAGGTGCCCGATTGAAACCTCGAACCCTCAAATAAACACATTATCCTCCAAATCCCAGTAATTTCCAGGTTAAGTTAATGTAAAGCGGTGCTAAAACCTCGGACACTCCATGTACTTGGAATATACACTTCTGGATTTGCCCGAGTTTTTGATGCGCCAGGAAAGGGTTAAGGCAGGAATGATGTACCAGTCGTTGTGTTCGCCACCGCGCGCATAACTGACCGTAAGATTTTCGGTATTGGCCGGATCCAACAGTGGATTGCTGATTCTGGCCGCCAATTCACCTTTATTGGTCAAGATGTCTCCGTATACCAGTTGGGCATCGCTGACGTCGTCGAGATAATCGCTGAGGGTCGCTCTGAAGATCATCTCGGCTCCAATGGTGAGGCGATCGTTGATCAAGATGTTTATACCCGCGCCAAATGGCAGATTGAATTGGCTGCGATTGTAACGGTTGGGGTAGCCATCCAGGCCCTGGCCTTCGGTGCCCAGTGGACGCAATTCAAGAATTTGACCACCAAAATTAATTTTGGGATTAAAGGCAAAAAAACCCAATCCAAAAGCGACATAAGGAGAAATGACAGTTTTGTTGCGGGCATAACCAATGTGAAAAAGGTGGATTTCGCCCATTAGGGAGAACTCGGTGATGTTGCTTTGGAAATTGAGTCCACGATCAACTTTAACGCCATTGTTTCTTTCGTCGCCCATAACTTTTGCGAGCGTCAGACCGGTGCGTATTCCGATAAAACGTGAATAGCGCTGTCGTAAAAAAATACCAGCGGCATAGCCGTAATCATTGGGGTAAATGGCAAATTCTTTAGGGGAGAGGTCGCCTGAATAAAGTGCAATACCACCCGTAATCCCAAAGTCTAAATCCTGGCAAAAGCCATAGAAAGGTAAAATCATGGCGAATGCCAACAACAATTTCTTCATTGGTCTCATTTTTCTGATGGACGAGTGTCTATATTACGGGCTTTTAACGGGTAACGGTAGACTAACGTCGAACAAAGGCCTAAAAGTATACCGTGCGCGGCCTTAAAAGATTACTTTTGCACATACAAATTAATTTGCAATTATGGCAATGGGTAGAAACAGTGCTGATCGTGCCGAGGGAGAGCAGCGCAAAATGAGTAGAGAAAAATTACGTCGGTCCTTAAAAGTTTTTCAGTACGTCCTTCCTTACAAATGGCCATTTATTTGGGGGATGTTTTTTCTGACCATTGGCAGTTTGTTGTTTCTCGCCATCATGAAACTCCCGGGCGAAATTCTGAACATCATCTCCGGTGAATCGAAATATGGTCTGAGCACCAATATGGCTTTTTTTGTGGTCATCGCCTTATTGGCGGTGCAAAGTGTGTTTTCTTACCTCAGAGTACAATTGTTTGCGGTAGTGAGCGAAAAAAGCATGTCGGCCTTGCGTCGCGACTTGTACCAAAAGCTTGTCACCCTGGGCATTCCGTACCTGGAAGAGAGAAGGGTAGGGGAGCTGACCAGCCGGATTACCAACGATGTCACCCAGGTACAGGGCGTCGTGTCACTCACGCTGGCCGAATTCATTCGGCAAATCATCGTGTTTTTAGGCGGGGTGTTCATCATCGTTTTTACCATGCCCAGGTTGGCTTTGATCATGTTGGCTACCGTGCCCATCGTGGTCATTTCTGCCATGTTTTTTGGGCGCTACATCCGCAAACTCATGCGGGCCCGTCAGGATCAATTGGCGGCAACCAATGTGGTGGTGGAAGAAACCATGCAAAGCATCCAAACGGTAAAAGCCTACACCAACGAAGGATTTGAAGTGAAGCGTTACGGGCTCAGCCTGACCGAAATGGTGCGCATTTCGCTCAAAGCGGCCCGGATGCGTGGCCTTTTTGCGGCATTCATCATTTTCGTGATGTTTGGTGCGCTATTTTTCATCATCTGGCAAGCGGCACAAATGGTGGAGCAAGGAATCATGCTCAAAGGTGACTTGCTGGATTTTGCGGTATTTACGGGCATCATCGGGACGGCCATCGCCAGTTTGGGGAGTTTTTACACCGAGATCGTGTCGGCAGTGGGCGCCACGGAGCGCATCCTCGATATCCTGGATCAACCCTCCGAGGTAACGATGGAGTCCTCCGAAGCTCCGAACACTCAACGTTTCAAGGGGAAATCAGCTACCGGGATGTGCGTTTTTCTTACCCCAGCCGCAAGGACGTACCCGTGCTCAAAGGTGTGAGTTTTGACATTGCCGCTGGCCGAAAAATTGCCCTGGTGGGCGCCAGTGGCGGAGGGAAATCCACCATCATGCAACTCCTTTTGCAATTTTATACCCTGGAAAGTGGGGAAATTGTGGTGGATGGCAAATCGATTTACGACTACGATTTGACCCATTATCGACACAACATTGGCATCGTACCCCAGGAAGTCATGCTTTTTGGCGGAACCATTCGGGAAAACATTGCCTACGGTCGGCCTGGTGCCAGCGACGAGGAGATCATCTCCGCAGCCCGCAAGGCCAATGCCTGGGATTTTATCCATTCTTTTCCCGAAGGCTTGGACACCATCGTGGGCGAACGTGGGGTAAAACTCTCGGGCGGGCAACGCCAAAGGGTAGCCATTGCCCGCGCCATCCTGAAAGACCCGGCCATTTTGCTGCTGGATGAAGCGACCTCTTCCCTCGATGCAGAATCGGAAAAACTGGTGCAAGATGCGTTGAATACCTTAATGGTGGGGCGTACCTCCATCATCATCGCCCACCGCCTGGCCACCATTCGATGTAGATTGCATCTACGTGCTCGACAATGGAGTAATCATTGAACAAGGCACACATGATGAATTGTCCTCCATGGCGGACGGGGCTTACAACGCACTGGCCAAACTCCAATTTGAATTGGCCTAAAATTCTTCTAAAAAAACACTTGTAAGGGTTGAGGAGGTTGAGGAGTTGAGAAGGTTGAGGCTACCGCAAAAGACAAACCAAAGCCAGGTATTTTTCCCTTTGATGCTGACAAAAACTTAAATGTACTTTCTCGTAGCCTCAACCTCTCAACTCCTCAACCTTCAACTTTTTCAAATACCCAATATCCTATGAAAATCAACATCGCCGAAAGCAACCTGGAGCGCATAGTCATCGTTGGTGGTGGTTTTGCAGGGTTGATGTTGGCCAAAAAACTGGCCAAAGCCAATTATCAGGTTGTTTTGATTGATAAAAACAACTACCACCAGTTTCAGCCCTTGTTTTATCAGGTGGCTATGGCGGGTTTGGAACCCAGTTCCATTGCTTTTCCGCTGCGCAAGTTTTTTCAGGGTAATGCCAATGTGTTCATTCGGGTCACCGAGGTCACGGCGATAGAATACGACAAAAAAAGACTTCAAACACCCCTGGGCATCGTCAACTACGATCACCTCGTGATTGCCACGGGGGCGGATACCAATTTTTTTGGCAATGCAACACTCGCCGCCAAAGCCTTACCCATGAAATCGGTATCGGAGGCCCTGTACCTGCGCAACCGCATCCTGGATGATTATGAAAAAACCTTGTCCATCACTGATCCAGAGGAACGGCAGGGGTACATCGATATTGTGATTGTAGGTGGAGGCCCCACCGGAGTAGAAATTGCCGGTTCATTGGCGGAAATGCGCAAGTACATCCTGCCCAAAGATTACCCGGAGATGAACTGCGAAGAGATTGAGATTTTTCTCATCCAAAGTGGAGACCAATTGCTCAAAGGCATGTCGGATGAGGCGGCCAAAAAAGCCCTGCAATTTTTACACAAGCTGGACGTAAAGGTCATTCTGAACAACCGGGTGACTTCTTTTGATGGGGAATTGGTGACCATGAAAGACGGTACCACCATCCGCTCGCGCAAAGTGATTTGGGCTGCGGGCATCCTCGGAGCGATCTTTGATGGCTTTCCTGCCACAGCCATTGGCCCAGGCAATCGCCTGAAAGTAAACAATCAATGTCAGGTGTTGGGTATGGAAAATGTATATGCCCTTGGCGATGTGGCTTTGATGGAGGGCGATGCTAAATTTCCGGAAGGGCACCCTCAAGTGGCGCAAGTGGCCATGCAAATGGGCGAATATTTGGCGGGATTATTTAAAAGAAAACAGCAGGAAAAACCGATTGTACCTTTTGTTTACCGCGATTTGGGTTCGATGGCTACCATTGGACGGAATAAAGCTGTAGTGGATTTTCCCAGATTCAAAATTCAGGGCTTTTTCGCCTGGTTGATTTGGTTGTTTGTTCACCTCTATCAACTTCTGGGCGTGCGCAACAAAGTCATGGTATTCATCAACTGGGTTTGGAATTATGTGACCTATGATCAGTCATTGAGGTTGATGATTCGGCCACATGTTAAGGATTGAAAGGAAAGTGAAGAGTTGAAGTCCGCAGCACAATTTTAATAATGGTAAAAGTTGTGCGTAGCCACCCATTTTCATTTTCAACTTTCAACTTTTCATTACTTACTAGCTACCAAGCTCACTTCCAGATCAAACTCATCGTAAATGGCTTTGTCGCCAAGATCTTGGAAGAATCTACCCGAACGGTACTTGATGTCGTAATTGGTGCGATCAACTTTGATGGCAGCAGTACCCGTTACTTTACCACTGGTGTTCTTTACAACCGCGTCAAAAGTAATCGGCTTGGTGATGCCTTTGATGGTCAAGTCGCCAGTTACACTGAAACCATTTGGTTTGCCGTTGGGTACAACTTTGGTAGAAACAAACTTGGCAGTTTTGTGCTTTTCTACACTGAAAAAATCGTCGCTCAGCAAGTGTCCTTTCAGTTTGTCGGCGTATTCGCCAGTGATGTCTTCAACAGTCAGTGTAGTCATGTCTACTTCAAAGCTGGCTTTGCCGAGCTTGGTTTTGCTCATCTCAAGTGAACCAGTCTTGAGGGTGATTTTGCCAAAGTGTTTGCCCGTTACTTTGTAGGCAGTCCACTTAACCGCACTTCCAGCTACGTCTACATTGTAGGCAACTGCTTTTTCAACCGGATTTGTAAACGCCAGGCTCAGTACCGCGGCAAGAGACATAACAAAAGTCAGATGTTTCATCTTTTCTGTTTTAATGGTGATTTGTGTACAAAAAATATACAAAGCGGGGGGAGTCTAACCCCGCATTTTGTCCAAGAGGTCGTTGAGCTGTTTGGCTTCCTCAACCGTCAATGTATTGAAGTAGGTACTCATGTTGCCTTCCATCAGCAATGAAGTCTCATCGAGCATACGCAGGCCGCTTTCGGTAATCGTGATGTCAACTCTCCGCCGGTCGTTGGGGCATTCCAAACGATCAAGCAATTTTTTTTGCTTGAGCTTTTCAACCAAACGGGAAGCGTTGGAGTTTTTATCCAACATACGTTCCGTGAGCGTCTTGATGGTCGCAGGCTCGGGATGCATGCCCCGCAAAATGCGCAGGATGTTGTATTGCTCCTGCGAAATGCCGTACGGACGTAGAAGCCGGGTAGCATGCTGCGCCCACCATGACGCAGTGAACATCAGGTTGACCACTGCTTTCTGGTGCTCCGATTTGAACGGCTTGTTCTGCTTGATTTCTTCTTCAATTTTCATAACGCTGCAAATATATGTCTATACATTGAATGTTGCAACACTTTTTTAAAAAAAGATTACTTTCCAGCGAAATTTGCCCAATCGGGGAGGTTTTGTATTTTTACAATCTTTTCTGATTTGCCCTTGCCACGACCAAAAAAATGATTTAATCATCTGAATTTGAACAAGAAATGAAAATTTTGATCATTGGAGGGGGCAACATGGGACTTACCTATGCACAAAGTTTCCTGCGCGCACACATTGCCAGCAAAGAGGACATGATGATCCTGGAAAAATCGCCCGAGCGTGCAACAAGCCTGGCTCAAAAAGACATCGGAACGGTATACGGCTCCGCTGAGGAATGTATCCAAAGGGCGGATTTGGTCATTTTGGCAGTGAAACCCCAGGATACAGAAACGTTATTCGCGTCGCTGCGTCCGTTTATTCACCCGCAGCAGGTTTTTTTATCCATTATGGCTGGAGTGAAAATTGCCACGATTGCCGAAGCCCTGGGGGTCAGCAAGGTCATTCGGGCTATGCCCAATTTGCCGGCCCAGATTGGTCGGGGCATGACCGCCTTCACCTCTTCCGATGCCGTAACGCGGATTGAATTGGTTACGGTACAAAACCTGCTCAACACTACGGGCAAAACGGTTTACGTGGAAGAAGAATCCTTTATCGATGCATCCACGGCCATTTCCGGGAGTGGCCCGGCTTACGTTTGGTACTTCATGGATTCCATGATGCATGCCGCGCGGGAAATGGGTTTTTCTGATTCCGAAGCCGAACTCCTGGTGAGCCAAACCTTTTTGGGTGCGGTAGAATTGTACCTGGCCACCAATTCCTCTTGTGAAGAATGGATCCAGCGGGTGGCCTCTCGTGGCGGTACCACCGAAGCAGCCCTCAAATCTTTTGGCGAAAACAACCTGAAGCAGGATATTGTGAGTGGAGCTTTTGCGGCCTTGCGGCGGGCGGAGGAGCTGGGGAGGGTGGAGGGAAGTTGAGGGTTGAGGGCGCACAGGTGAACCCCGAACCCCGAACCCTCCCTATTTTTTTACAAAAAGTAGTTTATCTTTACAGGAATAAAACATCCTGTATGGCTGATCCGCTCTTTTCTGCTTTTTCTTTTTTGGTATTGGGCTTGTTGATTGGCGCTTTAGGTGCCTGGATTATTGCGCGCCTACGCCTGCAAGCCCACGCGGTGCTCAAAGTTGATTTGGACCAGCAGTACGTTCGACGTGAACTACATGAGGCCAACGAACGGCAATTGCTCAACGCTCAACAAGAGCTCCGCCAGCGCCAGGATGAACTGCGGCAGCTTTCGGGGCATTTGGCTACCCGGGATCAGGTGATCAAAAACCTGGATGATAAACTCCACCACCAAAAACAGGAACTGGAACAATTGCAAATCCGTTTTCGCACCGAGTTTGAAAACGTGGCCAATCGATTGTTGGAAGAAAAAAGCCAGAAATTTACCGCCCAAAACCAGGAGCAAATCCATGCCCTTTTGCAACCCCTGCGCGAGCATATCCGCGATTTTGAAGACGTCTCGGCCATGCGTTTCATCGAAGAAACCCGCGACCGTATTTCGCTCAAAAAAGAAATTGAACAATTGCGCGAACTCAATACCCAACTCAGCAGCGATGCCAACAACCTGGCCAGTGCACTGAAAGGGGACAACAAAACCCAGGGCGACTGGGGTGAATTGCAATTGGAGGTGCTGCTGCAAAAAGCAGGCTTGATGCGCGATCTGCATTACCGGATGCAAGCCAGCTTTACGGACGAAGATGGACGAGCCAAACGACCAGACTTTATCATCATCTTGCCCGAAGACAAACATTTGATCATCGACTCCAAAGTGTCTTTGACGGCCTATGAGCGCTACTTCCAGGCCAATGACGATACCAGCAGGCAAATAGCAGCCCGTGAGCACATCGATAGCCTGCGCCGCCATATCCGCGACTTGAGCGGCAAGAATTACCAGCAACTGTACCAAATCAATACCCCGGATTACCTGTTGCTGTTTGTGCCCATTGAACCCGCCTTTGCGCTGGCCTTGCAACAAGACCAAAAACTCTTCACCGAAGCCTTAGAGCGCAACATTGTGCTGGTGACCAATTCGACCTTGCTCGCGACCCTGCGCAGCGTTTCGTACATTTGGAAACAAGAACGGCAAAAGAACAACGTTTTGGAAATTGCCCGTCAGAGCGGCCTGCTCTACGATAAATTTTGTGCTTTTGTGGAAGATTTGAAAGCCATCGGCAATCGCCTGGATCAAACCCAGGTCGCTTACCGCGATGCAATGAATAAGTTATTGGAGTCGACCAAGTTTGGAGACACGCTGATTGGCCGGGCCGAAAGAATCAAAGAATTGGGGGCAAAAACCTCCAAACAATTGCCCAAAGATTTACTGGAACAAATTGACCAGGTGCAGGAACTACCTTTCGCCGACGGTGAACTGAGCAGCGATGTGTAGGCGGTTCAAATCAAAGAGCTGTGTGCAGGCGTGGCTTCCGAAACGAGGTTACCTTTTGCGTTGATGGGAATTTTCAACACAATCATAAAGGTTTCTTCTTCATCAAAAACCTGTAAATCGTAGCTATCACCATATAAAAGATCCAGGCGACGGGATACATTTTTCAACCCGATGCCTTTGGTATACTCCGCTTCAGGTTTGGTATCCCCTTCCGCTTTACTATTTTCCACCCGCAAAACCAGTTGCTCGTCTTTTAGGGTCAGGTCGATGCTGATGAAGGCCTCTTCTACCTCTTTGCTCACGCCGTGTTTAAACGCGTTCTCCACAAACGGCAGCATCAAAAGTGGCGGGATTTGCTGTATACTCACATCTCCAGTCACCGAAAAACTCACCTCCAGGCGGTTGCCGTACCGAAACTGCTCCAACTCGATGAGGTTTTGCATTTGTTGCACTTCTTTGCGCAAGGGGATGAGTTCCACATTGCAATCGTACAGCATATAGTCCAACAAATGGGAGAGTTTGAGCACCACTTCCGAAGACTTTGGCGAGTTTTGTAAGGTCAGGGCATAGAGGGTGTTGAGGGTATTGAATAAAAAATGGGGATGGATCTGACCTTTCAGAAACTTAAGTTCAGCATCGAGTTTTTCTTTGCCCAATTCCTGACTAAAACGTTCAGTTTGGTAGTTTTTCTTGATCAATTTAATGGCTGAAGCGGCAAAAACAACCAAATAAACAATGCTGGAGCGTTGGATCGCCTTGGCCAAATCGGTCATGGGATATTTCTCGTAGTTGTAGTCTTTCAAATAAATAGGCACGTAAATCTCATGCATCAAAATCCGATCCGCATAGCCAAACAAGATGACCGAAGCAATGAAGATCAAGATCAATCCAGGATATTTCCGGACATATAAAAAACGGGGGATCAGATAATACAGCGTGAAGTATACTGCCGTAATTTTTACGGGTAGGGTGGAAATGACTTCTACAAAGCCACGCCAGTAATCATCCCTGGTGGAACCATACAACAAAGTAGCATAAACCATATACACGGCCCAAAACAACAGATGGGACAATAGGCGATACCGGGGGGAGAGAAATTTTTGAATCGCGGTCATAGGATTCCCTCTTTTAAGCGTTTTTAGAATCTCCCGTGAAATTAAGCTAAATAATTATCCAGCGCTTTAAATGGCGATCAACGACAGTAGAATGTAGGTAAATACCACCTCGACTTCGCTCGGTGACCATCGACTTCGCTCGGTAACAACCACCTCGACTTACCCCAAAGCCACATCCAAAGTCATCATGATGCTAAAACCCGCCAGGGTTGCCAAGGTAGCCATGTCGGTATTGCCAGCACGTTGGGCTTCGGGGATGAGTTCTTCTACCACGACGTAGATCATGGCTCCTGCGGCAAAAGCGAGCGCGTAGGGCAAAATGGGTTGCATCACCAGCACTGCCGCGGCACCAATTACGCCGGCAATAGGCTCCACAATCCCCGAAAGCTGTCCGTACCAAAAGGCTTTCCCCCGCGACATGCCTTCGCGACGCAAGGGTACGGATACCGCAGTTCCTTCCGGGAAATTCTGCAATCCAATGCCAATGGCCAATGCCACCGCTGCACCTAGGCTGGCACTTGGAATGCCTTGAGATACGGCACCAAACGCTACCCCTACCGCCAATCCTTCGGGAATGTTGTGCAGGGTAATGGCCAAAACCAGCAATATACTCCGGCGCCAACGTGGGAACCCCCTCTGCTTTTTCCAAACCGATGTGCAGGTGCGGAAGGAACTGATCGATGAGGTACAGAAACAATCCCCACCCATGAATCCAACCAGGGCCGGGAAACCAGGCGGGTAGACTTTTGCCTTCACTCATTTCAATTGCCGGCGCCAACAGCGACCAAAAACTTGCGGCAATCATGATTCCTGCCGCAAAACCCAACATGGCGTCGAGCACCTTTTGATTGACGGTTTTGAAAAAGAAAACCAGGGAAGCACCCAGGGCGGTGACCCCCCAGGTAAAACAGGTCGCCACTAAAGCTTGTAGCACCGGATGTAATCCGATGAATGATTCGGTTATGGTATTGATGGTCAGCATGGCTCATATTTTTTTGATGAACCAAAAATATAATTTAGATTAGTCTAAATCAAGTTGAGCGCACAATTTTTTTACATGCTTTGCATTTTTTTTTACGATGTCAAAGCTATACAGTAATGCTTATGCTTAAACCTTATTTATAATTCTTCGGTGCCAGGAACTTTTAATTTCGGCACTTGTGGAACGCTGATGCCCGCTACGTCAAAGCGTTTTTTTACGGATTCATACATGTCACAGGAAATGGTAAAAGCATCGGTAGAATCTTTCGCCCATATCCAGGCACGCAAGCGGATGCCGTATTCGTCAACTCGTAGTACCTTGACCGTAATTTCGGGCTTGCCTTTTTCGATGTCCTCGGGCTTGCGGTTGTCTACCCGCAGGGGATGTTTGAGGGCTTCCTCACACAGGATGTCTTTGGCCAAATCGATATTGGTCTGCGTGTCTACCGCAATTTCAAACCACTTGCAGATTTTATCATCGCCAAAGTCAGCATTGATGATGATTTCCTGATTGATTACAGAATTGGGGATGATGATGCGCCGGTTTTCAAAATCCCGAATCACGGTATGGCGCAGGGTAATGTCTTCGACGACCCCAGAGAGGGTATTGTCGCGAATGCGCAAACGGTCATTGATGCTGAACGGCTTAAAGATGACGATGAAGATGCCACTGACGATATTGGATAAGGCGTTTTGGGAGGCCAAACCAATGGCGATAGCCAATATCCCCGCTGCACCCAATATTGAAGTTGCAATGGCTTTTAAACTGGGCACTGCTGAAATGGCCCAGCTGATGCCAATCACGTAAATCAAACCCGACAAAAAGTGCCGCAAAAAATGATAGTGGATGGGATCTCCTTTGATCAGTTTGGTGGCTTTTTCAATGAAACGTTTGGAAACGCCATCCATAATGTAAGCGACGATTGAGGTACCCAGAAGTATACCAACAAAAGCTCCAACTGTGCCAATGTGTGCGCTTAGAAATTCATTCATTTTGGGAATGCTTTAGAAAAAGCATAAAGATAACAAGAATGGCAGAGGATTGGATTTGCATGAAGAAGGATTTGACAATTTTTTAAACTTTGTCAAATCTCTTTTAACTTGCGCGCATTAAAAAGAAAACCATGAATTTTTGGCTAGTCAAATCCGAACCTGATGCCTATAGTTACGACAAACTCGAAGCCGAGGGCCGAGGCATGTGGGATGGGGTACGCAACTACGCTGCCCGAAATAACCTGCGCGCCATGAAAGCAGGAGATCAGGTGCTGTTTTACCACAGCAACATTGGGATGGAAGTAGTGGGTATTTGTCAGGTAGCCAAAGAACATTATCCTGACCCCACCGCAGAGTCGGGTGATTGGTCGGTGGTAGAGGTCATCCCGGTTCGCCGCATCAAACGCCCGATCACCTTGAAAGAAATTAAAGCCACGCCAGCATTGGCCAACATCGCGTTGATCAAACAAAGCCGCCTCTCGGTGATGCCACTGACCGGAGAAGAATTTGAAAAAATATTGGAGATGAGCGAGTGTGCGAACATCCGATGACGATTGACGAATCCTGGTCAAGTTACCCGGTTTTTTGTTTCAGGACCACAACATATTCCTACCCGCCTTGATGTATTTTTTTACATTGAGCCAGAACGCCATCACCAGGTACACGATGATGGGCGAGCCCAGGGTGACGAAAGAGGCATAAATGAAATATAGCCTCACCCGATCCGTTGATAAGCCCATTTTTTGGCCTAAATAGCTACACACTCCAAAGGCGGAGCGCGCTACCAGGGACTTCACTTCTTTCATAGCTATTTCATTTGGCAAATAAATAGTCAATAGGACAATGCAAATTAACGCAATATCCGGGAAAATGTTTTAGGTTTTAAGTTGCACATAGTTTTTACTTTACGACAATAGTGAGTAACCTAAAACCTAAACCCTAAAACTCAAAAGAAATGGCCCAGTTCAAAACCATCATCTTCGACCTCGGCGGCGTACTCGTGGACTGGAACCCGCGCTACATGTACCGTCAAATCTTCAGCGATGAGGCGGAAATGGAACGATTCCTGGCGGAAGTCACCACTGGCCACTGGAACGAGCAACAGGACGCCGGGCGTACCCTGGCCGAAGCTACCGAGCTACTGGTGGCGGAACACCCACATTACGAATCCGAAATCCGCGCTTTTTATGGCCGCTGGACTGAAATGTTAAATGGAGCCATCGAAGATACCGTGGTCATCCTGGATGAAATCCGCAACAAGGGCAAACATCGGGTGTACGCGCTCACCAATTGGTCAAACGAAACCTTTCCCTATGCCCTGGATAACTTCCATTTTATGCATTGGTTTGAAGGCATTCTGGTTTCCGGCGATGAAAAGTTGATCAAGCCCGATCCAGCCATTTATGAGTTGATCTTAAGCCGCTACAACATCGAGCGCAGCACGGCTTTGTTCATCGATGACAACCTCAAAAATGTACACGGCGCCTTGGCGGTGGGATTGCCTGCGGTGCAGTTTGAGTCGCCGGAGCAGTTGCGGGCGTTTTTGGAGGAGAAGGGGGTGTTGTAACGGCGAATTGATTCGCCGAAATAATTCAGTTGGCGAATCAATTCGCCACTACAATTGGTATTCCTCCCGACAAAATAAGCCCGCCCCACTACTGTGTAATCCCCTAGCTTAGCGCATCTACAAAACTAAACGCACCTGTGATGAAAAACTACACGACCCATTGCCTCATCCTGGCTTTAACCCTTATGGCTTCCATCCTGTTTGGCCAAAGCCCCTATGTTCGGTTTTTCCGCCTCCATCCGAGGGAAGCCGATTATTTGTACCACCATCCCTCCAAAAAACCCGACTCCACTTTTTTCCATACCCCCATCAGTCCAATACAGGCCGAACGTGAAATTGGGCATTACCTGAAAGTCAGCCCCTTCGGAGAATCCGCCTATGTGGCCCTTTACACCAACAGCCCCATTCGGGTGCAGGTACTCAACAACCGTCATGACCTGTCCATTTTGGTGAAAGATACCCTGGGGCAGAACCTGTCATCAGCTGAGGTGTTTTTAGACCAAAAAAAGATCCGCTACGATCCAGTCACCGAAAGTTTTCACTGCAAACGTTCGCCCAAAACCGGGGTGTTGGAAGTGCGCATACCCAGCCATAGTACGTACTATGAATTGGAGCGGCAAGGTCGAAAAACACCGATCCTGGCTCCTTACGATCGGTTTGCCTCCACGTCGGTGGGGCGGGTCGTCACCTGGCCCTTGCGGGTGCTGAGTACACCCGTACGGTATGTTGCCCGCAGCATCCGTGCCCGTCACTGGAGTTTGCCCTGGAAATATTGGTTTCCTCGCAATTACAATCGTGAATTGCAAGGGTACATTGCCTTGAGTCAGCCCATTTATCGCATCGGTGACACCTTGAAGATGAAGGCTTATGTGACCGCGCCGGGAGGCCGACCATTGGGCGCAAAACTTGAGCTGAACATCGCCCAGCGCTGGCCAAAACAAGTTTTGAACAAAACCATTGAACCCGAAAAACCGGGCGTGTACATCTTTGATTGGCCTTTAGCGGATACGCTCGACATTGATCGGGATTACTACATCTCCATCACCCATCCGGGCCATGAGCAATGGTCAAATTTATCTCAGCCCTTCCGGCTAGAAGCCTATGAACTGGACGAAATCAAGTATGAACTGAACTCGGCGACCACCACGTTTCAACGCGGTGAAAAATGTATCCTTACCCTCAGTGCCCAAACCACCAATGGGCTAAGTGTTCCCGATGCTGAAGCAGAAATATTTTTGCTGGCGGGAGCAATCCATCGTTTTCATGCGGAGCAGGTTGCGGTGCCCGACACCCTCTGGCGCAGCAAAGAAAGCCTGGGCGTAAGTGGGGAATGGCGTCTGGTTTTGCCCGATTCCCTGTTTCCGGAGGCTTCGTTGGATGTTCGGTGTCACGTTTATTTCAACAACAGCGCTGGTCAACTGGATTTTAAAGAAAAAGTAGTCAAGTTTTTAAACCAGTCTGATGTGAAGCTCAGCCTCGACAAATTCGAGGTAGTCGCTTCCAGTACCTCAAATTCCCGTGATTCCCTGATGGTAGAAGAACAGTTGTATGGGGGCGAAAAGCGGCGAAAAATGATCTTGCCCCCGGTACGCTTCCCCCTCGATCCCGATGTAGCGGCTTATCTACTTTTGGGGAAAACGCCCGATGCACTTTTTACCCTCGATCTCCAAAAAGAAGACCATCGTGTTGCCCTTGCCGGACAGCGTAGCCATGATTCCATTCATTTATCGATCCAGAATCAACGACGGCTACCCCTTTGGTACCAAATCAAAACCAGCGCAGGATTGGTGGAAGAAGGATTTACCCGAGATACTGCGTGGTTTTGGCAGCGTCGGGATGTTGATGCCAGTGCCTACCATTTGTTCTACCAATACCTTTGGGCTGGCGAAGTTTTTAGTGAAAATCAGGAATTCCGCCATTATTCCAAGGCGCTTTCCATCAAGTTAGAAGGCCCGGATCGCGTCATCCCCGGGCAAGAAAACAACTACCAGATACGGGTAACCCGCAGCTCGGGCCGCCCGGCCAGAGGCGTAGACCTCAGTGCCGGGGCCATCAATGCCCAATTTGGCCCACAAACCAGTTACAGCGCACCCAATATTGGTTTTCGCAAACAATTGTTACCCCGGGTATTTCCCCGTTTTGAGTTGAATACCCTCGATCCGGATTATAATCTTCCCATGTCTCGGTTTTTAGTACAAACCTTCCATTTGCAGGATACCTTGTATTACCAATACCGCTACAACCGCCAATTGCTCAGCGAACGACGCGACTCTTCCATGCAGCGTGACTCTTTTTACCAAAGCATTGCCCAATTTGCGCCATATGTGGTCAAAGGGGGCAAAATGCAGCCTGTTTACCTGATTTACGCCAACCGCAAACTGCTGTATTATTACGATACCCAGGACAATCAGCCCTACAGTTTTGTCGCCCCGGCGGGGAGCAACAAAATCGTAATCCGCACCAGGGAGCATGAATACATCCTGGACAGCGTACAGCTACGCAAAGGCGAAAAACTGGAACTCGTCATCAATGAAGATTATTGGCCAAGTGGGCAAAATCCAGTAAAAATTGGGCGCCTTGAAAAACCAAACTATTTCAGCGATGTTGAAAAAAGCCTGGTTAACCGAAGCATTTTTGCATTGCATCAAATCCGGGCTGGCGATAGTATTTTTATTTGGGACCATCCCCAAAACATCCATTTCGCGACGTACCAATCCGGAGGCCATTACCACATTGGGCCTTTTGCCAGTGGGGCAAGCTTGAGCTACGTGAACATCAATCATTTCAAAAAATCCTTTGTGTTCGAGCCTGGTTTTAGCTATGATGTTGCCAGAACCCGCGAACGTTTGTACGAGTACAAGGTACTTCCCGATCTAAAAAAACAGCCGCTACTGCCCAAAACCATCCCCCATCCCGCCATCGGACAATACAGCATTTCACCCCGCTCGGTTAGGGCTTTTTCCCCTCCACGTCGGTCTATCCTTTTTGATAAAATACCCGATAAGGAAGAAAAATTAAGTGGGAAATATCAATTCGCGTATCCCGCTTCAGGGCTACAACCCGATTCTACCCGCCTGTTGACGGTGCTGATCAGAAATGAGGCCAAAGGACAAAAATGGACACTGGCTCCTTCCACCCGCAGCATCAACAATCTTCCAGCGGGCATTTACGAGTTATTGCTCTTCAGTGAAACCGAAGCCGTATTCCGCAAAAGCATTCAGATTCGCCGCGATACGCTACTTTTTGAAGATTTATCCAACATCCGCTTCAGCAAAGTTGACAGCCTTTTACCGGCCATTTTGGGCGAAAATTACGTACCAATTCAGTCAGGGAACAGTACGAGCTTGAGCAACGATAACTACAATGGCCGAACGCAGCTCATCCGGGGCCGCATCCTGGATGACAATGCGGTGAACCTTGATCGGGGCTGCGGTGATGGTAAAAGGCACCAGCATTGGCGCAGTGACCGATATTGATGGCTACTATAGCTTACCGGTGCCGTTCGGTGCTTATACGCTGGTGACCAGTTATACGGGTTACGCTACCCAGGAAATTGACTATGATCCCGGTCGCCGCTATGGGTCTACCGATTTTACCCTGAATGCAGGTGCAAGCCTATCGGAAGTAGTGGTAACGGGTCTTGGTACGATGCCCACTAAAAATCTGTCGAGAACTGTTGCCCTAACGGCAGGAAACGTTGCAGGAATAGTTGCTGGGGTAAATGTGAAAGGATCAAGATCAGCAACCGAATACTATTTGGATGGCGTTAGCATAAGGGGTGGTAAATCGATGGACACCATTCTTAGTTACGCCGGAATCCGCAGCAGTTTTCACGACCACGCCTTTTGGCAACCCCGCCTGCGCAGCAACCGCTATGGAGAAGCCCAATTCAAGGTCAAATTCCCCGACGACATCACCAATTGGAAAACCTTTGTGATTGCGGCCGATAAAAACCGGCAAGCGGGTTTGTACACCGGGAACATCCAATCGTACAAGCCGCTGATGGCACAGTTGAATCTGCCGCGTTTTTTGGTACACGGGGATCGTACCACCCTCAATGGCAAGGTGCTCAATTATACAAATGATACCTTCGCCCTGCGCACTCATTTCCAGGCAGCGGATCAGCGCATTTACGAAAAACAAAATCAGGTAAAAGAAGGCTTGGTGGAAAAATCGGAGTATCAAGCCCCCAGCCGTGGCGACTCCCTGCAATTCCGTTATGCCCTCGAAACCGCCCAGGGCTACACCGACGGCGAACAGCGCAAAATTCCGCTTTTGCCCATTGGCACGCTGGAAGCAGATGGTGTGTTTTTGTTGATCGAGCGCGATACGATGTTGAATTTTGGCAACAAAACCGGGCAGATTAAGTTTCGGGCACAACCCAGCACGCTGCCCCCTTTTTGTTGGAAGACCTCCAGTACCTGCGCGACTACCCCTACGCCTGCAATGAACAAACCGCCAGCAAGTTGATTGGATTGCTGAGCGAAAAACAAATCCGTCAGGCGCTCAATCAAACCTTTACAGGCGAAAAAATGATTCGGGAGGCGTTGACCCGGTTGGGAAAAGCCCAAAACGCCGATGGTTCCTGGGGTTGGTGGCCCAATGGCCCGGCCAATGTGTGGATGAGCAATTACGTCCTGCGCGCCTTGAGCAGTGCCCAACAAGCCGGATTCTCCAGCTCTGCTCTCGAATCAGGCCTGCGTTGGCTGAGCAGTCAGTGGCCTTCGCAAAGAGAAACTGCGCGCCTGCAAAGTTTACAAACCCTCTTGTTGGCTGGCCAAAAAATCGACTCTACCGGGTTACGCGACAGCCTGGCCAAGCCCCAAAAATTACTTTGTGATCGTTTGCTGAGTGTATGGATTCAGCAAGAACTTGGGTATAAACCAGCCCTGGATACCTTGGTCAAATACCGCAAACTGGATGCCCACGGCGGAGCCTTTTGGGAGGAAAACGCAGCCCAGAATTGGACTTACCATTGGAACAACAACCGCATCGCCAATACCCTGCTGGCTTATGAAATCGCCAAAAAAGCGGGTTTGACTGAAGAAATCAAACGCATCCGCTTGCATCTTTTGGCCAGACGCGGGTACACCCACCACGGCATGCGCCTGGGCAATGGGTGGCGCAATACCCTGGAAGTTGCATCCGTCATAAAAACCATTTTACCCGAGCTGACACAGGGCAACCATTTTCAAGTGGGCGCATTAAAACTTTCGGGTGCATTGGAAGGTAACGTCGACAAGCAGGCACTTGAAGCTACCTTTACTGCCAACAGTTCACTCAAACTCACGGTGACGGGCAGCGGGCCGTTTTTCTGTACGGCCTATCAGGAATTTTGGAATACCAATCCTACGCCCAAAGCCGACCTTTTTGCTGTAAGCAGTCACCTGGAAGAGGCCGGAGAACCCATCAAGACCTTACAATTTGGCAAAGCCGCCCAACTGGTAGCCGAAGTGGACGTCAAACAGGAAGGCCAATACGTGATGATCGAAATCCCGATTCCTGCCGGTTGTTCTTATGGCGAAAAAAGCAATGGCTATCGTTTCCCGGAAGTACACCGCGAATATTTTGCCGAAAAAGTGAGTATCTTTTGTGAACATTTGCCAGTAGGGAAGCACCGTTTTGTGGTCAATCTGGAACCGCGATACAGTGGTACCTACACCTTGAACCCGGTGCGGGTTGAAGAGATGTATTTTCCGACGTTGTATGGAAGGAATAATGTGGAAACGCTAAAAATCCGGCCATAAATTCTATTCAAATTGGACAATTATTCATATGGACCTACATGATGCAGGGGCGCTGCTCATTGAGCAGATTCGGAAAACCAGTGTGCTGGAATGGACTGCAGTGGCTTTTGGGGTGAGCCAGGTATTACTGGCCCGCAAAAACAACATTTTGCTGTATCCCACCGGGATCATTAGTGTTTGTTGTGCCTCCATCTTGTTGTTCCAATCCGGGCTTTACGCGGAGACCCTTTTGCAAGGGTATTACCTGCTGATGAGCATCTATGGCTGGGCCAATTGGAAAAATCCATCCGCTTCCGGAGCTTCCAAAATCACCCGCAGCAGCTCCCGGGAAAAATGGATTACCTGGGCCATTGCTGGTGTAGGCTGGGGATTACTCTATTGGATTCTCAGCACCTACACGGATTCGGATGTGTCCCTCTTGGATGCTTTTGTATCCTCCACCGCCTGGGCGGGCATGTGGCTGTTGGCCAAACGCAAACTGGAAAACTGGATTTGGCTCAATGTTTCCAATCTGGTGGCCATTCCGCTCTTGCTGTACAAGGAGTTGTTGATGTTTTCGATTTTGACATTGATTCTGTTTGTGGTGGCGATTTTTGGGTATTTGGATTGGAAAAAGACGCTGGATGATGATGGATGACTTCGGTGATTTTGATCTTGCGTAGATAGCCATAGCCTTTGCCTATGTCTTAATTATTATTATAAATAAAATTTTGGGAAATTGATTTATATTTTTGAGCTAAATTATAAATCAATCGCATTATGGAAAATAACAATGGCAACGGTGCAGGTAAGTGCCCTTTCTCTAGTGGAGCACTAAAACAGAGCGCTGGAGGTGGTACCAGAAACCGGGACTGGTGGCCAAATCAGTTGAATCTGAGCATTCTACGTCAACATTCTTCCCTCTCCAACCCCATGGGTGAGGACTTCAACTACGCTGAGGAGTTCAAATCTCTCGACCTGGATACGGTGAAACAAGACATCGTCGAGTTGATGACCAACTCCCAGGAATGGTGGCCAGCCGACTACGGCCACTATGGGCCCTTCTTCATTCGCATGGCCTGGCATAGCGCAGGTACTTACCGCATCGCCGACGGACGTGGTGGCGCGGGTTCGGGTACCCAACGTTTTGCACCACTCAACAGCTGGCCTGACAACGGAAACCTCGACAAAGCACGTTTGCTGCTTTGGCCAATTAAAAAGAAATACGGCCAGAAGCTTTCCTGGGCCGACCTGATGATCCTTGCTGGCAACTGCGCGCTGGAGTCGATGGGCTTTGAGACCTTCGGTTTCGGTGGCGGCCGTGAGGATGTTTGGGAACCAGAGGAAGACATCTACTGGGGTGCGGAAGGCAAGTGGTTGGAAGACAAACGCTACAGCGGTGACCGCGAATTGGAGAACCCGCTTGCTGCGGTGCAGATGGGGCTCATCTACGTGAACCCGGAAGGCCCTAACGGAAATCCTGACCCAATTGCGGCAGCTCGCGACATTCGGGAGACCTTTGGCCGCATGGCGATGAACGACGAAGAAACGGTTGCCCTGATTGCTGGTGGGCATACCTTCGGCAAAGCCCACGGTGCTGGCGATCCTAACCAATACGTGGGTGCAGAACCCGCCGCTGCGGGCATTGAGGAGCAAAGCATGGGTTGGAAAAATACCTATGGCAGCGGCAATGCAGGCTATACCATTACCAGCGGCCTCGAAGGCGCCTGGACCACTACGCCGACCAAGTGGAGCAACAACTACTTTTGGAACCTCTTCGGCTACGAATGGGAATTGACCAAGAGCCCGGCTGGTGCACATCAATGGATACCGAAGCATGGCATGGGCGCCAATAGTGTACCGGATGCACACGACCCCTCCAAGCGTCATACGCCCATCATGTTTACCACAGACCTCGCCTTGCGGATGGATCCTGCGTACGAGAAGATTTCCAGACGTTTCCACGAGAATCCCGATCAGTTCGCCGACGCGTTCGCCCGCGCCTGGTTCAAACTGACGCACCGCGATATGGGGCCACGTGTACGTTACCTCGGCCCGGAAGTACCTACTGAAGAGCTGATCTGGCAAGACCCAGTCCCCGCCGTTGCGCATCAATTGATCGACGCTCAGGACATCGCTGCGCTGAAGGCCAATGTTCTTGCTTCCGGCCTGTCGGTATCCCAACTGGTATCTACCGCTTGGGCCTCAGCATCTACGTTCCGTGGTTCTGACAAACGTGGTGGTGCCAATGGTGCCCGCATTCGTTTGTCTCCTCAGAAGTACTGGGCCGTCAACAACCCTGCTCAACTGGCAACAGTACTGAGCACACTGGAAAGCATCCAAAGCGAATTCAACAGCATTCAAACCGGTGGCAAGCAGGTTTCACTGGCCGACTTGATCGTGCTGGCGGGCTGTGCTGGCGTTGAGCAAGCGGCTAAAAATGCTGGTCATTCAGTGACCGTACCTTTCACACCAGGGCGTACCGATGCTTCGCAAGCACAAACCGACGTGGAATCATTTGCTGTCCTCGAACCCATTGCTGATGGCTTCCGCAACTTCATGACCTCCCGCTACACGATATCCGCTGAAGAAATGCTGGTGGACAAAGCGCAACTGATGACCCTGACTGCTCCTGAAATGACGGTGCTGGTAGGTGGCATGCGGGTACTGGATACCAACTTTGATCAATCCAAGCATGGTGTCTTCACCAGTACTCCTGGAGCCTTGACCAACGACTTCTTCGCTAATTTGATCGATTTTGATACCACCTGGAGTGCGACTTCGGATGCTCAAAATGTGTTTGAAGGCCGGGATCGTGCAACGGGTAAGGTGAAATGGACGGGCACCCGGGTTGACCTCATCTTCGGTTCGAACTCCGAACTCCGCGCCATCGCTGAAGTGTATGCCTGTGAGGACGCACAAGCGCGCTTCGTACACGACTTCGTGGCCGCATGGAACAAGGTGATGAACCTGGGTCGTTATGATTTGGCTTAATGAATGGCCGCAAGGCTGAAAATAGGATTTAATGATGAGCGGTGGCCTGGCAACAGGTCACCGTTTTTTTGTGTTGTGGCTGACTGGGGCGTTATTTAGGGCTTTTGCATTTCGGCATTCACCAGGGTTAACAAATTAACCTGACTGAAATTTACTTTTTGCAAAACGTTGAATACATGCCTGAATGGGCATTCAAAACAACCTTGCCATGATCGGAAATTATTATAAAGTAGCCTGGCGGAATATCGCGAAACGCAAACTGTATGCACTGATCAATGCTTTTGGGCTAAGCATTGGCATAGCCTTTTTGCCTTTTATCTATCTTTTACAGGATGAAAAAGTTTTGATCAATTTTCAGGTCAACAAAGAAAACACTTTACCTGATCAACAACAAGCCTTGAGTTCATGGCCTTCCAAAATGGGGAAAAGACCCTTTGCAGAGACGGTAAACCAGAATGCTAAATTTGAGGTCATGCTGGATGAACTATCGGAAGTTCAACACATGAGCAGGTACATTGGCCCGATCACTGGTTCCTTGCGATATGAGGAAAGAGTTTTTTCTGAACGATTTACGGCTATAGATAGTGGCTTTTTTAACATGTTTAGCTTCAAACAATTGGCGGGTAATCCTGCTGCACTTTTCAAAAATAAAACGGACATTGTTATCACGCCAAAGGTTGCGGAAAAATACTTTGGAGCGGAGAACCCCATTGGAAAAACGGTTAGCATCAACCTGAATGGAGAAAGTGCATATACCATAGTGGGCGTTTTTGAGGCTCCACGAGCCAATTCGAGTTTGACATTTGACATACTTGTTCCTTTAACATCTTTAGCCTGGTACCAGCCAACCTGGGACAATCACGCTTTCCCAACCTTTGTCCAACTTGAATCAAGACTGACCTCCGTGCTTTCAAAACAAACTCAATGCCCTGAATGAAAATATGGGAAGGCCTCACAGGAGTTCAGGACCGGGAGAAGATTCCAAAAATTCAAATTTGACGAACTGAACCTTAGCAATCTTACCACCCTTCACCTGAACCCCAAAATCAAGTGGGAAAAATCGAGTGACCCCCAGTACTCGCTGATTCTTGGTGCGATTGCCATCCTCATTCTGATCATTGCCTGCATCAACTACATTTCGCTGGCGCTGACCAGTTCGGCTACCCGCAAAACCGAAGTGGGCATCCGTAAAGTGTCGGGAGCAGGCAGAAGACAATTGGTCATCCAGTTTGTATTGAGTCTTGTTGTTGGCGTTTTCTTGTTTGGTTTTTTTGTGGTGTTGTTTTACCTGCGTTCAATTCCTTTACCTCAAAAAGACACTTGCCTCTTCTGCTACCAATTGGATTCAGTTTCTTGGCCTGCCGTCTTCTCAGTTGTTTTGTTGGGACCGCGGGGAGTTATCCGGCGCTGTTTTTATCCGGCTTAAAACCCGCCAATATCTTAAAAGGAGGCTTTATTACCAAAGTCCATACCTGGTTTGCGCCCTTGTTGGTCCCCAGTTTGCCCTTTCGGCATTTCTGATCATGAGCTCGGTGATCATGTACCAACAAATGAAATTCATCACCACCAAAGACCTGGGATACAACCAACATCAGGTTGTGTCTATTCCGACTCAGTTGGAGATGATGGATGCGAAGAACGAGGGTTTTGTTGCCAATTTCCGCTCCTTGCTGGCCAATGATCCCGCTATAAAATCGATTGCGGGGGCCTCCATGCCCTTCACGTATGGCACTTTTGAGCTGGGATTTCAGCATAAAGGTGAAGCCAAAAAAGCCTCGGCCTACATTGTTGATCCCAACTATATCCCGACCCCTGGAAATTCAAGTGCGGAAGGCCGAAATTTCAATACATCGACCTCGGCAGCTATCCAGGACGAGGTCATCGTCAATGAAGCATTGGTCAAAGCCGAAGTGGACCGACCCGCGAATGAACACCTAAACTGGCATTTCCAGAGGACTCGGCTCAAAAGTGATTGGAGTCGTAAAAGACCACCATTACTTATCGCTGGAAAGAGCGATTGAACCCATGTTTTTGACCATGGACAAAACCTTTGGATCGTATCAATACCTGCTCGTCAAACTTTCGCCGAAGGACATTCCAGGCAGCATTAAAAAACTGGAAAAAGTGGCAAAACCTTTGGCCCCCAATCTTTCTGGAGAACAAGGGCCTGCAATACCAGTCTTATCAACGTTGGATGAGCATCATGGGCCTGAGCACCGTCTTCGCCATTTTGATCTCCTGTTTGGGGGTATTTGGCCTGGCGGGAACGAATGTAGTCAACCGCACCAAGAGATTGGTATTCGGAAAGTATTGGGTGCACAGTTACTTAGCCTGTTTATCTTGTTGAATAAGCAATTTTTCTGGCTTTCTCTAATTGCCTTCGGGCTGGCGATTTATCCCGTTTTGTATGTCATGGAGGAATGGCTGGCCAGTTTTCAGTTCAAAATTCAGCTGGGTTGGGCATCCTTTGCCATCAGTATGGTGGCGGGTTTAGGGGTGGTTTTGATGACGGTGCTCTACCATACCCTAAAAGCAGGTCGGTTGAATCCGGTGGAGGTATTGAAGTCGGAGTGAGACAAAGGCTGAAGTATACTTTAGTAACTACCGCCCTCAACTTTCAGCTTTTACTTTTGAATTAGATTCAGCACAAAATCCAAAACCTCATCCCTGCCTTCTGCCAACTTCTGGATGGTAGGCTTTTATTGGGCGTCATTTTGCCGGGTCGCTGATTCAAACCTCGTGCGGTTACGCGATTGGGGTAGCGTTCTGAGCGAATTTCCCGGATTTTCGCCTTGGGCAACGCGGCAACTGTGACGCTACGGTTTTCCCCATCTGGTTTTAATTTCGAGTAAAAACTCACGAGGATGCCCATAAAATAGCTGCAGTACTCGGCAAAGTATTGATTGTGCTTTGCTTGCATAAACGTATAAATTGGGATGGTGTTTTTTCAACTGTTGATGAAGGTATTTGATGTCTTCTTGGGCTTGAGTAGGTGAAAAATTTGAGGTTTGGCCGAAGCAAAGGGCCGAGTAAACCAGGGTAAATAGAAGCGGTGCTTTTTTCATTTGTGTTTGGGTTGAAGGATGGTTTGGACCCATCTAAAATTTTATCTTTCTAGCTATAACGCATCTTTATAAGGCAAATACATCAGTTTATTCGGTTTTAAATAAATGTTGTCATTTTTTAAATCGATGATCACATTGAAACGTTTTAAGAGGTCATTGCCAAAATAATTCATTTGGAAACCAACCGGGCTTTTAAATCCAAGCTTTGACGTCGTAATGTTATTCAAAACAAAGCCACTGACACTGAGGGAAGGCACCACAACGATGGTGGTTTCATATTTTCTTCCTGCACCATCGCTGAGTGATGATCGCTTTAAAATTTTTAGGTTTTCAGGAAAGTTCTGCACGCTCATCCAGGTGCTGTCCAGGATCATAGCCAGGTTTGAACCCGTATCAAATAAAAAATCCCCTGAGTAGTTTTTGTTGTCTATTTGAATGGTCGCCTCGATGCAGAATAAAGATTGAATGAATTTAATGGCTGATTTTTCGTAGCCTTTTTTACGCCCAACAAACTTGTTGTGCACAATCAGCTGGTTTTTATCATAATCGATCTCCACAACTTTGCCATCAAACACCCGCCAACCAAACCTTCCATCCATTTCATGCGCAGCATTGTTGGCAGCCTGCACGTTTGGATTGTCCCAAACTAAATTTCCAATTTGTAGGCTGGTTACTTTAGCCAGCTTGTTAAAATCAGGCTGGGTTTTACCCACTAAAGCATCAGGCTGATTGGATAGCAACTTGGTCTTTTCAAGAATGGCAACTTTGGTCAAACGAAAGTCCAGGGAACCAAGGTCAAAATGCAAGTTTAAAGTGTCGCGGTGGTTGATGATCGCTTCTACCTGGATGGCATTGTGTGGAGTGAGGGTGAAAGGGATGGTATCATGCGTGTTTTCGCCTGGTCTGATCCTACCTCCCGCTGATTTTGAACTCACAATCTGGGTATAACAGGTATCTTTCTCATTCAGCAAGATGATGAAGTTAAATTTTGTTCCAGGTTTTAATTTTACCCGGATTGAATCAATATCGGTATAAAAAGTAACCCATTTAGGTTTCGTTGATCTATTGGCTGTATACACATCCGGTTTGGCCTCAGGAGACAGCACCCAGGCATTTTTATCCAAGAACCCACCATCATTGATGGCTACGTTTGTAGACCTTGCTTTAATGATTGGCAATTTTGTTTGGCCATAAATTGGGCTAAATAACCAACAGGCCAGAATGAGCGGGAGGTATTTCATTTTTTGGTAATCGTAACTTTGGTTTGAATACGCAGCTCCGAAGATACGATAATGCTTACAGTCTCTAGCCTGAAACCTCAGGACCTGCAGTCTTGATCTGGGTTAGACTTGGATTAGTCGATTTTTATCCTTTTTAGCTAAAAATTTATTGTTTATCAATAAATATTTACCGATATTTGCTTCATCAAAAATACTAATGATGAAAATAAGGACAGAACACATTCTCACTTTTTTAAAAATTGTGGCCTGGTTGGCCTTCGTTGGGTATGCCATACAAGCTGGGGCCCAGACTGTTGGGTTGGTCGTCGGGGTTATCAACCCTGCATTCAGCGAAAAGCTCTATGAGGTCAATCCACTGTTTCTCAAGCTCCGCCAATACCATATCCAGTATTTTGTCAATGCCATGTCGATGCTGGTTTTTTTATCGGCCTTTAAGGCTCATGTGTGGTATCTGGTCATTCAATTGTTGTCGAAATTGAGGCTCCAAACGCCATTTTCAAGGGATATAGCCAAAAGATTGGAAAAAATTGCCTTTGAGTTACTTGGCATCTGGCTCGTCAACATCATGGGGATGGCCTATTTGAAATGGTTGGAAAAAACCACTGGAGAGCAATTGGGCGACCTTGGCGTTGGAGACGAGTTTTTGTTGATTGCTGCCATTGTTTACATTGTTGCCCAAATTTTCAAACGGGGCGTTGAACTCAAAGAGGAAAACGAACTAACCGTATAAGCCATGCCGATCATTGTCAACTTGGATGTGATGTTGGCACGCCGCAAAATGCAACTTCAGGAACTGGCGGAAAAAGTAGACATTACCATCCCCAATCTCTCCATTTTAAAAACGGGTAAGGCTAAAGCGATACGTTTCAGTACCCTGGAAGCTATTTGTAAGGCGTTGAATTGCCAGCCGGGGGATATTTTGGAATTTGTGGATGATGTGAGCGATCCCGAATAAGCAGCACAAATAATAAATGAGCACAAAGGGCACAAAGAAAAGCACAAAGGGCACAAAGGTGGGATGTTGACAAAGCGATGCACTCAAATTTTGGTTTCACTGCCGCTCATTTTTATGATAAACCTTGTCAACGTCTCGCCTTTGTGCACTTTGTGCTTTTCTTGGTGTTCTTTGTGCAGAAAAACTGTGTCGCTTTATGTTTTTCTGAAAAATTCGTGATAATCCATGTCATTTTAGTACCGCCGGCAAAATGTACTCCGACAACATTTTTGCCACCTGCGGATGCGCATAAGGCATGCCATAAGCGGTGGTAATGCCGTCCAGGTAGACAGTTTCGGTAGTCTGGCCATAAAATTGTCCCTTGGGCAAATGGATCATGGATGGTCGTGTTGGGTTGAAAATGGAATTTATTTTGACTTTGACCGGATTCTCAAGTTGTTGATTCCCCACAACATAAACAGGATTTCCACAACCGTACCAATTAAAAATACCACCGAGGGAATTCCATCGATGAGTATGCTTACCATTCGGCCAATTGCCAACCCGCCCATAAAAACAATGCTGCTTAGCGTGGCCCCACGCCAATGTTCTTCTTTAAAAATACCAATGATCCAATATGTTGCAAAGCCCAAATAAAGCCCCATCATTGCCCTAAAAACATGATTCAAATCAACACTTTCAACCTTAAAATCGAACAAAAAGGGCAAAACCTTTTCAGGCCAAAGGCCATAACTCAGTCCAACGATGCAATGGTGAAGGAGCCTATTCCCAGATGTAGGTTCCTGGTTCTTAGGGCTTGACTGGATCGCATGGGGCTGTTTTTTTACAATTTCTTCATTGATCATGCCTCCGAATAGTGCGCTCCCCAAGCTTCCATTTTTTCAAAAATCACCAACAGCTGCCGACCATTTTCGGTTAAGGTGTACTCAACTTTGGGGGGTACGGACTGAAAATCGGTGCGAGTCACGATGCCTTGTTCGGCCAACAGTTTTAGGGTTTGGGAGAGCATCTTGTCGTTCACCGCCACAAGTTCTCGTTTGAGCTCACTAAAGCGTTTGGGGCCTCCTCGCAGTGCCCAAACGATCAATCCTTGCCAACGCCCACCGACGACACTCAAGGTCAGGTCGACCGGGCAGTAATAAATTGCGCCGTTCATTTTATACGTCTTCATGCTGTAAAGAAATACCGAAAAGGCATACTTACCAAATTGATAGTGCTTCCCTTTTGGTAAGTATATTGGTTTTGGTAAGTATTCAAAAGATTTTTGTGCCACTACTATGGTTAAAAAACAACCAAATGCGCACACTCAAATTTTTCATTATTAATGCATTACTCATGGCAAGCACAGCAACAACTTTCGGGCAAAAAACGGCCACTCTGAACCTCAGCGACCCCTCCACCCAATTGTCCAATGAGACAACAGCCACTGCCATCGCCGTTTCGAGGTCGATTTTGGAAGGCGACTGGCAAAAACTGGACGCTTTATTGGACAGCGATTTCACCTACACTGGCGACGGCTATGTATTCAGCAAAGACCAGTACATTGGTTTTATGCAGGACATGCGGGCAGCGTTTTCAGATTTTGAAATGATCCTGGAGAAAGTTGTCACTGAGGGTGATTTTGTCTCCATCCGTTTTTCTTCAAAAGTGGTCAATACTGGAAAATTCATGGGCGCACCCGCCAACAATAAACACTTACTTGTCACTGGCATTTTTCAGCGGAAAGTGAAAGACGGTAAAATCATCC
>NZ_JADKCX010000043.1 GCF_016718685.1 Haliscomenobacter sp. | reverse complement strand
AATTGAACATTGATTGGGAATCGATTTGTCGCAGGCGATCTTTCTTGAAAAAGATCAGGTGTTGCCCATTTCGTGAGCAACGCAAATTGTAGAAGGTTAACTGCTCGCCTACGGCGGAAATTGATAAAGATGATTGCACCACGGATTCCACAGATTTTCACAGATAATGTTCGTTTTTTGAAAAAAATCTGCGTAAATCAGCGCGATCTGCGGGAGAAAAATAAAAAATGTAGCCCGACAAAGTCGGGGTGCTAAATTTTATCGGAAATTTTAAGGGGTGCCCGCAAGGGACGCCCCAACAACCCCGAACTTCGAACCCTCGAACCCTCGAACCCTCGGGAACCTCAACATATGACCATCCTCATCACCGGGGCCAATGGCCAAATTGGACGTGAACTTCAGGCGCTGCAAGCTGAATTTTCGGACTTGCAGTACATTGCACTGGATCGCTCCACGCTGGATATGACCAATGCGGGCGCGATACAACGCGTGATTGCCGATACTGCTTTTGATGCCTGCATCAATTGTGGCTTACACCGCTGTGGACAAGGCCGAGCAAGAAAATGAGCTCGCTTTTGCAATCAATGCGCATGCCCCTGGTATTTTGGCCGAGGCTTGTTGGGAAAAAGGGGTTCAGCTGATTCATTATTCTTCGGATTACGTGTACCACAACGGCATCAATCGACCTTTGCTGGAAACAGATCCAAGCATGCCCCGCAGTATTTATGCCCACAGCAAATTAGAGGGTGACAAGCGGGTACTTGCGCATCCCGGCGCGCTGGTGTTCCGAACTTCCTGGGTGTATTCTTCTTTTGGGCACAATTTTGTCAAAACCATGCTTCGCTTGGGGCAAGAAAGAGACACTTTGCGGGTGGTCAACGACCAAATTGGTACGCCCACTTATGCCCGTGATATTGCCAGGATGAGCCTGCAGATTTTGCTGAGCGAGCAATCGGGCGAGCAAGCGGGGATTTTTAACTACAGCAACGAAGGGGTATGTTCCTGGTACGATTTTGCACGGGCTATTTTTGATTTGAGTGGCATTCCTTGCCGGGTAGAGCCCATCCCCAGTACGGCATATCCCACCCCCGCAGCCCGGCCCTCGTATAGTGTTTTGGACAAAAGCAAGTTCAAAGCGGCGTTTGGATTAGAGATTCCGTATTGGCGGGATAGTTTGGTGGAGTGTTTGCACTTGTTGGTGCATTAAGTCCTTTGTTCCCTGATCTTTTATTGCTTAAATTGTACTGCTTAAAGTGGTGATTAAATCATTTTAAAAAAAATTGTATTAGCTTAGAGGCATGATTAAAATGTATTTATGGAAAACATTTTACAGCAGATAAATGCATTAACGGAAGAGTTGCAAGCCTTGCAACCCATTGATCCTGAATTTCAGCGAAAATTGATAAAAATTCAGATTAGAATTCAACTACAATTCTAATCACCTTGAAGGGAATACCTCACCTATGGCGAAACCGAGCTGTTGCTGATTTTTGACAATACGAAGGGCAATCATACCATGCGCGAGTACGAGGAAATGCAGGCGCATGATGTAGCATTGCGTTTGGTGCAGGAATGGGGCGCAAGATGACGACCGACCAATTTCGGAAGGCGGACATTTCAGACTTGAACAAATCATTTTGTTCGGTCATATTGGAAAGACGCCATAACCCCGGACGGACAACAAACCAGAAGACAAATTTTAGTTGGAGAATATAAAAAACATCCCAATTCAGTCCGATTGTCCAATGGCGAGTTGTTTGACTATGCTCCGATCATCATTAAGTCAAAAGATAAACTTGCTTACTTGCAAGCCCTGAACCGTGCAGATGTGGGGGAGATGGATTTTTTTGTGGAGTACGTTGGGAAGCAGGTGCTGTGGAGTTTGGAATTGTCGGTGAAGGCGGCGAAAGGGGAGTGTGGAGGATGCTGATGATGTGATAAGTTGTTGAGTTATTCAGGAGGGAACTAATAGTAAGAACTCTGAAATAGTAATAACCGCAAATTACAGGAGCGTCGCAGAAATTATTGAGCATGATCTCATTCATATATTTCAAATGATTGAAGATAAGTTATTAGGTAATTAATGTCTTTTTAATTCTTGGTCAAAAAGTTGAGCTTCATTCCTGAGGTGGTCAAGTCAAAAAATTAGAGACAAAAGAAAAAAAATGATATTCCTACGCTCGATTGCAGCACAAATTTCTATGAGTCAAAAATCATGGTTACGAGTATAGTTTAATTTTTATGGTCTTTGGGGAACTTAAATCCTTCCATTGAAAGACAAAGATTTGAGATTGTATTTCAAATTTCCTTTCCACTATAAATTTTTTGAAATTGAGACAAATATGGGCAATTTTAAATTTAAATATGGAGAAGTAATGCACAAAGCAGATATGGAAAAAATCGTTGCATCTTTAATTCAACCCATAATTGAACAGATTCGAACGGGTAGCGTAAATAAAACTATTGAATGCAGCCCCAATTCTGATGTCTTATATCCACAAATCCATCTATCATCTTGAAACCCGCTGTTTCAACGGCGGGCTCCAGAACACCTCTTCCTCACAGCTCATCATCCTTCCAGCGCGCGCATCCTATTTTCTGATGCTATCCTCTGGAAGGATGATAGATGGAATAGTGGGTAGAGTACCATATCCCGCCGATAAAGCGGCGGGTTACAAGATGTTGGATGTGATTTGAGCGTTGATCAGGCGAGGCATAAAATTTGAAAGCTTAGACTTTTAGGGGGACGCAGCTAATTCTATCACACCAACCTACTTCAGCATCCTCGACACCGACTCCGTCTCCGAAGTCATATTCTGCTTATTCCCCTGATAATCCATCTCCATTTGGGCCCTGATTTTGTGTGACGCTTCTCGTGAAACGCCTGTCTTTAATTCTACTTTGCTGAAACCCTCAGCGATCAACGTTCCTTTGATTTTGGCCTCTGGCGCAGTCAACGGACTGCCCGCAATGGTGCCTTGCCCGCTTGAAACCAACACGGCCAGATCATCTTCGATGGCTTTGAACGTCCAGACGGTGGTCGCAACGGTCAGCATGCCCTGATTGATGATGGTATCAATGACCGTCCAGGATTCTCCAATTTTGACGGCATCTACGGGAAAACGGGCATTGCCGGAGATGGTCCGAAAATCGGCTCCCGTGTCTGAGCCTCCAATCAATCCTGCACCAAGTGGCTCTCCAGAGATGAATACCCCATTGGGCTTGATTTGGGAGGTAACGGATTTGCCGACTATCTGACTGAGTTGACCCATCATGGTGGGGTTGCCCTCCGTGGGTTTATCGGTATCAAAGTTGATGTCTACCCCCATCGACTTGGCATTTCCTTTGATGTTTTCAATCTTCTCCACCAGGGTAATCGCAGCATCACTGACGGCTTTAACCCGGGAGGACAGTGCATGTTCCATTTGGGTAGACATGGACAACTCGCCATTGGAACTATTGACCTGGGTTTTTATCATCGTTTGAAAACGGTATTCTGCCCCAGGTTGGGGTTGTAATTTGAGGATGTATGCCTCCTGTGCAAAAAGCGGCATACATCCCAAAATGAGGCCTAGAAAAATTACAAAAGCTGGGCTCTTCATAAAATTGGGTTTTTCTACAATTAGCGGGGTTTCTTAAAACCCTGGTTCAGTTTTTCGATTAAAATCGGCAATTCCCCTACCAGCCACTGGTTTTGGTTTTGACGCGGCACAGGTACATGTCGGAAGTAATGTAGAGGGTGCTGCCATCATCCCCCCAACCACAATTGGCTGTGAATTGGCCCAGTTCGATTTGGCCCAGGGGTTTACCTTCGGGGGAAAGGATCAACACGCCATTCATCCCGGAGGCGAAAATATTGCCTTGTTTGTCGACCTTCATGCCATCAAAGATGCCATATTTTCCATCTTTCAGGGATTTTGAGCCATCAAAAATGACCTTGCCTTTGCCGGTTTTACCATTGGCTGCAATGGGGTAAGCAGTGATGTAAGGTTGGGATCCGCTGCTTTGGCAAACGTAAAGGGTTTTTCCATCGGGAGAAACGGCGGTTCCATTGGGGCGATCCAGGGTTTTGTCTACCAAATTTACTTTTCCCGTTTTATCGATGTGGTAAACCCCAAACCAGGTAGTTTCCCGCGTAGGGTCTTTTTCTTTTTGGGGCATGCCGTACGGTGGGTCGGTAAAATAATAATCGCCGTTGGGATGTTGGGTGATGTCGTTGGGGCTGTTGAGGCGCATGCCCTGATAATTGTCGGCCAAGGTCTTTTTACCCCCCAATCCAAAAGGCATGGCGGCGATGCGCCGATCGCCGTGTTCGCAGGTTACCAATTCTCCCTTCAAGTTGATCAGTAGGCCGTTGCTACCGGGTTCGTTGCCATAAGGTAGAATGCCCGTGTAGCCACTGGGTTGTAGGAATACACTTAAGCCTTCGCCGGGTTTCCAGCGGTGAATGGTGTTTTTGGGTACATCCGAAAACAGGAGGAAGCCCCCATTTTTAACCCAAACGGGGCCTTCGGCCCATTCAAAACCATCGGCTAAAATTTCGATACTGGCCTGTGCGTCAATTATGTTGGCACAAGCCGGATCAAAATGGGTGACTTTGCCGATGGTTTTGTTTTGGGCAAAAAGGACAATACTGCTGCTGAGCAGCATGAGTAGGAGCGCGAGCTGATGTTTCATGTTTGTTTGAGCAGCCATTTTTAGTCAATTTCGTTCCGAAAATGCCCCCGCAGCCCTGCTACATCCGCTCGGCCCTTTGTTTTCGCCTTCGCCCCAAAAATTAGACAAGCACGTATACTTCTTTCTGTAAGGGAAGATAAAAGTTTTGACAATACTTACAAAACAAAATCCTAATACAGCATGCCCATCCACACCCGTTCCCGGTATTTTTGCTCAAAATTGAGCGTATACTGGGCTGCTTCTTCTTTGGTTGCGAACTCGGCCAATACAATTCGATACTTCAATACTTCGCCAAAATAACGAATGCGCGCCTCCTCAATGCCGTACTGATCGCGTACCCGTTTCAAGGTGCGCTGGGCATAGTAGTCATTGAGGTCGAAATCGCCAATAAAGACGATGTACCCACTGGGTTGCCCGGGATTATTTACCGCACGCGTGGTTTTGTTCTCAATTTCGGTATTGATCAAAGACTTGAGCACAAAATCCGGGGCAGGTGGCAAGGGCCGGTCTTCTTCCAACTTTTCACGAGAATGAGAAGCCCCACGGGTTCTTAGCCCACTTTTATTGTCCGTACTGGCTTCGAGATTGGCATTAACCTTTTCTTCCACCATTGCCGTATTTTCATTGGTTTGGATTTGCTCTTGCCGGAAGTGTCCTGACCAGGCAGGTTTGTTTCAACGGCTACTGAAGGCGGCGACATAATTTCAGTCTTCTCGGCAGCCAATTCGGTGGCAATAACGCTGGATTTGGTTTTTTCCTCCGCAGCCAAAGCCAGGGCTTGCGCATAGTTTTCCAGGTCGGTACGGATTCGCAAATACGCATCGCGTACAGGCAGTGGAATGACCTGCCCGTTGCCCAGGGTGCTTTCGGCATTTTCCAGGGCATTAAAATCCTTGAGATAAGCTTCCGCAAAAGAGTTGTAATTGCCAGAACGATAGGGTAGGGGTTTCAACACCCGATAGATCGATTCTGCGGTTTCAATTTGTCCGTTGAATAAGTTGGCGTGTGCCAAACGCATCAGACTAAGGCTGTCTTGCGGATTGGCAAAGGCAGCGGCTTCAAGCAGGGTGAGGGCTTCCTGGTAATGGCCGGTTCGCAGCAAGTCCCAGGGGTCTGTTGCTGCTCCTGAACTGGTGGTCAATACTGGTGACGCACCTGGATCTTGCAAGCCCTCCTGTTTGTCTTGCTCGGCAATTTTGCGCATGATCCGCTCCTTTTTTTCAGCCGCTTCTTCGTTGTAGCGGGCGCGTTGCAGGTCTTTTTCCAGGAGCGCCATTTGCTGGACCAATTCATCACGTCTTTGCAGGGCTTGTTCCCGCATTTGGATGAGGCGGTAAACGATCCGCTCAATGCGCAAATCGGTTTCATAAATTTTGACCGGGCAGGCCACGCGGGCGGCACGGTAAGTTTTGATGGCGGCAACGTAACTTCCAGCCTGGCTTAGGCTATCAGCTTTGCGGAGGATGCCAGCATACATTTGGCAATGGTCTACTTGAGCCAAAACGGTTCCGAAGGTTACAACCCCAAGATCGTGCTCAGTATAATCGGTTTGAGTGATAGCATGACGATCAAACATTTGGCATGCACCCTTTAGCGCATGGTGTTCAGGGATATTTATTCACAGATCTTTTCAAATTCTTTTTGTAGTGCAGGATAATCACTGGCTCTGTAGCGGTAATTCCATTCGGGATCATTCCAGATTTTGCAATACTTCTTGCGCACTGCTTCAAAAGAACGTTGTACGGTTGGATTGCGCTTGGCCAGTTGTTGGCTTTCTTTCCACAGTTGGGTGGTTTCCTGAAGGCGCAATTGAGCCAGTTCTAATTCTTCTGCATCCAGACAAGTGCGAACGTCCTCCAGACCGCGTTCAAAAATGTACAAATTGTGATCGAGTGCCTCTACTTTGGCTTGTTTGAGTTTGCTGAAAGCAAAAAATGAACTCAAGCCCAGACCTACGAGTAGGAGCAAGGCGATGCTCAGAACAATCTTCATGACGTGGATTTTGTATCGAACATTCATGGCACATTCATTTTGGTGGTGAGTGAATGTGTTTGATGTCCAACGGGTTGGGTTGGTCTGAATAAACAGACCTGCCGTTTTTCGCGCTTGGCGAAAAGGTGCGAATGCTTGTTCATGGGTAGTGACAAGTGTTAATTCGGAAATGGGATGACTAAGATAGGTAGGTAGAAAAGCCGTATAAAATAAAATATCGTCTCAATAGCAACGCTAAGTTATAAAAAGTATGCTAAACTGTAAAGCGTTTGCGTTGTTTTGACAAAAAAGAAGCAAAAGGAATGAAGATGAGCATAAAAAACCGGAGTTTATGGCGTGTTTTGGCCCTCTGTAGTTTGTTATTTGGTGGCTTGGCTTTTGTTGTCCCTGCTGAATACTGCATCAAATGGGAGAGTTTGGATACGTTTAATTTTGGGGAAGTCGAGAGTGGAAAAACCGAACTTTGCACTTTCACTTTTCGCAATTGTTCCAATGATTCGGTGACCATTGCCAATATCCGCCCTGCTTGTGGCTGTACGACACCAGACTGGCGTGAAACGCCCATCCCGCCGGATTCTACCGCCAATATCGGCATCGAATTCAGCTCGCGCAAACCTGGCTATTTTTACAAAATGGTAAAAGTGTATTTTAAAGAGTTTCCGCAGGCAGAACGGATTTATGTGGAGGGGACGGTGAAATAGGGTTCGGGGGTTCGAGGGTTCGAGGGTTCGAGGGTTCGAGGGTTAGTTCGGGGACTATCGGTCGCCGAGCGGAGCCGAGATGCTCGATTGAACCCCCGAACTTACGAACCCCCGAACCCTAAAACTTATTTCTCTTCAACTTTTCAACTTTTCAACTTTAAACTATTAATTTAGCGTTTCGATAAACAAAACAGCTTATGCCATTGCGGGAAGAGTTTCCGGAGGCTGGTTCGGATTACATGGGCGGTACTTGTGATGGATACGAGTACCAAACTATTTTTGCTGGTGCTCGCTTGCAAGCGAGCTACGATATGGTGCGGCAGTTTTTGAAAGAAGAAGGGTATGGCGATGTTCCCTTGCCCAAAGATGCGGAAGAACTCAAACTTTTTCGCCTCCCCTCGCGCAACAAACAACTCTTGATGTTTGAAGACAATGGCTATATCCACAATCCGATTAAATTACTTTTTCCTTACGATGGGCGCAACAAAAATACCTTGATCCTTTGTGTATACAATGAAAAGGATGCGCAGCATTTGTTGAAATTTCACCGGATTTTGGAAAGGAAAGCGGCGGTGGGAAAAACCCAGGCCCAAGCACAATAGTTTTTTAAGCAATTAGCTGCGCAGAATTGCCTCATTCTTCTCAATCCGCATTAACAATTCCTCAAAATCCAACGCCTTGTCCCTGAACAATTCTGGTGCCAAATGCTCGTCCAGATCAGTAATAAAATCCTGGTCTTCTGGGAATTGCTCCATTTGATAACCAAAACTCTGTTGCGTGCAAAAATGCTCAACGGAAACTGCTCCACGCACTTCCAGTTGTTGCCCCAGGCTCAACCAGGTTCGCGCCTGTAAATCGCCACCTACCCACAATTTGCCCATACTTTCCGAATAAGCATAAATGACGTTTTCCACCTGTAGATTGCCCTGGATCAACACCTCTCCTTCAATGATGAGGTTTTGGGCGCTGACGTTGCCAAAGACCAGGGTAAGTGGACCGTAAAACTCCAGGCATTTGCCGCAACTCAAATCACCTTGGATGACTTGTACCTCCTTGGCGGATAAAATCTCAAACCCCTCCGCGTGCCAGCCTTCTCGAGTAATGAGTGGGGGCAGGCCGCTCATCCAGTATTTGGGCGAGTCTTTTAATTCCTCCAGCTTGTTGCTCATTTCAGCTACCAATACCCCGGTTTTGTTGCTGATATTTTCGAGCACTTGTTCATAACTAAGCTCTTCACTGGCTTTGGCGGCCTGGTCTGCTTCGATGACCTCGAGCTGTTCGGCAGATAAAATGTGATAAGCCTGTGCGTCAATCACCACTTCCCATTGGACACCATCCCAAAGCAGGGCACCGCGGCTGCCCGCTACCAGCAGCACGCCGTCTTTTGCATCCAGGGTTTCCGCAAAATCGTGTACCTCTTCGGGTACATCCGCCAGTTGAATTTCATTGCCTTTGATTTCCCATAAATGTTTTTTGTTGCCATCGGTTCAGGATGTTGTAGCGCCCCCAAAAACCGGTTGCCACAAAAATCCGCTCCTGACACTTGACTATGCTGCGGATCGGGTAAGTCATTTGCTCGGGCTGACTGCGTTTGAGCTCTATCCAGCTAGCTGGCGTTTGCGCCAAAATCCGGCCAGTACTGGTACCCAGATAGAGTTCATTTGGAGCAAAATGAGCGATACAGGTGATTTGTTCGGGTTCAGGCTGGTTTTCGTAAATGGTGGGGCTGTGGTGTACAACTTTTTCTTTCAGTAATTTCCTGTGTTGAAAGCTGGTAGGGGTTAACTGTTGGCCGTCAAAATGGAATAAATCACCTTGTTCATCCGCTACATAAAAATCATTGGCCGCAATACCCTGAAATACGCCGGAAAACCCGGGGTTGTTTGCCACCTAATTCAGCTATCAGAGTAAGTATCTACGGCATCTCTGCGCCATATTTTCCCTGTACCAATCAAGTAGACGTAACCATCAATGACTGTGGTATCAAAAACCATTTCACCAACAGCTTGCTCCACTACTGCTTCACCTCCTCCCACACGCATGACCTGTCCCATACGGTCCACCCCAACAATCTGCGCTTTAGGAAATTCACTGATTACTGGTCGCAGGTTATCCCAACCTTCCCAGGGAATGGATTTGGCAAAAACCTTGCCTTCGGGGCGATCGCGGAAAATAGACACGAAACCATCGCGCATTTCTCCATCAAAAAACAAGTCGAGTTCTTCTCCGTCTAGCCCTTCACGCAATTGGTAATCGTCTTCTTTGAGGTGAAAGCGGAGGGTATTGCGATCCTGGATCAAGGGTTTGAAGATCCTATAGGTTTCGTGTTTGGCAAAAATCTGGTTGTAAGTTTCCTGATCCAGGTATTTTGGGTCATGCAGGGACATGGGTAAAGGTTATTAGGTTTTGGTAGGAAAGAAGTGTCTAAAATTAATAATTTGTTCCGGGAAGGGCAAAAAAAATGAGCAGCTGCCTGGCAGCTCCTCATCTTTTTAAGGCTTGAATCAGGTTCTAGTGCTCTGGCCGCATCTGCGGAAAGAACAACACCTCCTGAATCGTATGGTTATTGGTCATAAACATGGTCAAACGGTCGATGCCGATCCCCAAACCCGAAGTTGGCGGCATGCCGTACTCCAGTGCCCGCAAAAAGTCCTCATCCATAGCCATGGCTTCGTGGTCACCACGCGCGGCTAGGGTGAGCTGGTCTTCGAGTCGCTCGCGCTGGTCAATTGGGTCGTTCAACTCGGAATAAGCGTTGGCAATTTCTTTGCCGTTGACAAACAACTCAAAACGCTCTACCAAGCCCGCTTTGCTGCGGTGTTTTTTAGCCAAAGGGCTCATTTCCACCGGATAGTCGATGATGTAAGTAGGCTGAATCAGGTTCTTTTCTACTTTGGCCCCGAAAATTTCATCGATCAATTTGCCGCGCCCCATGGAGTTGTCGATGTCGATGTGCAGTTGTTTGCACAAATCGCGCAATTGCGCTTCGTCCATCTCCGAAATATCAGTGCCCGTGTATTCCTTGATCGAATCGTACATGGTCAGGCGACGGTATGGCCCGGCGTAGTTGATCTCGTGTTGGTCAAATTTGATCAGCGGATTGTTGTCGTTGATGGCGCGGGCGATGTGTTCCAGGCATTGCTCCACCATTTCCATCATCCAGTAATAATCTTTGTACGCCACGTAGATTTCCATGGCAGTGAACTCAGGGTTGTGGGTACGGTCCATGCCCTCATTGCGGAACATTTTGCCAATTTCATACACCCCGTCAAAACCACCGGCAATCAGGCGCTTGAGGTACAATTCGTTGGCGATGCGCATGTACAGCGGCATGTCCAGCGTATTGTGGTGGGTTTGGAAAGGCCGCGCCGCCGCGCCGCCGTGGATGGGCTGCAAAATGGGCGTTTCTACTTCCAGCCAACCTTTGTCGTCAAAAAAACGACGCATGGCGCTGATGATCCGGCTGCGGGTAATGAAGGCTGCTTTGAACTGTGGATTAACCGTCAGGTCAACGTAGCGCATGCGGTGCCGTTGCTCGGGGTCGGTGAAGGCGTCGTAAACCTCCGTTTCTCCGGTTGCTTCAATCACCCGGGTTTTTACCATCGGCAGTGGCCGCAGGGATTTGCTGAGCAAAGTCAATGCTTTGACGTGCAGGGTGATTTCGCCCATGCGGGTGCGGAATACAAACCCTTTTACCCCAATATAATCGCCAAAATCGAGCAGGCGTTTCAACACCACATCATACAGGTCAAAATTTTCCCCATCGGCAATGTCACTGCGTGAGATGTACAGCTGGATGCGTCCACTGCTGTCTTGCAATTCTGCAAAAGTGACTTTACCTTTTTCCCGTACCACCATCATTCGGCCGGCCAATGCCACCGTTTGGAACTGCTCTGGTGCATCGTCGTTGAATTGCGCCTTGATATCTGCTGCTAAGGCATTGACTGCAAATGCTTCGGCAGGGTAGGGGTCGATGCCCAGTTTGCGCAATTCCTCCAGGTGTTCCCTTCTGATGATTTCCTGTTCACTTAAATGCATGATGTGTTATATTTTTGTGTCCCACGGCTACAGCCCATGATTGAAATCATGGATTCGTGGATTAGAAGCCGCAAAAATAGAAAAACTTTTATGCTAAAAATCGCTTACGATCCAATTTACAAGTATAAACTGCCAGAGGGGCATCGTTTCCCGATGATCAAGTACGAATTGATCCCGGAACAACTCCTGTATGAAGGGACGGTAAGCGCGGAAAATTTTTTCAACCCTGGACCATTAGATGAAGCCAGCATCTTGCTGACCCATACCCTCGAGTATTGGCAACGCCTGCGCGACCAGCAATTGACTGAACGCGAAATCCGGGCGATTGGGTTCCCGCTCACGACACAATTGGTGGAGCGCAGCCGCACCATTGCCAACGGAACCCTGCAATGTGCATTTTATGCCCAGCAATATGGCGTGGCCATGAACGTGGCTGGAGGAACCCACCACGCCTATGCTTTTCGGGGCGAAGGATTTTGTTGCACCAATGATATCGCGGTGGCCGCCAATTATCTATTGCACCACCAATTGCTCAAAAAAATACTGGTCATTGATTTGGACGTGCACCAGGGCAATGGAACTGCCCATATTTTCAGAAACGACCCCAGGGTATTCACATTTAGCATGCACGGGGCGAAAAATTTCCCCTTGCGCAAGGAAGTATCGGATTTGGACATTGGGTTACCCGATAAAACCGATGACCGAACTTATTTGCGCATTTTGAAAAAAACCTTGCCCGAACTGCTCGAAACTGTCCAACCCGAATTGGTTTTTTACCTGTCTGGTGTAGATGTATTGGCAAGTGATAAACTGGGACGTTTGAGTTTGAGCCCTGCCGGATGCCGAGAGCGCGATTGGTTTGTGCTGAAAACCTGCAAAGAAAATCACTTACCAGTAGCAGTAAGTATGGGAGGTGGATATTCAGAAAGCTTAGCCTTAATTGTGGAAGCCCATGCAAACACCTATCGAGTTGCTCAGGAATTGTTCTTTTGACAAAATTTTTTGTGACCAAATTAAAGGGAAGGAGTCTATATAAAAGAAGTGTAAAACGCGGATAAAGTAGGGGCAAAAAAAAAGTCGCACTTTAAGCGCGACCCTTACATATAATCCCATGAACATATCCAAAAAAAAATCTCTTGAGTCCGTTGATAGAAATATGTCTCTGATGTTGCACAGGAGAAATATTCCTTGTAACTTGGCCTCGCAATACGTGCTAATTCTTAAACCCCAACAACAAATTGTAATCTCACGAAAATATCTTTTTGCAATAATTCCATGAGCATGACCTAGTTACTACTTGAGGGGCATTTCAATTGCGAGATGCCCTTTTTATTTTTGAGCAGGGACCCTGTCAGTTTAAAAGGTGTCCATCGTCCCGAAATTGCTTTCGGGACGACTGACCACTGACAAATTATAATCCCATGAACATATTCAATTTTGTGTGCCGATCCGTCTAATCAGCTTTGTAATCACTCGCTTCACATCTCGTTATCTCCTGATCACAATACAAATATGCGACAGTTCTTTTCAGTGCACAAGGACATTTTTTTGGCATTGTGAAAAAAACTTTACGGTATTTAGCTTGAAAAATACCTGTGAATATTAAGTTTTTGACGCTAAATTGTGAGAATAATAATTTTTTTGGAGAAGAAAAAAGAATTTTTTTTTTTGGTGAAAGGGGGTTTTGAGGTGGTAAACGGTCAAAAAAAGATAAAAAAAAAGAGCTTCATGTGCCTACGAGAGGCCATGAAGCTCTTTTTTTGTCAATACAGTGTAAAAGATTTTATTATTCGATTGGATCTTTTTTCTCAGCATCCTCGTCTTCAGTGGTAGAGTTTTCAGCTTCAGGTTCATCTGCTGGAGTGGAAGGTTCTGCTTCCGCTACCACTTCTTCTTCCATTACTGCTTCCACCTCTACGCCAACTTTATTTTCCACGGCGGCTTCTTCTGCAACCTTGTCTTCCACTGTTTCCTCTTTTGCTGCTTCGGGCTCCTCAGTGATGGCTGAATTTTCCCAGGCCTCTTTGAGGTCATCTACCAAATCTCCGATTTTGTCACCAACCACCTCTCCGACGGCTTTGAGCGTGTCTACGACATCGGTAACTGAATCACCTACCGTAGTTATTACAGCCTCAAATAAAGAATCTTCAGCGGGTGGCGTCGACGGCGCTTCTTCGGGCTTCCCAACAGGGGGGATTCCTTTTTCCACTTTCAACTGTTCAGCTGCTTTGGCCAATTTGTCCTCGTCCTCTTTGCGCGCATCTGCTGCGGCTTTGATTTCCGATTTGATCTTTTCTTCAGCAGCTCTTTTGGCTTCGTGGATTTTATCCTGCTCGGCTTTTTTGGCGTCGCGTTCTTTTTGGGTTTCTACCCGACGGTCGAGTTCTTCGCGGGTCTGGAGCATTTCGCCCAACTTTTCACGTTTGGAGCGAATACGTTCCTCGATCATCAATATTTTGGCCTGGCGGATTTGTGCTTCCAACTGGCCATCGGTATTGGCTACTTTGCGTTTTTGGAAATCCAGATCGTCTTCATCTCGTTTGATGGATTTTTCCATCTTGTCGATGGCCGACATCAGGCCTTCGTAACGACGATTGAGGCGTTCCCCCGGTGAGCGGTCATCTCCGGCTGCGGTAGCGCCACCAGGAGTGGTCGTGTTTGAGCTGGTTCCAAACCGCTTTTCTTTGATTACTTTGAAGGCAAGATCCAAACGATCCCAAATTTTGGTGCGGTGATCTTTGGTCAGTTTTGCCTCCCTGAATTTGCGTTGCATCTCTTTGAGGTCGTCAAAGAGGGGTTGCAGACGCAAACCATCGGTTACTTTTTTTTCCACATCGGCCAACATCTGGGTGAAGCGGTCGAAGTTATCTTTGGAAAGACGCTCAAATTCTTCGTCTAATTTGCCCCGTAGTTCTTTGAGCGAGGTAAACAGCTCATTGGTGCGGTCGCGCAATGCATCAGCGTGTTCGCGGAAAAGATTGCGGTCGCGAACTTGTACTTGTACTTTGTCCCAGAAGCCCTTCAGTTCATCCCACAACCCAGATTCAAAGCGCAGTGCTTTTTCAATGCGGTCTTTATATTCGTTGAGTTCTGAATGGTAAGTATGGTACAGTCGGGAAGAAAGCACAATGAAATGCCATTCGGTCTGAGCACGTTGCACGATGTCTTCACGTTCGGCTTTGACTCCATCAGGCAGGATGCTCCCGCTGAGGGTCAGTTCTCTCTCTTCGACAGAGAAGCCTTCCGGAAATTCTACTGCATTGCCGTCCCTCCATTCCTTGAGCATCAGCTGGCTGAACTCTTCGGTAGCAATTTGTTCGGGGAAAGTAAAAGCTTTAACTTTATTTTCCTCCGGCATCAATTCAAGGGCGATTAACAATCGTTCATTCTGTGCGTTAGTACCCCAAAGTACGAGCTTGGTCTTCATAAACTGGTGACAAATTTGCTGATTATCAATGTATTCTAACTTTTGTTAGAATATTCATGATGTACATTGTTCGTAGAAAACGGTTTGCTGTTTCCGTTTATTTAATCAAAAATAGCAATTTTTTTCAGTATTTACCTAATTCGATTTTGGAAAAGGCATTTCCCGAACGGTCGAGCTGGTCGCCGAGCGAAGTCGAGCGGTCGAGGGCCGTTGGGAAATGCCTTTTCCAAAATTCATTTACGCTGGTACCGCCGTTTGCCCAATCAAATGATGGGCGGCCAGGTATTTGGCAATTTGTACGGCGTTGGTTGCTGCACCTTTGCGCAGGTTATCGGCTACAATCCACATGTTCAGGCCATTGGCAATGGATTCGTCACGGCGAATGCGGCCTACAAAAACCTCATCATGGTCTTTGGCCAACATGGGCATCGGGTATTCATTTTTTGCCGGATTGTCCTGTACCACGATTCCCGGGGTTTCACTCAGCAGTTTTTTGACATCGGCAACTTCAAACGGCTGATTGAATTCGATATTCACCGACTCACTATGGCCACCCAAAACCGGCACACGTACCGTTGTTGACGTGATGGCAATGCTTTGGTCGCCCAGAATTTTACGGGTTTCGTTCACCAATTTCATTTCTTCTTTGGTGTAATCGTTTTCCAGAAAGGAATCACAATGGGGAATACAGTTTTCAAAAATTGGGTAAGCATAAGCCATTTCATCTGCCTCGAACCCTTTGCGCTCCATTTGGTATTGCTTAACTGCTTTCATCCCGGTTCCGGTAATGGACTGGTAAGTTGAGACAACGATACGTTTGATGCCGTACTTTTGGTGCAAGGGGGCCAGTGCCAATACCATTTGGATGGTCGAGCAATTGGGGTTAGCAATGATCTTGTCATCGGCCGTCAGCGTGTTCGCATTGATCTCTGGAACAATCAGTTTTTTTGATGGATCCATCCGCCAAGCCGAGGAATTGTCGATCACCGTTGTGCCTACTTCAGCAAACTTAGGTGCCCACTCCAATGAGGTTCCTCCACCAGCTGAAAAAATGGCGACATCCGGACGAGCAGCTATTGCCGCTTCCATCCCAATGATTGCGTATTTGCTGCCGTTGTAAACAACTTCCTTGCCTACAGACCGCTCCGAGGCAACCGGAATGAACTCCGTGATTGGAAATTGATGCTCTTCCAACACTTTGATCATTACATTACCAACCATTCCGGTTACACCGACTACTGCTACTCTCATGTTCAAAAACATTTAAAAAATGAGGAAAAATTGTGCAGGCTAGGGCGGCTAAGCACTCATATATAACGTGGGAAAAGAATTAACTTTCGAAATCTTGCGATTTTTGTAGTTTGGTTCCGTTCCACGCAAACGCTGTGATTTGTTATCAGTGGGCAAATATAAGTGCATTGTATCTTTAATGCTACCTTTGAATACATGAAAACCGCAATAATTTTTCCGATTCTGTGCTGTTGGGCTCATTTATTATACGCGCAACTGCAGGTAGACTTCTCTGCAGGCAACTTCCAGGGTTGGCGTGGGGACAGTAGTAAATTTGCCGTAGTCAATGGCGCTTTACAACTGATGGACAACACACCCGGGTCCAGCAATCAAGCTTACCTGGCCTTGCCAGCGCCAACGGGACGAGATACAACAACCTCCTGGGAGTTTTTGATAAAATTGGATTTTTCACCTTCTCCAACCAATTTGGCCAAAGTGTATTTGACCGCCAGCCAGGCAGATTTAAGTATGCCGCTCAATGGGTATTTTGTACAGATCGGCGGGGTCAATCAAGATGTAGATGCCCTGCAATTGTTCCGCCAGGATGGTGACAAAGTGCTGGCTTTTTTGAATGGCCGCTCGGGTGGGGTTGGTACGCCTACTGTAAATGTACGGGTCAGGGTAAGTCGGGATAGCAGTGGTTTGTGGACCCTGGAAGCGGATTATGGAGGTGGTCGCAGCTTTGTAAACGAAGGTACTGCGATCGATCGGACTTATTTTGGAGGAACTCATTTTGGATGGGTATGTCGGTACACGGCCACGCGTAACAAGTCTTTTTCGCTGGATGATGTGTTGATCAATCCGCTGTCCTTGGATCGTACCCCACCTGCATTATTGGGGCTGGAAGCCATTTCGGCACAAAGTATCCTGTTGCGGTTCAACGAGCCACTCGATGCAGTAACGGCCAGGAAGACGGAAGTTTATGACCTTAGTCCTTCCGTTGGGACCATTCTTTCGGCGCTGCCGGAGGCCAATAACTCCAGTAACGTACGGTTAAATCTCAGCAATAACTTACAGAATTTAGCTGAATACACCTGCTCGGTAACCGGAATACGCGATGTTTTTGGCAATGTGGCCGGATTGCAACGCAGCAAATTTACCTATATCGAAACCAGCAAAGCTGCTGAAGGGGATATCCTGATCAGCGAAATCATGGCCGATCCTACTCCCTCATTGGGTAAAATACCCGCCGTAGAGTACCTGGAATTGTGGAACAAAAGTGACAAAGTCATTGCCTTGGAAACCTTGCAAATTTCCAACGGAGGTACGCCAGTGGGACTGGGCAGCGGACTTTTTTTACCCAACACCTATTATATATTGTGTGCGACAGAAAATGCGGCGGGTTTTCGGGCTTTTGGTGCTACAATCGGTCTTTCCAGTTTTCCTGCATTGACCAACGCTGGCGACGATTTGAGTCTCCGCACTACTGAAGGCTTGATCTTGTGTGTGGTCAATTACACCGATGATTGGTACCGTGACGAAGACAAAGCCCAAGGCGGTTGGGCGCTGGAACTCATCAATGCCAATGCCACCGCTGATTGCCCGGGTAATTGGCGTGCGAGTGTTGATCCTACTGGGGGCACCCCCGGGCGACTCAATTCCATCAACAACCAAATCACCGACCGCAGTGGCCCCCGGCTGTTCACCGCCGTTTCCCGCAATGCGCAGGAACTCTTGCTAACTTTTGATGAACCCCTGGACCAAACCACGGCTGAAGACTTGCGGTATTACGCGATTACGGATGGTATTGCCGTTTTGGATGTGGTTATACAACCCAATAAAACTTCCGTGACCTTGACTTTGGCAACCCCGCTGCAAAATGCAAAGGCCTATACTCTAACCCTGGCCGCAGGGATACGCGATTGTTTGGGCAATGCCCAAACCAGTAGTCAACAAATTTTGACTGGCTTACCCGAGCCCGCCATCAGTGGGGATTTGATTGTCAACGAGGTATTGTTCAACCCTCAATCGGGTGGTTCTGATTTTGTGGAATTGTACAACAAATCGCTGAAGTTGATCAACCTGCGGGGCCTTGTTCTGATCAATCGGCAAAAAACAACCGGCAGTATTCAGAGCGTGGTCAATAGTGACTACTTGCTTGCTCCTGGTCGCTACGTGGCCATTGCCGAATCGACCACCGATGTGCAGCAGCGTTACCTGATCAAGGATCCTGCTGCTTTGCTCAGAAACACCTTGCCTACTCTGGAAGACAGTGAAGGGAACATCACCGTGGCGTACAATGGCATTTCCCTGGATTCCTTCAACTACAGCAAGGACTTGCACAGCCCCTTGTTGGATGACGAGGAAGGGGTCTCTTTGGAACGATTGAGTTTTGAATTGCCCACCAACGCAGTGGGCAACTGGCATTCGGCAGCGACCACCGCGGGTTCGGCCACACCGGGCTACACCAATTCGCAAATTTTCAGACCTGGAGCGCCGGAGGGCGAAGCGGTTTTCCGCATCGACGAAGCCAAATTTTCGCCCGATGGGGACGGCTTTCAGGATGTGTTGCTTTTGCCCTACCAAACGAATGCCCCCGGGTATCTGGCGAACATCATCGTTTTTGACGTCAACGGACGGCAGGTAAAACGCCTGGCCCGAAACGAAGCTTTGGCCGCCGAAGGTATCCTCAAATGGGATGGCACTACGGATGAACTATTGAAGGCGCGAGTTGGGGTGTATGTTGTTTGGATCGAATTGTTTGAACCGAAAGGGAATAAATCCTTGCAGAAACTGACTTGTGTGCTGGCGGGGAGGTTTTAGGGTTTTATGCTTTAAGTTTTAAGTTGCACACAATTCTGCACATGTCGGAAAGATTGCGTGCAACTTAAAACATAAAACTCTAAAACCCTATTTCGTGCTCTGCCGAATCGCAAACGCCGCTGCCCCAATCGCCCCGCGTGTTCCCCGTGGTGGGCTAACAATACAGGAACTCCTTCACCACGCGGGCGCCATTCGTGAATTTCCATAAACGCAGCCAAAGGCTTCATCAGGGAGTCACCCGCCTGGGCGATGCCGCCGCCGAGGACAAACACCTCTGGCGAAAGCGCATTGATCAAAGAGCACATGGCGATGGACAACTTGCGCACCGAACTCAGCCAGACGTAGGTAGCCACCGGATCGCCAGCGCGATAGGCGGCCTCCAGTTCATGGGTTGCTTGGTAGCGGTTGTAGGTGCGTTTTTCGATGGTGGCATTGCCGATATGGTCTTCGATGCTGCCCGGAATTTTGAAGATGTCCAGTTCGGGATTGTCGGCATCTACCGTAATGTGTCCGAGGTGCCCGGCCATCATGTTGCGGCCTTGCAACAATTTTCCGTCGATGATGATGCCGCCGCCAACTCCGGTACCCAGGGTGAGCAGGATGGCGTGTTTGTAGCCTTTGGCCGCGCCAAACTGGGCTTCGGCCATCAGGGCGCTATGGGCATCGTTGAGGATCCAGGTCTCGTGGTCGAGGTAATCCGACCAGATGAATTTTTCCAGCCCGTAAAAGCGTCCGGGCATGGAATAAATGGCCGTATTTTCTTCGTTACAAATGCCCGGGGCCGACATCCCCATGGCGGTGATGCGCCCTTTGAATTCTTCCATCAGGTCTGCCGCAACTGATTTTACAACGCCTTTCCAATTCCATTCATCGATGGAGGTCGCGTGTTGTCCAAGGGGTTTGGACATCGTCTTTAGCACATTTCCGTAGTGGTCAATGACGACTGCTTTTACCGCAGTACCGCCCAGATCCATTCCAATTGCCAACATGGTGCATTTTTTTCAATAACCAGTAATCGTTCATCAAACAACAAGTCTATTGACTTGAAACTGGTTATTCTGCTTTATCAATTACTTTTTGACTGAGTTCTCCGCTTGTTTTGTGCTTGAGGATGATTTTTTTGCGTTCATCCGGCAAAATTTCGGTTTTGATGAGGTAGTGCTCCTCATCGTAGGATTCGAATACCTGGTTTTCATCGATGTCGTTGGAGCCCCGCCAGACCTCGAGTTGCACGGGTTCCCATTGTTTGGTCTTGGCCGATTTATAACACGCATCGATGATGGCGTTCACCACGTAACCATCGTAAAAGGACTCCATCGGAGCGCTACCATTTTCCATGGCGTTAAACATGTCGACAAACATATTGGGATAGCCCAACTCGTGTACTTCATCCCCTACGGGGAAAAGCCATCCCGTTTCACTCTCGGCTTTTTCGGCGACGTAACCGCCTAGTCCTACGCTGGTAAACAATTCAAAACCCGTGCGTAAGAAATGATCCAGGCGGATGTTACCTTCCGTGCCAGCTACTTCGTCGCGCAGGTCCATTCCGCCGCGATAATTCCAGCTCACTTCAAACTGCCCGATGGCGCCATTGGCGTATTTGACCAAACCAATCGCACTGTCTTCGGCATCGATGGGTTTGACCTGGGTGGCTGCCCAACACATGACTTCCAGGGGCCGCACCTCTTTGCCAATAAAATTGCGGGCAATTTCGATGCAATGGCAGCCCAAATCAACAATGGCACCGCCTCCGGCCATCTCTTTGTTCCAAAACCAATCGCTGTGTGGGCCAGGGTGGGCTTCGCGGGAACGCGCCCAAAGGATGCGGCCCAGTGCACCATTTTTTACCGATGCCAGTGATTTTAAGGTTTTGGGGGTATACGCCAGGTCTTCGAGGTATCCATGAAAGATGCCCGCTTTCTCGACGATCTCCAGCATTTCTTTGGCCTCGGCGGCGGTACGCCCCAGCGGTTTGGTACACAAAATGGCCTTTCCTGCCGCCGCACAAAGTCGAACCGCCTCCAAATGTTGGTTGTTGGGAAGGCCAATTACGACTACATCGACCTCAGGATCACGAATCGCGGCGTCAAGATCGGTGTAAGTGTTGGGAATTCCCCATTCTTTCGCGAACTTGTCGGCGCGTTCCTGGCTGCGGGAGTAAATGGCGTGCACCCGGTCTCGTCCGCGCAGGTTGTGCAAAGTCATGGTATAAAAAGTACCGATTAGCCCGGTACCCAACATGCAAATCTTGTGGGTTTTCATGAATGAAAATTTTCAAACTAGTGCTTGTACTTTACGAGCGGGAAAATAGGAATAAGCCGACAGTATTCCAAAGAAAATTAAGTATGGAGGGACAGAAACAAAATAATTTATCAGTTATGCTAAAAAAAAACGTCGCTAGTTTCAGGTATGCCTTTCATGGGATTGCCCTGTTGATGAAAACGCAGGCCAATGCCCGCTTCCATTTGCTGGCCGCGGCGGGGGTAATAGGGGCAGGTTTGTACCTGAACGTGTCCGCTTTGGAGTGGGCCATTCTTGCCTTGACGATTGGCAGTGTGCTGGCCGCCGAAGGATTCAATACGGCGCTGGAGTTTTTGACCGATCTGGTTTCGCCCGATTACCACGAGCTTGCGGGCAAAACCAAGGATGTCGCCGCCGGAGCAGTATTGATCACTGCTTTTGCCGCGATTGGAGTGGGGATTTTGATTTTTGGACCAAAAATTGCAGCCATCATTTTATGAAACTGACTTTTACCTGTGTATTTTTTGATAAATTGACCCTGAAAGAACTGTACGATAGTATGGTTTTGCGTCAGGAGATTTTTGTAGTGGAGCAAAACTGTGCTTTTTTGGATGCCGATGGAAAAGACCAGGAAGCCTACCACTGTTTTGGGTATGACGCCGCAGGCAAATTACACGCCTACACCCGGTTGTTGGACAGAGGTATGGCCTACCCTGAGTATGCTTCGATTGGTCGGGTGGTTACCTCTGCTGCTTCGCGGGGCGGAGGTTGGGGGCGAGCCTTGATGGAATACAGCATTGCCCAGCTTTACGAAAAATTTGGCCAACAGCCCATCAAGATCGGCGCGCAGGAGTATTTGAAAAAATTTTATGAATCTTTAGGTTTTGTACAATGTGGTGAGGGCTATTTGGAAGATGGAATACCCCATATCCCGATGTTGAAGGATTAGTTATGGAAGATACGTATCGACACAAAGGCATGCGCCGCCGCTTGGTGGAAGGCCTACGCAAACGGGGCATCAGGGATGAAAAGGTGCTGGAGGCCGTTGGCACCCTGCCACGGCATTTTTTTTTGGACAAAGCTTTTGAAGACCACGCCTATCAGGACAAGGCTTTTCCGATTGGCAACGAACAGACCATCTCACAGCCTTACACAGTGGCGTACATGACCGAATTATTGGAAGTGGAAAAACGCCACAAAACCCTGGAAGTAGGTACGGGATCGGGCTATCAGGCTTGTATTCTGGCTCAACTAGGCGCTAGGGTGTATAGCATTGAACGGCAAAAAGATTTGTACGAACGCGCAAAACACTGTTGCCCAGTATGGGTTACCCCCAAATTCGCTTGTTTTACCGCGATGGCTACAAAGGTTTGCCCGAATATGCTCCGTTTGATCGGATCATTGTTACCGCTGGTGCACCTTACATCCCGGAAGCCCTGCGTGAACAGTTGGCCGTCGGAGGCGTAATGGTGATTCCGGTAGGGGAGGAGGAGCAGACGATGGTTCGGGTACGGCGGATTGCGGAGAATTTATTCGAAGAAGAACCGCTAGGACCGTTTCGGTTTGTGCCTTTTGTGGAAGGGCTGAATGAGTGAAAAGCGAAAAGTGAAAAGTATGTGGTTGGTCACTCGACACTCGAAATAGTCGTTACGTGGATGGCCTTTTGGAGGTGTTCAATAATGAGTTTGGCTTTAGTCCGGCTGGGAGCAATAATGTGCAACCAGGGTTGATCTTTTGCCTTGATTCCAACCCTTTGCCAGTTTCGATCATTGGCGGCAATTTGATTCAGTGGGATATGGGTAGTTTCTTTTTGATCCATATTGCGAAATTCAATAGCGTCGGAGGTAATGCGTACAAATGCTTCACCGATGGGGGCGAATCGCTCACGGTGCAAATGCCACCCCAATACAATCACGGTGAGAAATGGATCATACTGGTTATGATTCTCCAAACACTACGGCCTTCAATAATGCCATCAACCAGGATGTATATTCCTAGTGGGATTAGGACAATGGCAAGGCCTAGTGCAATCCTACGCAGGAATAAAGGAGCAGGGTTTTCTCCTAAATCTAGATAATAGAGGATTTCTTTGTTTTCCACGTCACGTATTTGGGGGTCACGAATTTGAATGCACTCGATGGTTCGCAATGGCTTTTTGCAAATGCTCAAAAACCTCTTTGGTATATTGACTACTGGAGATGTAGTGCCAGTGGTCACCAGCGGGCTTGAATCCAACCCGCTCCTCATCATGGTGGATGTATTCGATATTGTTGAGGGTGAAGAATTGTGCTTCGGAATCCTTTAGTCCACGATACTTGAGATGATCCTGAGTAATGGATACAAAAAATAGGCCTTCTAAAAACGGGTTCGGTTAACGAAATACAAACTAAACATAAAAGATGCCACTAAAATGATCAACGGCCAACCGGGAAGTTTTTCGTTTGCAAAAAAAGCAACAACCCATTTTATGATTGCAAAACCAATGACAACTGCATATAAGATATTCAAACCTTTACGTGTTGTAGTGCCGATGGGGTTTAACCCAAGATCGAGATAAAATGGTTGAATTACAGGCTCCATTGCTGATGATTTAAGGCTGAACTGAAACCTCTTTTTTGGTATATCTGCTGTACAAGCCATAAAAGCAGAGGATACTGATCCACAACATGGCAAAACCATGGCCTAGCTGGATCAGACGGACAGTTTCCTTTGGTTGTTGTTCAACCCACTTGTAGAAGAAAAGGTCAAAAAAGAGGATGTAGCAAAGCACAATGACGCTAAAGATTTTGACCAGCGTACTCAAAACTTTATTTTGGTTCATTTCGGTAAATATTTGCCAATAAAGTAACAAAAATCGCTTCAAATATGCTACTATAATGTTTGAATTTTCGATCAAAATTTTAAAAATCAGGACAAAAGATCACCAGCCATATTTTTGCCAATCCTCGGCTACATCGATATCTGGTAAGGCAGGCAATAAATGGCAAGAAGCCCCATGTGTAGCCATACGCGCCAAAGTAATCTGAGCAACTTCAGCGGTACTCCATTCCATGTGTTGAAACAAATCCAGCTTGGCCTCCCGCATACCCAGCAAGTAATACCCGCCATCGGTAGCTGGCCCGAGTACATAAGGATGCTGTTCCAATTGATCAAAAGCTTCTTGTACAATTGCTGGGGTAAGCAAAGGGCAATCACTGCCGATGATCACGGCTTTGGCGCTGTGTTGAAGGGTTTCGGCAAAGGCCTGGTACATCCGCTCACCCAGGTCTATTCCGTACTGGTTCTTTTTGAGAAATTGGGCATTGTCCCAATCATCGTGCATATCGATAAAATCGCTGTAATACAAATAACGGGGCACCTCAAGTGACAAGGAAACGGAACGGGTGCGTTGGGAGAGTTTGTGGTACACTGCGAGTGCAGCTTCATCACCAATGGTAGCAGCGAGGCGGGTTTTGACTTTGCCGAGGGCAGGGTTTTTGATGAAGATGATTAAGCCCATAAGCGGATATAAATGACGAGTTTTTCGAGTGAGGAATGACGACGAATAAGCTCCCGGCACTTCGGCATCGCTCAGTGACTGGGAGATTATTCGTCACTCGTCATTCGAAAAATTCGTCATTCTTAATTATTCGTCTTCGGTTTTCTTCTTTTTGCCGTCAGAGAATAACTCTTCCTCTTTCACTTTCCGTACGATGTTGCCTGATTTGAGTTTGCGGGCAACCACGGAGTAGGGGCCAGATACGATCATGTCACCTTTTTTTACTCCCGAGAGTACTTCGATGTAGTTGTCGTCCTGGATACCCGTTTTGATCTCGGCCATTTTTACGGAATCACCTTTGCCGATGACAAAGACTACTTCTTTCAAGTCGTCCTCGGTCAGATCGTTGATCAATTCATCCTCACCATCGTCGTTTTTGACCACTTTGGCTTTGCTCTTTTTCTCATCCTTTTCCCGGGTGGTTACCGCCTGGATCGGAATGGTCAACACATTATCTTTGGTCATGGTATTGATCTCCACGGAGGCAGACATCCCGGGGCGGAATGGATATCGTTTGCGGGGTTCGATCAAATCTTTGTACGAACTTGGATCGATGCCGATGCGCACTTCAAAGTTGGTGATTTGATCACTGGTCAGGGCTGCGGTAGCAGAATTGGAAGAAGAGTTGGCGATTTCGGTCACTCGGCCAACGAATTTCCGGCCAATGTAGGCGTCTACTTCTACATCAACCAGGTCGCCCAGCTTCACCCGAGGAATGTCGTTTTCACTCACATCCACCCGAACTTCCATGTTGTTGAGGTTGGCAATCCGCATCATTTCGGTACCCGCCATTTGAATGGTACCCACTACCCGTTCGCCTTTTTCCACATTGAGCATCGAGACGATGCCATTGGTGGGGGAATAAATGGTGGTGCGTTTGAGGCTGGTGCGCAACTGTTTTAACGTTGCTTCCGAACTTTGGATCGAGAAACGGGCCCCGTTGGCGCTTTCCTGAGCCGACTTGATGCTTGCTTCTGATCCTTTTACGTTGGCTTCCAATGCCCGCATATTGGACAAGGAGGCTTGGTAATCTGCTTCCGAAATCACCCCGCTTTTGAACAGCTTTTCATTGCGTTTGTGTATTTCGCGGGCATTTTCCAAATTGGCCAGGATCTGCTCCCGTTGGCCGCGTTGGCTTTCGATTTGCGCCCGGGCGTTGGCTTCCTGGGCTTTGGCCTGGTTCAACGAAGCCATCCCTTGTTCTACCTGAGATTGGTATACATCCGGGTCGATGCGGGCCAAAACCTGGCCGATCCGTACGGAGTCTCCTTCTTTGATGAACAACTCGACAATTTCCCCGGAAACGTCGGAGCTGATTTTTACTTCAGTTTGTGGAAAAACCTTGCCACTGGCAGCAACCACCTCTTTGATGGTGCGGAAATCCGCTTCTTCCGCTGTTACTTTTTCTCCTTTCGGTTTATTGCGTGCTTGGATGGCGGCAACTGCGACCAAGACAACCAGTAGGGCTACCAATCCGTAGATAAGCCAATTATTGCGTTTTTTCTTTGCCATGATTTATTGCGTTGTGTATAGTGTTTTTGCCCACGACTAAAGTTATGGGTTATGTTTTTCTCCCACGACTAAAGTCATGGGTTGTGTTTTCTTGTGGCTCCCACGACTGAAGTCGTGGGTTGCCGCTGGTGTTAGTTAGTTAAGGGTTATTTTTTTGCCTTGGTAGAATTCTACCTGTTTGACGTTAAAAACGTACTGGTACTTGGCGCGGGTCAGGTCCATTTGTGCGCGTGACAAGTTGTTGCGCGCGGTATTGAAATCCAACTGATTGGCCGCACCAATTTCGAATCTTTGTTGGGCATTTTCCAATGCGAGGCGCGATGCTTCTTCCGCTGCCTGAGCTGCGAGGAGTGAACGCCGGGCTGCACGGGCATTGGCAATGGCAGTTTGAATATCGGTCTTCAACTGTTGTTGCGCTTGTTGATTGGTCAACTCAACCCCTATCACGTTGATTTTTGCCCGCTCCATGTTGATGCGGTTGCGGTTGTTGTTGAAGATGGGGATCGACAATTGCATACCCAAACTTTGACCAAAGTTTTGATTGATTTGATCGGCCCAGGCTTGTTTGTTTAGTTGAACTGGAATTTGGGATTCAATTTCAAAGGTAACGGGTTGGCCGTTAAAAAAGGCAGTTTGACTGATTCTTTGGTTGGTAAAGGAATAGTTATACGCCCGACTGGAAGCATAGGAATTGAGGTTGCCAAAAAAGGACAAAGAAGGCAACATCCCTGCTTTAGCCAGGTCAATACCGACTATAGCGCTTTCTCGACGTTTTAGGCCAGCCAGGATTTGGGGCTGTGTTCCCATCGCACCTACATAAATTTCCTCTAATACAAAAGCATCCGGGTTGGCGCTAACCGGAACCGTGATCTGTGGGCGCTCAATCAACAATTCCTGCGCGGGATCGAGGAGCATCAGTTGTTTCAGCGACAAGGTATTGAGGATAACCTGGTTTTCTGCATCTACTACGGTTTGCTCGTTGAGTGCAACCTGTGCCTGTGCGTCCAATCTTTCGTTGCGTGGACGTGCCCCCGCTTCGATTAGTTTTTCCGTCTGCGTCAATTGCAAACGCGATTGATCCAATTGAGTTTTGGCAATGGCCAATTGTTCTTCTGCGAGCAACACATTTAGGTAGCCCGCCGCGACACTCAGCGCAATGTTGTTTGCGGTAGTGGCAGCATCGTAGCGGATGGCTTCTACATCAATGCGACTTTGCTTGATGCTGTTTTTAATTTGACCGCCATTGTACACCGGGACGCCTGCCGAAAGGGAAAGACTATTACTGGTAATATTTTGCGAGTTAAAGGAGTTCGTCGTCGGGTCGATGGTACGTCCAAACTGAATGTTACCACCTGTTGAGGCATTTATTTGTGGTAGCCGGTTGGCCTGGTTCTGTTTGAGTTGAAGTTCCGTATTGCGGATCTGGTTTTGAGCCTGCTTGACGGCGATGCTGTTTTGAGTGGCATATTCTACGCATTGTTGAAGACTCCAGCGTTGTTGGGCATTTATTCCCACACAAATCAGTAGACTTAACAATCCACTCATGCTCAGTTTGGCGAAGTTTGACATAATGCTTCTAGTCATTTTAGCGCGTTGGACGCTGATAAATTCTAACACGCTACAATACTAGGCAAGCAACTCCGAACGGTCGATTTTTTTATATAAAAAGGCGGTTATAATAGATAAGCAACGCAGAAATTCTACCGAATTCCAGATTGAACCTGCGCCATGCCAATCACCCGGTCGTAACGCTCGCCAAAAGGCCGGTAATAAATGATGATGGTGTACACGTTTTCGGTTTCCCACCAGTCGCCGTCGATGGGACTAAAATTGGCCACTGCATTGGTACTGTTTTTGGGTTTCGCGGCGTAAGCGTAATTGTAATAGCCCTGTTTGAGCGGCGTACGCAAGGTATAGGCTTGTAGCACATTGTCGAAGGTCATTTTGTACTGGGCTTGCATTTGCCAATCGTTGAATCGACCAACGAGGTAAAGATCCTGATTGTCGAGCGGCTCGTTCATGCCCAGCGAAAATTGCACCTCAGCGTAATCGCTGCCGACGGAATTGTTGAAATGGTTGGACTCGTCCTGGGCCAAATCGCGCCAGTCGGCTGGATTGGGCTTGCCGCCTTCAACGTTCAGGTTGGGGCGGCGTTGCAAGTTTTCATTGAGGCGCATGCCCCTTTGGTCGGAGTTGCCCACCACGTAATCTCCGTTGAGGTCAAAAATTTGAAAATATTGTGAACTTTCCAGTACCTGATCTTCTTTCATGATGATCTCGTAGCGGCCATTGACCCGATTGATGGAGGCGATTTGTGAACCAAAAAGAAACAAACTGCGCATGTCCAGCCAGCGGAATTCTTTGCCAGCGGGGAACACCACTTTATCTTGATAATCCCAAACCAGGTTATTGAGGCGGTTGAAGTTGGGGATCAAGCCGTGAACGGCATTGTCCCAACGGTTGTTTTGCAAAATGGTCGCTTTGATTTCCTGGCGCATGTTGCCCACGGGCAACTTGTCTACACTGACTTCAAAGTCAATTTCCTGATGGGTTCTGAATTTGCCTACCGCAGCGGGGGGCACCAATTTGGCCGAGATAAAAGCCTTGTTTTCCAAAACGATGAAGCGGCGGGTCAAAACGGTCACTTCTTTGTCGAGATTTTCGTAAATCTGTAAGATGTAATTGCCCGAACGGGTAATGCGGGTATTTTCATTGGGCAAAATGAGCCGATAGTGTGAAAAAGACGTCGTGGTTTTGAACGAGTTGTGGTATTCGCGCAGCAGGTCATTGGCGTAGCCCTCAATGTAATCCAGTTCCGAAAGGGGGGTGGGCTTCCAATTGACATCGCATTGAATCACGCGGTAGTAGTACGATTTGGAATCGGCTTCCATGTCGTCAAACTCCAGCTCCAGCAAGTCGTTTCCATCCAAAGTCAAGATGGGCTGGCTAAGGTACAGCCCCTTTTGGGTTATTTTTACCGAACGGATGTTGGTCTGGTAGATGTAATCTTCATAACGCAAGGCCGGATCTTGGGCATCAATGGCTTGAACCAAACAAAAACTCAAACCCAGAGAGAGGATGAAAAAACGCAACATATGGAGCAGGATTAATAATTTCACCCAAATAACGCAAAAAAGGCCAAAAATGAGGTAATGCGGGTACATATAATTAATGCTTATGAAAAAAGACAACGCACCAAATCAAGCCATCGGAATGATCATCCTCGCCGCAGGGGCTTCTACCCGCATGGGACAACCCAAACAGTTGTTGCAAATTGAAGGAGAAAGTTTGTTGCAACGGGCAGTACGCATCGCATTGAGTACACCTTATCGTCCAGTGGTGGTGGTACTGGGGGCCAACCGGGAGCAAATTGAACCAAGCTTGCAGGGGCTGGAGGTACTGCGTGTTGACAATCCCGACTGGGCTACCGGTATGGGTGGTTCCATCGCTACGGGTTTGGCGTATTTGCTGCAACAGGCACCGGAATGCAACAGGTCTTGATTTTGGTGGGTGACCAACCGCTGCTGGAACAGCGAACACCTGCTGGCTTTGGTCAACGCCAATAATGATGGTACATGTCCCATGGTGGTTTCCCGCTACGCAAACACTACGGGCGTTCCGGCCTTATTTGATCAATCTCTTTTTGCTGAGTTATTGGCTTTGCATGGCGCACAAGGGGCCAAATCCGTGATTCAAATACACCTGGATCAGGCCGCCATCGTAGATTTTGCCGCAGGCGCGTTGGACATTGATACGCCGGAGGAATGGGTCGCGTTTTTGAAAGCTAAAAAGGGCAAATAAAAGAGATTGATTTTACCGGCTATAGATAAAAGGTATTCAGAATTGTGTAGTTCTAACCCCAGCCCAAGGCCATTTTTTATTTGTTTTTTTTTGTGGAAGGAATAAATTTACGCGGGGCGCGCTCCCTTTGGGGGGGGGGTTGAAATCTCCCAAATTCAACCAAAAATCCTTCCAAATGGCTTATGGTCTAGCCCACCTCATGCAGGATAACTGCTTCCCTTTCACCACCTGGAGTCAAGTTCTTTATCAGGATATTTGAACTTTTTTCGCCAAAAGATTTTTGTTCATAGTTTTTGTTTTTTCATGCCCCCGATCGTTTCGGGGGTTATTTATTCGATAGACTTGTTGCGACGGGAGACTGCTTGGCTCAAAAATGGTCTTTTTTCCCTGCTTTTCGTTTATTTTTTCGTCCGTAGCGCTGCTACGCACTCTAAAATAAGCCTCAATCAGGAAAAAAATCCCTTATTTTTGATCTCAAGCGCTCCCTTCGCAACAAGTCTGACAAATTTTTCATCATGATCAAGAATATAGCCCATTTGCGGCAAGATTACAGCGCAGCTACCCTGGACATTGCCGATACCCGGCCCAATCCCATCGATCAATTTGCCCACTGGTTTGAAGAAGCCCTAAATGCCGAGGTCAAAGAACCCAATGCCTTTACGCTGGCCACCATCAACACGGAAGGCCGCCCTCGGGCCCGGGTGGTTTTGCTAAAGGGTTTTGACCACGAAGGTTTTGTGTTTTACACCAATTACAACAGCGCCAAAGCCCAGGAATTGCTGGATTATCCCTACGCTGCCCTGTGTTTTGTTTGGCTGGAACTGGAGCGCCAGGTGCGCATCGAAGGCCGGATCGAAAAGGTGAGCGCCGAAACCTCACGGGAATACTTCCAAAGTCGCCCCAAGCAAAGCCAAATTGGTGCCTGGGCTTCCCCTCAAAGCACCATCATTACCGACCGCGCCATCCTCGATGCGGAAATGGAACGCCTGGAACAACAATATGCCGACGAAGAAGTGTTGCCCTTGCCACCGCACTGGGGCGGGTATCTGGTGCGGCCAGATTTGGTGGAATTTTGGCAGGGAAGACGAAGCCGTTTGCATGATCGGGTGCAGTATCGGCTGGAAGATGTGGGCTGGGTAAGGGAGTTGTTGGCGCCTTGAGTCAGACTTCACCCTCCAACTTCAAACCCGACCAATTGAACAAAAAACCATCGCAGCAACCGGGCATTTTACCCGCTCATACACCTGATTGTCAAGTGCGAACTGCGCTCGGATGATTTTATTATAGGCTTTTTGGGATATGTGCTTCGCAGCCCGTACCGTTCTCATCTTCTCTCCGTCAGTCTGATGATGCCCTTTGGTATTTTTTTTCAGTAGTGTTTTTTTCATAGTATCGCTTGAGATGGTTTGATCAGCAATAGAATTGCACTGGGGTTTTAAAATTTGGGAATAACAGATTTCATTCCCTTTTTCGATTAACTGAATGGGTTTTCTGACCTGGTTCCCGCTGTATTATTCCTGCTCAGGGTTTGGCCAGGTACGACCACGAAAAGGGTACAACTCGTGTTAACAAAAGTGATCTGATAAAAAAAAACTGGGGTCAGCTCAACTAGGTTGATCGTATTAGCCTGCTCTATTTCATTTGGTTTTTTACACAATTGGGGTGACAGGCTGCTTGGTAACTCAGCATAAGTACATAAAAATCAAGTGGATTGGGAATGATCCTATAGCGTCTAAGCGGTAGTTACATCAGTAAATTCGGCTTGGATCGCTATAGATGGTGTGATATTGGGAACGAAAGGAAAATAGGGGAACTTATCAACGTCTGTAAAATGATATGGGAATCATTTCTCTGGCATAAAAGTAAGCGAAAGCTCGGTCTGAGAAATGACTGCTTTGAGAAAACGGATAAATCTACATGCAATACTTTTTTAGCGCATTGCATGTAGATTTTGAGCACATGGCCATGTAGTTTGCTTAACGGGCACTACCAGGCCATGGTGTCGCGAATAATCAAAAATGACTACACTAAAATGTAGTTGTTTGCTACATTGAAATGTTATTTGCACTACTTTTTTCTTGTGTACTCGCTGGTTCGTTGTTTTCTGCTACTTTTGTTTATTCGTACTCACCCCCATTCCCTATTCCCGAAACACCCATGGTTTCGTTTCATTGATTTACTCAAATTTTTTCAATGATTAGTATTTGCCAGTCTTCATATCTGTATGGGATTGTCGGGAAAATAGTGTCATTGCTCATCTTGATCTTGATGATGCCAGGCTTATTTTTTGCCAAATCTTCAACCCCCCAGCAGCTTCAACAGCCTCCCCGACAAACAGCGGATGCCTACATTAACCTGCTTCGTGAAGAGAAAGATACCGCCAAAGCAGCAGCCCATCTACGGGAACTAAAGCCCTTGGCACAAAAAATCAACCAGCCTTACTACTGGGGAAAGTACCATTGGTTACAGGGACGCGTTGCCAATGCCAAGCAACGCTATGTGCAAGCGCTGCGCAGTTATTTTGCCGCAATTCCTTATTTGCAGCGAAAGCAGACCTACAACCATTTAAGCGCTGTCTACCTCGATCTTGGGTCTTTGTACGCCCGCCTAAGGAACCACCACAAAGCCATCGAATACTACCACAATGGATTGTACTTCGGCAAACAGGCTGCGAACCGCAATACCCCCCAACTGGTCATGCTGTACGCTTACCTCGCTCAGAGCCACGAACAGTTGTACCAGTTCAAAGCCGCGCTTAAGTACCTCAATACCGGAGAAAAATTGGCAACTGCGGCGCAATCCCCACGGGGACTTTGTGAAATCCTGTCGGAAAAAGGGAGATTGCTTCAGGCACAGCAACAATATTCCGCAGCATTTACTGCCTTACAACGAGCTCAAACCCTGGCGTATAAACACCGTTTTCGTCAATTTGAAATGCAGAATTTGCAGGCATTGTGTCTGTTGGAATTGTATTTGGGCAAACCGGATGCGGCGTGGAATCATGCCCTGCGCCAACAACAGCTGGCTCGCGTACTAAGGGATTCCACCTACCTCATCATCAGTAACCATCTGCTGGCCCGTACTTTTTTTAAACGCAATCAATACGATTCTGCTTTTCAGTACAATAGTTTGGCTCTGAAAATGACTCAAGATGCCGACACATCCAAACGAAGAATACACCTGTTTCAGGCCGCCATTGTGGAAAAGCAAGGTGATTTGGAAAAATCCTGGTTTCATTTGGAGGAGGCTTCAAAGTTAGTTGCTACAAAAAATGACTTGTGGGAGGAAATCAATGTGTTGCGCAACGAGGAAGAACTGCGTCAAAAAATAGAGGCCAAACTGAATGGAGAAAAAGCCCTGCGCAAGTGGCTACTCTATGGCTGTGGCTTGCTCTTGTTCCTGGGGCTAGGCTATTGGATCCGAGCCCGCTTCAAACAACAATCCAATCGCTTGCTGAGCGCACAAAATGAGGTCATCGAAGGGCAAAAACTGGAACTGGAAGAAATGAGCCAAATGAAAAACCAATTGTTTGCCATCGTGTCCCATGATTTGCGCTCACCACTTCTTTCGATGCGAGTCGTTTTGGATACGCTGAAAAAGCTGGCGCCAACTGATTCGGAACGCCCCTGGTGGATGGAACGCTTGTACCAGCAAAGTGCCAAAACGGGCTTGCTTTTGGAAAATTTGTTGTGTTGGGCCAACCTTCAAATGAACAACTATTTCGTAGAACAGGAGCGGTTTTTATTGTTGCCTCTGGTGCAGGAAGTGACGGAAGCCGTCGCCTTGGTCTATGCGGATAAAAGCATTCAGGTCTCTATCCAAATCGACAATGACCTGGAGATGTATGGCGATCCCGCTATGATCCGAATGGCCTTGCGCAACATTCTGGCCAATGCCTGCAAGTTTTCTGACGAAGGACAGTCGGTACTCGTATCGGCAGTTCAAACGGGTGGCCATGTCTCGATCAGCATTCAGGATCAGGGGATGGGGATGGATTGCGCCCAACTTGACAAAGCATTGCACGGACAGCTGCGACGCGATGGGACAAAGGGCGAACTAGGCCTCGGAATCGGGTTGTCTCTGGTGCGGCGTTTCATCGAACACCAGGGCGGAAGCCTGGAAGGGGAATCTGAGCCCGATCAGGGCTGTACTTTTACCATTGTATTGCCCCAACAAAACTTCCAATATTCCCCTGAAAACCTAAACATCGGCTAAACCATGCAACAAAATCGATTCAACCTGACCATTTGGTGCCTGACCCTTTGCCTGGGCATTTGGGGATTTGGGAATGTAAAGGTACACAGTCAACCCAGGCCATATGACCCCCAATGGGTGGTTCAGCTCAAAGCCAAGCTCAAAAAAACAGAAGACCGTACCGAAAAGGCAGGCATCTTACTGGATTTATTTGACCAACTTAAAAACGTGGATGCGTCGGCAGCCTATGTCTACAATGACCAGGCTTTAACTTTGACTAAAGCGCTGAACAATAAAGCCCTGCTTGGGCGTGCTTTGTGCAACAAAGGGGGGCAGTTTTTTTACAGCTATGAGCTGGACAAAGCCAGGGAGCATTATCAACAGGCCATGGACTTGTGCAGCAACAGACATACCTACGCGGAGTTGGACACCTGGATCCGGGCCAACGAAAACTTGGGAGCAGTATATACCATGTTAAGCGATTTTAAACGGGCACTTGCCTACAAACATGCTGCATTGGACAATTGTGGGGAGGGCAAAGAATGGATCATGCGGCGTTGTATCATCAACAAAGGCTTGGCCCATATCTACATTGGCTTGAGACAATACTCTAAAGCAGAGTACCTCCTTGAAAGCAACCTGAAAGCTTATGCCACCCAGCCCGAATCGTTTGAGACGCTTGACAATGCGGTGCAATTGGCCAATCATTACCAAAATGAGAGAAAAACAAAACAGGCCATACAACTTGCCCAACAAACCCTTGAAAAAGCCAAACCCTATCCTTCGTTGTTGATGCAATTGTATGTAGTCATCTATATTGCCAACAAAGACCTTGATAACGATTATCCGGATTTAAGCTACCTGCGCAAGGCTTGCCATCTCGCAGATTCTTTGAAATATACCTATCAAAAATTCATCTACGAAAGTTTTATGTGTCTCCATTTTATGCATGAAAATCGCTTGGATTCCAGTGGGTATTACATTGAAAAAGCCATGAGCGCCTGGGGTAAAGTCGGTATTGTGCGGGATGAAACGCTTTTGGATACGTACAGCCGATATTTGCTCAAAAGCAAAAGATATTCAGAAGCCTTGTTGTACAAAAAGAGGTACATCCAAATCCGCGACAGCTCCATTACCCAACAGACCCAGGCCTTCGCCCAAAACCGCATCAACAGTTATGTGGCCGAGCAGACGCAAAAAAAACTCAACCAGCAGTATCAAGCCAGGATCCAGCATGAGAAACAGCTCAAGGAATGGAGCGTCCTCGCTTTGGTCTTTCTGGGTTTATTGAGTTCGGGTGGGGTTTATGGATACCGCAAGTATCGACAGCGCAATACACAATTGGGGCTCAAACAAACGCTTATTCTACGCCAAAGAGAAGCCTTACAAGCCTTGAATGCCTTCAAAGTTCAGCTTTTTCAAAGCATTGCCCAGGATTTTCGCCATCCCTTGCAGCAGATTCAAACGGTTTTGGAAGATTTACAACAACAGCATACCCCGCTTGGTGAAGCCTTGGCTCTGCAGCAGCTCAATCAGCATACGGTTCAGGTTACGGCCCAGTTGGAGGAAGTGTTGTGTTACGTTCGGCTGCAAATGGAGGAGGCGGACCAAAACTTTGAAAAAATTAATGTGGCCAAAATCTGCCAGGAGCTACAGGCAGAAATTCAGGTTTTTTATTACCAGGGCGAACATCCTACCTTGAGTTACCAAACTGCCAATGACTTGGAGTTATTCACTGATCCAAGTGTATTAAAAGTAGTACTCAAAGGCCTGCTTTTACAATTGTTGCTGCGCATAAAAAATAGGACATCAACAGTTTTACAGTTGAACGTTGAACGCGACCACAGCACATTTCAGCTGCATTTGGGAAGGGAGGATGCCTTGTCTACGACTGGAGACAGATTTTGTAGCACAAGACAATCAAGCGCCCCTGTACTATGCTTTGCTTGAGCACATTGGGGGCAAATTAAAGTTATACCGTGATGGATTTCTGATCACTTTGCCCAGCTGATCGAGGAAAAGCCCTGCAAGAAAGGCGGGGCCGAATGCTCATGAAAAAACAGCGTAAAAGTTTAGCACCCCTGACCTCGTCGGGACTATATTTTTTTTCACCCGCAGATTACGCAGGCCTAATTCTTAGTCCTCATCTGGTGCAAGTAATAGTGAGTATTACTGCTGTACACAGCGATTTCAACTTAACCGTAGTTTTCCGCAGAGAGGACAGGCGGAGTCCAGTTTAGGTCCTGCGGTGCACAGAGGAAACGGAGGTCGCTTTTGCTGAAAGTTGGTTTGTTACTCTCAAATCCAATTATTCTTGACTTAATCTGCAAATATTCCTAGAGCCCGAACTCCAGCCACCGCAGGTGGCAAACTCCTTAAAACTAAAACTCCGCGGAACTCGGCGTGTCCTCCGTTACTCTGCGGTGAAAAATGCGTAATATGAGTTAGTAAACTCCGCCGTAGGCGGGGTGCTAAACTTTCACAAAACAGAACCCAATCAGGCTCTTTCCACTTGGTTTTGAGTCAAGTTGTTGTGGAATCTTTAACCTTGTAATGTTGCAAGGTTGAGGCAAGGGGATAAGTAGGGCTAACGATTCTTTTTCAAAAGTCCACCTCTGCTTTTGATGTGCAATTTGCGGTACACGTTTTTCACGTGGTAACGCACTCCGTTGAGGGAAATGCCCAGGAAATTGGCAATCTCCTGATAAGAGGAACCATCACGCAGCAACTTAACGATGATGCCTTCTTTTTCACTAAGTCCCGCATCTTGTTCGTTGACACTCTGCTCCGGGGCTTGTGGGGCAAAATATTTGATGATTTTTTTGGCCACCGCTGGACTGACCAGCGCCCCTTCCCCACTCAGGTTAGCTACAATCTGTTCTTCAAGTTGTTCAAAATTGGTGGTTTTTAACAAATATCCGGTTGCGCCATTGCAGAGCGCCTGGAAGATGGTTTCTGAATCTTCAATGATCGTGAAAATAACAATCTCTGCATTTGGCTCCCGTTGCAAGATCAAGGGTATACTCAGGATGCTTGACTGTCCATAGAGCATCACATCTAGCAGAATCAATTTGATTTCCAAAAAATCCCGGTGGTATTTCGCAAACTTCTCTACCGTATCAACGGCCAGCACACAATCTACAAGCTTTGATTGGCTGAAATAATCGGATAAACCCTTTCGAAGAACGAGATCGTCTTCAATGATGGCAATGTTGTACATCACAGTGCTTTTGGTTGATGGTTACCTTATTTTTAATAAATAGGAAGAAAAACCAGTGTGAAATTTTACAGAATATAAAGTTAGGGATATTTGTGCCTAAATTCATACTCTCCATCAAAAAGAGCCTAAATTTATTGATTTGACTACATCCAAATGTAGCAAAATTGGAACCCAATTGCATCAACGCATAATCACTCGTAGGGCTTTTCAATTATTCCCGTTTTCATCCCTCCGCTAACTTTCTTCTTTTTCGGGTCAATTGTTCGCCGAATCATGTAGCAGTTGGGTGAAAAACCTTTGCCAAACGCCTTTTTACTGCCCTTGTAATTGTATTGTTTTTACTACATGATCATGTAGTATGTTTTAAATTGAATGTATTATTGCTTTACATTTAAATGTATTTTGTTGATTGTTATTGATTTATGTGGTATTCTATTCATCGAGTAGTGATATTTTTGGCCATAGAATTTAAAGTTCTCCCTCTCACACTGTATGCTGTACACGACGACCTAACTCAAAACCATGATCAAAGGTATACCTGCTGGCGATAAGCCTAGCACGTGTACTGCTTTTTTTTGACAGCGATGTATTCAACTACAACAAATCTAATCTTATGGCCCGGAATGCTACACGCCTCCTTGCGCGCTTCATTGCGTATTTACAACAGGTTTTACTGTTGCTCCGCTCTGCCTTGACTAAGGCGACGATCCCCGGCAGCTTGTACCAGTCGATGGTCGCCAATTCGGGGAAATCCTGGTTCGTCCCTGTTGGTTCTTTACGCAATAGGAGCGTCGGTCTGCTGGCACTTGGGCTATTGCTAAACGTGACGCAGGTGCAAGCGCAAGGCACGCTACCCCTCCAGAAAGGTATGGCTGTACTCAGCTGCTTCTCCGGGATCGCACCGAACAGTAGTGATGGTAACACTCAAAACCCCAATGGACCGGTACTCGCCATTTTTGATATTCGGGATCCGCAAGGCAATGGCGCACCTTTCAGTCCTGTAAATATTTGGGCAGCACCGACTACCGGAGCTTATCACCCTGCCAATTGGTCGGCTGCCAATATGGGCGAGCTCTTTGGGGTAGCGCTGGAAGAAGGGGCCACCAGCCCCGCCATTTTTGCCAGCACCACAGGTATTACAGCAACTGCTATTATGAATCTTGCGCCCAAAACAGGCGGAACGGGCGGCGAAGTATTTCGGGTAAATGGTACTACCGGCGCTGTTACCACCTTGGCGACTTTGCCCAACACGACTTATAATTTTTCTGGCGCATCTACTGTATTTACCCGGTATGTGGGGTTGGGTGATATCACCTACAATCGTACGCACAATGTCGTGTATGTATCGAATCTGGATAATGGGTTGGTCTACGCCATCAATGCGACTACGGGCGCTCTACTGGGCACTCCATTTAACCACAATACGGCGCTCGCAGACAATACCAGTCTGCCCTTTACACAGTTCGAGCGCATGGTATTTGGGGTGGTGTACCGGGTAGAGGACAATAAACTGTACTACGCTGTTAAGGCTCCGGGACCTAATTCCAATTCGTTTTTGAATGACAATCAAATTTATACCGTAAACATCAATCCTGATGGCAGCATCAATGCGGCTACCAAAAGTGCCACTCCAGTCATCACATTCTCTCCTACAAATGGTGGTTACGGCAACATGGTCAGCGACATGGCTTTGTCCTCGAATGGTTCGCAGATGTTGATTTCCGAAATGAATTTAGAGTATCAAACCGATGGAGCCGTTACTGCTCTTCGAAAACAGGCGCACAACGCCAATGTCTACAAATACAGCTATGCTGGCGGCGCTTGGGCGCAATCGTTGAGTTATGTCGGGCAGATAGGGGTATTTGGTTCAGTAAGAGGCAACTCCGCGGGTGGGGTAGATTTTGGCTTCAACAATTACGGAGCCAATGGCGCTGGAACAAATCGGGATGATGCAGCGGTGATAACCGCTGATCAGGTTCTTTCGCTTCCTGGACAACAAGGATTTGGTTTTCAAATCAGTAATATTGTTTCCCCTAATACTTATGCCACATCTTATGTAGTAGATTTGGATGGAGCTACTGGTATTGGTGACAATGATAAATTCACATCGGGCGATATTGAGGTATTTGGGGATATTTTTGATTGCCCCACCATCACCAACCCCTCTGTGGCACAGGCTTTTGCCAAGGCAACTCAGGTAGTGACATTACAGTGAATGTGTCTCAAAATACGTCTAATATCCGATTTGTACGTTTTTCAAGTGATCAAATTGCCAATAATGGAGCACCTACTGCGGCCGAACTGGCGGCTATCTATGCCGGCGCTACGACCTTGGCTACGGTCACGCCCACAGGTATTTCCGCACCCTATACCGCAACGCTGACCAATGCTGCGGCCAACTGGGCTGACACTGCGCCGGGTACCTATTATGTATATGCCATCTTGAATCCCGACCAAGGGGAAGATTGCCGACCGGTGCAGGAAATCATCGTCACCATAACATTACAACCGAACCTGATAGTCACCAACGGAAGTATCTGTGCGAACGGTAGCATTGATTTGGTCAATCTGGTGACCAGTTCAGGTGGCGGCTCCTCACGTTCCATAGCACCTACGCTAACGCGGTAGCGGGCACTCCGGTGATTTCGGCTACCGTATCTCCAACCGCAGCGACCAATTACTACGTGCGCAGCACTAACAGCAGTGGCTGCTTCCTCGTCAAAGAACTGACGGTGAGCATCCTGCCCCAGGCTTGTGGTACCATTCAAATCACAGGCCCCAAATAACACTAAACCTACAGCACAATGAAACACGCAAATCATATGTTGACGAGCATTGCCCCCGGAGGCAACGCTCGTACCGCTCAAAATACGACCATGAAAAACATTGCTACTCGCGTATTGCTTACAGGCCTGCTGATCGGTGCCTGCTTATTGGTGTTGAGCCTCTGGAGCCAACTGAGTGCTCCGGCTATGGAGTGGATGGGCAACTAGCCTGGCCAGTGCCATTCGACTCAGTATCCCGTTTTTGTTGGTAGGGACTATGCTGCTGTATGTAGTGTTCATTCCCCAACAACGTAAGCTGCTGCGCAGCCTGCAGCGTACTTGCGCGAGTGAAGATGCTGACGCGCTGCGGAGTAGCACTGCTTTTTCTGGTTTCCGCATCTTGACAGTGGCTTGTGGCCTGCTCTTGTTGGGCCTACTGAGCCCCAGCGCGCTACAGGCACAATCCTGCAATTGTAAGGAGTACATCTATCTGAATGAGCCGGCCGAGAAGTCCGTATTAAAATTTGCAGTTGGCAGTGGTACATCATTGACTCAAATCAGTGCGCCCGGAGGCGGTCCTTGGTATCCGGGGACGAACGCAAGTGAGTTGCCTTTTCCGCATGGAATTGCGACTGATTTGAACGGTAATTTGTACATCGCTGAAACGGCAAATAATAGCTATATCCGGAAACTGACCTGTGATGGCGATATATTTCCAGTTACAGGCACCACTGTTTATGATGCTGGCGTACACACCAATATGTTCAGTATAGGGAATACCCTGTATGTGACGGGTTTGGGCGGTCCATCGGCCTATGACTTGTGTACAGGCGTTAAAATAGGCCAGATGTGTCTGGCGGACGAAAATGGTGTTCAAATCATTGGAACTCCTTGGGGCTTATCCTACAATCCCGTAACGGAAACCGTATATGTTTCGGGTCTTACACGTAACCGTGTTTGGGCATTTTCTAAAGCGCAATTGGAAGCCGGTATTGCCGGAACAGGGTCTTGTATATTACCCCTGATCGTACAGGGACCGAATGAAACTGTAAACATTGGCGAAAACTATACGCCTAATGCCGCGACCGGCATACATGGTATCGTAGGGGATAATGCCGGCAACATATATGTAGTGGAAAGTGCGGTAGTCGGCGGGGCAGGCACCTATTTATTAAAGTATAATGCCAGTGGTATTTTGTTGGCCAAATCGCTAGTAGATGATGTATTGGGCGGCGGCGGATACCATCTGGGTATGGGAATGGTCTGGTCGGAAACTTCTAACCGTCTGTACGTCTCAAACCGCACCGCTGATCCAACGGAGGACTGCATTTCTGCCTTTGATGCCAATACAATGGCATATCTGGGTGCCGCTGCACCCAATCCATTGACGGGAGCAGGCTCCGGTTATGGCAAAGCCATCGGCATTATCAAAGAGTGCTGCCCGGTTGGCCTGCCTAATTCTTTTACCAAAAATATTTGCAGTACAGGCGGTTCCAAGTTTTACCTTAATCAGGAAGCCTTTAACGACTGCGACGGTGTTGTGTGTGGCAGTAGCTGGGTACCCACCTCGCTTTCGGGTATGACCTTCGATCCCTGCGACAACAGCGTGACCATCACGGGCACTGGCTGTGGGGTCTTCACACTTACCATCAGTGGGGTGAGCAGTACTGGCTGTGGGCCGCAAACGTCTACTTTCTCCATCTGTAATACCGTTCCACCGGTCTTCTCCAACCCGATGCCTACACCGCAAGCCCTTTGCGAAAACAGTAGCGGTGTGGATGTATCGGTGCAATCGGATCAAATTGCCGCCGACCTTGTTCGTTTTTTGTACGTTTCTCCTCCGACCAAATGGCGGGGGCGACGCCTACGGCGACGGAGGCCGGTATTATCTATGCTGGGGGTACCACCATCGCTACTGTGACGCCGACTGGCGGCGCTGCGCCCTATACGGCTACCCTCACGGCAGCGGCAGCGGGCTGGAGTAGCCTGGCGCCCGGCACTTATTATGTATATGCTATTTATAATTCCGCATCCGGTGCAGAGTGTAACCCTGTTCCGGTACAGGAGTTTGTGGTCACCATCCAGGACAAGCCCGATGTAACGGCCAATGCCCTTACGCTGTGCGAGAGTGCCACGGGTTTGGGGGCCACGGTCAATCTGGCCAATTTGGTGCAAAATCCGGACGGTGCCTCTCTGGCCTTTTATGAAGGAGCCACTCTATTGAGCTCCACCACTACGCTATCGCCCGGTGTACACACCATCACAGTGGTAGCGACCAATCCGGCCCTGGGTAGCTGCCAAACCACAGTTCCTTTCAACGTGGAGGTATTGACCTACCCCACGCCAAGACCCATCTGTGTCGGACAAACCTTTACCCTCAGCGCTCCCGCTGATGCCACGGATGTGACCTGGTATCGAAACGGAGTCGCAGTGGGAGTTGGGCCAGTGTTTACGGTCGATCGGCCAGGTACTTATACCTTCACGGGCACGAGTACCGCCAGTGGCAATGTAGGCTGCCAAATCAGCTCTTGTTGCCCAGCGGTGTTTACCGAAGGCGTTTGTGTGAGTGTGGGTAGTACCGTCTGGTACGATGCCAACGACAACGGCATCTACGACCAACCCGGTGAAAACCCGCTCCCCGGCGTAAGGGTAGAACTCTATACCGCTGGCGGTTCTTTCGTAGGCTTCGACATTACCGACTCCAATGGGGATTATTATTTCGGCTACTTGCAGCCCGGTCAATATTATGTCCAACTCCCTGCGGCCAATCCGGCCCTGACTGGATTCATATCAAGTACGATTACCAATACAACCTCAGGCACTGACAACAACGACAATGGGGCTCAACCCGGCGGCATCGGTACCGTGGTCACCTCGGAAACCTTTACCCTTACCGCAGATGCCCTACCGACGGGCTTTCAGGAAGTCGGCACGGGCGGTGAGCAGGACAATAAAACGGTTCCGGCAGGCTTCCCCGATACCAATACCGATGACGATGGTGATATGACCATCGACTTTGGTTTTGCGCCGGCACCAAAAATCACCCACGATAAAGCTTTCGTATCGGCCGTAGAGCAGTCCAACCGCACTTTTGTGGTGACCTATAAGATTACCGTTAAAAACGAAGGGGCGGCATCCACTTACAACTTGTTTGATACCCCTACTTTTGATGCAGATATTGCGATTAACAGTGCAAGCTATACCCGCGATATTCCAGCATTACCATTACCAGGGAATCCTGCTCCGCTGCTTTCCACAACCAATGGGGCACAAAACACCCTGGGTAGCGATGTGCCGATTACTTTTGGCCAAACCCAAACCTATACGTTAACATACAATGTGACGCTAGATCTTATCGGTGGAGCTGCAGGTGATAACAAATATACTGCTTGCGGTGCGTGTACTCCTGGTAATCCAGCCCTTCGGAAGCGCTTATAATCAGAGTGCGCTAGATACCAACGATGACAATAGCCCCGAAGAAACGGATGAGGCTCTGCGGCGACCTGCCGTACATCACGCACAAAAGACCAGGTAACCGTAAGCCCAAAACCCAATCCAGACGGCACCTACACGGTAACGTATACGGTAGAGGTACGCAACCTGGGTGGCATCACGGGTACATACGACCTGATCGACCGCCCGTCCTTTGATGACGATATAGTGATTCAGGCCGCCACCTATGCAACTACCAATGTAGTACCAGCAGTTGCTGGCGACCCTCTGTCCTTGATCAATGGCCAGGCCAATACCCTGGCCGATAATGTAAGCATTGCTCCTGGTGTAGTCCAGACTTACATCCTGACCTATCGGGTGAAACTGGATTTGGCAACTACGTCTACGGATGGTGGCGATAATAAGTACACCGTTTGTGGAACCACCACTGCCACTCCGGGGCCTACCATTACCGATATTTCTACTCCAGGTCAGGGCTTGTACAATGCTACTGTACTGGATACCAACAATGACGGCACACAGGAAGAAGAGGATGAGATCTGTGCGGATTTGCCTTACATCATTCACACGAAAAATGGACCATCGATCAGTCCTCAGAAACCAGATCGTTCTTATGACATCACCTACACGGTAGAAGTGAAAAACTTGGGTGGTGCTGCCGGCTCTTACGACCTGGTGGATACCCCAACATTTGATGATGATATCACGATCAATACGGCCGCTTACTCCTTCACATCGGATGCAATTCCGGCATCAGGAGGTGGCTCCTTGTCAACCATCAATGGCGCGTCAAATACCCTAGCAAACGATGTCACCATCCTAGCTGGAGAAAAAAAGACGTATACATTGTCCTACAATGTTAAGCTAGACTTGTCGTCTACCTCTACTGGCGACAATATCTACACCGCCTGTGGCAGTGGCACCCCTGGCGATCCCATCCCTGGTGAAGGCTTGTACAACGCGACAGCGCTGTACTTAAACGACGATAATTTGCCCGAACAAAGGGACGAAGTATGCGGCGATCTGCCATACATCACCCACGACAAGAGCGGCCCAGTCATTAGCGCGCAACTGCCCAATAGATCGTACAATGTGACCTATACGGTAAAAGTGCGCAATACGGGAGGTGCCACTGGTGTATACACCCTCTACGATACCCCAAACTTTGAGAACGACATTACGATTAACAGTGCAAGCTATACCCGCGATATTCCAGCATTACCATTACCAGGGAATCCTGCTCCGCTGCTTTCCACGACCAATGGGGTGCAAAACACCTTGTCGAGCAATCAAAGCATTGCAGCGGGTGTAGAGCAAACCTACACCCTGGTTTACAATGTAAGCCTGGATTTGACTACAGGCACTGCTGGCGTATACGACACTTATACGGCATGTGGTACGGCTACTCCGGGCAATCCTGCTCCGGGCGAAGGCTTGTACAACATGACCAGCCTGGATGATGGTGCCAATGGCTCCATCGATGAGACGGACGAAGTATGCGGCGATCTACCTTACATCACTCACAACAAGGATCAGGTTACGGTAAGTCCGGTACCAAACCCAGACGGAACCTACACGGTAACCTACACGGTACAGGTGCGCAACCTGGGTGGCGTAGCAGGCACCTATGATCTGGTGGACACGCCAGGGTTTGACGACGACATCGTGATCAGCCAGGCGAGTTATTCAACGAGCAATGTAGTACCAGCAGTAGCGGGTGGAGCCTTGTCTTTGATCAACAATACGCCCAATACCTTGGCCAATGACATCAGCATCGGCGCAGGTGCTACCCAGACGTATACGCTGACCTATCGGGTAAAACTGGATTTGGCAGCAACGTCTACGGATGGCGGCAATAATCTGTACACTTCCTGTGGTACCACTACGGCCACCTCTGGCCCAACGATAGCCGATGCCTCTATACCTGGTCAAGGTTTGTACAACGCCACGGCGCTGGATACCAACAACGACAACAACCCAGAAGAGCGGGATGAGATTTGTGCCGACCTGCCCTACATCATCCACGACAAGACGGGACCGGTAGTGAGCGCACAGCAAGCAGATGGTTCCTACAACGTGACATATACCGTGACTGTGCGCAATCTGGGTGGTGCAGCAGGAGATTATGACCTGACAGACACGCCTGATTTTGACGACGATATCACGATCAACAATACGTCTAGCTATACGAGCAATGCGCCTGGTCATCCGGCCAATCCTGGCTCGGTAAGCTTGTTGACGGTAAGTGGCGCCACCAATACCTTGGCAAGTGACCAGTTGATAGCTGCCCCCGTATCTCCAGCTGTTGAGGTGGTGCATACCTACATTTTGAACTACAATGTAAGCTTGAACTTGGGCGCTGCTTCAGCTGATGCTGGTAATAATATCTATACCGCCTGTGGTAGTACCATTCCTGGTCAGATCAAGCCAGGCGAAGGGCTGTACAACGCCACTACCCTGGACTTGAACGATGATGGTACGCCCGAACAACGTGACGAAGTATGTGGTGATCTGCCCGTACTCCAAGATTTCGGCGATTTAGCCGATACCCAACCCGGTGTTAGCTCCGGTGACTATCAAACCCTTTTGGCCAACAATGGCCCACGCCACCAATTGCGGGAAGTACCTTACATTTATCTGGGCGCAAGCGTAGACAATGACACCAATGGCCAGCCCGACCTGGGTGCTGGCGAAGACGGCACCAATGGGGATGACAATGATGGCGATGTCAACGACGACGAAAACGGCGTGACCAAACCTGTGATGATCTTCCAAGGCGAAAACGCCGTGTTCGAGGTACGGGTAACCAACCCAATTGTAGCCAACTTGTACGGCTACATCGACTGGAACAACGACGGCAAGTTCGATGGCCCAGGTGAAATTGCCTCGGCGACTGCGATTCCAGCCGGAATCAATGCCCTTGTAAACCTGAGCTTCCCAGTTCCATTGAATGCAGTGGCCGGGATACCATTGGGTGCCCGTTTCCGGATTGGTTCAATCGATAATGAAGTAAATACCCCGCTTGGCTCGGCTCAAGACGGGGAAGTAGAAGACTACCTGGTTGTAGTCAAAGCTTTGGATTACGGCGACTTACCTGCACCATATTTGACCACTGATGCACAAGACGGCCCTCGCCACGCGGTGACACCAACACCTGAACTGTACTTGGGTACGGTAGTAGATATCGATCCCGACGGCCAACCCGATGCCGATGCTGGGGAGACCGACGGCGGTGACGATGGCGACTCCACGGGCGGTGACGACGAAGATGGGGTAATCGAGCCTGCGATGATTTTCCGTGGGGAGACCGCGGCCTTCCAGGTAGCAGTAGTGAACAAGACAGCGAACACTGCCTATGTATATGGCTATGTAGACTGGAATGACAACGGCGTATTTGATGCAGGCAATGGTGAAATTCAGTTCAGCACAGTAGCTGCGAATACCAGTGCTACCGTGACCTTGACTTTCAACGTTCCCTTGGGAGCAAGCGCGGTGATCAATAACGACTTGGGAGCGCGCTTCCGGGTAGGTACGGTACAAGACGAAGTAGATCAAGCGACAGGTTTTGCGATGAACGGGGAAGTGGAAGATTACCTGGTACGGGTTAAAGGCCTGGACTTTGGTGACTTGCCCACGCCTCCATACGCTACGCAAGATGGCGTGGATGGCCCCCGCCACGGCGTGAGTGAAACGCCGACAGTATACCTGGGCACAGCTCCAGATGTAGAACTGGACGGTCAGCCTGATCCTAATGCTGGTGAAACCGGTAATGGCGATGGTGCGGATGAAAACGGGGTTGTAGAACCTGCGATGATCTTCCAGGGTGAAGAAGCGAAATTTACCGTAAACGTAGTGACCAGCACTACGGCTTATGTATATGGTTACATTGACTGGAATGGCAATGGCCAATTTGAAGTTGGGAATGGAGAAGTGCAGTCAGCGACTGTTGCGGCAACTGGCGCAGTAGTGCTGACCTTCAATGTACCACTTGATGCGACGATCAACACTGATCTGGGTGCAAGATTCCGGATTGGTACGGTCCAGGATCAAGTGGATAGCCCGCTTGGTTTTGCGATGGACGGGGAAGTGGAAGACTACGAAGTACGGGTGAAAGGCCTGGACTACGGTGACTTACCGCCAAGTTATGCGACAAACGAAGTGAATGACGGCCCACGGCACGGGGTTGCAGAAATACCAACGACCTATTTGGGTGGAGGTGTTGATGTAGAACCCAACGGCCAGCCGGATAGCGACGCTGGAGAAGTCAATGGAGGTGATGACGGTACAGGTACCGATGATGAGACTGGTGTTGTCGAACCTGCGATGCTGTTCCAGGGCGAACAGGCCAGCTTCACGGTGAACGTGACGACCAACGCCACCGCGTATGTTTATGGTTACATCGACTGGAACAACGACGATGACTTTAACGACGCAGGTGAAGTACAGTGGACCACCACAGCGGGGAATGGCCCAGTGACCTTGATCTTTGATGTACCACTGAACGCCGTGATCAACACGGATTTGGGCGCCCGCTTCCGGGTGGGTACCGTCCAGGATCAAGTAGATCAAGCGACAGGCTTTGCGATGGACGGGGAAGTAGAAGACTACCTCGTTCGGGTGAAAGGTTTGGATTATGGTGACTTGGCAGATACCCAGCCGGGTGTAAGCACAGGTGACTACCAGACTTTGGAAGCCAACAATGGCCCCCGCCATGCAGTAGCCGAAACACCTGCGATTTACCTGGGTGCCAGTGTAGATGTAGACGTGGATGGTCAGCCCGATCTGGGTGCTGGTGAAGATGGCACCAATGGAGATGACAATGACACGGACGGTGACGACGAAAATGGCGTGACCAAACCGGTGATGATCTTCCAGGGGGAGACCGCAGTGTTCGAGGTTCGGGTAACCAACTCAATTGTATCCAACTTGTATGGCTACATCGATTGGAACAACGACGGCAAGTTCGATGGCCTAGGTGAAATTGCCTCGGCGACGGCCATTCCAGTCGGAATCAATCAGGTCGTAAATTTGAGTTTCCCAGTTCCATTGAATGCTGTGGCAGGGGTTCCATTGGGCGCGCGCTTCCGGGTAGGTAGCGTAGATGCTCAGGTGAACACCCCACTTGGTTTTGCGATGGATGGTGAAGTAGAAGACTACCTGGTTGTAGTCAAAGCGCTGGATTATGGCGACTTACCTGCACCCTATTTGACCACTGATGCACAAGACGGCCCTCGCCACGCGGTTGCACCAACACCTGAGTTGTACTTGGGTACGGTAGTAGACATCGATCCCGACGGCCAACCCGATGCTGATGCTGGGGAGACCGACGGCGGTGACGATGGCGACTCCACGGGCGGTGACGACGAAGATGGGGTGATTGAGCCTGCGATGATTTTCCGTGGGGAGACCGCGGCCTTCCAGGTAGCAGTAGTGAACAAAACAGCGAGTACCGCTTATGTATATGGCTATGTAGACTGGAATGACAACGGCGTATTTGATGCAGGCAACGGAGAGATTCAGTTCAGCACAGTAGCTGCGAATACCAGTGCTACCGTGACCTTGACTTTCAACGTTCCCTTGGGAGCAAGCGCGGTGATCAATAACGACTTGGGAGCGCGCTTCCGTGTCGGTACAGTTCAGGATGAAGTAGATCAGGCGACAGGTTTTGCGATGAACGGGGAAGTGGAAGACTACATTGTTCGGGTTAAAGGCCTGGACTTTGGTGACTTGCCTACGCCTCCATACGCTACGCAAGATGGCGTGGATGGCCCACGCCACGGCGTGAGTGAAACACCGACAGTTTACCTGGGCACTGCTCCAGATGTAGAACTGGACGGTCAGCCTGATCCTAATGCTGGCGAGACCGGCAATGGCGATGGTGCGGATGAAAACGGGGTAGTAGAACCTGCGATGATCTTCCAGGGTGAAGAAGCGAAATTTACAGTAAACGTAGTGACCAACACTACGGCTTATGTATATGGTTACATTGACTGGAATGGCAATGGCCAATTTGAAGTTGGGAATGGAGAAGTGCAGTCAGCGACGGTTGCGGCGACTGGCCCAGTAGTGCTGACCTTCAATGTACCACTTGGTGCGACGATCAACACTGATCTGGGTGCTCGCTTCCGGATCGGTACGGTACAGGATCAGGTGGATAGCCCGATCGGTTTTGCGATGGATGGGGAAGTGGAAGACTACGAAGTACGGGTGAAAGGCCTGGACTACGGGGACTTACCACCAAGTTATGCAACGAATGAAGCCAATGACGGCCCACGGCACGGGGTTGCAGAAACACCAACGACCTATTTGGGTGGAGGTGTTGATGTAGAACCCAACGGCCAGCCGGATAGCGACGCTGGAGAAGTCAATGGTGGTGATGACGGTACAGATACCGATGATGAGACTGGCGTTGTCGAACCTGCGATGCTCTTCCAGGGCGAACAGGCCAGCTTCACAGTGAACGTGACCACGAACACCACGGCGTACGTTTATGGCTACATCGACTGGAACAACGACGATGACTTTAACGACGCAGGTGAAGTACAGTGGAAGAGTGTAGCCGCTAGCGGCCCAGTGACGCTGACTTTCGATGTACCGCTGAACGCAGTGATCAACACCGATCTGGGCGCCCGCTTCCGGGTAGGTACCGTCCAGAATGAAGTGGATCAAGCCACAGGCTTTGATGGACGGGGAAGTAGAAGACTACCTCGTTCGGGTCAAAGGTTTGGATTATGGTGACTTGGCAGATACCCAACCGGGTGTAAGCACAGGTGACTACCAGACTTTGGAGGCCAACAATGGCCCCCGCCACGCAGTAGCCGAAACACCTGCGATCTACCTGGGTGCCAGTGTAGATGTAGACGTGGATGGTCAGCCCGACCTGGGTGCTGGTGAAGACGGCACCAATGGAGATGACAATGATACGGACGGTGACGACGAAAATGGCGTGACTAAACCGGTGATGATCTTCCAGGGGGAGACCGCAGTGTTCGAGGTTAACGTAACCACCAATTGTATCCAACTTGTATACGGCTACATCGATTGGAACAACGACGGCAAGTTCGATGGCCTAGGCGAAATACAGTCGGCAACTACCATTCCAGTCAACAGGTCAGTAACCTTGACCTTTCCGGTACCATTGAATGCAGTGGCAGGGGTGCCATTGGGCGCCCGCTTCCGGGTAGGTAGCGTAGATGCTCAGGTGAACACGCCCCTTGGCTTTGCGATGGACGGTGAAGTAGAAGACTACCTGGTAGCGGTCAAAGCCCTGGATTATGGCGACTTACCTGCACCATACCTGACTACCGAAGTACAAGACGGCCCTCGCCACGCGGTTGCACCAACACCTGAGTTGTACTTGGGTACGGTAGTAGACATCGATCCCGACGGCCAACCCGATGCTGATGCTGGGGAGACCGACGGCGGTGACGATGGCGACTCCACGGGCGGTGACGACGAAGATGGGGTGATTGAACCCGCGATGATCTTCCGCGGCGAGACCGCGGCCTTCCAGGTAGCAGTAGTGAACAAGACAGCGAACACTGCCTATGTATATGGCTATGTAGACTGGAACGACAATGGCGTATTTGATGCAGGCAACGGAGAGATTCAGTTCAGCACAGTAGCTGCGAATACCAGTGCTACCGTAACCTTGACTTTCAACGTTCCCTTGGGAGCAAGCGCGGTGATCAATAACGACTTGGGCGCGCGCTTCCGTGTCGGTACGGTACAGGACGAAGTAGATCAAGCGACAGGTTTTGCGATGAACGGGGAAGTGGAAGACTACCTGGTACGGGTTAAAGGCCTGGACTTTGGTGACTTGCCCACGCCTCCATACGCTACGCAAGATGGCGTGGATGGCCCCCGCCACGGCGTGAGTGAAGATCCGAAGGTATACCTGGGCACGAAGCCTGATGTAGAACTGGACGGTCAGCCTGATCCTAATGCTGGCGAGACCGGCAATGGCGATGGTGCGGATGAAAATGGGGTAGTAGAACCTGCGATGTTGTTCCAGGGTGAAGAAGCGAAGTTTACGGTAAATGTAGTGACCAATACAACCGCGTACCTGTATGGTTACATTGACTGGAATAAAGATGGAGAATTTGGATGGGAATGGAGAAGTGCAGTCAGCGACGGTTGCGGCGACTGGCGCAGTAGTGCTGACCTTCAATGTACCACTTGGTGCGACGATCAACACTGATCTTGGTGCCCGCTTCCGGATTGGTACGGTACAAGATCAGGTGGATAGCCCGATTGGTTTTGCGATGGACGGGGAAGTGGAAGACTACCTGGTACGGGTGAAAGGCCTGGACTACGGGGACTTACCAGCGAGCTATCCAACAAACGAAGCCAATGACGGCCCACGCCACGGGGTTGCAGAAATACCAACGACCTATTTGGGTGGAGGAGTTGATCCTGACCCAGACGGCCAACCTAGCAGCGACGCTGGTGAAGTGGCTGGTGGTGATGACGGTGACGGGAATGATGACGAAACAGGCGTAGTAGAACCATCGATGATCTTCCGGGGCGAACAGGCCAGCTTTACGGTGAACGTGACCACCAACACCACCGCGTACGTTTACGGCTACATCGACTGGAACAACGATGATGACTTTCAACGACGCAAATGAAGTCCAGGGGAAAATTGCAACATCCAGTGGTCCTGTAAGGCTCATCTTTGACGTACCGTTGAACGCGGTAACCAACATTGATCTGGGTGCCCGCTTCCGGGTAGGTACGGTACAGGATCAGGTAGATCAGGCGACAGGTTTTGCGATGGACGGGGAAGTAGAAGACTACCTGGTACAGGTGAAAGGCTTGGACTACGGCGACTTACCTGACTTCTTTGCAGGAGTAAGCACCGGCGACTATCAAACAAATTATGCAAATAATGGCCCACGCCACGGCGTTCCTGCTACCCCACAACTGTTCTTAGGTGCAGTAATTGACGTGGATGCTGATGGCCAACCTGACCTGGGTGCTGGTGAAGACGGCACAGGTGGTGACGACAATGACGGAGATGCAACAGGTGACGATGAAGACGGCGTAGTTGGCCCACCGATGATTTTCCGTGGAGAAGAAGCCAGCTTCGCAGTAACCTTGAACCTGACAAACTTGACGGGAACAACGGCTTATGTGTATGGCTACATCGACTGGAACGGCAACGGCATTCTGGGGATACACCTGCGGAAATAGCAAGCGGCTCCAGTGCCGCAAGCGGCCCGATTACCCTGATCTTCAACGTACCGCTGGGCGCAGTGGCGAACAACAACCTTGGCGCGCGCTTCCGGGTAGGTAGTGTAGAAAGTCAGGTGAATGTACCGAACGGCTTTGCGATGGACGGGGAAGTGGAAGACTACCTGGTACGGGTGAAAGGCCTGGACTTTGGTGACTTGCCGCTGCCATATGCCACACTGGATGCTCAAGATGGCCCACGCCACGCAGTGAGTGAAGTACCACAGGTATACCTGGGTAGCACCATCGATATTGACGATGACGGCCAGCCCGATGCGGATGCTGGTGAACTGAATGGTGGAGATGATGGCGACGCCACTGGCGGCGATGACGAAGATGGCGTAATCGAGCCTGCAATGATTTCCCGGGCAGGAATCGCCAACTTCACAGTATCGGTTGTGAACCAAAGTGCGAATACTGCCTATGTATACGGCTACATCGACTGGAACAATGATGGTAATTTTGACGATGCCAATGAAGTACAGTTTGGGACAGTAAATCCAAATACGAGTACTGACCTTATTCTGAGCTTTGATGTACCGGTGAATGCGGTAATCAACACCGACCTTGGTGCCCGCTTCCGGGTAGGTACCGTACAAGGCGAAGTGGATCAGGCGACCGGTTTTGCGATGAATGGTGAAGTGGAAGATTACCTGGTACGGGTCAAAGGCCTGGACTTTGGTGACTTACCGCCAAATTATCCAACGACACTGGCCGACAATGGTCCTCGTCACAGTCAATCTGAAACGCCACAAATTTATTTTGGCACGACAGTGGATACAGAGGGTGATGGTCAACCGGATAGTGATGCAGGTGAAATCAATGGAGGCGATGCCAATGGCATCAATGACGAAGATGGTATCATTGAACCAACGATGTTGTTCCGTGGTGAAGAAGCCCGCTTCAAGGTAAATGTAAGGAATACGACTGGTCAAACTGCCTTTATCTACGGCTACATTGACTGGAACAACAATGATATATTTGATGGTGGCGCTGAACTAGCGAGCGCAACTTTGGACGGCAGTGGCATGATCGAACTGGTCTATCAAGTTCCATTAAACGCTGCTGCGTACACAGATTTGGGCGTTCGTTTCCGGATTGGTACCGTGCAAAGTGAGGTTGCCAGCCCAGTAGGTTTTGCGATGGACGGGGAAGTAGAAGACTACCTGATCCAGGTGAAAGCACTGGACTTCGGTGACGCTGGAGAGACCTTCCCGACTACGGATGCTCAGGATGGTGCCCGTCACGGGGTACCCACTACGCCAAATCTATACTTTGGTACAACCGAAGATGTAGAACTGGATGGCCAGCCCGACGACGACGCTGGTGAAACCGGTGGCGGTGACGATGGCAATGGAGATGACGAAGACGGGGTAAGTATGCTGGATGCCTCTGGCAACCCAACCATGCTGATCACCTGCCTGGAAACGACCATGCGCATCAATACGGTGATTCCGGTTGGACAAACTGCCTACTTGCAAGGCTGGATCGACTGGAACGACGATGGCGATTGGGCGGATGCAGGCGAACAAGTAGCCAAGGACATCGCTTTGACCAGTGCCAATGGTACCTACTATTTGAAGGTCAAAGTACCTTGTGATGCCAAAGTAACGCCTCGTACCTTCTTGCGTTTCCGCTTGAGTACCGTACCTGGTTTGAGCTACACGGGTTTTGCGATGGATGGGGAAGTGGAAGATTACGTGGAAGTACTCAAAGGCCTTGACTACGGCGACTTACCCACCAAGCCTGGTACTGCCTTGTTCCCAACTACTCTGGCCAACAATGGCCCGCACCATGTATACGACCCAACTGCTCCTGCACTGACGCTGGGTAGCAACCTGGATAGTGATCTTGATGGCACCCCATCTGCCTTTGCTGATGGTGATGATGTAGCCGATGGCATGGATGACGAGGATGGCATTACCTTCCTGACTCCGCTGATCCCCGGCCAACAGGCTTGTATCGAGATAGATGCCGTGAATACCACTGGTCAGCCAGCAACCTTATATGCGTACCTGGATTACGATGGTGACTGCGTTTTGGCACCACTGTTCAACATTCCAGTACCCGCAGGTGGCTTGAACAATTACCGGTATTGCTTCATGGTACCCACCGACAATTCAACGAGTGGGGCCATGGCCTTCTTCCGCTTCCGTTTGGGTACGAATGCCAATGAAGTCAATGTTCCAACGGGACTTGCGATGAATGGTGAAGTGGAAGATTACAAAGCAAGCTTATACAAAGTAGGCAACCTGGTGTGGGAAGACCGCAACAACAACGGCCTGCAAGACAATAGTGAAAAAGACCTGGGTATCAATGGAGTACCTGTGGCACTGGTTTATGCTGGCGCAAATGGTACCATTGAGACCGACTTGAGTACGCTACCTTCTTCCGGTGGTGTAGGTGCTGGCGATGATTATATTCTGTACACCACCACGGCGAGTGTGACCTTCGGCGACGGTGTAGTGACCAAAGGCATCTACTACTTCTGTGGTTTGATCGAAGGCAAATACGACATTGTCTTCTTTGATCCAAAATCAGGTACGGCTACCCTTCCAAACAACATCTCCCAATCGGTGGATGAAGACAAGGACAGTGACGGCCTAAGCATTACCGTTGCCGCCAATGTGCCAAAACGCAGCCACACTGGCTTGTTTATGCTTAATGGCGACTTGGTGAAAACAGAAGCAGGCATCGGTGACCAAGACTTGTCTAAAGCCCCGAATACCAACGATGTATTGGGTTATCCGGACAATCGGGTAGACCAGCGCTACGATCAGGGTTACATCTTCCTGGATTATGGGGATTTACCACAGGAAACTGAACTGGCTACTGCTCACTACAATACGACCCTCCTGGAAAATGGCCCACGTCACCTGGTGAAACCAGATTTCTATCTGGGTGCATCCATCGATGCGGAAACGGATGGACAGCCCGATGATCAGGCAGGTTCTGGTGCTTACGGCCCAAGTGAAGGTGATGATGCAGCAAACAACGATCCAGCAGCCTGGAAGTATGGTGTAGGCAACGATGACGAAGATGGCATCAAGTTCCTGACTCCGCTGATCCCTGGATATGATGCTTGTATTGAACTGAAATACGTCCTTCCCGACAACTTCGATGGCCCCGATGGCTACTTGAACGCCTGGATTGACTACAACGGCAACGGTACCCTGGATGCTGGCGAAAAACTGGCTTGGACGAAACTCAACGGAGCAGTTGCCAAAGTTGAACCCACTACCGGAGCTCTGGAGTTAGAGCGAATTTACCTAAGCCAGGGTGCGGGTAAAGTGATCGTATGCTTCAAGGTACCTGCGGATGCAGCCTACTTTGATGGCAACATCTTCAGCCGCTTCCGTTTGAGTGAAAACCCACGCCTAAGCCCCGATGGCATCTTGCCCGCTGAAGCGGGTTACCCCAACGGGAAGATTCCTTGTGGTGAAGTGGAAGACTACTTTATGAAGCTCTCCAAAGTGGGCAACCTGGTATGGGAAGACCGCAACTACAACGGCCTTCAGGATGTTGGCGAGCCACTGATCAAAGGTGTACCGATTAAATTGGAATACGCGGGCCTGGATGGCATATTTGGCAGCGCCGATAAAGCTGCTGACCTGGAATACACCTACCACGATACCACAGATGTTAATGGCCGCTATTACTTCTGTGGCTTGATCGGCAACAGCACCTACGATCCTTCTGGGGTGTTGTCCGCCAACTACAAGTTGACTGCCGAAGACCCGGCGGGGATGACGCCTACAGTAGATGTAAACAGTGCCGTGGCTTGCAATAAAGTGGATGCCAATGGCGACGATACGAATATTGACGATAAAATCACCAGCATAAGTTTCGCCATCACCAACCCGATGGGCTTGTGTAAGGACGAATTGCACCCTGTGGGCATCAATGACCAGCAGAACATTACCACCGGGCCTCTGGCGACGAATGTGTTCCCCGATATGCAGGTGGATGAAACGCTGGACTTCGCCTACGTTGGCTTCGACTACGGTGACTTACCCGTAGCAGGAACCAACTACCTGACCTTGCGTGACTCCATGTCCGCACTGTTCTCGGGCAAGTTTGGCCCACGCCACGCCATCCAACCCAAACTCTACCTGGGTGAAGGTGTCGATGGAGAACTGAATGGCCAACCTGATGCCGATGCGGGCAGCAAAAACGGTGGTGACGACGATGGTCAAGGCAAGTTTGGCAAAGGATCAACTACGGATGATGAAACAGGTGTACGCCTGCTCAGTCCAATGATCCCCGGTGAACTGGCTTACCTCAAAGTAACCTACACTTCACAGGATACAGTATTGGCAGGAGGCTATGCCAATCAAAATGCCTACTTACGCTCCTTCATCGACTTCAATGGCGATGGCGACCTGAATCCGCCGGCGATGACTGAACTTACGGCCATGGTACCAGTATGAGTACTGGCCAACATTGCCGCAACGGATAACCCAATCCTGCCCGGTGGAGTGAACCAAATGCGGGTGCTGGCCTTCCGGGTACCACTTACCGCAACTTACCGTGATGGCACGGCCTTTATCCGCCACCGCTTGAGCTGGGAAGCCAACCTTGGACCTGATAACAATGCCTTCCACCAAAATACTGCTCCATTTGTGAATACGGCCCTGGCCTACCCACGTGGTGAAGTGGAAGACTACGCTGTACCCGTAGCCAAAGTGGGCAACCTATCCTGGTTCGACCACGATGTTGCTGATCTGGGGTGGAGTGGATGAAACTTCTGGTAAGTTTGATACAGTGGGTTACCAAAACACCATGGGCTCAGCGGGTAGTGTGACCGATGTGTTGTACAACCTCTCGATTGTGCCCAACGGTACAGCGACCATGCCGCCAGCCAGCAACGACGTTCCTGGCCAGATTGTGAAGACCAACGCTCAGGGCTTGTATTCCTTCCAGGGATTGATTCCTGGAAACTACTACCTGATTCCGCTGAAGTACTTGCAGCCTGATTCTGCCAGCTTCGTCAATGCGTATCCCAAACACCGGGTGCTGACCCTCAAGGACAACCTGGGTGCGGATGATCAAAACGACAGCGATGGCATGCCGGGAGCACTGATCCGCATCAACGACGGCAACAGCCGTGAACCGGAAGTATGCGTGAGCCCACAGCCTAAAGGTGAAGCGGGTAAAAACGATGCTATAGATGCTGCGGCAATGAATGCGATGTCCAGCCATCCATTCCCCGATAGTTTGTACAACCAAACCATCGACTTTGGTTGGGTCGACGAACCGAACATCGAAGCGAACCTGGATATTGTCGGGGTAATTTTCCCAACGAGTCAGATTTGTGGCAACTTCAATGTGATCATGCACCTGTGTGTGAAAAATCCACAAGAAGTTCCACTCGATAGCCTGCAAGCCTTCTTAAACTTGAAGGACGCCTATGGCAATGCCTTGTACACGGCCACCAAGCCAGTGGTGAGCATTGCGGACAGCGCTTATGTGAACGGACCTGCTTATGGTAAATACAGAAAGTCACAGCTTGGCGCAAAAGCACAACTGGTGCCCAACCCGAACTACGATGGGGTGACGGATACCCGCTTGCTGCTACCAACGAGTGAAAATGCAAACTTTGTACTCAAAGGAGACTCGGTAGTTTGCGTACGGATTGAATTTGAAATCGATCCGACCAAGACCGATAAATATCCCTGGAAGTCTCAGGGCAGTGTAACGGCTCGGGCGGTAGGCTTTGATAAAGCCACTGGTGCCAAACGGCCACTGACCGACTACTTTGTGAAGAGCCCACGCTTCGGTAAAACCATCGTAGTGGGTGACCTCACAGATGAGATCGATGACCCCATGCCAATGGCAGGTTTGAGCTACCCCGATGGGGGTGATGGCATCGCCTTCGAGGGAATGGTGGCAGACCGGGATTACTCATCACCAGCAGTAGACAAATACGCAGACGAAGACGACAAGACCATCCAAAATGACGAGTGCTGGTTCAAAACCAGGTGGAATTCAGGCATTCAGGATGTGAATGTAGCTTTGAACAGCAAGTGTGAATCGATCATCAATGCGGACGTTTTTGTACCGAATTACAATCCTGCCTGTGGGTTTGACAAGTACCCTGAAGGTAGCTACTACGCAGTGATCATCCAGGACAAGTGGACAAATGAAACGGTTTGGACTTCTGATGACCCACGGCCATTTGATGCCAAACTGTTCCTCGGACGTCAACTGATCTACAAGGTGAAAAGTGTTGCCAACCATTGTAATACCATCTGGGGTAACTTCATTTTGGAGGACAAGATTGCACCAGTGGTACAATGTGCTCCAGATACTGACCGCAAGGTGGTTGGCAAAACGCCAAGTGGAACCTACACTTTTGTATGTACCGATATCGACAGCATCCTGAATGTGAAGAAATCCTGGACAGATACTACTTATGCTTACTACACCGGTGTAGCCACCGCCAAAGACTCTTGTGGTCAGGCCTGGCTGGACAATGTGAAGGATGTTTTGGAAGTGCTGGCTGATTGTGATCAGTCTGCGAATGCAGGCTATGCTTATGCCCGCATTACCCGGACCTTTACGTTCACCGATGACCGAGGCAACAAGACGACTTGCAACCAGATCATCACTTTCCGTCGTCCACAAATTGTACTGCCCGAGTGTGTCGTCGATGTGCCAAATAACCTGGCCGCTGCATCGGCTGAATTACTTCCGGCTGACTTGATTGCCAAGCCGTTCGAACTGACGGAATCGGTGCCCTACTACTTCAATGGATCAGGCAAACGGATTTATTTGACCGGACGTGACTACTGTGGATTTGCGGTGAATTATACCGACGAAAGTGTGTTTACTACCGGAGCATGCGGTCGAAAGATCATCCGCCGCTGGAGAATCCTGGATTGGTGCTATGGCAGTACGGGGACAAATACGGGTACATACCCAATTTACCACCTGATTCCTGGTGCTGATGCTACTTGTTATGCCGGAGTGACCTGGAATCCAGGACTGCGGATGCTGACTTGGGAACAACACCTGATCGTGGGCGACAATGGTAACCCAATTGTCAAAGTGCCAGATTATGATCATGATGGCAAAAAAGGGAATGGTTACCAGAATGGCCCGGCTGCTAACCCGGATACCGAAACATCCAGCTACGACCCAGGCGATGTACTGGTGATTTCGACCAGTCCACTGGATTGCAAAGGGGCAACGTTGTTTGGCCGTAAAGACCTGGATGTTATCGAACAAAGCAACTGGTGCTTTGACCTTGAAGTAGTACAACGCGTAGCCATCCTGGATCTGTTCGAACGTCCAACGGGCCGCTTTGAATGGAAGTCCGATGCGGGCATTCAGGTAAAAGGCGACTGCGATAAAGGATACTCGATTACGGGCATCCCAATGACGGGCCGCTGGTTCTTCAAGCTGCGGGTATACGACGTTTGTTACGGAGATACGATTGTATATTACCCCGTTCGGGCCGTAGACAAGGTTGCGCCAACGATGGTTTGTGATGACAAACTGGTATTGAGCCTCAACAATGGTGCTTTTGGCCAGGTGAGTGCAGCTCAGATCGATGAAGGCAGCAACGACAACTGTGGACCAATCGAATGGATGCGTGTACGCCGTCCAGTACCAACGAATTGTAATGCCGACTTTGTAAAGGTGAAGGGAGTAGTGGATGCCAATGGCAACGGTAAGATCGATGCTTACGATCCCAAATCGACCCAGCCACAAGATTACGTGGATGTGAACCGCAACCGCCAGGCTGATCCGGAGGAATACTTCAAAGTGGATTCAACCAGCAAATTGTTGATGACTCCGCTGATGGATTCGATACCCTTCTTCTGTTGCGACAAAGGTACGGTGATGGTCGAACTCTGGGGTGGTGACAAAGCTGGCAACCGCAATTACTGCTGGAAGAACATCGTCGTTGAGGACAAAACTCCGGTTGCATGTATCGCACCCTGGGAAGTAACGGTTCATTGTGACGATAAGAACCTGGCACAAATCGATTCGAAGGTGGCTTCGGCCAAGGTATTCGGGGATGTGATCATCACCAGTGGCAACTTGTGTGGCGAGGTTGATACGGTTTACTCGGTGATAAAGCGTTTGAAATGTGGTGCAGGAAACATTGAACGCATCTGGACCTTGACCAAACAAACGGCTAAAGGACCAGAGTCGGTGACCTGCCGACAAATCATTCAGGTATTGCCTGTTCGGGAGTACAACATCTGCTTCC
>NZ_JADKCX010000042.1 GCF_016718685.1 Haliscomenobacter sp. | reverse complement strand
TGCCCAATGGTCGCGGTGAAAGCTATGGATGGGGAGTTGTTGCGCACACAATAGGCTACTCCAAAAGAAGTTTAAGATCAAAATGAGTTTAAGTGTAGTTTCATATAACTGGTTTTAGGCACTATCGAATCACATACAAGGACCCCAAAATTGGTTTCTTTCCAGTTTCTCCCGTATCAATTTGGTAATAATACGTCCCTTGCGGCAGTTTTTTATCTTTAAAAGTTCCGTGCCAATTGTTGGTATAACCACCAGTGATGGTAAATACCTCCTCACCCCAGCGGTTGAGTACAGTAATTTTGTGGTTGGGGAAAGCCTCGAGTCCCTCGATTGTCCAGGGCAGGTTATCGCTTACATTTTTGCCAATTAAGAGTGCAGGTTCATCCTGCGTAAAAACCACAATGTTCTGCCAGGCCGTTTTTGATTCACAGGTGGGTTTCCCGGGTTCTTGTGGCCCACGTACGTGTAAAGTGTAGCGGCCTTCGCTGAAATTTGGTGGTCAGACGAGCCGGAAAAAGGTACAAATCCGTACCCGAGACGATGGTATCCGGAGCTCGCCAGGTGAAAATACTCCCTGGAGGATAACTGCTACTTGTGCGGATGTTCAGGCTTTCTCCAACCATGTATTCGAAATCGCCTTCAATTTTGGGCACGGGCAGTTCTTCCCCTGGTTTTAGGGTAATGGCAGAAACAGGAGAGGCGCATTTGCCTTGTCCAATCACGGTGAAGAGGGTCAATGGTGCGGAAAGTTCAATTTTTTCTTGCAGAACCGTGTCGGTAAGCGTTTCATTGCGGTACCACCTGACCAGATTGGGGGCGGCAGGGTGCGCAATCCGCGCCACGGTCTTTAAATCTATTACTGTCTTTCCGGTCAGTTCGAGGCAATTGGAATAATCCTTGATTTTACGGTTGCCTGGTGCTCAACCCGCATTTCAATATCCGTGGATCGCGAGAGGCAACCATTTATTCCCTTGACTGTAAACAAACCGATCCTCCCTGCTGCATTTCCTTTGGGCATAAATAAACCATCAATCGGGTCAAAGGTGCCCGTACGTGGAGCAGGAAAAGCCTCCAAATGCCGTTGCTGCTTTCTCCATCCAACAGATCGTTGAGTACAACGAAAGACGTTTCACTGTCACAGACTACGGGTATAGGCATGGCGCTACTGGTTTGTTGTTCAGGGTGACGTTTACCTTAAAACTTAGGCTACCAATGGGGGTAAAACACCCAGGATAACTGGCATTACCCACAGAAAGAATGGAATAGGTGGTATTTTCTTCCGGGGCAAAAACAGGTTTCTCGCCGGGTTGAAGCTTCAAAGTGTCTCTTGTGGCATCTTTGCCCGCATAAACCAGATAATACTCACCGCGTTGGTTGGACGTACTCGCCAAGGTTAAGTCTGCCTTCACTAGTTCACCAGCACAAGCATTGCTGACGTCACGGGTTAAGCTCGCACTAAAAACCGGGCAGATCAACGTGCTACAGGTCAAGGTATCCATACTAAATCCGCAAGGCCATCCCCATAGGCGCGTACTTCCAGAAACACTCTGGTTTGAGGGGCGAGGTTGTTATAGGTCTGGCTATAAGAGCCTTTCTGAACATCCTGATAGTTGTCTGGGCCTTTAACTTCGTAATTTTGCATCCCTACCTGACTCCAGCTGAATGTGACCGAGTTGCCTGTTTGTTTGGCACAAGTGATTTTGGGTTTAGCGATTCTTCGTTCGACCTTCACCGTTTGGATAGCCGGATCGGAGCGGCAGCCATTGTTGTCTGCAATCAAACTTACTTTTTCTCACCAGGGATATGCCAGGTGATGCCTTGTTGGTATCTGGCTCTGTTTTTTGCCACAAACCATCGGTGAAATCCCAGCGATAGTTGGTGACTGACAGGGTATCGCTGCCAGTAAAGTTGCTAAAATGGTATCACCAGTACAAGCAATGTTGTTGATGGCAAAACTGACTTTGGGCTTTATTCTTACCAGCAGATTGGTAACCCGCCCATCCGCTTTGGGATTTGAAGAGGTTACCGCATGAAATAATTTTTTTGCCGGATCTAAGTCTGCGGGATGCTTACCTGTATTTTTTGACTTCCGTTCCACCGAGTTTTCCAATGACGATGGGTTGAGCAAAACCGCCTTCATCTTCGGATAGTTCCAAGGTAAATTCATTGTCCCGCTCAAACTTGAGTACAGAGCTGAAAGCAACTTCTACTGATTCGCCCAGACATACCGCCCGAGGCAGTGGCAGCGTAACCAAAGGGCCGGAGGAATCAAGCTAAAAATGGGCTGTAATAAACCCTGGGTGACATAGCCATTGGGGCCCGGAATGGTTTGAGTGGCCATTTCACCGAGGAATAAATGAGTCGATAATCTTCCGTATTTATTGAATTTGAGATCCCTGTTGTATTTAAAATCTTTTGTGCCCGCAGTCCAGTATAGAAAGAAAAAAATAGTATGAATACCGCGATATTTTGAAAAGTTGTTGTTTTCATGGTTTTCAAATTACAAGCAAGAATGTGTAGTTAACGACACATGAAATTATTTTCAACGTAATCGTAAATTACCTATTGAATCTTTTGAACTAGCAAGTAGCCTTATCTACCGTCCCCATTGAAGAAAAACTTGAATAGGAGTGCATCCATCTTCAATTGTACTACTTCATTCTTCTTAAAGGCTCCAATAAAAAACCCACTAGCATATTTCCTCCAACATCATCTCTAATAATTGCAAGGTAGTAGGAGTCGACTCCTTAACTGTAAAAGACGTCATCTGGTTTACTATCGGTTGGTATGTTGACTGATGCCGAGGCGTGTACTGAATAGATTCCATCTTGAGAATTGTTATGTTCATCCCCGGCAAGTCAACACCAAATGTTAATCTAGAAAAGAAAAGGATTCGAAAGTATTTTAAAAGATGTTTGGGATATCTTAGATAATTCGACTGATCCGCCGTCGCTCAGCTTCAAAGATCACCTTCAAGCGAAAGATTTTGTAGTTCATTCTTTGGATCATTATCTGCATCCCCCCGCATTGGAAATGGTATTTCCACACAGCAATGCCCGTACCTGCTTTCAACGTAGTGAGAATAGGAACTTCCTCCATCTTTGCTCGCTTTAAGCGATCACCTTCAAGCGAAAGATTTTGTAGTTCATTCTTTGGATCATTATCTGCATCCCCCATTGGAAATGGTATTTCCACTTACAGCAATACCTGCTTTGAGGGTGGTATTTTCTGCATACATGGCATAAGGCACACTCAGCATCGGTGTCGGTGCTGAGGGAATCCCGTCAATAATTACGTGCAGGTATTTTGGAATTGCAGCCCAGTTGATTGCTTGGAAACCGTTAGGGTTAACGCTCCCAATCGTAATGGTAAAAAGGCCCAACTCGTTGGTAGTTGCGGTTTGGGTCTCGGTAAATTCAATATCCGTCTTTTCATTAGGGCCCTTCAATATATTCACCGTAATGGTAATGGATTTAAGGGCTTTAGGCAGGTTGTTGTTGTCCCAGGCAATCGCCTGATAGTTGAGTCCCATTGGTATCTGAGCAAAGCAGTAGAAAGGAGCCAATAGGGGTAAGTACCGTGATTAGTTTTTTCATTGGAGTAGGGCTTAAGGGTATTAAAAACGAGAAAGATCATTGAAAATCAATGACATAGAAATTAGTAACAATCGCTTTTTGAGCAGGAAGGCGTACACTAGGTGCATGAGATGGAATCAATCATGTTTTCAGGTTTAGTTCGTTACAAAATAATCAATAATTTTTCTTTTATGTATCTTTGAGGTATTTTTGCAGTCAGAACCTTCATTTGAACCTCAAAAGTTCCAGATTATAGCCTCGTTGTTGAAAATTTCATTCTCTTTTCTCCTTTAACAGGAGGCACTCAATGCTTCTTCAAAAACTTCGTCTTCAGCACCAAATTCTTCACCTTCTCCGCGTGGCATTCAATTTCTTCGGGATTATCAGTAATCCGAATGTTTTTGATCAGGGTGCCTCTTTTTAAATTGACCGAAGTACCTTTTACCTTTAAATCCTGGGTCAAAGTAACCGAATCACCGTCTTGCAGCACGTTGCCGTTGCTGTCTTTACACACGCTGTCTTGCGTTTTTTCGTCGTCGTCGTATTTGTAATACTCGCTATCGTAATCGTAGTATTCTTCTTGGTCCTCAACCATTTTCAAATTGTTGGTGAATAAATGCGGCGCGAAAATAGTGAATCTGGGTCAGATAATTCTCCAAAGGTATGCTTCGGCATCAATTTTTTACCCGTCATACAAATCTGCAAAAATCTGGGCATCAAGAATGCCTCGTTGCCCATTTGACATAATCGAATCTTCAATTCCGCGTCTGATCGAATGACAGTAATTTCCCGGAGAAGCATTGGAATAGGCTCCCCTACCCTGTTTTCAAAGAAAATCCAGCCTTTGTCAGAACCCATTAATTTGGATTTGTATTTGTTTATTTTGGTAAGAAAAAATTGACTGAGGAAAATTCAAAGCTGAAAAAGTTATCTCGTCACAGGCACCAAGGCGCTTGCGACAAAAAGTCCTGTTCTTTCGTAGCGTATTCAGGAGAAAAACCCAGGTGATGAGCATTGTGGTGATTTATGATAAAGTTGGGAGAAAAATGGAGATGACGCAAAGGAGAATTGAGTTTGGCCGGTTTGGGTTCGAGCTAGGCATAAGAGTACTTTATTTGTTAAACGCTCGTTAATTTTGGCAGCTATGCTAAGCAATTGAAAAAGAGTTGCGAATTTTGTCTTTCAAGTGGTGTTACCAAGGCTTAGTCCCTTCGTCCCAAAAGCAATCTGTATCCATGAAAATAACATTAACCGCATTGGTTTTTTTGTGTTTCCACACTTTAGGTGTCTTGGCGAATGCTGGATACAACATCAAGGTCAATATTGAAGGATACCGTGAACGAAAGTTGACCTTAGCCTATTATTTTGGCAACCAACAATACATCAAGGATACTGTAAAAATGGGCGCAGACGGGGCATATACCTTTAGCGGCCAAACTCCTTTGCTACCTGGTATTTATACATTGGTAATGACGCCGACCAATGTGGGCATTGATCTGTTGGTCTCAGAAAAAGAGCAGCAATTTAGCGTCCAAACCAAAAAAGCCAGCCCGCACGCAGATTTAAAATTCATCGGCTCCAAGGAAAATGAGTTGTTTCAACAATACATTCATTTTGTAAGCAAACACAATCCTCAACTGGACACCTTGCGTGCACAATATAAACGCAGTGCAGAGGGTCCCAAAAAGGAAAAGATCAAACAAGCCCTGCAAAAAGTAGATTCAACCGTACAGCAATACCTGCAAGAGTTTTTGCGCGTGAACAAGGATTCTTATGCTGCTCTAGTGATAAAGTCCAGTTTATCCATCCGTTACCCCAGTTTTTCAGGTACTGACGAAGAAAAAGTACTCAAAACCTGGCTCTACGCTCGCAAGCATTGTTTTGACAATGTTCCGCTCACTGAATTTCGTTTACTACGCACGCCACATTTTTATCAGGCGGTCACGACCTACGTCAATGAGTTGCTGTTTCAGCATCCAGATTCCATCAATGCGGGTATTGATTACATCCTCAATCAACTGCGTCCCAACCGCGAAGCTTTTGACTATTACGCAATACATTTTTTAAGGCAATACTTGCAACCCAAGGTGATGGGTATGGACGCAGTCTTTGTCCATTTAGCAGAGACCTACCTCGAAACGGGGGAAATTCAACTCTCCAATCCTGCGCAAAAGGCCAAACTCATTCAAATGGCTCAAAAGTTGAAACCGCTGTTGATTGGCAAAATTGCGCCCAATATTGCACTGACCGATCGTGCTGGCAAAACGTTTAACTTGCATGATCTCGAATCAGAATATACCTTGCTGGTCATTTGGGCCTACGATTGTGGGCATTGCAAACAATCGGCTCCTTTTTGGAAATCGTTTTACGAGAAATTCAAAGACAAAGGGGTCAAACTACTCGCATTGTGCCACGTACCCGAAAAAGAGCTGCCCACTTGCTGGAAATACGTTGACGACAACGGCTATGGCGCCTGGCTACACGCAGCTGACCCACTTTTTCGTTATGCCAAAGCGTACAATGTTGAGTCGACTCCGCAGGTCTATTTGATGGATCGCAAGAAAGTCATTATTGGGAAGCAAATTGTAGCCGAAAAAATGGAGGAAGTGATTGCACAAATCATTGAACTTCGCAAAAAAAACAAGTGATAAGGGTACAACCCTTGTTGGAATTTCATTGTTCGAAAAAGCAATAACTGATTGATAACATGAAACAATACCTTCTTTCTATTTGTATGCTTTTGACCCTGAGCGGAATCGCGCAGACAACCAAAAGCGCTTACCAGATCCGGGTAAAAATTGACGGGTTTACCGAAAAACAACTTTACCTGGGTTATTATATGGGCGATAAGCAGTACGTGATGGATACTGCGTTGGTAGATGCCAAAGGTGAATTTGTGTTCAGTGGCCCTGAGGCACTGAAGGCGGGTATGTACATCGTCGTTTTACCCCCAAGCAATGACTTTTTCCAAGTTTTGGTGACCGACAAAGAACAGGCTTTTTTTGTACGCACGACCAAAGACAAACCTGGCGAAAACACCAAGTTTGAAGGAACTAGCGAAAATACCTTGTTTTATAATTATGTCAACTACCTGAACGCCAAACGCCCCGAAGCGGAGGCTTTGGGTAAGGAAATTGAAGCGGCAAAGGACGATGTAGCAGCCAAAGACCTCGCCCAGAAGAAAATGGACAAACTCAATGAAAGCGTTGAGCAATACCAAAAGGAATACGTGAAGAAAAATGCCAGTTCATTTGCCGCAGCCATCATCAAGGCAAACATGAACCTGGAAACGCCTAAAAACTTCGACAATTTACCCGAGGAAGAAAAAAACCGCCAACTTTGGCTCTGGACGCGCAAACATTTTTTTGACAACCTGAATCTGGGCGACAACCGCCTGCTGCGCACTCCCTTCCTGTTCCAACGCCTTGATTATTTTGTAAACAAACTGAGTGTTCAGCACCCTGATTCCATTGCCATTGCCATTGATACGGTTTTGGCACGTTTGCGCCCAGCTGAAGAATCCTTCAAATTTTACCTGATCCATTTCCTAAACAGTTATGCGGCCTCTAAATTCGTCGGGATGGATGCGGTGTATGTTCACATGGCCGAAAAGTACTATGCAACTGGTCAAGCCAATTGGGCCAATCAGGATCAAGTGAAAAAGATAGTCGAGAATGCCAAGAAGTTAAAACCTCTGCTCATCGGCAAAACTGCTCCCGACATCACGCTGGAACGCAATGGCAACAAAACCATGCTGAGTCAATTAAAATCGGAATACACCCTGCTGTACTTCTGGCGCTACGATTGTGGCCATTGCAAAGAATCTATGCCAGCCATGAAAAAGTTCTTTGAAAAATTCAAAGACAAGGGAATCACACTCGTAGCCATTTGTGTAAAACCAGCCACCGATCAGCCCGAATGTGTCAAATACATCCAGGAGAATGGTCTCACCGATTGGTACAATGCCTTCGATCCTACGGGACGTTATTATGTTTCGTACAATGTGGAGACCACACCCCAGATGTACATTTTGGACAACAAAAAAGAGATCATTTCCAAACAGGTTCCCGCCGATCAGCTGGAGGACGTCATGGACAAGATCATCGAAATGAATAAAAAAGACAAAGAAAACAAGTAGGGCGCGCGCCTGCGTGGTCTGGCCCGGTTTAATGTTTACGATCACGTACAGGCAGCCACACAGGGCTGCCCGTACGTCGATTTGGGGAAAGTATAGTCGATGCCCCCTTTCGATTCGGCTATACTTCCCTTATATTTAATTATTTTGTTGCTTCAGGAACCATTTTAGCTTAATTTTGTGTTACGCTCCCAAATACCTCAACCTTTATTTGCTATGAGATTACACAAAATTGCCCGTTTTCCCAAGATGATGCTCTGGGCTTTTTGGATGGAAGGAATTGAAACCCGACAAATGGTGAAAACCTTTGTGCGTCAAGGTCGAGGAAAAATCATCAAATCCAGCTCCAAGCAAGGACCTACCCCTGAAGAATTGAAACAAGCTCGGGATCAACTCAAAGATTTACCCAAATTCTTGCCTTTTTTTATGTGTATTGTGGTTCCATTACCTGGCGTTACGGAAGGTTACGTCGTATTGGCCGTCACCCTGGAATCCTGGCTGGGCCATCGGGTGAGCTTGTTGCCCTCTCAAATTCGAAGTGTCTTTAAAAAATTAAAGGAAGAGGATGAGGTAGTGATCGAAGTGGTTGAAGAAAGTATAGAAGTCGAACTTTTGCAAGAGCTGCAAAAAGACCAAGGGCGGCTCAATTGATTTCCTTTTTAACCGTATAATACTCCACTACTTTTGGTGCAAAGCGTACGTTAGTGACAATGGTTGGTTGTAAACTTACCGTTACGGGTACGGTATTCCCATCTTGTAAGGCCTCATTGGACAAATCTACTTCAGCCTTAAAATCATTGGAAGAGAGGGTGTTGAACTGGCTCAAACCCACATTACAAATGAGTCGAACCTGGCTGGGAAACAAACGGTATTGCTGGGTCGCATTTTTCACCTGAATTTTCACGAACAAAGTTTTTTCGGTTACCTGCTCTACGGGAACGCTAACTTTCACCCAAGTAGGATAAAGGCTGAGTGCTGCTGGTGCTGTTTTGAGTGCAAGTTCTCCTTCGTAATTGTTTTTTAAATCTTTTAGTGAAAGTATAGCGGTGGGCCATTCGTAAATGGGCGCTACGACGGACTGTGGGCCAGAAATTTGTACACTATCCGGTTCGAGTTTCAAGTTGCCGGATAAATAATGCCCAGCCTGGTAATGCAAATCAGGAATAGGCCGGATGGGTACCCATTTGTCCATCCTGGGTTCTAGGCTCAGGTGTATATCATCATGTGAAAGGTTATAAAAACTCAAGTCATCAGCAAAAAGTCGGTTGCGGATGTCATTGAGCAATCTTTTTTCATCCAAATGAATGCTGCTGCGTTGAGTGAGATCGTAGGTAAGGTGAATCCTGGATCGACGAAGGTGATCATATAAAATATCCCAGCCAGTCCCCTTGATTTGGATGCTCATGTCGGCAGGTGGAGCCTTCCGAAAGGCCTGATTGGGCGGGATCAAAAAATGGAGTTCAATTTTTTTGGTAGAAATATACGGTTGAGACATGCGCACCCCAATCCAAAAAATGAAGGCTATTCCAATGCATAGCATTAGAATAGCCCTATCCTCCCGCGCACGCGGCAGAAATTTATTCTTGGGTAACCACCGGCGATTTTTTACCTGCTCCATAAACCGAATCTGTCAAGTCTTTTGAAATGGCATTGCGCAAAACACGAACGTACACCTTGGTACCCACTTCCAAGGTAATGATATCGTCTTCTATTTTGCTGATGCGTCCCAAAAGGCCACTGTTGGTAACGACTTCATCGTTTTTAGTAAGGCTTTTGGCAAATGCCACTTGTTCACGCTGTTTTTTCGCCTGAGGACGAATCATGAACAAGTACATAATTAAAAACATCGCACCAATGAACAAGAGATTGATGTACCCTGCTCCTGGTGCTCCGGTTGCGGCTTGTAGAAGTAACATGTTGTATTTTTTTTATGCGACTAAGGACTGAATCGTGAAACGAATTCCACGATTCAGCTGAGGATTTGATTATTTGCGTTTGGGTTGTGGTTGTTTGGCTTGTTTGGACTTTTCCTCTGCCAAACGCTGCTGCTCTTTTAGCATGGTTTCCATCCGTGCACCAAAACCCGCTTTTTTCTTCGGCTTTTTGCGGTAGTCATCCATCTTGAGCTTTAGTTTTTTCTCATCAATGAGGAAATACTTGGTAGCCAGGGTTTGTCCGATGTTCAGCAAGTTACTGAATAACATGTAGGCAGACAAACCAGATGCTGAACTATTAAAGAAACCCATAAACAGTACAGGCATGATGTATTGCATGTACAACATGGATGGGTTTGCGGAAAAGTCCATGTTCTTGGAGTTGTACCAGGTATACAACAAGGTTGAAAGCACCCAGAGCAAAGCAAAAAGGCTGATGTGTTCGCCAAATCCAAAAGGAATGTTGAACGGCAATTGGAAAAATTCATCGTATGACGACAAGTCCGTAGCCCAGAGGAAGCTAGCCTGCCGGAACTCAATAGATGCCGGAAAGAATCGGTACAAAGCGAACCAGATGGGCAATTGCAGCAGCATAGGGAAACAAGCACCCAAGGGGTTGACCCCAAACTCGCGGTACATGCTCATGGTTTCCATCTGTACTTTTTGCTGGTCATCGCCATACCGCTCCTTCAAACGCTCAATCTCCGGTTTCAGCGCAGTCATTTTGGACTGAGAATAGATCATGCGGTAAGTCAGCGGGAACAAAAGCAGTTTCACCATAAAGGTCAACATCAAAATGACAATCCCCTTGCTGCTGATGAGCCAGGTCAAAAAACTGAACAGTGGCCGAATTACCCAACGGTTGATGGTTCCCATGATGTTTTGACCAAAGGGCACAACGTCAGACAGGCTGTATCCCATTTTGTGCAAACGGTCAAACTCATTGGGGCCAATGTAAAAATGCATCGCAAATTGCTCCGCGCTTTCTCCACCAAAAGGCACCTGAATCTCACTTTTCAATTCTTTTAAGTCCTCGTTTTCTTCCGGTAGGTTTTTACTGGCCATTTTGGCACTGGTAAATCCTTTTTCCGACAACAAAGAACTGTTGAAGAACTGATTGGTATTGGCAACCCATTGAATGGGGGCTCCTTCCGCATCTTTTTCTGAATATTCACGGGTGGGAGAACAACGACCCGAATTTTCATCGATGGCTTTGAAGTTGAGCGAAGAATATTGACGCTCGTACTGCGTGGCCTTTTCAATCTTGTCCAGATAATTCACCCATTTCAGGGTGATATTCTTGGCACTGGCTTCAAAAACCTGATCCATACCTTCAAAATCCAGGCGATAATCCAGTTTGTAGGTATTGGAAGGTAAAGAATAAGTCTGTGCAAAATACTGCCCATTGCCCGCATCGGCCCGGAAAGTAACCGAGTTGCCCGTATTGTCTACCTCAAAGTAAAGGTCAGCGGTATTGACTCCGTTGCGCAATCCTTTTACAGGTAGGGTGTATTCAAAGCGGTTTTTGACATCATCAAGTAAGTGCAGTGGAATTTTGCGGTCTTTGCGATCCTTCCCCTGTACCATCTTGAAATACCTTTTCACCAATACATCCTGAATCCGGCCACCTTTATTGCTGAAGGTAACTTTGATGAGTTCGTTTTCCAGAATAGTTGTTTCCTCTTTACCAACTGCTGCATTAGCAAATGGGCCATATTGTCCTCCCAACATTTGGGTGCGTATTGAGTCGGGCACTTCGGCGGCAGCTTTGATCTTCTCTTTCGCTTCTTGCTTCTTTACGATGGCAAGGCTGTCACGTAATCTTTCTACCCTGGCAATTGAATCCTGAGCCCGCTGTTGCGCAGCAATCTGCGTTTTAGAGGGTGCAAGGAAATATTGCCATGCCAAGAAGAGAATGAAAATCAGGGCTATCCCGATGATGTTATTTCTATCCATGTTTCAAACGTACAGATGACAAAAACCTTCGAGAACTGATTATCTCGGTTTTAAAAATGAGGTGTCAAAAAATCGCAGCAAAGGTAATTACTTTGTACCTCTAATTGCACAATTGATGGATAATTCTTCGATTCCGATCGATGAGCGCTTGTTAGAAGCCTATTTAAATGGCGGTGAGCTAGGGTGATTTGAGCAAAATGCGGTGGTATGAGGAGAATTGGGGGGAAAGGCAAGATTGATCATAATTGGGTAGGTAGAGCCGCGATGCTTGCAACTCTACCTTGAGTATTTACCCTATCGCCGCCATGTCCCGTACCTTTTTGTACGGATAGACAGCAAGTGCTTGTTCGATACAATCCATTGCCTGGTTCAGCGCAGTTGTATTGAGCACGTATGCGATGCGCACTTCATCAATGCCTAAACCTGGTGTGGCGTAAAAAGCTTCACCAGGTGCCAGCATGACCGTGGCGCCATTGTATTCAAATTCTTCCAGCATCCATTGGCAGAAATGATCGGCATTTTCAACCGGAAATTTGGCAAAACAATAGAACGCCCCTCCCGGTTTGTAGATACTACCCCGGGCATGTGGGTCAGTCGCTCGTACACCAAATCGCGGCGGCGGTGGTATTCCTCCCGCACATTATCCATATAGCTGTCGTCCAGTTCACAGAGGAATTCCGACAGCAATTGGCCAAATCCTGGCGGACTGAGGCGCAGCTTGCCATAATTGCTGACCGCCTCCATGACGTCCAGATTGCGCGTAATGATGGTACCAATTCGCGCACCACAAGCGCTGAATTTTTTAGAAACCGAATCCAGTACAATGACATTGTCTTCCAATCCTTCCAAACGGAGTACCGAAAAGAACTCCTGCCCATCATAACAAAAGTCACGATAAACCTCGTCAACAATCAAGTACAGGTCGTATTGTTTGACCAGTAGCGCCAATTGTTCGATCAGCTCCCGGGGGTAAAAGGCGCCCGTAGGATTGCTGGGATTGTTGAGGAAAATGGCCCGGGTCCGGCTGTTGATGACCCGTTCAAAATCCTGTATCTGAGGCATCGCAAAGCCCGTTTCAATGGTACTGGTCACTGGGCGAACCACCACATCGGCGATTTGTGCAAAGCCGTTGTAATTGGCGTAAAATGGTTCTGGAATAATGACCTCGTCGCCTTTGTCAAAACAAGAAAAAAACAACAACTGGTTGCCTTCCGAAGCTCCGGTAGTAACCATCACTTCCTCCTTGCTGATGTTGACGCCAAACTTGCGCATGGCCGCTGCAAATGCCGCTCGGGTGCTCGCCCAACCCTCTGTCGGGCTGTATTCCAGTACCTTAATGTCCACCTGACGCATACGCGCCATGGCCGCCTGTGGAGTTGCGATATCCGGCTGACCAATGTTGAGGTGGAACACGTGCCGCCCTTTGGCCTTGGCACGATCCGCAAAACTTGCTAGCTTGCGGATGGGTGATAACGGGACGTCCAACGCCCGTTGCGAAATATTCGGCATTGCTTTTTGGTTTGCTAGCAATTAATGAAGTTGAAAAGTTGGTTGAAAGTCGCGTCAACTTCTCAACTTTCAACCTCAACTCTTTCAACCTTTAAGGGGCGGAAAAATAAGCTTTTTGCGCGAGTGTGGAATAGTAAATCCGCTTTTAATTACGATGGCAAAATCTGGAAATTTGAAATCTCAATGGGGGTACCCCACATCGCTCCAGACATAAAATCAGATACTTTTTGGGCTTCTACCTCTACAATCAGGCCGTCTTTCATGATTTCAAATGGCATGTTTACTGGCATCCAATCACGGCCTTTTTCGTCAACAATCCCCCAGATCCCCCCTTCTAATTCAAGGTAAACAACCTTCCCTTTGATCTTTTTTTTTGTTGCGCTGAAGCTAAAAATGGGCTGATTCTGGTATGAACCTGCCAAATTTCCCGGATATCGCTCAAATCCAGTGGATATGATTCGTAAAAAGAATTGTCTGAAATCAAATGCAATTGCTTGTGTTCTTTCAATTTATTCATCACCCGCTTCACTACCACTTCCCCCTGTGATACAAAAACGTAAACGTGCTGGTTTTTGATGCCTAGTTCCCACTGGGCTGGTTCAACATAAGAGGAAATAACTTTGTCTCCCTCTAAAAAAGTGGGCACCATACTGTCTCCGTTGATGTCAAAACAACGGTGAACCCCATTTGTATGTTGGAACTCAGGCATGCTATAAGACGGGAGCGATTGAACAAAGGTTGGATTGCCGATTTCGTTTGGGTATACTCCTTGAGCAGCGATCGGTACGTGTAAAATTCTTTCCACGTTTTGCGTGTCGGTCACCACTGTCAAAATCTGCAGGTTTTTTTCCTCATCGGGTTTGAGGAAGAGTTCGCCTTCTCCAGTGTATAAAAAAATTGGATTGACCTGGTATATTTCAACTGCCCGACGCAACAAATCGATCGTAACATCTCTGCGCCCTTTCAATATTTCGCTTAAACTTTGAGGCAAATAATCGAGGGAAAGGGCAAATTGCCGACTTGATCGAACTCGATTGTCTTGCTTAAGTTGGTGGTGACATTGAATAAAGCGCTGAGTAACAATGCTATTCATTGGGGGCAATTTAGCAGCTGATCTTCGGGAATGGCTGACCTAAACAAATGTACGCAATTAGTTGAAGAGTTGAAAAGTTTAAAGTTGAAAAGTCTGCACTTTGTGGCCAACTTTTCAACTTTAAACTTTTCAACTCTTCAACTTTTATGGACGACTAAATGTGCCGTCGCCCCATTGGTTTGTTCAACCAACACTTTTCGTTCGCTACGCAATTGTTGCAATAGTTCGGGAGTAGCATGGCGGATATTGATCAGTTCAAGTCCGGTTACTTCTTCCGTGTTCAAGGTATCCTGAATCCGTTCCGCAAATTGAGTGACTTTTTCTCCTTGATTAAACACGCAAATGTACAAGACCAAAGGTGTATTTTGGATAAAGGTGACTTGCATCCTCAACTCAGAAATCACATTGAAAATCTGGCTAAAATGCTGCTCAGTCACGAAGGAAAAATCCTTATTGGTGATTTTCAACAGGGCTTGATTGGCCTCTATCGCTAACAGTGAAGGGTATTCGGCCGCTTCATTTTCCGTAATGGTGGTTCCTGAAGCTTCCGGCTCCAGAAAAGAGCGGACGTGCAGCGGAATGTGTTTGCGTTTGAGCGGGCCTACCGTTTTAAGGTGAATAATTTTTGCGCCGTAGTAGGTCATCGCTATGGCTTCATCGTAAGACATTTGGGTCAACATAGTGGCTCCTGGAAAAAAACGGGGGTCGGCGCTGAATACCCCAGGAGCATCTTTCCAGATGGTCATACTTTCCGCATTTGCACAAAAAGAAAAAATGGCCGCAGAATAATCCGATCCATCCCGCCCCAAAGTGGTGGTGAAGTTTTCTTGAGTAGCGCCAATGAATCCCTGGGTAACGACAAACCCACCACGATTCAGCATTGGTTGAGCGTTTTTTTGAAATCGCTCTTCGGTCTCCCCCCATTGTACCCAGGCTTCGCGGTACAATTCGTTGGTAAGGATCACATCGCGTGCATCCAGCCATTGGGTAGGCAGACCCTGGTTGTTGAGAAAAGCACAAAGAATTTTGGTCGATACCAGTTCGCCAACCGATACGATTTGATCGTACATGTAATCAAAATTGTCGTGGGGATCTTCATCCAACACCCATTCAATTTCTACGAAGGTATCGTTAACTGTAGCATACACTTCATCATGGGGTTCGAACAACTCATTCATAATCTGATAATGCTGGAGTTTGAGGGACTCCAGCATTTGCAACGCTTCACCAGTTTGTTGAGCATGGGCTTCCACAATCTTTTCCAGGGCATTGGTGGTTTTTCCCATCGCCGACAAAACGATCATCAAGTGTCTCTTGTCGATAGTTTTTCAGTATCTCGGCTACGTTTCTGATCGCTTCGGCATCTTTTACCGATGCACCACCAAATTTGAACACTTTGCTGCGCTGATTCATTGTATGTTTGTTAACCTTATTTGGGGATTTTCCCCGAATTAAAGCTGCAAATATATGGATCGAATTAGGAAATCCTTTAGACTCTTTCTGCTCTTTGTTGTCATTTTTGTACTTGGTGCTTTCACAGGCCAGTTTTTCACTGATAAAATTACCGAGGCAGACGTGCGCGGTGCTGCCAAAATTTTTGGCCTGGAAATGTCCCAGAGCGAAATTGACTCTCTGCTACCCGGATTGGAGGATGCACGCACTGCTTATCTCGCTCACCGCAAGATGACGCCGAGCAACGATTTGGGGCCAGCCCTGTGGTTCAATCCCGTTTTGCCGGGTATGAACGTTTCGTTGCCCAAAATCGTGATGACTTAGCCTGGTATACCGTACGGGAACTGGCGGAATTGATCCGCAGTAAACAAATCAGCTCAGAAGAATTGACCCGTTTTTTTCTGGATCGGCTGAAAAAATATGACCCCCAACTACATTGTGTGGTTACCCTAACCGAAGACCTCGCCATGGAGCAGGCCAAACGCGCCGACGTAGAGATTAAAGCAGGTAAATATCGGGGGCTGTTGCACGGAATCCCCTACGGGGCCAAAGACCTGCTGGCTGCCCGCAAATATAAAACCACCTGGGGTTCAGTGCCTTACAAAGATCAGGTTCTGGACTACGATGCTACCGTAATCAAAAAATTGGAAGCTGCGGGAGCCGTACTTTGTGCCAAACTTACGATGGGCGAATTGGCCTGGGGTGATGTCTGGTTTGGCGAAATGACGCGTAATCCCTGGGACACCAAAACGGGGTCCAGTGGTTCTTCAGCGGGTTCGGCATCCTCAGTTTCAGCAGGTTTGTTGCCTTTTGCCATTGGCACAGAAACCCTCGGTTCTATTGTTTCCCCCTCGACGGTTTGTGGTACCACGGGCCTGCGCCCCAGCTACGGGCGGGTGAGCCGTCATGGCGCGATGGCGCTCAGTTGGTCAATGGACAAGATTGGCCCCATTTGCCGCTCGGTGGAAGACTGCGCCATTGTTTTTCAAGCCATTCAGGGAGCCGATCCAATGGACGTATCGCTGATCCCTGCTGCGTTCCATTACGATGCCAATTTTGATCCCCGGCAATTGAAAATCGGGTATTTGAAAAAAGACTTTGATCGGCGCTATGCCTTTCACGATCAGGATAGTGTGGCCTTGCACCGGATGCGCGAAATGGGTTTCAAATTGGTGCCCATCGAATTGCCCCCATCGCCCGACTTGAGCATCATTCTTTCGGCAGAGTCAGCTGCCGCTTTTGATGAATTGACGCTGAGTGGTAAGGACGACCTGATGCGCCGCCAAATCAAAAATGCCTGGCCCAACTCCTTCCGCGAAGCTCGCTTTATTCCCGCAGTGGAATACCTGCAAGCCAATCGCCTGCGTACCAAACTGATGCAGGAAATGCAAAAAGTGTTTCAAGAAGTAGATGTGTACATCAACCCATCCTGGGGCGGGCGTAGTTTGAACATCACCAACCATACCGGGCATCCTTGTGTGGTGATTCCAAATGGGTTTCGGAATGGGCGGCCCACTAGTCTTACGTTTACTGGAAAATTATTCGAGGAAGGTAAAATCCTGAGCTTGGCCAAGGTGTATCAGGAAGCTACCGAGCACCACAAGCAACATCCACAATTGTAAGCAGAGTCTTTTTTAGCTATAAAAATATTGTTAGTTTCGAGTATTGTTCCACTAACCAACATTGCCATGACCCGATTGATCCTCCTTTTTGGCTTATGCTTATTGAGCATTGGGCTATTTGCCCAAGATGAACCTCAAGACATGTTGCCGGCTGATTTTCACAAAAGCCGCCGTGAAGCCCTGCGTAAACTACTGCCTCCCCAAGGCGTGGCCGTATTTTTCGCCAACCCGGTGCGCAACCGTGCCAACGATGTAGATTTCCTATACCACCAGGATCCTGATTTTTATTACCTCACGGGGTATTTGGAGCCCAATGCCATGCTGGTTCTTTTTGCAGATGAACAAACCGACGCGAGTGGTAAAAAATACACGGAGTTATTCTTCGCCCAAAGCCGCGATCCGCAACGCGAACGTTGGGACGGAAAAAGACTGGGGCCGGAAGGGGTAAAGTCAAAATTGGGCATTGCCAATACCTTTGACCACAAGGAATTCAAAGACAATAAACTCGATTTTACAGCCTTTAATAAAGTCCTCTTTTTTGATTTTAAAAATGATGTGCGTGACACCAACGATGGCGCAGATTTATACGATTTAATCCAGCAATTCAAGGACAAAGCGGGCATTCCGCCTCAATTCAACGGGGCAAAAGAAGCCATGTACGCCCAACTGCGCGAGGTTACCGAAGAGAATTACAAACAAGTTGCCGAAACAGTTTTTGCCCGTTATGGCCGCAATCCGGGTATGCGCAACGATGAATACCTCCAGGCTTTCATCAAGGCGGGAACGGGAAAAGAGGCCAAAAAGATCGTTGCAAAAATTCCTGAACTACCCAAAAACCTCGATGTGAGTTCATTAGGCGGTAAAATGGGCCAATTGCGGATGGTCAAATCCGATGCGGAGCTCAAACTGCTGCGCAAAGCCGTCGAGGTATCTTGTCAAGGACAGGTGGAGGTCATGGAAGCCATGCACCCGGCCATGTCGGAAATGGAAATCCGGGGCATCCACGAGTTTGTGTTTCGCAGGTATGGCTCTGAATACGAGGGGTATCCTTCCATAGTTGGTTCGGGGCACAATGCCTGTGTTTTGCACTACGTGGAAAACAACCGCCAAAGGGTTTCTACCGATCTGGTATTGATGGATTTAGGGGCTGAATATCACGGTTACACTGCGGACATCACCCGAACCATTCCTGCCGACGGCACTTTTTCACCCGAACAAAAAGCCATCTACAACATCGTTTACGAAGCGCAAGAAGCAGCTTTTAAAGTGTGCAAACCAGGGACTCCCATCCGTGAAACCACCCGTATTTGTAGGGAAATTGTGGACAAACGCCTGGTTGAATTGGGCTTGGTCAAGGCTGGAGAACAGCACGAATATTTTCCACATGGGGTATCGCACCACATTGGACTCGATGTACACGACCGCAATACAGGAGCAGCGCTAGCCGAGGGCATGGTGATTACAGTAGAACCGGGTGTTTACATCCCGCCCAATAGCCCTTGTGATCCCAAATGGTGGGGCATTGGTGTGCGGATCGAAGATGATTTGCTGATCACCAAGGATGGTTATGAATTGCTTTCCAAAGGAGCACCTCGTACGGCGGAAGAAATCGAAAAGATGATGGCACAGCCTAGTCCACTCGATGCTTTTTTGTTGCCGAATTTGGACAAGAAGAATTAAAATAAAAAAATGAGAAATCTACTGCTACTTTTTGTCTGCACCTGTACCCTGTACCTGCATGGACAAAATGCTGCGCCTGTCATCGACTACTACCCTCCTACCCTTGTTCCAGACCGCATCATCACCACCTGGAAGACCGACCCGGCTACTTCTTTTGCTGTGACTTGGAGAACGTCAATCAGCATTCCCAAAGGCATTGGCCAAATTGCCCTGGCCAATGCTGGACCAGATTTAGACAGCATCAAGGCAAGTGAGGCCAAAACCGAACTATTGGTTACCGACCTCAACGTGGCACACTTCCATTCCGTCAATTTTACGGGTTTAAAACCCGCTACGCTTTACGCCTACCGCGTGGGGGATGGTACGGTATGGAGTGAGTGGGTGCATTTTCGTACTGCCGCCGCCAAAGAAGCGCCTTTTTCTTTTATCTATTTCGGGGATGCTCAAAACGACCTAAAATCCAAGTGGTCGCGCGCCATTCGGCAGGCTTATAGCCACATGCCCCAAGCTGATTTTATGCTACACGCAGGCGATTTGATCAACGTTGCGCAACGTGACCACGAATGGGGAGAATGGTTTTATGCCGGTGGCTGGATCTACCAAAACATGCCCAGTATTTTGACCCCGGGCAACCACGAATATCCCCGTAGTGGAGGTTCAGTAGTGTTGACCAAGCATTGGAGGCCTTCTTTTACCCTGCCCGAAAATGGGCCTGCCGGGCTCGAAGAAAGCGCCTACTATACCGACTACCAGGGCACCCGGGTGATTTCCATCAACTCCACAGCTTATTTGTATTTTGATCAAGACAGTGTAAGCCAGATGCAATGGCTGAATAATGTGTTGAAGAACAATCCCAACAAATGGACGGTGGTGACCATGCACCACCCTGTTTATTCTCCAGCAGGTGACCGGGATAGTCCATCCTTGCGTAATGGACTCAAAACCCTGTTTGACAAATACAATGTTGATGTCATTTTACAAGGTCATGATCATACTTATGCCCGTGGAGGGAACAAACCTTCCACTTGGCGCAACAGTGATTGATTCAACCGGGCCGGTGTATGCCGTTTCGGTCAGTGGTCCCAAAATGTACCTGTCCAACTTGTTGTCATGGATCGATCGTGCAGCTGTTGAAACCCAGCTGTATCAACTGGTACACGTCAACAAAGACACCATGACCTACGAAGCCTTTACCATTCTAGGTGAGTTGTATGACAAATTCCAGCTCATCAAACGCCCGGATGGCAGTAAAAAATTCATTGACCTGGCACCAGCAGGATTGAAAGAACGGATTGAACTCACCACGGCTCGGCTGGAAAAATTGAGTGCAACGGAGCGGAGCAAATGGAATGATCGATTCAACGCTTACAAGGCGCGGAAGATGGCGCATGAAGAGGCCATTGCCAAAGCTAAAATCAAACCAAGCACCAAAGCCAGGAAGAAGAAATAAGTTTATTCAGCAACCAAGGGGTAAACCCATTTTTTTTCTAAAAATTTGATTAAGCGGGGCATTTCAGCCATGGCATGTTCGTAGCCAATGGAAAATGCCTTGTCAATTACTTTACGATCGAGCATCCCGATGGCTTCGATTCCTGGAGGGGCAAACAAAAAATGGCAACGTTTGAGTTTGGGCTGCACAATGGCAAAACGTGCCAAATCCATTGAACGCATGGCTACCTGCACCGAAGTTTTGATATCGCTGCTGGTGATTGGCGAAATCGGATGGACATAACTGCCAAGAATGACCTTACAGTTGGCTTCCAGCGGCTCTACCGGAAAATTATTCATGATACCTCCATCCGCGTGTAGGGCACCATCAATGAGCATGGGGGCAAAGACAGGTGGCAATGAGGCCGAAGCCAACAATACATTGATCAAGGGCCCAGTATGGTGCACCTCCCAGGCACCCGTTTCCAGATTGGTGGTGGTCACGTGTAAGGGTCGCTGCAATGCCTCAAAAGCATCTTCGGAGAAATATTTTTCAAAAACAGGTCGAAATTTCTCAGAGTCGAGGATCCCTGGTTTTGAGGTTGAATAGTAATAAATGCTAAAAATGGGGGTGGATTTAAAAAACTCCAGGCTTTCTTCCGGGTTATATCCTGCGGCTATCAGCGCTCCGGTGAGTGCACCCGCACTGGAACCGGCGATGCAATCAAATTTTATGCCCGTTTCTTGCAAGGCTTTGATGAGGCCGAGGTGGGCCATACCTTTGATGCCTCCGCCAGATAAAACGATTCCTGTCTTTAACATTTCGGGTAAGTTTTAAGATGGTGAATTGCCTGAGAATTTAAACGTTTATAAGCTGGAAAACAAGTATACAGTAGAGAAAGCTTATTGATGGGCGCAAAATTTTATCCACTTGTTGTTTGTATACCCCGCACGGGTAGACCAGGTGATTTTTGTCTCTTTCTTTTTTCGCCCTGCCGCGTTGCAAATGCTCGCCGTAGCTTTGGCTACGTCTGCGCTTTGCGCCTTGCAGGTCAAAAATAAATTCAAATTCCTGCCCTGCCGCGTCAGTTATAATTTAGCTAAATGTTGTCCAAAGAAGAACTGTATCGAATCGTATTCAATAGTGATACCAAACAAGGCAGACAGTTTGATATTATCCTCTTGTGGTGCATTTTGTTCAGTGTCTTCATTGCGATAGTGGACAGTGTGCCCAATTTACCCCCAACATTGCATACAATTTTATACATTTTAGAGTGGCTGATTACCATCGTTTTTACCATCGAATACCTGCTCAGGGTATACATCAGCCACAACACGGTCAGGTATGTATTCAGTTTTTGGGGGGCAGTGGATTTGCTTTCTATTCTACCCACCTATCTGAGTTTATTTGTGTGGGGCACCAATTATCTATTGGTGGTCAGAATATTGCGGTTATTGCGGGTCTTCAGGATTTTAAAACTGGCAAACTTCAACGCCGAATCCATCGTCTTAATGAAGGCACTAAAAGCCAGTATGCCCAAAATCACCATTTTCCTTTTTGCGGTGATGACCATAAACATCCTATTGGGGACAGTGATGTACGTTGTGGAAGGAGGAAGAAATGGTTTTACGAGCATTCCTCAAAGCATCTATTGGGCCATCATCACCATTACTACCGTTGGTTATGGTGACATTGTACCACGCACCAATCTGGGAAAATTCATCTCTTCTATTGCCATGATTGTGGGCTATGCCATCATCGCCATCCCCACGGGTATCGTCAGCGTTGAAATGTCGAAAGCGGCGGGTACCGCACAAAAAAAATGTCCGGAATGTAGCGTTGGCAATGACATCCACGCGAATTTTTGTAGCCATTGTGGAACGGCATTGCAATAGCTGTAGACTAAAGTAAAGGCATCAGCTCATCCCCTACCCGGACAATCCCTTCCTCCAAAACAATCAAATTCATTCCAAACAGCACCTTATTGCCCTGTTTGCGGTACGAAGTCAGGGTTTTGAGCGGCTCGCCACCTTCATGCCGCAAGCCAGTCTGCTGATCCGTAGTGGTCAAAATACAACGGCCGCAGGGTTTGATGCCCCGAAAAGTGGTTTTGCCAATCAACAAATCGGCCCAGGACTCCTCCTGATTGGCCGCCCCCCCTGAAAACACGATATTGGGCCGAAAACGATTCATGGGTACCGGCTCCGCCAAACGTTGGTTCAAATCCGCTAAGGAAGTTTCTCCAATCAATAAATAGGGATAGCCATCGGCAAAGCTGACGTTCATTGGCATGGTAACACGCTCCGGTTCCACCTGGCGCGGAGCATCATCGGAAGGTAGGCGAGGCGAACATTGCTGCCCAATGCCTCGCTCAACCAGGCATCCGCTTCTTTGCTTACCAATAATGCCCGACACACATCGTCCCAAATTTGAACATCGGTTTGGGCATACCCATCAGTCTTTAGCGGCACTTTCAAACTCGCGATCTCGGGTTGTAGTTTATGCCGAATTCGAAGCTGACGCTCCGCTATTTCTGTCTCCAATAAAGCCAATGCCCCAATATTCCGCTGGGTCAAAAACTGGTTGTTTTCGTCAATGAGCATCCAGCGGCGGTCGTATTCGAAGCCACGTTCGGTGGTTTTGGCTTCCTGAAGGGCAATACCCGCCAGGGATTTGACGGGGTAGATGTGGAGTTGGGTGATGGTGAACATGTGGTTGGGTTTTGGAGTCGTTTTGAGGGGCAAAGATATTCTGCTTTTCTTTGTTTAAGTCATCTGAATTTTAAAAGACCAAGGCGGATCAAGAGAAATTCAAAGGACACTAGAGAAAAGCACAAAAACATGTGGCCGCCTTGTGTTCTTTGTGCATCCTTAGTGTCCTTTGTGTTAAAAAAGTGTCGCTTTTGTTGCACTAAAAAATTCGGGATGACTCAAGTTTACATTCAATTTATTCGCTAAGGAATTCCAACTTCTCCACACCGCCCAGGAAATTCCCCTTGGCGTCCGGATTGCGGAACACCAGGTAGATGTCCTGTTTACCCGGAGGGGCTGCCGCAGTCAGTTTCAGCGGTACATTTTTTTCTTTATCGTCTTTGCCCGGGAACCTGGTTTCTCCCAATAAAGTCCCTTCCGGCGACCCGACCCGCAATTCAATTTTACCCCCTACACCAAAACCTTTGGTGAAAATGGTCAGTTGAGCAACGCCTTGCAAGGTCAATGCCATTGAAGCGTAAATAAGCATTGTCGTTGGCTACTTGCATGGGGTTATTGGCCCTTGCACGCATCATCTCGCGGTTGGCGTCGGCCTCGGTAGCATACAATACCGGAGAACGTAAGGCGATGGTTTGACTTGCAATCAGCGCACCAACCATAGGGATACCCTTATCCGTATAGCTGGCACTGATCAGGTACATTCCCTCTTGTTTTTTCTCGTGCTCGGTCAAGTTGATGCTGGCCGCCAATGGGCGATTTTCGGGCTTTTTGTCTTTGGCCAAAGACAAAATGTATTCCGCCATTGATTCCGCTTCCGACTTCGTCAATTGCGGATGTGCATTCATCGCTTGTTCACCCCAAACGCCTTTGCCCCCCTTGAGAATTTTATTGGCGAGGATACCGGCCACGGGTTCCCAACTGGCTTTGTACTTGTTGGAAATGTCCATCCAGGAAGGACCTACCGACTTGTCTTTCATTTGATGACAAGACTTACAATCGGACAATTCGATCAGGCGCTTACCAGCTACAAATCCCGAATTGGTTTGGTGCCCTTGCGCGGCAATGGTACGGTCAAAGCCCTCAATGTAGTTGAGGCTCACCGCAACGTCTTCGCTGCTGATGCCTTTTCCAACCGTACCATCTTCTTTATCGCTCACCTTTACGGCGTATTCCAGCGGTTTTCCGGGGAAGAAAAAGGTTTGGTTGCCTTTTACCGCCAGGTCCAGTTTGGGCGTTTCGTTGCCAACCCTGATGCCTACTTTGGAAGCAGAAGATTTGCCTTGATCATCGGTAACAGTCAATTCAGCCTCATAAAAACCAGGAGATTTATATTTGGCTACGGGGTTGGGCTGGGTACTACTTTTACCATTGCCAAAATCCCAGGCGTATTTCAAAGCTTGTCCCTCGGGATCTTTTGATGCCAGGGCATTGAACTGTACCGCCAATGGTTTTTTCCCAGCGGTGGTACTGGCCTCTAGTTTGGCTTGTGGTGGTAAGTTACCCGGGTTGTACTCAATTTTAAACAGGGTCGCATCCTCATTGGCTGAGAACCATTTTTTGCCATATTCCAACATGTAAAGGGTTCCATCGGTATGGAAGGCCATGTCCATGGGGTTGGAGAGGGGAATATTTGGGGCAAAACGCTCCATATCCGCAAAATTGCCCTTTTCGTCCAGAGTAAACACCATGATCCAATCGCGCATCCACTCATAGGCGAAGAACTTGCCGTTGTAGTAGTTCGGGAATCGATTGGGGGCATTTTTATAATCATCCGCGTAATAGACAGGACCAGCCATCGGGTTGCGACCACCTTTGCCCATCAGTGGGAATTCAGGTGAAACCGTATAGGGATACCAGACCAGCGGCGATTGTGCGGGAGGCAATTCGATCAAGCCCGTGTTGTGGGCACTTTCGTTGACAGGTTTTTTCGGATCAAAAGCAGTTCCAGCAGTTTTGGCATCAAAGTCCCAGCGGCGGTAGGGTTTGTTGTTCCCGACAAACAAGGGCCAGCCAAAATAACCGGCCTTTTGGGCCTGGTTGAATTCGCAATGACCCCGTGGGCCACGGTCGGCGCTGTCTTCTCCGGCATCCGGGCCTACGTCACCCCAATAGACAAAACCTGTACGTTTGTCCACCGAAATGCGGTACGGATTGCGGCAACCCATCACAAAAATTTCGGGCTTCGTTTTGGCAGTTCCTTCGGGATACAGGTTGCCTTCCGGAATGGTGTAGGTTCCATCATTTTGTACTTTGATGCGCAATACTTTGCCCCGCAAGTCATTGGTGTTGGATGAAGTAAAGCGGGCATCAAAGCCACTGCGGCCTGGCCGACCGTCGATGGGGCCATAGCCATCCGACTCGAAGGGGTTGGTATCGTCGCCGGTGCTCAAAAAGAGATTGCCTTGGCCATCAAAAGCAATGGAGCCACCTGTATGGCAACAACCGTCTTTTTTCACGGGTACCCGCAAAACGATTTTTTCTGAGCCCAAAAGTAGTGTATCCTTTTGGTCATCGTACACAAATTGGGCCAATCGGTTTTCCCGGCTTGCATCTTTTGGCGTGTAGTACAGGAAGATGCGTTTGGTTTGCTCGTATTGTGGGTCAGCTCCAATCCCCATTAATCCATACTCATGTTGGGTAAACAAGTCCATGTTGGCGACCACTTTGATGGCCCCTGTTTGAGGACTCCACAGTTTAACCTTTCCTTTGCGTTCGGTAAACAATACCTTACCATTGGGTAAAACCGTCAATTCAGTCGGTTCATCCAGGTTGTTGACCAGCACCGTTTTGGTGAAGCGGGCAGGATCGGGGGCCAGTTCACTTTTGGCTTTGGTATAATCCAGCTTTTCGGACATGGCCCATTGTAGACCACCGATGTAGTGCTTTTGAATTTTTGGATCTTCAAAAGACTCCCAGGTGTGCCCGAAGTTGGTATAAAAAGACTTGCCCCCATCAAATTCATGGTACCAGGCCATCGGGTGGTAATCGCCCATTTTCCCTTCCTTGTACGATTTTTCATCCACTTTGATCAATGGTTTGATCAGATCAGTACGCAGGGATTTAAAATCGTAAAATTCGTCGACATGGTCAAAAGTAGGATCGAGGTGTTGAGTCGAAACGTGCGTCCGATCCATTACCGTCATCGTCCCCTTTTGGATGTTGTTACGGGGGTGACTGGCAAAATATCCGCCCATCAGTTTGTTGTACCAAGGCCAGCCATACTCGGTATCTGAAGCCGCATGGATGCCCATGTAGCCACCTCCGGCCTGGATGTAGCGCTCAAAGTTGACTTGCTGGGATGGACTCAACACATCACCCGTCGTACTCAGCCAAACCACCGCGTTGTAGCGCTTGAGGTTTTCCTCGGTGAATTTGTTGCTATCCTCCGTGGTGTCAACGGCTACCCCGTTGCTTTTGCCCCAATCCTGAAAGAATTGAATGCCACGTTGAATGGAGTTGTGCCGCCAACCCATTGTTTTGGAGAAGACCAAAATTCTCTTCTGAGAGAAGGCAGTCAGGGTAAAAAAACATAAAAACAGCAGGATGAAAAATCTGTACATCACTCATGGTTTAAGGGTTCGGGGGTTCGTCGGTTCGGGGGTTTGGGGGAGCCCCCGAACCTTCGAACTTCGAACCCTCGAACTTTCTATTTTGCAATCATTTTCAACAACAAGTCCGCAACCAACTGATTGCCAACATCATTTAAGTGCACGCGATCTGTGGTCAGAATACCAGATTCCTGGTTTTTCGGGTTGTTTTTGAGGTTATAAGCCAAAAATTCCTTCCGCAAGTCAGCCACCGGGCAATCGTACTTGGCTGCGATGTCTCGAATCATGGTCGAGTAGCGATTGAGGTCACCGTCTTGCTGGTTGCTGTGGTCGGTGCGCTCACCAATTACTGCTGGTGTGCAGCAGATGACTTTGATGCCGTTGGTTTGGAATTTTTTGACCAATGCCACATAAAATTTTTCGAATTTATCGGGATCGGTACCCGTTTGGTGGCTGGTTTTGTGCCATACATCATTGACCCCGACGTAAATGACCACAATGTTGGGCTTTTGTGCCAGCACATCTTCCTCCAGGCGCAAGTACAAATCGTATACTTTATTGCCGCCGATACCCGCACCGATCAGTTGGTACTTGTCTTTGATGCCCTGTTTGGCCAGTGCTTCCTTCATTTTGGTGATGTAGCCACCTGGTTGTATCCCCGCTTGGGTGATCGAATCCCCAAAAAGCACCACTTTCACAACTTCGTCTTTAGTCATGGCCATAAACAAAAAGCTCAGCGCCATGGTAAACAATAATGTGTTTTGTTTGATCACAGTTGAAAAGTTTAGAGTTGAAAAGTTGAAAAGTCTGGGTAGCGCAAGGAGTAGACAATTTTGGTACAATACACAAATATTGCACGATCCAACTCTTCAACTACAAACTTTTCAACACTTCAACTCATATTAAAAATTATCACTCTCTTCGTAGGCCTTGATCAAGGCCATTTCCCCGTCTTTGCCGGGTTTAGCGTTGCCGTGTTCCATACCCATCACCCCGGTAAATCCTTTGCCGTGGATGTGTTTGAAGACATTTTTGTAATTGATTTCCCCAGTAGTCGGCTCTTTGCGGCCTGGGTTGTCACCAATTTGGAAGTACGCGATTTCGTCCCAGGCCCGGTCGATATTGGGGATCAGGTTGCCTTCGGTGATTTGTTGGTGGTAAATGTCAAAAAGAATTTTGCAGGATGGGCTGTCCACCGCCTTGCATACTTCATAGCCTTGAGCCGACTTGGTAAGGAACAACCCGGGGTGATCGCGGAAATTGAGCGGCTCCAACACCATAATCAACTTGTGTGGTTCGAGGATGTCACAAGCTTGTTTGAGCGATTCCACCACGTTGGCAGTTTGGTAGCCCATGTCTTGTCTGAAATCGAGGTAGCCGGGCACTACGGTCACCCAGGTAGCATTGACCCGCTTGGCCACTTCAACCGAGTTTTTGATTTGTTGCAAAAATTCATCCCGTTTGTCCTGTTTGCCGCTGGTCAAGCTGGGTTCGGTCCAATAAATTTTATGCGCGACAAATACGCCCATTTGCATGTCCAGCTTGGCCAGGGTTTCGCCCATTTTGGTTTGCAAGGCAACGTCTCGTCCGGTCATGCCGTTGTCTTCTAATGCGGTAAATCCTTGCTCGGCCATGAACTTGAGTTGGTCGATGGGATCTTTGCCTGCACTATTTTCAAACATACCGAGATGGGGCGCATAATTCATCTTGAATTGGCGCTTTGGCGTCAGTAGATTACCGGGTGTAGCTGCGGCGTTGACCGCTGCTGTAGACATGATTGCCGCAGAGGCGGCTAAGGCTGATTGTACAAATTTCCTTCTTTGCATTGGAACGAATTGGTTTGGTTCGAGAGATCGAGGGTTCGGGAGTTCGAGGGTTCGAGAGTCCATGGGGCGAACCTTCGAACCCTCGAACCCCTGAACCTTCGAACTCTTCAGATCCGGTACAAAATAAGGAAAAGACTTTGAGCCGTAAAATGTTATTTGTAGATATTCTGAAATTAAACCCTTAAACTTTTGATTAGTATTGCACTATCAAATACTTAGGGAATTTTTTCGCCAAATGATTGCGTTCCACAGGAGACAATACATTTGCAGCAGTAGCCAAGGCATCAGCCAAAGTAGAACGAGGCCCCATCACTTGGGTGAATTGTTGGTGTTCGATGCCCAAACCTGTACGCGGATCGATGATGTGCGAATAACGTTTCCCTTCCCATTCTAAAAAACGATATGTATCTCCGGAAGTTGAAACTGCTTTATCGCTGATTAACAGCTCCTTATCCACCAATTCCTTCGCTGCATTTCTTCCCTTTCCGGCAATCAACCAGGCAGATTTACCTGGTGGAGCCTCCCCTACCCTTACGTCTCCGCCACCTGTAACCAAGGCGCTGCGAATACCTGCTTTGTGGATGATCTTGAGGGCTTCATCTACGGCGTATCCCTTGGCAATTCCCCCGGCATCGAGGCGCATGCCAGCATGTTCCAATTTAATTTTTCTGCTGAGTGGATAATGCCGGATGGCCCGGTAATTGACGAGTTGCCTGGCGGCTTCGATTTCAGCCAAATCCGGAAATTTCATTTGCCGAAAGGCCCGGCGCCATAATTTACTCAAAGGGCCGATGCTCAGGTCAAATGCGCCGTTGCTCTGTCTGGAGATTTTTTGGGAGACGCTAATCAGCCGCCACATGTCCAGACTGACCTTAATTTTTTGGCCAGTTCCTGCACTTGCTGAAAGACGGTTGATTTCACTGTTTTCTAGATAATCGCTAAAAATGGCATTAAGGGAATCGATGCGGGCAAAAGCAAGATTTGCCAATTGTTTTGCTTGTAAACTATCCCTGGAATACAGTACAATTTGAAAAAGCGTCCCCATTTGAGGATGAAAAAATTCCTGTCTTTGCGCTATGGCAAAGACAGGAATTAGTAAAAACCAACAAAGTTGAAGGGTTGAAAAGTTTATAGTTGAAGCGTGGGGAAGTGCATAATTGGAAGGTCTTCTACACATCAGCGTGTCAAGTCTACAGCCTTCAACCTTACTTTTCAACTTTTCAACCATAAACTTTTCAACTTAAATTTTCACCAAGCGCATCGTCTGTACCTCTCGGCCAACCTGGATGCGGCAAAAATAGATTCCAGCGGGTAAATCCCGGCCTGCGAATTCGACTTGATGATCGCCAGCCCCCATTTGTTGGCTGATCAATACTTGCAACTCACTACCGATGTTGTCAAAAACACTCACTCTTGTCCAGGCCGAGGCATTGAGCCGGAACGTAATCCTAGATACCTCATGGAATGGGTTGGGATACACTTTAACCGAAGTTTCTTCAAAAGTGAAGTCTTCAGTATCCGTAGCAATTGCGCAGTTTTTAACAATGGGTAAATGGGTATAATTGGAGAAAAGATAGTCTTTGATCTCGGTTTCACTCACGCCAAACCAATCTTGTAAGAGCGATCCGTACACATCCCGGAAATCGATCTGCATCGGTACACCAGTTTGATCCGGTATTGTAGCGGGGATTTCGGGATTTTTGCCCAAAATTTGCTTGTTGACGCAAGAACCAAATACAAACAGTGGTGCAGCGGTACCGTGATCAGTGCCCAAGCTAAAGTTGGATTTAATTTGTCGGCCAAATTCCGAAAATGTCATGCCCATCACCCGTTCTTCCAAACCCAATTGGCGGATATCATCCTGGAATGCCTTGATGGCTTCCGACAATTGGAACAACAATTCGCGTTGAGTACCCCGAGTGGTATCACTGGAATCAACCTGATTGGCGTGGGTATCAAACCCACCCAGATTGGCCACGTAAACCCTGGTTTTTAGTCCACCAGACATCAACAAGGCCACATTTTTTAACTGAGTTGCCAAATTGGAGGTAGGGTAAGTAGCGAGGGTTTTGCCTTTCTTCGACGCCGCAGTGATCACATCAGCATACTGATTGGTCTGGGAAATCGATGTCCTTAAAAAAGACAATTCTTGCCCGTAGGGTGTCCCCGGAAACAAGGTCTCCTTGCCCTGGGTCAATTTTCCAAAATTGAAGGGATCGGTGAGGGTGAGGCTGAAGTTCCCTACGGTGCCCTGACAAGTCTCTGATACTGTACTGCCCAAAGTGATGGCAAAGGGATCGGGAAAACCGCCGTTCGGATAACCTTCTGGATACCGAGGATGGTCTTCCTCAAAATAACGTCCTACCCAGCCTGTATTTACATATTCACTGGCACTAGAACCCGATTGCCAGATGTCGGTTGAACGAAAGTGGGAGCGGTTTTGATTGGGATACCCAACACTGTGCACCACACTCAATTTTCCATCCTGAAACAACTGATGAAAACCCGTCATAGCAGGATGCAAGCCTGTTTCGGTACTGATTTTTAAAGCTTTGGCTTCCGGAATGAGAATATTGGCCCGCAATTTGGATAAATTGCTGTACTGGTCCAAGGCAAGCACCACATTCAATCCATCATACCCTCCACTGAGGCGAATGATCACCAAAACTTTATCTGAATAGGGATCAATGCCACTAAATAAGGCGCTCATGGGTGCAGCCGAGAGATTCATCCCATTTAACACCATCGGGATGGTGGCTGCCGCACCTGCCGTTTTTATGAAATTTCTTCTTTTCATTTGAAAACATGGTTGGGAAACACCCAATTCCTGATCAATGTGCTCAAGAAATTGCGTGTTTTAGCTTAAGAAATACTCAGGCAAACTCAAAATGGCTTTCACCAAATTCCGCAGCTTGGTTTCGGCACTGGATCGCGCCGTATTGTTGCCGGGGTTTTTGGTATAGTTTGTCCAAATGGTGCTCCATTCATAATCGGGCGTACCCGAAAGAAAAGCATTCATTAAGTCGGTCATTTGTTGCTCGGTAAGCGATTGTGGCAACAACACGCTAACCATGTCTTCAATCAGCAGGTATGGATCTGTAGGTGTAGGCAAGGAATTGGCAAATTCCAACACATTTAATCCGGTGCGGACACCAACGGTGTAGTTGTTCGTAGCCATTCGGTCGGTCAGGCGCATCCGGGCTTGGAGGGTTGTGGAATTGACCCAAATCCGATAGAAGGCAGGCTCCTGGTAATATGCTTTCCAGCCCGCTACATCGGGTGGATCAAAATACACCATTTGCTGATTGCCCACTTCTCTGAATAAAGTATTGAACGCTCGGTGGCGGTTGGCCAGATCGGCTGCATTAAGCGCACTCCATCCAATTTGTTTGATGAAGTTGATCGAAAAATCAAGGGGATTCTTGATCATGGGGCCGATGTTCAAGGCATCAAAAAAATGCTCGCTCTGCAACAATGCCCGCAATGCTGGCTTGATTTCGTAATTGTTTTGAATCAAAATATCGGCCATGGGCCGAATGACATTTTGCTCTACATCAGCACTGATTTCGTAATACACAAACCACCGGTACAACTTTCGGCAAATGAAACGCGCTACTTCACTTTTGCTAAAAATGATGTCTACCACCGTTTCATGTTCTTTGTCAAAGCCATTGGTGATTTCACGGTTGTCAAAACGGTGTGATAGTTTTTTTGTCTTGGTATCGTGTGAAGAAATACGAAAGAAGGAACCCACTTTCGTATTGGCGTCTACCGTATTGTATCCCTGATCCCGCCATCCCGTAAGTGCTCTGGCGACCTCCCGAATATCTTGTTCGGTATAATTGGTATAATCTCCCGGGCCAGCCAAGGGCCCTTTACCGATGGTAAACAATTCGAGAACCTCCCGACCATAGTTTTCATTTGGGGCATTGACGGTATTCTGGTTCCCATTCAAAAAGCGCAACATCAGAGGGTCGACATTGATTTTTTTGATCAATTCTTTAAAATTACCCCAGGCATATGTACGCAAAAGGGTGATGTGCTGGTACCAAAATTTAGGGTCCTGATTATCCCCTACCCCAAAATGGTTGTGCCAGAAGAGGGTCAGTTGTTCCCGAATTGAAATGCCTTCGTTGAGTATATTTTCGTATGTCCAGCTGCGTAGTGAAGTGTTCCGGTAATTCTGATGCAACAATGCCCCGGTGGAAGTATCACGAACATAAGGCGCATTGATCCAGGTAGAACCTACGGGAACCGAAGGATCCGTTGCATAATCGTAATTGAGCGGAGGATCGGGCAATTTGATGTCCTTAAACAAGTCATCCAGTGTGGCGTTCAATCCTTTGGCAGCAGCAGCTTTAATCTCAGCATATTTTGCCCCGAATGTAGCCCGACGCAGCAAATGGGCAGCTTGCTCAAATCCAAAAGCACCTGAGTATGGTGTGAGCCCCAACACGGGTGGTTGAAAGGATTCGACTATGGGTTGTGCTTTCGCAACATGGGAACGACCCAACAGCGTAGAAAGCGTAGCTCTTCTATCCATAGGTGAAAAATTTGGTTGTGTTTTGGAGAATATCCGCGGCAGATTAGACTGCACAATTTAATAAAAGTTTAAACGCTTGATGAAATTTTAATTTCAAGTACTAAATTGAGTAGAAAATGATGCCCTTCTCAGGCGTTGATGACAATTATGCGTATTTTTGTTTCCTGTACTAAAAGCATTATCCGTTTATGATCAAAGCCTGTATTTTCAACTTAGAGGGAGTCATCATCGATACCCAACGCATCTTTTACGAGGCTTTGGAAGAGTTGGCAAAAAAATGGGAAGTAAATCCAATCGACCGTTCCTCGGAGAGTGATGTAATCTATGGTGAATCCCGGAAAAAGGCGCTGCAGGAGTTAATAAGCCGGAGTGGGAAAATAATTGACGATGCTCAACGTTCGGGCATTATGGAAGCAATTGATGCAGAAATTGCATCACACATTGCCGACATTACCCCCGATGATCTAGAAGACGATGTATTTGTTTTTATCAAAGAACTTAAAAACAAAGGCCTCAACTTAGGTATCGTATCAGCCTATCCCAACACCCGTAAAGTGCTTAATCGTTTGCAGATTACCCACCTTTTTCATTCTATTGTGGAAATAGAAGGAGGTGGTTTTTCTTCAGTTTCAACGCGCGCCTACCTCATGGTTGCAAAAGAATTGGGGATGTCTCCTGATGAAACCATCGTTTTTGAACATACCAAAGATGGTGCTTCGGCAGCAGGAGATGCTAATTTTTTTGTAGTAGGGGTAGGACGTGCCGATGATTTACAAGATGAATCAGATTTGGTCATTCCCGATTTTGATAGTCTGCGTTTTCGCAAGATCATTTCTGCATTGGGAACCGATTGATTGTACTATAATTTTTCTACGACAAAAATAATCCTTAATGATCAAAAGTGTACTGTTGATAGGATTTACCGCAGTCATGGCGGTATCTGCCTGCAAGCCCGAAAAAAGCGCTAATACCGACGAAGTGAGCAACATCACTGGCTTGGCTAAAAAAGGAAGTGCAGCAGCACCAGTAGCGCCTCCAAAATCACCCTGTGGTGCAAAGCCTGCTGACCAATTATTGGGTATTTGAACATTATCTGGTTCCCACTGGCCAGGATACCTACATCAAAGCGCGCAAACAAGGGAACCTGGTTTCAATTCCAATCCGATGGTACTTATATCTCCGGACAATGGGGCAAAACCATTGATGAAGGGACTTTTTTCGTACGCAGTGAGCAAAACCCATACATGGGTCGAACCATGCAAAATGTTTTCCTGGATTCTGCCATCGATGACAATCGGGATGTAGAATGGCAAATTCAAGGCCTGTCTGAAGATGGGGGTTACATGTCCTGGGTAAAAATGGCCGAAAATTCCGTTAATAAGGAACCTGGCATGACCAAAGTCATTCAAATGATGAGTCTACCAACTCCTCAAGCCCTACGGGTCGATTCTTTAGGTAATCCATTGTATTGATCTGATTATCGCGAACACTACCAAGCGAAAAAACGGGTGCCAAGAAAAAAACTGGTACCCGTTTTTTATTATTTTCAACTTCTTTGTAATAATTGCACTTTTCTTGCAACCAATTGCAAGAATGACTCGTCTTTCCAATTGTACACTTCAGGTAGGAAATTCGGCGTTTCAGTCGATTTATCCAGCATGAAAGTATAAAAAGACCTAATTTCGCCTTTGCAATAACAACCTTAGCCTCCGCACACATGAAAAGGAAATATTTACTCAAAATGGGATTGTTCAGCTTGATTGCCATTGGAAGCTTATCTTCTTTTTTGTACCTCAATACGGTAGCAAGTGGCGAAACCTCCATTCAATCACTTGAATTTTGTGAAGATCAAATCCTGGAGAAAATTGAAGATCTTGATCACAAAAAATCACTTCCCGAGGCATTCTTCATCAAAAAATTGATCGAAGTGGGTAAGAACCTGATTCCATAAGCAGTTGCTTTGGCTGCCTTAAGTTTTTTTTCTTCAGCAGCGAAAATTCGCTATTTTGCGCCCTGAATTGAACGTCAAATCATTCAGCCATGTCGCAAAATCCATTCCGTCTCGATGGCCAGGTCGCCATTATTACTGGTGCCAGCAAAGGCATTGGTGAATCCATCGCACAAACTTTTGCTCAAAACGGTGCCAAAGTTGTGGTCAGTAGCCGCAAACAAGAGGCCGTAGATGAAGTCGCTGCCAGTATTGTCGCTGCGGGTGGGGAGGCCATTGGTGTTGCTGCCCACGTCGGTGACAGCCATGCCCTGCAAAATCTCGTAAACATTACGCTTGAAAAATATGGCCGCATCGACATTATCGTCAACAATGCAGCAACCAACCCGGTATTTGGCCCTCTGGAAGACACCGTGGATGCCATGGAAAAAATTCTACAAATCAATGTAAAAGCACCATTAGAGCTGGCAAAAATGGCCTTACCACACCTGAAAGCACAGCATAAAGCCTCCATCATTAACGTGAGCAGTGTTGAAGCATTTATTGCCACTGAGGGCCTGGGTTGTTACAGCGTCAGCAAAGCCGCCCTGAATATGTTAACCAAAACCATGGCTAAAGAATGGGGCAAATATGGGATTCGCGCAAATGCAATCTGCCCCGGCTTGATCAAAACCAAGTTCAGTGAAGCGCTCTGGTCGAACGAAGCGATGTTGAAGTACTACCTCAAACAAACTCCACTCGGCAGAATAGGTGAACCGCAGGAAATTGCCAATTTGGCCCTGTTCCTGGCTTCTGATGCATCTGCTTATTCTACGGGGGGACTGTTTTTGGCGGATGGAGGAATCCTTCAATAATCAATGACGAATTTTTCGAATGACGAGTGACGAATCAGGCCACACGCTGGCGACAATTCGTCATTCGTCATTTGAAAAATTCGTCATTAGTTAAAATCTCCCGAGCCAATTGGAATATTTTCACCCTTTACAGTTTGTATAATTCCACCGCTACATTGAACATCCATTCGCCCCATGAGCAACCCACCCCAGCCTGCATGATTGATCAACACTGGTTTTCCTTCTAAATTATTCACTACTACGGGTTCTGGTAAAAAAGTATGGGTATGTCCACCAATGATGAGGTCGATATGGCGGGTTTCTGCGGCCAGGCGCAAATCGGATATTTGTTGATCTTTATAATGGTACCCCAAGTGTGACAAACAAATAACCAACCTACAGTCTTCTACCTGTTTTAGCGTTGCAGCCAGTTGATTAGCGGTTTCTAATGGGTCCTGATACCCGATACCTTCCCGCAAAACAAGCGGGATCGAACCTTGCGGGTTCAGCCCAAGGCCAATGACACCAATACGTTGTCCAGCTTTTTCAAAAATCCGATAAGGTTTGATCAAGCCATGTAACGGGGTATTTTCGCATTGATAATTGGCCGCCAAGGCCGTCAGTTGGCTTTGTTGGATTTGACGCGCCAAATCCTCCATCCCCCGATCGAAATCGTGGTTCCCGATTGCAAATGCATCGTATCCCATTGATTTCATCCATTGCAGTTCATTACCTTGGGTCAAAGAAGGGTTCAACACATCCCCTGCATCAAGCAATAATACATTCTGCTCCGTATGGCGCACTTTTTGAATCATTTCGCTCGCCTGCAACGAAAAGGAAGAAGTTTTTCAAACCGGCCGTGCAGGTCATTGGTGTGCAGGATCGTCAACGAAAAATCAGTTGTGGAACGGAGTCGGGGAATGCCTGCGCCCAGTGCAACTGCACTGAGTCCAAAGTGATGAATGAAGGTTCTTCTTTGCATTTTTTAAGGGTTGAGGAGTTAAGAAGTTGAGTGCGCTAAACGCCTCAACTTCTCAACTATTATTTTATTCAAACAAAGTTTTTTGTTGCATCGGGGGAACAACCCCCAAATGGCGATATGCTTTTTCTGTAGCCTCTCGCCCACGGGGTGTTCTTTGTAGAAAGCCTTCCATAATCAGAAACGGTTCGTGTACCTCTTCAATTGTCCCTGCTTCTTCACCGATGGCAGTTGCGATGGTTGAAATGCCTACGGGGCCGCCTTTAAATTTATGGATGATGGTTGACAAAATCTTGTTGTCCATCTCATCCAGGCCATATTCATCCACATTTAATGCTTCCAAAGCATATTTAGCAATGGCTTCATCAATGCGGCCGTCGCCTTTTACCTGGGCAAAATCGCGCACCCGTCGCAATAGTGCATTGGCGATCCGGGGCGTACCCCGGCTACGTCGGGCAATTTCACTTGCACCTTCTTCTAAAATTTCCAGCCCCAGGATATCCGCCGAACGGTGGATGATTTTTTTCAGGGTAACCACATCGTAATAATCCAGATGGCAATTGATCCCAAATCGCGCCCGCATCGGAGCAGTCAACAAGCCCATGCGGGTGGTAGCGCCAACCAAGGTAAAAGGATTGAGGGTGATTTGAATACTCCGGGCATTGGGGCCACTATCGATCATGATGTCGATGCGGTAATCTTCCATGGCCGAGTAGAGGTATTCTTCTACTACCGTATTGAGCCGATGGATCTCGTCGATAAAAAGTACATCTCCCGAGTTGAGGTTAGTGAGCAAACCCGCTAAATCTCCGGGTTTTTCCAATACTGGTCCTGAACTCATTTTCAAGCCCGTTTCGAGTTCCAGCGCAATAATGTGGGAGAGGGTGGTTTTACCTAATCCCGGTGGGCCATGCAAAAGAACATGATCCAGCGCATCTCCACGTTGCTTGGCCGCAGTGATAAAAACCTTGAGATTGTCTACAATCCGGGGCTGCCCACTGAACTCTTCGAGGGCCTTCGGACGCAAGGCTCGCTCCACCTGTTGCTCCTCAGTACTAAACTCCTTGCCAGAAGCGTCCAATATAGGATTTGCCATTTAAATATTTTTTTAATTTTGCGCTGCAAAAGTATCCAGCGGTGAATCATCAGGCGTAAATTACGCGTTTTCTGTTCTTCGCTGATTTCATCAGCCTTGAAAATACAATAATACAACATGAGTGGATCAAAAGTAACCATTGAAAATGGAAAATTAACGGTGCCAAACGATCCGATCATCCCTTTTATCGAAGGAGATGGTACAGGACCGGATATTTGGGCAGCCTCAGTGCGCGTACTAGACGCAGCAGTGGAAAAAGCGTACAATGGAACGCGTAAAATTTACTGGAAAGAAGTACTTGCCGGTGAAAAAGCCTTCAATCAAACGGGTAACTGGCTTCCAGACGAAACCCTGCAAATTATTGACGAGTACCGCATCGCCATCAAAGGGCCTTTGACAACTCCGGTTGGTGGTGGCATTCGTTCTTTGAATGTGGCCTTGCGCCAGATACTGGATTTGTATGCTTGCGTACGTCCGGTACATTACTTCAAAGGGGTACCTAGTCCAGTTAAAGAGCCAGAATTGGTAGAAATGGTCATTTTCCGTGAAAACACTGAGGATATCTACGCTGGAATTGAATTCCTGGCAGGAACTCCTGAGTTGGAAAAAGTAAAGAAATTTTTGATCGAAGAAATGGGTGTCAAGGGCATTCGTTTTCCCGATACGGTTTCTTTGGGCATCAAACCCGTATCAATTGAGGGCACCGAACGTTTGGTTCGCTCCGCTATTGAATACACCATCGAAAACAACCTGCCTTCCCTGACCATCGTCCACAAAGGGAACATCATGAAGTTTACCGAAGGGAAATTCAAAGATTGGGGTTACGCCTTGCTCGAACGGGAATACGGAGATAAAGTATTCACCTGGGCACAATACGACCGCATTGCCGCAGCTGAGGGTAAAGCAGTAGCCGACAAGACCCAAGCCGATGCGCTTGCAAGTGGTAAAATTTTAGTGAAAGATGCCATTGCCGACGCATTCCTGCAGCAAATTTTGTTGCGCCCGGCAGAATATTCGGTGATTGCAACCCTTAACCTGAATGGTGATTACATCTCCGACGCATTGGCTGCGGAGGTAGGGGGTATCGGTATTGCCCCTGGAGCAAATATCAACTACATCAGCGGCAAAGCCATTTTTGAAGCCACCCACGGTACTGCGCCAAAATACGCTGGGCAAGACAAAGTAAACCCAAGCTCAGTGATCTTGTCTGGAGAAATGATGTTCCGCTACATGGGCTGGAAAGAAGCTGCGGACCTGATCATCAAAGGAGTGGAAGGTGCAATCAACAAAAAACGTGTCACTTATGATTTTCACCGCCTGATGGAAGGAGCTACGCTGTTGAAGTGCTCCGAGTTTGGCGATGAGATCATCGCGAACATGTAAGAAGTGAAAAGCGAAAATGAAAATAAGTACAGGAGTTACTTGACAAATGTTCGAACTCCCCATTCGCCCATTTTTCATTTTTCATTTCTTTTTTTAGTTTTCACAAACTTCTTCGTTCCAGTACCGTTCTCCGTAGTCACTTGCATCAGGTAAGTACCCGCTGGAAGCCCATCTACCGAAATCTGGTATTGATCCCGCTTCACGTTGTTGTATACTTTTTCAATGATTTGACGACCCGCCATATCCATTACGCGCACAGTGGCTTGTTTTGAAGTTTGATTGAGCGCCAATTGCAAATAAACGTGTTCCCGCGCCGGATTGGGGGTAATTGCAAACTCGTTGGTGATGGAGGGTACCTCCCGATCACTGGTGATCACCAAGGGGCCTACGTTCATCCGAAGCACGTACACGTTTTCCAATCCATATCCGGTTGGGCTATATGTAACGGTAGCAAGATCAGAATCCAAAGCCGTAAAACTAGCGTAGCGTGGTTTATCTGTTGCAAACCCCGTCAACAACATGGGACGACGGTCATAAGTATCATTCAGCAACAACTCCAAATCAGTTGCATCGTTGGCATAATACTCGCACATGATCAAATAGGTAGTGGTATCTTCCAATTGTACGGGGTCCTCTCCTATTTCAGGAAAAGGTACAGTAATCAATCTTGCCCTAGTTTCTCTTCCCGTAGGGTCATAGAACCGCTCAGCTACCAAGGTTCTTTCTTTAACTTGTACAAGCGCGTCGAAATTTTCGTCGTTCCATTTGTACAAACTAAAAATCAGCGGAGTTCCGACCAAATCGGCACCGTTGTTCATGCCAAAAGTAACACTCCGCAAATAATTGCCTTTACCCTTGACGATGTAGTAACTATTGCCGTAAGCAGCAGAGTGTGGTTCGTTTACATCCCAGTTGTCTCCGGGAAGGGTATAAAAAGAATCACCCAATTCTTTAGCAAAGGTGGTATCCGTCACCCTAAAGAAAAAGCCCTCCAGGTTGTCGTTGCGATTGTAATCAGCAGAATCTGCACTTGCCTGATAGATCATTGCATATGTCCCTTTGGTAGAGGGGAGGAACTTAGGGGCAAAAATAGCGGTATCGATTTGGTTAGGAGCAATACTCACCGAAGTCACCGAGTCGCGGAAAACACGTACCGCCGTCGTTGAATCGATGGCGTTGATGAAGAGCTTGAGATTGCTTTGTGCATTTGCACCCACGTTATCAACGGCTGCACCATACGGTATAGTTTCTGCTTGTGAGGCAGGTTGTTGCATGTTGGGTGACAAGGCGTAAAACTGGGTCAAAGCCAGGTTATTGGCTTCGCGCTTAGACAATTTGACATCATCAATGGCCCAGTGGTAAAAATTACCATCGTAACGAAACTTGATTTTGACACTGTCTGCTGTTTCACTACCAATCAATCGTACTGATTTGAAAGCCACTGCATTTTCTTCGAATGCACGGACTTCTTCATTGATTTGAGCAGAAACCCAGGTTTTTCCCCCATCTTTTGACCAGTCTACAAAATATTCACTGCCGTAAAAATGGGTCAGGGTTTGGTAAAAGGAAACGTTCAGGGCAGATCCTTTGGTTACTTTGATCGTTGGCGAAATCAATTCAGCAGAGTGTGGTGCCGGGCAAGGTCCTCCTGCAAAATTGGTGCAGGAAGCTGAATTGGCCAGGTCAAGTGTGGCTGCGTTCATGATCATGGCACCATTGCAACGCGAAGGTGAAAGAAATATAAACGAACCTTCAGTAAGACAAGGTGAAGGGAAAGAGTTGGTAGGTATCCAACTCCAGGCCGTAGCGGTATTTGGTTTTCCCGAGCAGGAAATGGTATTGCTTTTCCAGCCATTCAAACCACCCTCAAACTCTCCTTCTTTAGGATTAGCCCCCCAAACAACCAAGGCCGGATCTACTGGATCCGGAGTAGCTGATTTGATGGTCACATTGACATTGCTACCCAAAAGTGGTTTGATCGTTGCACCGGTACCTAATGAAACGACAAAGCTGGGAATGGTCACCAAATTTGCATTTTCTCCACCTGACATCAATAGGTTGATGTTGTTCACATTATTCACGATAATCACCGCTATCGCACCCTTGAGTTGTGCATTATAGACTTTTTCGGAAAAATTACAAGTTCCACGGTCAATTACGGCTATTTTTCCGTTTAAATCGGTCGTAATGGGTGAGGTACTACAGCCCAAAGTTCCATTCGATGCATCTCTGGCGAGAACCAGTTGACCAGAAATTGAGCAAAAATTCCGGCCAAAGTCAGCCATTTCAGCGGCATAATCACCAACAATACTGGCTGGTGCCGTAACGGTTAAGATGTGGCTGCCTTGAGCATAGGTGTGGGAAGAAATCGTCAGCAGTGTAAGTAACAATGACGTTGAACAAACTGCTGAACAGAAACACGTAAAACTCCGCATATGCGAAAATTTATTTAAGTGATGAAATGTATACAAAGCATGCAAGGATCTGACAGGCAAAACGAATTGAAATGAGCATGATGTACGAAGCCGAAAATTACGCTTATAATGTAAAAGATCAAACTCTAAGGGGTATTTTGTAGGAGAGGTTACAAAAAGAATGTCAGGGCAACCCTATGTGATTGCCCTGATCTTGGGCAACCACAAAGGGTTGCCCCTACAAACGTTTCATACGCAGCGCAACTGTCATACCGTTGTTTTGTACAAATGTTATTTCGCCACCAATCCTTTCGGCCCGCATCTTCATATTTTGTATTCCATTTCCAGACCCCGATTTTTTTTCATTGGCAGGTTTGCCATCGTCAACAATTTCCATTTCAAAAAACCTGCCCTGCTGAACCAAACGGACATGAACAACCTTGGCTTGGGCATGTTTGGCAACATTGTTGATGGCCTCCTTAAAGATGAAAAACAGATCCTGTCTGATTTGAATGGGAATTCCCATCTTCAAGTCGAGGTTTCTGAGCTGTACTTGATATTGAATGTTCAAGGGAGCCAATACATCATTGGCATGCTCTTGCATGCGAAACAACAAATCTTCCAGATGGTCTTTGCGCGAATCAATCGACCAAATTACATCGTGTAGCCTGGACATCGCTTTTCGCGAAATTTCGGCAATCTTCTGTAACCTGTTCTTGTCAAATTCATCTTTTCCAAGATGTTGCATTACTTCAGCCTGCAGGGCAATCCCTGCCAAAAGACCACTAACCTCATCGTGGATATCGGTGGATATTTTGGTGCGCAATCTTTCAATTTTGAGTTTCTGGAGCAGGCGTGATCGAACCAAAAAATACCCGCCAATGGCTATACCTAGTGCAGCCAGTAACCAAAACCACCAGGTATTGTAAAAAAAGGTCTCCACTTTCAGATGCAGCACCAGGCTTTTAGACCAATTTCCACGGGGGTCAGCGCCCTGGATGAATAATTCATATGCTCCTGGGGGCAAGCGATTGTATTTGATCTGATTTCGTCCCTCCAAATCAACCCATTTCTCGTCTACACCTCTTAGTTTGTACCGGTACTTCGTTTTAGAAATGTCCCAATAAATGGGCAATGTGAATTCCAACTCCAAATTTTGTTCATCTGCAGCCAATTTGAGGTAACGCATCTGGTGCAGGTTTTGGGTGAACTCCATCAAGGTGTCTTGTACCCAATTGTATTTGCTCACTCGGGTCAAAGTTACCTTGGGCACAGAATCCCATTGGGTCAATCGTTCGGGTCTGAACGCATTAACACCATTGATGGTGCCAAAATACAGGATGTTTTCCTCATCTTTAAAAAAAGAATAACGGGTGAATGAACTGTGTGAAAATCCATCCAAATCATAAAAATTGGTGAATTTTTCGGTTTTCGGGTCAAAACAAGAAATGCCGCTATGGGTACTGATCCAGAGTTTGCCGCGGTGATCTTCCAAAATCCCAGAAATCACATTGCTGGCCAAGCCGTTTGCTTCGGTATAATATTTTTCGCTTAAGGTAGTTGGGTTAAAACGAATTAGTCCTTGCGAGGATCCCAACCATACCATCCCTTCTGCATCTTCGTACACACAATAAATCAGCTGTGTACCCAGGCCAGTTCTCCCCTTGAAGGTTTCAAATTGATTGGATTTGGGTGAGGTTCCAGTTTTTATCCGGTAAAGTCCTTTGTTGGTGGTAACCCAAAAGGTATTGCCTTTTCCACGAGCGATAAAATAGGGGAAAAGGTTTTTAAGTGGGGAGGGCTCTTCAGCAGTATAAAAAGTGCGAAACTCCGCATTGTGCTGGTTAAAATTCAACAATTTATAATCCCCGTTGGGGTATTCAGCCAACAACCAGAATAAACCATTTGCGTCTGCTGTAAAGGCACGAAACCGTGCGGGATAACGGTAAATGGTCGCTTTTTGGGTAGTTAAATTGTAGCGAATCAACAAGCCTCTATCCCTGCCTTGACAAGCGATGCCCCAAAGGTAATGAGGGGATTGATAATGGAGCGCGAAACAACAATTAAAGCGCAACACTGTATCGCTCCTTTCTTCAATGATTCTGATGGTATCTATCTGGTCTTTACCATTTTTTTTGTTCAAGCGATACCAATACGAGTTTTCGTTGGCAAAAAAGATATTCCCCTTTCCATCACTGGCCATTCCCCGCAAGATTCGGCCAAAATCATCCTCATCAATGTCCTTTTGCAAATAGCTGTGTACGATGTTTTGATTGTTTTTAAAAATTTTAAGCCCCGTATCTACACCAAAAAATAAGGTGCCGAAAAAGTCATCGCTGTATACATCGATAATCTGTTTGCTTACCCTAATGAATTTACTAAAATCGTTAATGCTTCCCCTAGCGGGGATACAAAAAAGATTTTTGCTGATCGGAAAGCGGGTATTTCCATTGGTTTTGGAGACCAGTACATTCCCCTTTTTGTCCTGCCACCACAAGGAAAATTCTCCATCGTCAGGCAATCCATCAACGGTTCTGAATACCCGCTGAATTGAATCATACCGAAAAAGATGATGAACATGGGCAAAAGCAAACCAAACTTGGCCACTCCTTTCGCGTTTTAAAATCGAAACCCTTTGACTGAAAGCTTCCAAAGGCAATTTTGTACCCAGAAAATCTTGTGCTTGAAATTTTTCAATATCCCCCGGTGATTCAACAAAATGAGCTGACTGTCCTTGTTGTTGCTCAGTATCCATTCTTCTCGTCCCACCTTCAACGCATCAAAAAGTTGGTCGCTCGGTTCACCCTGAAAACTTGAAGGCAAAGAACTGATCCGGTAAAATCGCCCTTTTGCAACATCAAACCGGTACAATGAAATCATTTTGCGCCCTTCGGCTTTGTATTGAGTAAATACCAAAACGTTCCCTTCTTCGTCTACGCGAATTGTTTGGACCTGTTCGCTGGGGGTAATTCCCCTTTGTTTTAAAATGATGGTATTTTTTTTGAAATTGCGGTAATCAATCAGATCAAACAATTCATTGTTGCGCGAATAAGCAACCACCAACAAGCTGTCTTTGAACAACTTGAGTGAATTGACATAGTGATCGGAAATCAAATAAGGGCTGGAGGGGTTTGTGCTGAACGTGAGGTATTTGTAGCCATCAAAACGTTGCAAACCATGTGCAGTACCGATCCAGAGCAACCCGGAAGGATCCTTTTGCAAAGCTGTAACAGTCCAATCCGACAGCCCTTCTCTCAATGAAAAGTATCTGAATGGTATGGCTGCGTTTTGGGCCCGAAGCAAGCAAACCACAAAAATGGTCATCATCAGTATACCTGCTTTTAGGGCAAGTAACAGTTTATTCTGTAAATACATTGTTTGGCGTTCCTCTAATCAGCCCTCAATTTAGGATGAATTTTTACTTTTCCGAATAACCCCATTGTTAATATTCAGATTTTAACCACACTGATGATCAAATTCGTTTGTCTAGCAGCATTGAAACCAATTCCCCTCGACTATTGATTTGAAGTTTTTTGTAAATTTTTTTGATGTGATCACGAACCGTCTCCAGGGTGATGTCGCAGGTATCCGCGATCATCTTATAACTTTGGCCATCGACCAAACACGTCAGAATTTCCTTTTGGCGTTTGGTTAAGTCAAGGTTTGGATTGGTGATCCTTTGTCTGAAACGGAAGTAGTCAACCACGTATCGCGCAATCGAGGGAGACATAAACGAACCTCCATTAATCACGGTTAAAATGGCTTCTTTAATCGTCAGCAACGAGCTGGTTTTTGACAAATAAGCCACAGCTCCTCTACGCAATGCTTCAAAAACATGCTCCTCGTCTTCATAAGAAGTCAGCATGATGATGTCTAAGTCAGGGTGTTTTTTGCGAATAAGGGGAATACCTTCTGTACCCGAGATACCAGGGGAGAGATTAATATCCAAAAGCAATACATTGGGTGCTGGCTCTGCGGAGGCCTGCAAAAAATCTTCAACAGATTTTGCAACAACATGGATTTCAATCTCTTCCTGGGCATTCAGAAAGTCATACAAACTCTCTCGCACCATTGCTTCGTCTTCAACAATGCTCAATAAAATATGGGCCATGGTCGTAAATTTTACTGGTACCTAATTATTTCACCTTGAAAGTAAAAAAAAATTGGAAAGCAGCCAAAAACTTAAGCGAAAAGATAACTTTGCAAGTATTTGCAAGTAAATACATCAGGCATGTTAAAGTCAAAAATCGGTGGCATCGGTTACTACGTACCCGAAAACATTGTCACCAATCAAGACCTGCTCAGGGTCATGGATACCAGCGATGAGTGGATTCAAGAAAGAACCGGGATTTTAGAACGTCGTTATGGTAAAAAATTTGAAGAAACCCCCGCTACCATGGGGGCTAGAGCTGCTGAAATAGCCATCGAGCGAGCGGGCATTGACAAAGAAGAAATTGACTTTATCATCTTTGCCACCTTAAGCCCAGACTATTATTTTCCAGGTTGTGGCGTATTGCTGCAACGTGAATTGGGCATTACCAAAACGGAAATCGGGGCCTTGGATGTCCGCAACCAGTGCTCCGGGTTTGTCTACGGGCTGTCCGTTGCCGACCAGTTTATCAAAACTGGAATGTACAAAAACATACTTTTAGTAGGCTCGGAAATGCATTCCATGGGGCTTGATTTTTCCACTCGTGGGCGCAATGTAACGGTCATATTTGGAGACGGTGCAGGTGCAGTAGTGCTTCAACCCACTGAAGACGAAAACCAGGGCATCCTGACGACTCATCTCCACTCAGATGGTACTTATGCCGAAAAACTCGCCTTGATTAGCCCGGGTTCACACGGAGCATACCATTTCAACAAAATGGCCATTGAATGTGACTTTGGATTCCCCGATGTAGAATTTGGGGAAATGTTTGTCAATCCAACCATGATCGAAAATGCCTATACTTATCCCGTGATGGAAGGCCAGTTTGTATTTAAAATGGCTGTACAAAAATTCCCCGAAGTCATCATGGAAGCCCTGGCAAAAACCGGGTTAACCCCCGGCGACATCGATTTGTTGGTACCCCACCAGGCCAATTTGCGCATCAGCCAATTTGTGCAAGCCAAACTGAAACTGAGTGACGATAAGGTCTGGAACAACATACAGCGTTATGGCAACACCACCGCTGCATCTATTCCCATTGCCTTGTGTGAGGCCTGGGAGGCGGGCAAAGTCAAAGCGGGAGATCTGGTCTGTCTGGCCGCTTTCGGCAGTGGGTTTACCTGGGGTTCTGCCTTAATCCGTTGGTAGAGTTAATGTGCTAATGTGCTGATTTGCTAATGTGCCAATGTCATCGCCTCATTAAGAATTTAGGTTTATATTTGCACATCGACACATCACCCCATTAGCAAATCAGCAAATTAGCACATCAACATGTCCCTGATCAATCAAAGTACCATCGCCTTAAGGGCGCGCATCGACGAAGCCGTAAAAGACTTACACGAGCTCACCATAAAAATCAACCATGCTGACCTGGCCAAAACAGTCAGTGATTTGCGCAATCGCATCAACGACCCCTTCATGTTTGTGATCGTTGGGGAAGTAAAAGCCGGAAAAAGCAGCTTCATCAATGCTTTGTTGCAAACCGATCGGGAAATCACCAAGGTTGCCCCTCAACCCATGACGGATACCATCCAGCAAATCGTTTATGGAGAAAAAGAGGAAGTCATTGTCATCAATCCATTCCTGAAAAAAATCCTGATTCCAGTTGATATCCTCAAAGAAGTAGCCATTGTGGATACCCCCGGTACCAATACCATTATTGAGCACCACCAGGAAATAACCGAGTCATTTATCCCCGCTTCAGACTTGATTGTGTTTGTATTTGAGGCCAAAAACCCCTATCGGCAATCCGCCTGGGACTTTTTCAAATTCATCCATGGCGATTGGCGCAAAAAAGTCATTTTTGTACTCCAGCAAAAAGACCTGATGTCCGCAGAAGACCTGGAAGTCAACATGCAAGGTGTACTCGATTACGCCGAGAAGCAGGGCATTCACCAACCTCAAATCTTTGCTACTTCCGCTAAACTCGAAAAAGACGGCAACAAAACTGAGAGTGGATTCATTCCCGTCCGCCATTACATCCTCGAAAACATTACGGGAGGAAAAGCGCCAGTGCTCAAACTGGAAAACAGTGTAAGCACCTGTCTGCGCATCAACGACAGCATCCGTGAAGGCCTGGATTTGCGCCAGCAACAATGGGAAGCCGACATGGAGTTTCGCAAAGACATCAAAAGCACCCTCGACAACCAGGAACTGAAATCCAATCGCCAGGTGGATCAACTGGTGGAGAATATTTTGGCGGGTTACGACCGTACGACTCAGGCCAAAGAGCGGGAATTACGCGAAGGTTTGTCCCTGTTCTCCCTGGTTCGTCGCTCAATTTCTTCCATCTTTACCAAAAACTTCAGCCAAAGAGTGGTTGGAAACTCTGGCCAAAGAACTGGAGCAAAGCCTGAACGAAGCGCTGCGCGAAAAACTGCACGATGGCATCAATGACGTGGCTGACAACGTGCAACAAATGGCCAAACTGATCGACCTCAAAATTCACACCAGCAAAAGCCTGCTGCACAGCGACCACGAAATCTTTAGCTCAATCGCCGAACGGCGGCACAACATTTTTCGGGAGCTGCAGGAGAAATTTGAGGATTTCGTCAAAAAAAGTGAAAGTTTTACCGACAACAGTTTGTTCCCCGATAAAGCTCCCCTACCTGGTTCTTTCGCTACCGGAAGTGGCATTGCAGTCATCGGTTTAATTCTGGCTGCGATCACTCAGGGGGCAGTTTTTGACATTACCGGTGGCGTATTGACCACCATTGGTATTCTTTTTGCTGGATTCGCAACCAGTGGCAAACGACGCAAAATCATTGAAGGTTTTCAGCAGGAAATCGATAGAGGTAGGAACAAAATTGAAACCGATGTGAATGCCCAGCTCAAGCAGTACATCAAACGGCTCAAAGAGCGCATCGACAGCAATTTTGATCCTTTCGATCTGATGCTGGCCAAAGAAAAAGAGCAGTTGGTCGTGTTGAACCAGGAACAAGCTGAAGTGGCAGGGCGTTTCACGGTGCTAAATGTGGACATCAAACAATTGTTGTCCAGTTTATAAACAACCCGGCCTTACGTCCCCTTTTTTAAACCCCATGTCCAAACAATCCATCGGTTGGCCTAAACTTTTTGGACAGGCTATTGAAAAAACTTAACTTTACAAGCATTAATTATTCACGATTTTTTCTAATTTTTGCATGAGCCATTCACCCGTTTGGTATGAAAAATAAAATTGTAGCCGCTTTTTTAGCCCTGTTTGCGGGCATGTTCGGAGTCCACCGCTTTTATCTGCAGCGTTGGTGGCAGGGGGTCATTTACGTTTCCCTGTTTTTTATCACGATGCTGATCTCTATGGAAGAACACGCTCCCGTGGTGATGATTCCAGTTGTATTAGGGCTCATTGATGCCTTGCTGTTTTTTGTCATGCCTCAAGAGGATTTTGATGAAAAATACAACAAAAAGCGCATGCAAGAACGACGCACTGGGCGCTATTCCGAAGAGGAAGATGTGGAAGAGGATGCCAATGGCTTGATGGAACGTCCCATGAAAACAGCCAAAGTACCCCAAGCCAATAAAACTGGGAAAAAAGAGAACAAAAAAGAAGATTTTTTCAAGCGCATCGGCATTGAACAATTCCGCAACCTGGAATTTGAAAATGCGATTGATTCCTTTTTAAAAGCGTTAGAAGACAACCTCACTTCTCCAAGTGTACATTTCAATCTGGCTTGCTGCTATTCCATGATTGAGAACACCGAAAGGGCCTTACAAAGTCTGGAAAAAGCCATCGAAAACGGATTCAGCGACATTTCAAAAATCCATTCTCACCAGGCTCTGAGCTTCTTACGCAAACAACCAGAATTTCAGACTTTTGTGGCCAATGGTTATCACCTCGTAAAACAATTGCCCGAACCACAACCCAACCTCTTGGATACTTCTGGACCAGCCCTGAGCAATGCGACCAAAGATGTGCTGGACGAGGTACTACATTTAGGTGACTTGCGGGAAAAAGGCTTGATCAGTGAAGAAGAATTTGTTGCCCAAAAAAGAAAACTGTTGAGTTGAAAAAAAAATACGCCATAATTGATGTTGAGACAACTGGAGGTAAAGCATCGCGTGACCGCATCATCGAGATCGCCATTGTCATCCATGATGGAACTCAAATCCTGGAATCCTGGGAGAGTTTGATCAATCCAGAAACCCTGATCCCCTGGAACATCACCGTCCTGACGGGAATCAATGATCAAATGGTGGCCGATGCCCCAAAATTCTACGAGGTAGCCCGCAAGATAGTTGAACTCACCGAAGGCGCCATTTTCGTAGCCCACAACGCTCGATTTGATTACAGTTTTGTGGGAGAAGAATTCAAACGCCTGGGCTACACTTACACCCGCAAACAATTGTGTACCCTGCGCCTGGCTCGACAAACGCTGCCTGGCCTGTATGCTTATGGCCTCGACGCGCTTTCCCGGCATTTCAATATCCACAATCATGCCCGACACCGGGCCATGGGCGACGTCCAGGCCACCATTAAGGTGTTGGAATACATCCTGCAACACGAAGACAATCGGGAAAAAGCTGAACTGTTGATCAATCTGGGCATTAAGGAAGCCATGCTCCCCAACAACTTGAGCCTGGAAGTCATACACAGCCTTCCCGAAGCGTGTGGGGTCTATTATTTTCACAACGAACCCGGCGAGGTCATTTATGTAGGCAAAAGCATCAACATTCAAAAACGCATTGCCGAGCATTTTGCCGACAAAACCGAAAAAGCGCGAAAACTTCAGGAGCAGGTACACGACATCAGTTTCGAAATCACCGGCAGTGAACTTCTGGCCTTGATCCACGAATCTTTTGAAATCAAACGTTTGCTACCGGGCATCAATCGGGCACAACGCACCCGCAGCTTTCCCTATGCGGTGCACGCCTACCGCAACGAGCAGGGTTATCTTTGTTTTGGCATCACAGAAACTGCGGCCAAAAACCGCCGAAAATTGGACATCATTGCCGAATTCCCTAAAATTTCGTCCGCAAAAGGCCGACTCAGTTCCGCCCGGGAAAAATTTGGTTTGTGTGAAAAACTCTTGAATTTAAGCCCCAATACCGGACCTTGTTTTCACTATCATTTGCAGCAATGTACGGGAGCTTGTGTTGGAATAGAGTCGCCAGAAATGTACAACGAACGGGCACAACAAGCCAAAGAATATCTTTGCCAAATCTTTGAGCACAATTTCTTCATCATCGATCAAGGGCGTGAAGAAGAAGAACTCGCCGTAGTCCTGGTGGAAGACGGGCACCTGCGGGGATACGGTTATCTGGAGCGTAGCGAATCGGTTGCAGATACCCATACTTTGCGCGGTGCCCTGAAGCCTGTTAGTGGAAATGCGGAAACCAATCGCATCATCGCCCGGTTTTTAAGCGATAATCCGAAAATAGAGGTCTTGAAATTTTAGGGTTCGATGGTTCGAAGTTCGGGGGATGGAACCTTCGAACCTCGAACCCTCGAACTTCGAACCCTCGAACCCCCGAACCTTAAAACACCACATCGTGAAAAAATACCCTTTCCTCTTCGCCATTTTTCTCTTATCCGCAAATCTCCACGCTCAAATCAATGCCCCCTGGAATGGCAAAAAATGCACGGTGGTGCTCACCTACGATGATGCCATCAGCCAGCACCTGGACAATGCCGTTCCCGTATTGGACTCTTTGGGGCTTAAAGCCACTTTTTATGTCACCGCCTATTCTGCTGCGGTGCGAGACCGGCTCAATGAATGGAAAAACCTGGCCAGCAATGGCCACGAATTGGGCAATCACACCTTATTTCACCCCTGTATTGGCAATACGCCGGGCCGGGAATGGGTTCGGCCAGAAAATGATTTGAGCCAATACAGCGTGGCGCGCATGGTCAATGAAGTACGCATGACCAATACTTTTTTGCAAGCATTGGATGGTAAAACCAAAAGGACCTTTGCCTTTACCTGCGGGGACATGAAAATTGGTGACTCGGCTTTCATCAGCCCCCTGAAAAATGATTTTGTGGCCGCCAGAGCGGTGCGCCACGAACTACATAAAATCAACGAAATTGACCTATACAACGTAGATTGTTACATGGTCAATGGCGAAAGTGCGGAACAAATCATCGCATGGGTAAAAAAAGCCATGGACACTCAATCGCTGCTCGTGCTCCTTTTTCATGGAGTTGGAGGCGGCAATTCACTGGATGTTTCCATACCGGCACATCGATCTGTATTGCAATTTTTGCAACAAAACGAAAAAGACATTTGGGTAGCCCCTATGCTCGAAGTGGCTGAACACGTCAAAACATGGCAAAGCCGTAAGTAACCGTAGAGGTTTAGCACCGCCTGCGGTGGATTTTCAAAAATAAATAACTTGTTTTTGATTCAAACAACGAGTATTTTTGTTTAAAAACCATGACAACTGACAATATGCTCAATTTAAATTACATCACCGATGCAGCGGGTAATCAGATCGCTGTCCAGATCCCAATGAGCGATTGGCTACTTTTTCAAAAAGAATACCAGGAGATCAAACGTAAATTAGAGGTATTAGCAGGCATAAAAGAGGCACTAAATGAAGTGCAACAAGCCCGTAAGAAAAATCAAAAACTTCAAACCTTAACGGAATTTCTCAATGAATGTTGAAATTGTCATCTCAGATAATTTTCGCAGAGAAGCGAAAAAATATTTAAAGAAGTTCCGTAGCCTCAAAGAAGAATTGGCTGCATTTCAAGAATCTTTGCTCATCAATCCTAAACAAGGAGTTAGAATAACCGAGTCGGTCTTTAAAGTCCGTTTATCTTCGAAAAGTAAGGGCAAAGGCAAAAGTGGCGGATTCAGGATAATCACTTATGTAGTTGAGGTGATTGAAGATGAAAACAATCATTTACAGACAGTCGTTACGCTCTTATCCATCTATGACAAATCTGAAATTTCAACATTAAGTGATTCAGAGATCAAAGCCTTGATCGATGATTTAGAAGCTATAGAAGGCGAAGAAACTGATGATGTATGAAAAGTAAGTGGGTGACCCTGTAAATACTCGCTAGCTCAAGTCTACGAGCTAAATCTAAATACATCGATCCCGCTAACTCAAGTTTTCCAAAACTGACTGATGAAACACTTCACTAAAAAGAAAGTCTTTCTATTACTTGGAGGGCTTTTTTCTTGACCTCATGTGCTCCAAGTTGTAATTGTTGGGTGCTTATGCTCAAAGAAAAGCGCTTAATTGGGAAGTACGTAAGTAATGATGCAAAACAAGATACCTTGATCATCAAGAAGGGGTATCGATACATCCATAAATTTGGATCAGATTCAATATCTACAGGCAATTACACCATAGGGGATAATTGCTCTATTCATCTTAATAATTTCAAATTATACATAGATCATATCATCATGCTATCATCTGGGAGGAAAATCGTAGATTATTGGTTGCAATACTGCCCACGAGATGAAAACTTATATGTAAATATTGTTGATTGGTCAGGTGAATCGGGGTATTCAAAACTCGATCCTTAGCTGGATTTTAACCCTTTTACGATAAAAAGATCATGCTTCAAAAAATCAAAAACATCGTGCTACCACTCCTATAGGTCTGGAGACTTGCACTGCCAGGGTACTTCCCGCTTTAAAATACCAGCGGAGCTTTAAATTGCACACAATTCTACCATCTGATAGCGGATTGTGTGCAACTTAAAACCTAAAACTTAAAACCTAAATTTTTACTCCCTACTCACCACATCCCCCGAACCCGACACCTTCGAGCTCATCCGTGGACGGCCCTTGTAATACACATCACCCGAACCGCTGATGCGAACATCCAAATTCTCGGTAGAGTGGATCGACGCATTGCCAGAGCCTGAGATTTGCACAGTAGCGCCTTCAACTTGCACGCCAATGGCCGAAATGTTGCCAGAACCAGAGATGCCCATATTCATGGATTTGCCACTGCCTTTCAGGTTCATGTCTCCGGAGCCGCTGATTTTGGCCTCCACCTCGGTGGCTTCAAAATCCAGGTTCATGTTGCCGGAGCCACTCACCCCAAGTGCCAAAGTCCCCAAGTTTTTGAAAGGAGTTTCGCCTTTCACATCACCAGAACCGCTAATTTTTACAGCATTGAGCGTAGCAACCGTGATGTATACATTGCATTTATCGTAGCGGCCAACGTTTTCGGTAAAGCGAATTTTCCAGTGCTTGTCTACCACTTCTTTGGACAAAAGGCCGATCAGGTTTTCAATTTTGAGCAGAAAGGGAAAGACTGGACAGCAACAATAGGGTCAAGGTGATTGATTTGCTTAATGATTTCATTGAAGTGCTTTTTAGATGTAAGTAGAAGATCGGCCATTCGGTCGCCGAGCAAAGTCGATTTGTCGAATGGAAGATCTTCTACTTGATGCTAAAAAGGACGAGAGCACCCTATGCTTGGTTGCTTTTTTCGGTAAAAACTTTGGTATTATTTACTGATTACAAATTTTCAGTAGAAATCTTGATAAACTTCTCTGAACTTGTCATTGAAATCCCACAACGTTTGGGTGCAGTTGTCTCGTAAGTATTACCACAAGTTGGGCATACGTAAAAAACAGCAGGTAACGATTTGACATTATTGCTTTCCAACGCTGCAAGTGCATTTTCGTAAAGAACCTTATGCTTTTTTTCGGTTTTATAGGCATAATTGAAGCTCAGGAGCGCGAGTTGGTTTCCAGCATTATTGGCATTGGTAAGAAATTCTGGGTACATCGTACTTATTTCATAACCCTCTCCAGAAATGGCATCTTTTAAATTCTCGCCAGTGGAATGAACAGCAAATTCTGGAGTAAGCGCTGGAACCGTTTGGCCAAATTCTTCCAATACTGCCTGGTGGTTATTGGCATGTATCTTTTCCTGAAGCAGAAGCCGCTTTCAAACAGCAATGCGATTTCATGATTTCCCTCAGTCGCGGCTTTTGCTGTATGCTGCGTATTTGGCACTAGCAGTTGTCTCCCCCTTAAAAGCAGCCTGTAGGTTTTGATAAGTCAACGATTTTGCGTCCGCAGAGGATTCCAAGCTGGTTTTCTTCGCTTTCATTCCAGATGGTTCTTGTTCGTTGGGTTTTTGCATTCCAGTACTTGAAGTTGAATTGTCAGCGCAAGATTGAAATGCAAC
>NZ_JADKCX010000041.1 GCF_016718685.1 Haliscomenobacter sp. | reverse complement strand
CAGATTGTAAAGATAAAAACCAGCTCTTTATCTATTTCAATATTTTTTTATTTAATAATTGATTGTCAAATGTTTAATTTGTGAAGTTCGCTTTTACAACCTGTCGGGAAATAAATGCCAATTTTCTGCCCATCAAAAATTCGAAAGCCGTATCTTTCGATTGAATTTTTCGTCCTTTTTTGTCAATTAGATTAATCCGCTGACCGCCAATACAAAATAAAAATGCCCGATTTTCTTCACCTCCATTGTCATACCCAGTTCTCCCTTTTGGATGGGGCTTCTTCCATTACCCAAATGATGGACAAAGCCGTAAAGGACGAACAAAAAGCCGTTGCCCTGACCGACCACGGCAACATGTTCGGGGCATTTAAATTTGTGGCAGAAGCCAAAAAACGCAACCTCAAACCCATCATCGGTTGCGAGTTTTATCTGGTGAAGGATCGACACGTCAAAGCATTCTCGCGGGCCAAAGGCGAATCCGATGAGCGCTACCACCAACTGCTTTTGGCCAAAAACGCCAAGGGTTACGAGAACTTGTCCAAACTTTGTTCCCTAGGTTTTATTGAAGGTTTGTACGGCAAATATCCGCGTATTGACAAGGAGTTGCTGGTGCAGTATAGCGAGGGCCTGATTGCCAGCAGTTGTTGCATCGGCGCGGAAGTGCCACAGTTGATCATGCACGGCAAATTGGAAGAAGCGGAAAAACAACTGCGTTGGTGGGTCGATTTGTTTGGTGAGGATTATTACATCGAAATCCAGCGCCACCGGGGACTCGAAAACATCGATGGGCGGGGCATCAGTCAGGAAGACATCAACCAAACCCTGCTGGGTTTTGCCAAAAAATACAACCTCAAAGTCATTGCCACCAACGATTCGCACTACGTGAACGAAGACGATTGGTTGCCGCACGATATCCTGCTTTGTGTCAATACAGGTACTTATCTCGAAGAAGAAGGCCGCTTCAAATTCCCCAGCTCCGACTTCTTTTTTAAGACCAAAGCGGAAATGGGCCAGCTTTTTGCTGATGTGCCCCAAGCCTTGGACAATACCATCGAAATCGCCGACAAGGTTGATTTTCTGGATCTGGCGCGTGAGGTATTGCTACCCGCTTTCCCTTTACCACCCGGTTTTGCCACCCAGGATGCTTACCTGCGCCACTTGACTTTAGAGGGTGCACTCCGCCGTTACAAACACATCACACCTGAGATTCAGGAGCGTCTGGATTTTGAGTTGCAGGTCATCAAAAACTCTGGTTATCCCGGTTACTTCCTCATCGTACAAGACTTTACCACCACCGCCCGTCAAATGGGCGTTTCGGTAGGCCCCGGCCGGGGTTCGGCAGCAGGTTCAGCGGTGGCGTATTGCATTGGCATCACCAATGTAGACCCCATCAAGTACGACCTGCTCTTTTGAGCGTTTTTTCAATCCAGAGCGGGTATCCATGCCCGATATTGACATCGACTTTGACGACGTGGGTCGCCAGCAGGTGATCGATTACGTGATCGACAAATATGGCCGCAACCAGGTGGCACAAATTGTGACTTACGGCACCATGGCCGCCAAATCTTCCCTGCGCGACGTAGGCAGGGTGATGAACATCCACCTTTCAGAAGTGGATAAGGTCGCCAAAACTTTTCCGATTCACCTCAAAGCAACCTTGGGCAAGATTTTGGCCAAAGACGACATCGACCCCAAACTCAAGGCCGAACTCAACTCGGAAGATGTAGACAAAGCCAACCAGTTTCGCCAATTGGCCGATGGGCAGGACCAAATCGGGCAAATGATCCAAACCGCCCGGAAACTGGAGGGTTCGGTGCGCAACACGGGTATTCACGCCTGCGGGGTAGTGATTACCCCCGACGACATCACCAAGTACGTTCCCGTGAAGGTGGACAAGGATTCGGACATGTACATCACGCAGTTCGACAACTCGGTGGCCGAATCGGCGGGTTTGCTCAAAATGGACTTTCTGGGCCTCAAAACCCTCAGCATCATCAAGGATGCCGTGTTCATGATTGAAAAAAACCACGGCGTCAAACTGGATGTAGACGAGGTGCCGCTGGAAGATGAGCTTACGTACAAGCTGTTCCAGCGCGGTGAAACGGTCGGCATTTTCCAGTATGAAAGTACGGGCATGCAAAAGTACATGAAGGAACTGGTGCCCACCACCTTCGAAGACTTGATCGCGATGAACGCCTTGTACCGCCCGGGACCATTGGAATACATCCCCAACTTCATTGCGCGCAAACATGGTCGGGAAGCCATCACCTACGATGTACCCGATTGTGAAGAATACCTCAAGGACACCTACGGCATCACCGTGTACCAGGAGCAGGTGATGTTGCTGTCGCAAAAACTGGCGGGTTTCACCAAAGGCCAGGCGGATAAGTTGCGCAAAGCGATGGGTAAAAAGCTCAAAGCTGACCTGGACGCCATGTACCCCAAATTCCTGGAGGGAGGCGAAAAACGCGGTCATCCGAAAGACAGACTGGAAAAAATCTGGAAAGACTGGGAAGCTTTTGCCTCCTACGCCTTCAATAAGTCGCACTCGACTTGTTACGCCTTTGTCGCCTTTCAAACGGCTTACCTCAAGGCGCATTACCCCGCCGAATTCATGGCCTCGGTACTGACCCACAACAAAAACGACATCGGCAAAATCACCTTCTTCCTGGAAGAATGCCGCCGGGGTGGCATCCCGGTATTGGGGCCGGATATCAACGAATCTGAAATGGACTTCTCGGTGAACAAGGCCGGGGCGATCCGCTTCGGCATGTCGGCCCTGAAAGGGGTAGGAGAGGGCCCGGTAGAGGAAATTTTGGAAGAGCGCAAAAACGGGCCGTTCAAAAGCCTCTTCGAAATGTTGCGCCGCCTGCCCATGAAGGCCGTCAACAAAAAAGCCCTCGAAAGTTTGGCCCTGGGTGGCGCTTTTGATTGTTTTGAAGGTACCCACCGCGGCCAATACTTCGCGCCTTCGGACAAATACGATTCCCTGCTGGAGCACGCCATCAAATTTGCCAGCGCTGTACGGGCTACGCATTCACAATCGGCCAATTCCCTTTTTGGCGACATGAGCAACTCGGTAATGTTGCCAGAGCCACCGCTGCCCCAAGTGGAGCACTGGTCATTGTTGGAAAAACTCAACCGCGAAAAAGAAGTCACGGGCATCTTCATCTCCGGCCACCCACTGGACGATTACCGCGTGGAGATCGAACACTTCATGACCTGTACCATCGATGCGCTGAGCAACCACCAGAACAAACCTACCGTCCAAGTGGGCGGCATGGTGACCAAAACCATCCACCGGGTCAGCAAAAATGGCAATGGTTGGGGCATTTTTGAAATCAGCGACTACACGGGTTCCTACGAAATCAAACTCTTTGGCGAGGATTACCAAAAATTCCGCCACCTGCTCACCGATGGCATCGCCATCTTCGTCAAAGGCCGCTTCCAAAAGGGCTGGAAAGACGATGGCGAAATGGACTTCAAAGTACTGGAAGTGCGCCTGCTGGAAGGCATCGCCCTGAGCATGACGGAGTCGATTACGCTCAAACTGCCGCTGGAACGCATCTCTGCGAAACGATCATCGCCGAACTGGATGGCCTTTGCCGCACCCACACCGGACCGCACAAATTCAAAGTGGAAATCCTGGACCACAGCGCCAAGATGCGGGTGAATATGGTGTCGCTGGATCGGAAGGTGAATGCGGACAATGATTTTATAAGGGAGTTGGGGAGATTGGGGTTGGAGTATGTGTTGAATTGAGAGGGGAATAAATTCGCTCAATCTGCAACATTCCTTCTTGTTTTGACTACGTTCAATTTTTCGGAAACTTGCACCTGGCTGTAGCCATAAATATAAACGAGTGTAAGATGTCTTTGTATCTTGGTTCATTTTGCATAAAAAGTCTAAGTCAACATCTCTCCGTGGCTGTCGTGGGGGTTTACTCGGAATTGGGCCAATTCCACTGGTGTGATCAAGGTTTCATAGTGATAGTGTTTACTCGAAAATAATCTTTACAGGTATTCCGGGTGATGTTGACCATCCAGGTGAATAAACTGCCTTTTGCAATGTCATAGGTATGAATATGCTTCCATATTTTGACAAAAACGTCTTGTAAAATCTCTTCGGAAGCAGGCTTATTGTTCCTATTTTATAGGTAATCCCCAAAGAGAGTGCATAGGCATCATACAAAGTAGAAAAGGCTTTTTCGCTTTTGTCTTGTAAACCTAGAACCAATTCGTGCGTGTTCATTTCACTGACATAAAGCATTGGATTAAAGTTTAATTAAAATGAGTGAATATTTTAATAATAATACAAAGGTAGAATGTCAAGTATGGGCAGGCAATAGTGACAATCGCTATTTTTTAAGTGCAATTGATTAAATGAACATCTTTCGAAAACCAAAGCGCTGTTTTTATGCATCAGACTACCCTTTCCCAAAACCTGTAGCCCGTAAAAAGAAGCCATGCCATGTATACAATTATCAGATTTAATTTTTAGAGATGAAGCCTTGGTAAACAAGCAGGAACACTTAAAATTACCATTTTGCTCAGGGTGAAGGGAACAGATACCATCCTCACCATATTTAATCATAGAACCTATTTGCCTGAATTGCAGGTTGGTCAGGAAGAATTCTGGGGTTTACTTCAGAATGAAACCAAAGATGAACGGATGAAAAACATCTTAAGCATCTTGCACAAAGATTATGCTGCCTTCCCTTATGAATCGGTGAACTGGCTAACCGATATTTTTCAAAAAATACCTTTTGAAGAACGTGTGAATATGAAGGTTCACCACTGTTGTATGCGGTTTATCCGCGCAGATGTCCGTTTGTTGTCAGAGGTTCCTGTACAAGTAGATGAAAAACGGAATTTTAGATATACGCTCAATTACATCCAAAACATCCAGCACCTCATTAAAAAGATTACAAGTTATTGGTTAAATTTCTTATGGGCAAAACGAACTGGTCAAACCTTTCATTCTGGTTCAAAGACTCCAAACGCGATTTATTGTCTACAAGAGAAAAAGAAGTGCTCTTATTGATTGCGGAGGACCTGGATACAAAAGAGATTGCTCAAAGATTATTCATTAGCGTCAATACCGTTGGCAACCACCGCAGCAACATGATTGATCGATTGGGTGCCAGAGATACAACAGCCTTGGTTCAATTGGCTAAAATGACCGGGATGATTTAAACAGGTGCTTCGCTTTCTTTGGCACCTTCCTCACCCCGTTCTTGGAGTTCTCAGCGATGTTTCTTCCTCTGACTTGCTGATTACGGTTTCGGATGTAAGCGGATCTTGCTTACAATCAAGCTATTTCATTGGGAGTTTTTTGGTCGATTTGATATAGGTAGAGGATAACTTTGTTGACTTGTTGACGTGCCTCTTCTAGTTCTTCCTCAACTCGTTGGCGTTCTTCTTCAATACCGATCTTTATTCCTTCTGCCAAAATCATGTCATAAGTACTCATGGCGGTTTTGTTTAGCGTTTTTGGTAAGTTTTGAATGAAACTATGGATTTTTTCTTTTGCAAGTTGCAAGGGACTGCCACCGTAAATACCTTCTTGAGCATTAACGTGGGGTTACTCTCCTGAGTGATTGACAATTATAGCTTCGATGGTCTCTGGTTCCATGTTTACGATCAGGGCGATTTCGGCGGCGCTCATTTTGGCGATATGGTGTAAATTGAAGATAGTTGTGGCGTGGAGTCTTTGGCGTTCTTCTTCCTCTCGCTGAAGTGCTGCGAGCAATTGAAGTCTTTCTTCCTCCGCTTTTTGGCGCTCTTTGGCCAGTTTTGCTTCATTTTTCTTTTGTTCTTCCAATGGGTTGTACCCAAACACCCGTTCGTACAATCCCAGTGCAAAATCTTTGGTTCCTTGTGTAATGATCATTTCTTTTTCGTTTGGAAAGACCAATGAAATTTGTGTTTGTTGAAATTCGTTCTCCTGCTTTTTCGGTAAATGCACAAAATCCCTTACAAAGATAAACAATTTGACACTGCGGTCAAGGTCGATGTCACCCCGACTGCGTAGTAAATTGAATAGTTTGCTTTTTAGCGCTAGCCGTAGCGTAGGGTTGTTCCGACTACGGTAAGCGTATTGGGCTGCCAACATGGCTACGGCAAAAGGATTGTGCATGGAGTCAATGAGCATTTGTTCATCGAGTTGAATGGCCACAATGCTTTTGAAGTGGTACTCTAGCCGTGTGTCAAAAACATGACTGGAATACTGCAAATGATGCGGTGAGGGCTTCGCCCCCGTAAACACGGCAATGGCGGTAATGCTTTCGATTCCATAACGCAGGCCGATCAAGGCCCGGTAATGGTACATCCGCAGGGCAAAATCGGGCTCTAATGTGTGTTGAAATTCTCCATGCACATACACATAATGATCTGCTCCCGCTTTGAGCACCACCTTGCCCAGCTTATCGGTTCTTTTGCTCTTCCCTTTGATCTTAAATTTGCCCCGTAAGGCATTGATCAGTTCTTGCTCCAAAAACACATAACCCTGTTCCCAGTCAATTGCGGCGAACAAAGCTGGATTGACAAAAGCAATGAAGTCTGGAAAAAAATCGCTGATGAATTCTTTGAGCAATGCATCATAGTCGATAGGCTTGCTGCGCATGCGGCGTGATTTGAATACAAGGTAGGAGCCTTTGCAGGTTAAATCACGGCACTGTTGGCGGGTTTTGACCAGGGCAAATTGCTAGGTTTGATAATCCACCCCCCACGATCACACCTTCACACCCCCACGCCCCATTTTTCCCCCCAACCGGGGGATTTGCATTCCACCTTTCCAACTTAACTTTGTTTCATCCACAGATCTACATGCAGCGTCATCAAATCTGCTGGTAAAGTCATTTTTTCACCCGACGATAGAGCAGTTTCTCATGATCCCCTGCCCATTTGGTAGGGGTTTCATTTTTTACAAAACAATGAGTAATTTGCTTTGAGATAATTCTCCGGATGAAAAGAATAGTGAGTTGGGTTCTAAGTTGGGTTGTATTGACGGGATTGTGGGCGCAGAAGTACAATTTTGTCAATTTGAATGTCGAGCATGGCCTCATTCAGTCGCAGGCCAATGCCCTGTGTCAGGATCAGCATGGGCACCTGTGGATTGCCACGATGGGTGGTGTTTCACGTTATGATGGCCAGCATTTTACGGGCTTCTCCATGAATGATGGTTTGGCCAATAACATCTGCCTGACGATTTTATCCGACCGCAAAGGGTGGATTTGGGTAGGTACTCAAAATGGCCTTTCCCGCTACGACGGTTCGCGGTTTCGCAATTATTTTTTTTTCAAAAAACCACAACAAAACGAAGTCAGTTCCCTAGCTGAAGACCAGCGTGGACGCATCTGGTGCACGGTGAAAGGCAAGGTGTACTGCATTGACCAGGGGATGGTCATCAAAGCAGATTTATCTAAAGATCATGATTTTAGGCAAGTTTTTGCCGATCATCAGGGGCAAATCTGGGCTTGTGGCCCAGAGGCACCATTGTACACTTTGCGCAAAGGCCAATGGCAGGAGATCGAACTGCCCACTGGAGAAAAGGAACCCCATGCCCCTTTCAAACTATATTCCGACCCCGATCACAACCTTTGGCTGCTTACTCGGGGTGGCGTGTATCGCCGTAAGAAAGGGGTGTACGAAAAATTCAATCCGCCAGGTTTTGCCGAAATGGTCAAAGGAAGAGTAAGACGTTTGGCTTTTGACCAAAACAAAAACCTGTGGTTGGGTACCCAGGATGGATTGTATCAAGTTAAGCCTGAGGGTATTCGGAGGTTTGACCAAAGCAATGGTTTTTCTCAAAACGTTGTGACCGATATGTTGATTGATCGTGAGCATCAGCTTTGGGTTACAATGGCGGGTGGTGACGGTCTTTTTAGGTATGCGGGCGACACTTTTGAGCAATACGATGAATCAACGGGTTTACCGACGTCTTCCGTGATGAGTATTTGCCGGGATTCGGTGCAACAACTATGGGTAGGTACTTACGGTGGTGGCTTGGCGCGCCTGGGTAAAAACGGATTTGAAACGCTTCGTTTGCCCCTTGACCAAGCCGGCGCACAACGCATCAATTCCATCATTACCGATCACAGTGGCCGATTGTGGATCGGTACCGAAGGACAAGGGCTGTGGCGTTACCAACAAGGGAAATTCACTCAGTTGCTAAGCGCTAAGGATGGATTGCTACAAGGAGTGGTACTGAATGTTTATGAAGACAACAAGCAGCGCATTTGGGTGGGGACACCCGCAGGCATCATGCGCTACGATAGTGGACGTTTTGAGCAACTCAAAGCCTATACTTTTTTTAGTTCCTGTTTTTTGGACATCGGCCAGGATTCTTTGTTGGTCGGCAGTGTCAGTGGAATATTGTTGCTGCAACACGACCGCAATATCCTGCGCAAACAACCAGATTTGCTGCGCAAATCAACAGTTATTTGTGCTGCAAGACAGGGATCAAAAATTTGGATTGGCTCGGACAATGGCCTGTTTTTGTGGGATCTGAATACCAATCTTTTCAAACATTACAGCCAAAAATCAGGCCTTCCGTCCAATATTGTCTATAACCTCAGCGTAAGCAAAAACGGCATACTTTATGCTGGTACAGGTCAAGGTTTTGCCCGTTTTCAGTTTGATTCCGATACACAAACCTACCAAATCGACAATTTTAGTGCTACTGCAGGCATCCCCAATTGGGAAAGCAATCAGCACGCGACCTTGATCGATCGAGATGGTTCGGTGTGGTTTGGTACGACCAAAGGACTGTTTCGGTATCATCCTCATGCTCCCGATGCACCAGTGCCTCCGGCGGAAGTGATTTTGCAATCGGTCAAACTGTTTTCCAAGCCCCTGGAAGCTGGGCAATGGAACAAAGGCCTTAGTCCGGGCTATCACCTGCCCCAACAATTGCGCCTGCCACCGCGTAAAAACCACCTGAGCTTTGAGTTTGCCGCTATTTCCCTGCGTGACCCTCAAGGCATGCAATACCAGTACCGGATACAGGGTTTGGACGAAAATTGGTCGATCTTGTCCAACAACCACAAAGTGGAATACCCCAATTTGCCCGCCGGTAAATTCGTTTTCCAGGCTCGAGCGCGCAACAAGAATGGACGTTGGTCGCAAAAAAACCTCAATTACAATTTTGAAATCATCACCCCATTTTACCAAACCGCCTGGTTTAGAGGGGGTACGGTAGGTTTTTTGGTCTTGTTGGGTATCGCTATCCAATCCTTTAGGGTGCGCTTGCGCTCGCGGCGCAAACGGCAAATAGCCCTGTTGCGCCAGGAAGAACAGGAAAAGGTACGCCGCCGCACTGCCGAAGATTTTCACGATGAATTGGGGAATAAATTGACCCGCATTGCCCTGTTGACCGAAATTTTGCAAAACAAACTGGGGCCTCAACAACCCGATGTTAAGGGGATTGTCAGTCAAATCAAAGAAAATGCAGTCCAACTATATGGTGGCGCACGGGACATCATTTGGGCGCTCAATCCCTCCAGCGACAACCTGTATGAAATCCTCACCCGGATTCGTGATTTTGGCGTCGACTTGTTTGCAGATACCGGGATCGAATTTTCCTGTGAGGGGATTCAGGATGCTTATCGGGGGGTCGTAGTTCCCATCGATTACAGCCGCAACCTGATCATGATCTTTAAAGAGGCCTTGAACAATTGCTTAAAACACTCGCAAGCACAAAGTGTTACTTTTGAGGTGATGCCCAACGGGTTCCAAAGTTGGCGCATCATCCTGCGCGACAATGGCAAAGGCTTTAGTTTGAACACCATCAAAAAAGGCCATGGCATCGACAACATGCAGATTCGCGCCAAACGCATCCAGGCTGATTTAGATTTTGCCATACTCCCGATTGGAGGTACCAGGTTGGAACTGCGTTTTAGCCTGAAAACAAAAAATGTAAGCACCTAACCAACCCACGAATTTATTCGTGGGAGGCACCAAAAGCATCAGCCCATGAATTTATTCATGGGAATTTTCGCAGACGAAAGCAAGCACCATGCAATACACCATAAACGTAACCCTCATCGAAGACGATGAAACCATCCGCGACAGCTACGCCTACCTCATCGGCGGAATGGAAGGTTATTCCGTCATCAGCACCTATGCCTCTTACGAGGATGCTGCCAAAAAACTGCACTCCGATGCGCCGGACGTAATATTACTCGACATCGAATTACCTGGTTTGAACGGCATTGATGCCCTGCTCAAGATCAAAAAGATCCTGCCCAATACACCCATCATCATGCTCACGGTGTATGAAAATGAGCACACCATTTTTGAGGCACTGGTCAATGGTGCGAGTGGGTACCTGACCAAAGACGCCAGCCCCCAAAAGATGGTTGACGCCATCAAAGAAGTGATGGAAGGCGGCGGGGCGATGAGCGCCAATGTGGCGCGTCTGGTGATCAAGTCCTTTCACCGCAATCAAAACTCCCCCCTTACCCGTCGGGAAACCGAAATTCTGGAACAAATTTCCTTAGGCAAAAGCCGCAAGCGCATTGCCGAAGAAATGTTCATCGATATGGAAACCGTAAAGTCCCACATCAAAAACATTTACCTCAAGCTGGACGTACATTCCAAAGCCGATGCCATCAAGCTGGCCAGGGACAAACGTTTTATTTAAAGTCAGGAAGAAATTTAGAATCAGCAATAAGCGTTAGATTTGTGGTTCTAAAATCAAATGAAAAATTGTAATGAAACTTACGCTGCGTTTATTGCTCTTCCTGTTGTTGGTGTGCCTGTTTGCTACTTGTGAAAAACTGGAAGAAAGACTGCTGGATGGCCCCACTGAAATTACCACGCAAGAACAACGTTTTTTGACCGAAAATGACTGTGATGGTGCAGTGCGCCTCTGTTATAACGCCCTGGCCTTTGACGATTGGTGGCAAGTACATTTCTGGCGTCTTTGCAATGACGCCGCTACCGACGACGCCTGGGTTGGCGACACCATTAAAAACTACGACATCAACCCACCTCGTTTTTCTAATAACCCGCTCGATACGAGTAAAACCCGGCGGGACACCATTGTGATCCCCTACTTTCAGCGCCGAATTGAGCTCATGCAAGCCGGACACTATACCCTGGATGCACGTGGAGAGCGTTTGCGCGACTTTTACCAGTCGAACTACAAGGGCATCTTTTTGTGCAATAGCGCCATTGCCGGCGTGAGCAATGCCCTAATTCCGGACAATGTAAAAAACCGCCTGGTGGCCGAGGCCAAATTCCTGCGCGGCTTTTTCTATTTTGAATTGGTCAAAAATTTTGGACCAGTGCCAGTGGTCACGGCTGTGGTGCCCACGGCTTATCTTGACACCATGCGTCGGGCTTCAACGCAGCGGGTGTATGCTCAAATCAAACAAGATTTTACGGAAGCAGCTACAGTACTGCCCACTTTGACCGAACAAAGCGGCAAAGACCGTGGACGGGCAACCCAAGGAGCCGCATGGGCATTTTTGGCCAAAGCTGAACTGTACACTGAAAACTGGGCTGCCGCGCTGACTGCTGCTGAAAAAGTGATCGAGCAACAAACTTATGCCCTGGAAGCAGATTTTGGGGAGCTTTGGAACCCGCAAAATGTCAACAGCCGTGAGTTCATCTTCAGCATTGGTACGGGCGTTTGGTCTTTCAACGCATTTGGCAACCCAATTCCCGTCATTTGTGGCAGCAGAGCTGAAAAAGGATGGGGGTACTTGTGCCCTACGACGAATTTGGAAAGCCAATACCTGATGGACAATGACAGCATTCGCCTCAAGTGGACCATCATCAAACACCAACAGCCCGTGCCCGGCGATACCACCCGTAGTTTTGATGCCCGGCCAGAAGTCAGTAAATCGGCTCGTTTTTGCCGCAAATTATACGTCCCTTCCAATCAACGTTTGGGCGGCTCCAGCACAAAATTGCCGAACAACCTCATCTTCATGCGCTACGCCGATTTGTTGTTGATTGCGGCAGAGGCTGCTTACCACACCAACGCGGTGGGAAAATCCCGTGATTATCTCGGTGCCGTACGCCAACGGGTTAAGCTGACTTTGGATGGATCCCTCAGTGGAACGGCCCTATTGGATGCCGTGTACAAGGAGCGGAGAGCGGAGTTGGCTTTTGAAGGCCAGCGTTTGTTTGATTTGCGCCGCATCAAATCCGATGGCAAACCGCTGATCCACAAAGTAATGGGACTTAACGGAGCCTTTGTTCGCTACAACATCAGCAACGCCGACGCCTACGAACGCAACAACAAAAGAGAAAAACTGGACAAAGGGAGCAATTTCAAAGTGGACAAACACGAGCTTTGGCCCATTCCGCAAGAGGAGTTGAATCGGAGAGGAGGATTGCGGCAAAATCAGGGGTATTAAATTACATCCACTTTTTGCGTTTGAACCAAATGTAAATGACCACAATAATCACCAGCATGAGTAGCAGACTGGCCGGATATCCCCATTTGAGTTGTAATTCGGGCATGTATTTGAAGTTCATCCCATAAATGCCCACGATAAAAGTGAGCGGCATAAAAAAAGACCGAAAAAATGGTGAGTACTTTCATCACCTCATTGGTCTTGTGTGCAGAAATGGAGATGTAGATGTTAAGCAAGTTGGATACATCTTCGTGGATGTGCTCATAATTGCTGTGCAACTTGAGATTGAGGTCTTTTAAATCCTGAATGAACGGATTGGACTTGGTGTCCCGATAGACCTCATCGATGACACTTTCCGTCAAAATCAGCAGTTTTTTATTGACGCTGATCATGCGCCGCAGGTGGTATAGTTTTTCTTCAAATTTACCACGCGTATGGCGGGCAAAGATGGCGGATTCAATTTTATCTACCTCATCATCCAGATATTGTGCCGGTGCCAGGTAAGAATTAACCGCATGCCAGATGATGTGGGTAGCGACATCACAGGGAGTCATGGTATGGCCAGGCACCAGATATTTTTTTTCAATTTCTTCAAAATAAGGCTGAGGAAGGCGATGGATGGTGATGGTGATATCAGTGCGCAATTTGCTGGTGAGGTCTTGCACCGAGTGCGGAGTTTCCAGCTCTTTGGGGTTGTAAATGCGCACGATGATAAAACGAGCCAGGCCATCGATCTCGAACTTGGGCAAGTGATCGGGTTCCAGGCAATCTTGCACTGTATAAGCATGGAGATTGAATTTTGAAGCAATATCCAGCAGTTGAATTTTGTGGGGCTGGGTGACGTCCAGCCAGGTAAACTTGCCTTGATAGATGGTTTTTTCCACGGGTGGCGGTGTTTTTTGTGCAATCTAAGGAAGAGTTATGATATTTCCTCAACTCAACCACATGTACGCCAACCAGCTGCTCAAATACGCCAGCCCGGTCATGAAGCCAAACTGGATCAGGGGCCATTTCCAGGACTTCGTCTCGCGGCGCACCACGGCGATGGTGCTCATGCACTGCATGGCAAAGACGTAGAACAGCAATAAGGAAAGCGAGGTAGCAGGCGTGTAGATGAGTTCTTTGGTGACAGGATCGCGTTGATTGGCCATTTTTTCGCGGATGGAATACTCGTCATCCTGATGGCCAATGCTATAAATGGTGGCCATAGTGGCCACAAATACCTCCCGGGCGGCAAAAGAAGTGATCAGGGCAATGCCAATTTTCCAGTCAAAACCCAGCGGTTTGATCACTGGCTCGATGAATTTGCCCAATCGCCCGGCAAAGGAAGCTTCCATCACTTTGGCATCCACCAAATCCTGCGTCTCCTCGGCATTTAATTTCTGCTCCTGTGCGCTGCGCTGTGCTGCCGCCTCTGCTCTGGGAATGGATCCCGGAGGCCCAAAGGAGGACAACACCCAAAGAACAATCGTAATGATCAAAATAATTCTACCCGCTTCAACCGTAAAGGTTTTTACTTTTTCCCATACGGTGAGCCAAACGTTGCGCATCACGGGCAAGCGGTAGGCGGGCAGTTCCAACATCAAGAAGCTGGTTTCATTGGTACGCAAAATCAACTTAAAGACCAAGGCTGACAACAGTGCCGCAGCAATGCCCAAGAGGTACAAGCCCATAAAGGCCAAGGCTTGCAGGCTGATGAAACCTATTTTGGTGGGCGGTACTACAAAACCAATCAGCACAGTATACACCGGAATCCGCGCCGAACAGCTGATGAAGGGCGTGACCAGGATGGTAATCAAACGCTCTTTCCAATTGCTGATGGTGCGGGTACTCATGATGGCCGGAATGGCACAAGCCCCTCCGGAGATGAGCGCTACGATGCTGCGGCCATTTAAGCCAAAAAACTGCATGATGCGGTCGAACATAAAGGCTGCCCGCGCCATGTAGCCTACCTCTTCGAGTAAGGAAATCAGAAAAAACAAAATGGCAATTTGGGGGATAAAGACCACAATGCCACTGAAACCCGCCAAAACGCCCTCGGTGAGCAAATTGGTCAGCCAGTGCTCTGGCAAGTTGTTTTGCAAAAAAGTGCTCAGGGAACCGATGGCCCCTTCTATAAGGTTCATGGGCCACTCCGCCCAGGTGAATAGCGCGTGGAAAATGAGCAGCATCAAGCCAAAAACACCACCGGGCCGAAGAAGCGATTGGTCAACAAATCGTCGAGCCGATCAGTGAAACTGGCCGATTGGTCGCCGTCCTTGTCGCGGGCTTGCTGTACGATGGGGGTGAATTGGTCATAGCGTTGCATGGTTTCGTACACCTGCAATTGCAGGTCTTGGAAACCGCTGTTGCTGATGGCTTCCTCGATTTGTTCTTTTTGCAGCGGACTCAAAAACGGTAGCCACTTCACGTGGTGCGCCAAAAGCACCAACTGATAAGGCGTATAGCCCGGAAATTTATCCTGTAGTTGGGGAATGAGTTTGGCTTCTTCAGGAGAAAGTCGGTATTGGGTGCTGTCGACAGGGCCACTGGCGGGTTGTGCCAATAATGCTGCCAACATGGTTTTCAGTTGAGTCATGCCCTCGCCGCTGCGGCCACTCAGGAGTAGGGTAGGGGCACCCAATTTTTGCGAGAGTTTATCCAGATCGTATTGCAAGCCTTCCTGTTCGGCTACATCCGCCATGTTGAGGGCCAAAAGTACCGGAATACCCAGGTCTTTCAATTGACTGAACAGCAAGAGGTGTTTTTCCAGCTTGGTAACGTCGGCGATGTAAACGATGGCATCGGGATAGTTGTCGTTGCCGGGCTGAACCAAGCTTTGTACAACCAGTTTTTCGTCTTTGGAGGTGGGATAAAAGCTGTAAGCACCAGGAAGGTCGATCAATTCAGCACGGATGCCGCCGGGTAGTTCCAGCGTGCCGGTTTTTTTATCAACTGTAACACCGGGAAAGTTGCCCACTTTTTGTTGCAGGCCGGTAAGTTGATTAAAAATAGAAGTTTTGCCACTGTTGGGGTTACCAATGAGGGCAATTTTTGGCTCTTGTTCGGGCAAATGCGCTGGTTTCAAACCGTTGACAGGACTAGAGAAATAATGAAAAAATAGCTACTGAATAACGATGCTGCAAGCTTCAGATTTGCGCAGGGCGATCAACAAGTTGTCAGCTTTGATGTAACATCCCCCGCCAAAAGGTGCACTGCGAATCACTTCGATTTGTGTACCGGGCAAGATTCCCATCGACAAAAGTTTGCAAGCCATGCATGTATCGGTGAAATGAGAGACATGTCCCTTGCTGCCAATTTTCATTTTGGCCAATTGCTTTCCTGAATTACTGGTTGCGACCACTGGTTTGCTTATTTTGATTTAATCTAATTAACAACTTGGCGCTAAAATAGATCGTTTTTTTTCTTTTTATACTAACAAAAATCATCACTACACGAAAATTACCTAGCTTAAGGGAGGGGGGCTAATACCTAATGTTAGGTATAGGTATTGCCTTTACTACCTAATAATGGATATTTGTTACCGTTTAGGCAACTCAAGCCATGAATAACTGTTTTCCAAATAAACTCATTCATGAATCGTTTGCAATTTGAAACCAGTCCTTACCTCCTGCAACACGCCCACAATCCGGTGGACTGGTACGCCTGGAAACCCGAAGCATTTGAACGCGCCAAAAAAGAAGACAAACCCATTTTGGTAAGCATCGGTTATTCGACCTGCCATTGGTGCCACGTGATGGAACGCGAGTCGTTTGAAAACTCCGATGTGGCGGCGATCATGAATGAAAACTTCATCAACATCAAAGTCGACCGTGAAGAAAGGCCCGATGTTGACCACATATATATGGAGGCCTGTGTGATCATGACGGGTTCGGGCGGCTGGCCACTCAATTGTTTTTTGACGCCCGATGGACGGCCTTTTTTGGCGGGAACTTATTATCCGCCCATTGCGGCCTTCAATCGCCCCTCCTGGCCACAACTGTTGCACCACGTGACGGATGTTTACCGTAACCGGCGCAAGGACGTAGAAGAGCAAGCCAGTCGATTGATTGGGAACATTGAACAGACCAATTCTTATTTTTTGGCCAAAAATGAAGCCGAGCTCAGTGGCATCAACCCCTTCAACCCGGTCGTACTGCACAATGTTTTTCAAACCCTGAAAAAGAATTTTGACCTACAAGATGGTGGATTTGGTGGTGCTCCAAAATTCCCGGGCAGTATGGCGCTACAGTTTTTGCTCGATTACCATCATTTTACGGGGGAAACAGCGGCTTTGGAGCATACCGTATTTTCACTGGATCGGATGATCCGGGGCGGCATTTACGATCAGCTCGGGGGCGGATTTGCCCGTTATGCCACTGACCGTGCCTGGCTGGTTCCTCATTTTGAAAAAATGTTGTACGACAACGCCCTTTTGGTAGGCTTGTTGTCAGACACGTACAAGGTGACCCAACAACCCATTTTTAGGCGCGCCATCGAAGAAACGCTGGCCTGGGTTGAGCGTGAGATGACCAGCCCTGACGGCGGTTTTTACAGCGCAATGGACGCCGACTCGGAAGGGGAAGAAGGAAAATTTTACGTGTGGTCGGCAGAAGAAATCGCCGCAACTTGCCCTTCAGCGGAAGATGCGGCATTGTTTAGCAGTTATTATGGTGTAGAACCCTTGGGCAATTGGGAAGGCCACAATATCTTGTGGTGCCCCCTGCCCCTGGAGGCATTTGCGGTTGAGGTAGGACAATCCCCGGAAGCGTTGGAAGCACGGTTTGCCCCCATCCGCACCCAATTGATGTCGGTGCGTGATGAGCGAATTAGACCGGGCTTGGACGATAAAATACTGTTGTCCTGGAATGCCCTGATGGCTTCTGCCTACGCAAAGGCCTACACTGCTTTGGGGAATGAAACCTACAAAGTGGCGGCACTGCGCAATGTTGATTTTTTATTGCAAAAATTCAAAATGGATGAAATTGGGGGCTTGTACCACACCTACAAGAAGGTAAAGGATCAAGACCAGGCGCAGTATGCTGCTTTTCTGGATGATTATGCCTACCTTATTACTGCCCTATTGGATGTTTATGAGATTTCTTTGGAAACCCGCTACTTACGTCAGGCAGCCGACCTGACTGAATATACTTTAGCCCATTTTCTTGATGGTACGCGCAATTTGTTCTATTTTACTTCCAGGGATCAGCAAGATGTGGTTTTGCGCAAAATCGAATTGTACGACAACGCATTGCCTTCTGGCAACTCCAGCATGGTACAAAACTTGCAACGCCTGGGTTTGCTTTGGGGGAAAATGCAGTACATTGAGCTGGCTGCGGCAATGCTGAAAGAAATGTTGACGGGTCTGGAGCGTTATCCCTCTTCATTTGCGCGCTGGGCCAATGCCTTGATTTACATGGTTTACCCAATGCACGAAGTTGCGATTGTAGGTCCAGCGGCAGCGGAGCTGAGCCGTGAACTGCAAAAAAACTACATCCCCAACAAAGTCCTGATGGGTGCGCTTGAGGCCGACGACACCTTTCCATTATTGGCGGGAAGGCAAACCCAGGGAAAGACTCAAATTTTTGTTTGTCAAAATTACACGTGTCAATTGCCTGTTTCCACTACGGCGGAAGCTTTGACATTGTTAAAATAAAAAACCTTTAGGGTTGTCCTGAATTGGCTGCCCCTAAAAGGAACGTAAATCCGAGCTATGCGTAAACTTCTTACCCTCGTTTTAGGGGCATGTTGGGGACTTGCTGGCCTCCATGCGCAACAATCCGCGCAGTACACCCTACATATGTTGAGTCCATATTATTGGAACTCAGGTGCAGCAGCGATTGATCAGGATTTGAGTTTGACCGCCAGTGTGCGGCAGCAATGGGGTGGATTGCCCGGGGCCCCCATGACGCAGTTTGCACTTTTGCAGGTTCCACTGCCCCAGTTCAGGGCGGCATTTGGCGTGAAATTTGAAAATGATGAATTAGGTGCTCAACGCAATAGCAACCTGATGGCTACGTACAACTACCAGCTGGAACTGGGTTCGGGCATCCTGGGTTTGGGCGCTTCAGCTGGTTTTACCCAATACGGACTGGATGGTTCGCAGTTGCGTACGCCGGGTGGAGCCTATCAGGATATCCTCATCAATCACAATGACGATATTCTTTCGGCGGGTGCCATGAGTGGCCTGGCTCCTACTTTTGACCTTGGAGCCTATTACCAAAGCGAAAAATGGAGTTTTGGCGTGGCCATGCGCAACCTCACCTCTGCGTCAATTCAATTGAGTGAATTTGAACTTCAGACTACCCGAACTGTTTTTTTTAACGGACAAACCTCTTTTCCCTTGGGAACCAGCTTCTTGATTCAACCTTCCGTTTTGGTACGTACAGATTTAACTCAAATACAAACGGATGTAGGTTTGTTAATTCGATATAATGACAATATCTTTGGCGGCGCATCGTTTAGAGGGTATAATTCCAATAGCGTTGATGCCCTTGGTTTGATCGCAGGAGCAAAGCTCAATGAGAAGTTAAGTATAGCCTATGCTTATGATCTCGTTTTGTCCCCGCTGCGCGAAGTGAGCAACGGATCGCACGAGCTAATGGTGCATTACCGCATACAACAGGGTACTAAGAGTCGGAAACCGAAAATTATCTACAACCCTCGTTTATTGTAAGTGGTAAAAAAAATCGCCGCCAAACTTTTTTCGATTCTTTAAAATAAGCACAGTGTGCTTCACGTTTGAGGTATCGGATTGTTAAACTTAGGGCGAAGGCACCAATTAACTTTTATTAAATTTTTAAACGGTCTATATTTACGCAGTTTTTAACAAAAAACTGTTTAAAGTCTGAAGGAAAACTCGGGTATTAACATGAAAAACGTACTCAAGCTTGCACTAGTTGCGCTGGTATTTGTAGCGGTTGCTTGCGGAAAGCAAGAAAGCGGAGAATTAACCGGTGTATTCGACCGGCCTGTATGGAAAGGTATCAATCCATACGGAATGGTTTATGTCCCCTCTGGTACATTATTGGTTGGCCCCAGTGATCAGGACATCAGCAACACCTTTGTTCAGCGCCCCAAACAAATCTCTATCCAGGGATTTTTTATGGATGACACTGAAATTACCAACAACGAATACCGCCAGTTTGTTTACTGGGTAAAGGATTCGATTGCCCACAACATCCTGGAGCACTTTCTTGAAAGTGACGAAGACGATGCCGACGAAGGTCGCATCGACTGGGAACAGGAAATCGACTGGGAAGACCCAGACGGAGCCCTAGAAGAAATGTACTATCAAGGTGATGATCGATTTGCCGGCAAAAAGGAAATCGATGTACGCAACTTGAAATACAAGTACAGCTGGTACGATTGGAAGAAAGCCTCCAATGATCGGGGTCGTTCTCCAAGAAATGAATTCATCAAGGAGAAAGAAGTAAATGTATATCCTGATACGCTGGTATGGGTGCGCGATTTTGCTTACTCTTACAATGAGCCTTATGCCCGTAACTATTTCTGGCACCCGGCTTTTGATGATTATCCCGTAGTTGGGATCGATTGGCATACCGCCAATGCCTTCTGCTACTGGCGTACCATGTTGTGGAACAAAGCCACTTCCGACAGCAAAGACGGTCAGAACACCGAAAACTACCGTTTGCCTTTTGAGCACGAGTGGGAGTACGCCGCTCGCGGTGGTCGGGATCGGGCAATGTATCCCTGGGGCGGTCCTTACATCCGCAATGCTAAGGGGTGTTTGTTGGCCAACTTCAAACCAGGCCGTGGCAACTATCCAGAAGATGGTGGTTTCTACACGGTTCGCGCCGATGCTTATTTCCCTAACGATTACGGCTTGTACAACATGGCCGGCAACGTTGCGGAATGGACCAATACAGCATACTATGAGAATGCTTATTCTTTCCTTCATGATTTGAACCCCGACATCCGTTACGATGCCGAGGATGATGATACTCCCGAAAACAAACGCAAAGTGCTTCGCGGAGGATCCTGGAAGGATATTCACCACTTCCTTCAGACAGGTACACGCAGCTACGAATATCAGGACACTACCAAGTCTTACGTAGGTTTCCGTTGCGTACTCACCTTCTTAGGTCGTTCTATCAACGATTTCTAATCCAGATTAGGATCGACGAAACGTAAGGATACTGCACTTGTTGTGCAGTATCCTTACGCATTTGTTGAAAAGGAAGGTTGAAAAATTGAAACGGTCATCCAATCTTCACTTCACCTTCAGATTTCAACTTATTCTTTTTTTTCAAACTGTAACCTTTTCCTGTTTCTCCATTATAGTGATTGTAAATGGGTAAATAATCCCAACGAACGATATTATTTGTCTAACCATCAAAAAAATCCTGAACAATGAGCTTCCTGAAAACGAAAGGATTCAAGTACCTCAAAAACCTTATCATCGGTGTTGGTGCATCTGTAGTATTGCTTGGTGCACTTTTCAAAATCATGTCTTGGCAGTTTGCCGACGAAATGTTGATCGCAGGTATGATCACCGAAGCCATCCTTTTCTTTTTCTTAGGGGTAATTGGCCCAGAGAAAGATTACTACTGGGAAAAATTGTATCCAGGGTTGGATGCTTATGATGCGCCAATTCAGCCCATCACTACGGGAATCTCTACGGTTGCTGCGCCCAATATGCCCGGCTTGAACGGTGAAGTAGTGGAACAGCAATTGGGTGGCATGTTGCAAGAACTGCAAGGAATGTCCAAAAGCTTGGGTTCACTGAAAGCATTGCAAGAAGTAGACTTTTCTGGTACGAAAGATCAGCTCAAGGCCATGAACAACTTTTATACCAAGTTGAACGAAGCAATGGCTGACTTGACTGATTCTGCTGAAGAAACCAAAGTAGTAAAAGACGGCTTGACCGAGTTGAACAAAAACATCTCCAAGCTGAACACTACCTATTCTTCACTGAATACTGTTTACGGCTCAGTGATCACTTCCATGGCCAACGTTCGCCAAGGGTAATCGGTCACATTTTTCGGACACATTTTTCTAACCCGGAAAAAAAGAAAAGAACATGTCAATTCCAAAGGAGCCGCGGCAGTTGATGATCAACATCATGTATCTTGTGTTGACCGCCATGTTGGCCCTCAACGTTTCAGCCAAGATCATCAATGCCTTTTTTGTTATCGATAAAGGTATCAAAACCTCAAATTCTCGTTTGGCCGATGCCAACAATACCACTGTCCGCGACATGGAACGCAATGCTGCACAAAACAGAGAGCGTTATGCGAAAGTGGTTTCTACCGCAAAAGAAGTTCAAGCCAAGTCCAAAGAATTCATTGCCTATGTAGAAAAGCTACGGGAAGCAATGGTTGAACAAACTGGTGGATATTTTGCTGAAGAGGACCATTCGCACGGTGGACAACCCAAAGGGTACAAAAATAAGGACATTACCACCCGCTACCTAGTAAATCAAGGCAATGGTGCCAAACTGGAGCAAAAGGTAAATGCTACGCGTGAAGAATTAATCGGCATGCTGCGCAGCATGAAAGGGACCCCGGGACTTGCCATCAAAGAAGAAGAATTGCAAAACCTTGAGAAAAGCATCGCCCTCCAAATCTCTGATAAGGATTGGAAAAAAGGAAGAGGTGCACAAAACTGGTCGGAGTATACCTTCAACCAACTTCCTCTGGCTGCTGCCTTCCCCTTGATGACCAAATTTCAGAACGACATGAAAAGTTCTGAAGCCGCAATCCTGAACTACCTGTCCAGCTTGATTGGTAAATCGGAGGTAAAAGTAGATCAGTTCATTCCAATTTCTTCTCCAATCAAGAGTTACATCATTGCTGGAGAGCAATTTGAATCAACCATCTCGGTAGGTGCTACTTCAAAATCATTCAACGACAACGTCAGCATCCGTGTAAACGGTGCAGCACTAAAAGTGGAGAATGGTTCGGCAAAATATACCGCAGGTTCGGGTGAACCGGGTGTGAAAAGCTACAAAGTAGACATCGCAGTAAAGAACCCAACTACCGGAGAAGTGTTCTCCAACAGCGAAACCTTCGAATATGAAGTAGGTCGCCGTTCGGTAACCGTTTCTGCGGATAAAATGAACGTGTTCTACATGGGCGTTGAAAACCCGGTAACTGTAGCTGCTGCGGGCGTTTCTTCCAATGATCTTCGAGTAAGCTTCTCTGGCAACGTTTCCAGAACTGGCGGAGGTGGCAACAAATTCACGGTTAGAGGTACTGCTCCCGGTAAGGCAACAGTATTGGTTTCTGGCGGTGGTTTGAAAGCTACTTCATTCGAATTCCGCGTGAAGCCTATTCCGGATCCAGTGGCCAAAATCAACAACTCTACGGGTGGTGAAATTGGCAACGGGGTACTGAAAGCGCAAGGTGGGGTGATTCCCGTACTGGAAGGCTTTGACTTTGACGCTCGTTGCGACATCTTAGGTTACACCGTAATCTATAGCCCACGCCGTCAAGACCCTCTGCAAGCAGTTAACCCAGGTGGTGCATTTGGTGCTCAGGCACGTGCCCTGATCAACCAGGCCAAACCAGGCGACCAGTTCATTTTTGACAACATCCGTGCAAAATGTCCTGGTGATGCTGCTGGTCGCAAGATCAACAACGTTGCTTTCAAAGTACAATAAAGTAATTTTTTGATTGCTTACTTATACTAGCGTACCCAATAAACTCGTTTATTGGGTACACTTTTTTGTCAAAGTAAAAAGCAAAAATATGAAAATGGCCGCCAAATTATTCGGTCTTCTTTTTATCCTGTGTATCGCTGTCGGCCCCCTGGCGGCTCAGCAGCTTGATATCATCCAAACGGAGTCGGGGCCAGTTGATGGTTTACCCAACCCAATCGACGATGTGGTTGAAAGCAGCATTACGGCCAAAAACGAGTGCTTCCTTATGATCAACCCCGTGAAGCAGACATCTTCTGGAAGAAGCGTATTTGGCGGATCATTGACGTAAGGGAAAAAATGAACCTTCCGTTCGCTTATCCTAAACGTCCATTCGTATCAATTTTGCTGGAAGCCATCAATAACAAAGAGAAGCCTTTGCGCATCTTTGCCGATGAGGAATTCAAAACCCGTTTGGATACTTCAGCGGTGAATGGCTTACTCTACAAAATCGATACCGTAATGGTAACTGACCCCGTTACGTACGAGCAAAAACAACAAATCATCAAGAGTGACGTGGACATCAACGCAGATGTTCAGCGGATCCGGGTGAAAGAAATCTGGTTCTTCGACAAAGAATCATCGACCATGCAGGTCCGTATCCTTGGTATTGCACCAGTATTGCCGGTAAAAACATCTACGGGAGATAAAGTGGGCGAAAACGTTCTTTTCTGGATTTATTACCCAGATGCCCGCGAATTGTTGGCCAAAGAAAGGATCTTCAACGATCAAAACGATGGCGCTCCAATGACCTGGGAGGACGTATTTGAAATGCGCTATTTCTCCAGCTACATCTACAAAACTTCCAACGTGAAAGACTTGCGCTTGCAAGATCAATTCACCGGTCGTGACTTGTTGATGGAAGCAGACAAGATCAAGCAGGAAATTTTCAACCTGGAACACGATCTTTGGACTTATTGATTAAGTTGAAAAGTTTAGAGTTGAAGAGTTGAAAAGAAAAGGGGACAGTCTACATATGCGTAGACTGTCCCCTTTTCTTTTCAACTTTTCAACTTTTCAACTTTTCAACTTTTCATATACTCCCAGGCACTCCGATACTCTCCAACCACTTCGCAGTATTCCAGAAAATCTCTGTAAAACTTGTTGTTGCCAATCGTGGCACTGTCTCCCACAATGATGAGTTGCTTGCGGGCACGGGTCATGGCCACATTCATGCGGCGGTAGTCACTCAAGAAACCAATCTCTCCTTTCGTATTGGAACGCACGAGTGAAATAAATACAAGATCTTTTTCTTGCCCTTGAAACCCATCAATGGTATTGATTGATAGATCTAATTTGCTCAACATGGGATCATCCTTGAGCTCATCTTCCATGTGTAGAGCTTGTTCGCGATAGGGAGAAATAAGGGCGATAGAGGGCGGGATTTTTTCCAAAAAGGCTTCGGCAATTTGGTACAAGTGCTCTCGCAAGACCTGAAACTCCTCAGGATTGTACTTGCTCTGGTAGGCATGATGGACTTTTTCATCAAAACCACAGCCCGCAGTATCGATAAAAATTACCGGGGCATCCGCCGCAATATCCAGACGATGGTCTTTCACCTCGGGCGCTGCCATCAATTCATTGTTGTAAAATTGTCGATTGCTGAACCCCATGATGCCTTCATTCATGCGGTATTGAATGTTGAGCAGGTTCACCTGCTGGAGGCGTTTCAGGCATTTTTCAATCATGGTGATGTTGAAGCCTTTTTTGGCAGCTTCCTGTGACTTAACCGTGGGGGGCAATTGAAAAGGATCACCAGTCAGTACCAACTTCGAGGCCTTGGTAATCGGAATCCAGGTGGCAGGCTCCAAAGCCTGGGCTGCTTCATCGACGATGGCGGTGCGAAATTTACGTTGATCCAACACGGGATGCGCGGCCCCTACCAAGGTACAGGTGATGACCTGCGCCTCGTCCAAAATCATGTCTACCAGGCGTTGTTCCAGGGAGTTGGCCCAAGCGGAGAGCTCAGAAGCCTCTTGTTCGAGGCGTTTCCGCTCTTCATAGGCTTCATATCCACGTTTGCTGCGCAGCCGATTGGCCTGTCTCCGGCAATCCGCCGCCTGAATTTTGACTTTTTTGACGTTTTTGCTATCGGGATGTTGAGAGATTTGGTACTCCAGGGTATGGCGCAAAATGCTCTCATCTATCCGTGAGATGTTTCCAATGCGCACCACCCGCAGGTCTAGCTCCGCCAGTTTTTCACTCAACAAATCCACCGCAGTATTGCTTGGGGCCGTGACCAGGACCGTTTTTTCTCGCTCTGCCAACAATTTGATGGCTTGCACCAGGGTAGTGGTTTTGCCAGTTCCGGGAGGACCATGGATGACCGCTACGTCTTGAGCCGCCAAAATTTGATTGACGGCAAGGTTTTGGGAAGGATTAAGTGCTGGAATATTGATGGGCATTTCTAAGGGGGTAAAATGGGCAGGTTTTACCCCCAAGAGCACCGAACGCAATTCTTGAATGCGGCCTTTGGTAGCAGAGATGACTTTATGCATGGCCTTTTCCATTTCAATATAAGTCCGCTCGTCAAATAGGATGTCTACGGAGAGTTGGCCCATGCCCATCCATTCGGGCAAATCGCGGGTATTCAGGATGATGCGCATTTTGTCTTTGTCCACGTAATAGATGACTCCATTGCGCTCGGGGTTGTGTACCCCAGCTTGTTGGGTATAAAAACGCACGGTTTTTCCTGATCTGAATTGGTGCTCTTGCCCCTTGCCCTGGGTACGTTCAACCACTACAAACGCTCTTTCACCGATGGTGTAGCCTTGTTGAACCACATTCAATGGATACCATGCCAACCCCTTCGCTCGTCGTTGCTCCGGGCTTAGACTATCCATCAGCTTGCGGTGTTGTTCGAAGTCTTCCTTTTTTTCGACCTTCAGTAACTCGGAAATATCGATCAATTCTTGCAACTCATTCTCCATAATGGTAAAGGTAAGTTGAAGAGCTGAAATGTTGAAATGTTGAAAAGAAGTATTAAAGTTTATAAGACCAATTGTCTTTCAAACCTTAATACCTCTTTTCAACATTTCAACCCTTCAACTTTTCAACTTTTATACCTGCTTTATTGTATTTTCATGGTATGAGCACCACACCAAAAAAAGTCAAGCTGGCGGATCAATTCTCTGCGCTTAAAAATTTACCCTCATTTTTCACCCTCATCTGGCAAACGGAACCCCGCTTGGCAGCCATCAATATTGTTTTGCGCTTACTGAAGGCTGGTGTTCCACTACTGACTTTGTACCTGGGCAAATTGATTGTCGATGAGATCATCCGTTTGATGAGCGCCTCTGAGAAGGACTTGAGCCAACTTTGGTTGTTGTTAGGGGCTGAGTTTGCAGTGGTCATTGTTTCAGATTTGCTCAACCGGGGCATCGGACTGACCGAAAACCTCTTGGGCGATCTGGTGTCTAACCGCACTTCGGTTGACATCATGCAGCACGCGGCAAAACTGGATTTGTTTCAGTTTGAAAACCCGGAATTCTACGATAAACTGGAGCGCGCGCGTCGCCAAACCACCAACCGCACGGTGTTGATGACCCAGGTATTGACGCAATTTCAGGACATCATCACCATTTTCTTTTTAGGCGCCGGTCTGGTGGCATTTAATCCCTGGCTGATTTTGATTTTGTTTGTCGCGGTAATTCCTTCTTTTTTGGGGGAATCGTACTTCAACCAACAGAGTTACTCCCTATCGCTCAGTTGGACGCCCGAGCGCCGCGAACTGGACTACCTACGTTACATTGGTGCCAGCGATGAAACGGCCAAAGAAGTCAAAATTTTCAACCTCTCCAACTTCATCATCGAGCGCTTTAAAAAACTGTCGCACAAATATTTTTTGGCTAACCGCAAAATCATCATCCAGCGCTCCATTTGGGGGCTTTTGCTGGCTGCACTGGGTTCGGCAGCCTACTACGGTGCCTATGTGCTCATTGCGCTGCAAACGGTGGGCGGTTTGATCACGGTAGGTACCCTGACTTTTTTGACGGGTTCTTTTCAACGTTTGCACGGCTTATTGGAAGGGGTGATGACCCGTTTTTCCAAAATTGCCGAAAGCGCCCTCTACCTCAAGGATTTATTCGATTTTTTTAACATCAAGCCGGACATTGTCTCTGTACCGGGCAGTCGCCCTTTTCCCGAAAAATTGCAAGGAGGGTTTGTCTTCGAAAATGTAAGTTTTCGTTACCCGGATCAGGAGCGTTGGGCCATTCGCAACCTTTCTTTTACACTGGAGGCGGGGGAAAAGCTGGCGCTGGTAGGTGAAAATGGAGCCGGAAAAACCACCTTGGTCAAATTGTTGGCGCGTTTGTACGAACCCACGGAAGGTCGAATTCTGATTGATGGAGTTGACATTCGCGATTATAATTTACAATCCTTACGCCAAAGCATCGGGATCATTTTTCAGGATTACATCCGTTTTCAATTGACGGCCGCAGAAAATATTGCGGTAGGTGACATCGCCCAAAAAGACAAACACGAGGATGTAGTTTCCTCTGCCGAGAAAAGTTTGGCCAATACGGTTATCGATCAATTGCCCGAACGCTATGAACAAATGTTGGGCCGCCGGTTCAAAAATGGGGTGGATCTTTCGGGAGGGCAGTGGCAAAAAATTGCACTTGGTCGGGCCTACATGCGCGATGCCCAATTGCTGATTTTGGATGAACCAACCTCCGCTTTGGATGCCCGTGCCGAACACGAAGTATTTCTCCGTTTTGCAGAGCTGATCAGTGGGAAATCGGCGGTATTGATTTCTCACCGTTTTTCAACGGTGCGCATGGCCGATCGCATTTTAGTACTGGAAAATGGACAAATGGTGGAAATCGGCAGCCATGAAGAATTGTTGGCCAAGGGTGGGAAATATGCAGAATTGTTCACCCTACAGGCCCAGGGATACGTGTAGGGAAACCCCCGATTTTTTCACACAGATCCACACAGGCTTTCACAGATTATTTTCTAGTGAAGTCAAAATGAGCATCTGTAAAAATCTGTGGTGAAAAATATAAAGTTGGCTTCATTTCAAAGGACTCCCGTAATCAGAATGCTTCCCCAAACGTCAAATAAAAGCCCTGACTTTTCACCCCAAACCCATAATCTGCCCGGATGTTGAGTTTTTGTTTTTTGTCCAATTGATACCGCAACCCAATGCCACCGTTGGGACGCCATTCGAGTGATTCTCCAGCGCTGCCAAACACGGTGCCCATACCTGCAAATGCCACGCCGCCAAAACGACCAAAACCTTCCTGCCGTAGCTCAGCCTGAGCCAGAAGTAAATGTTTATCCCGGAATTTCCCTTCAAAATAACCACGTAAACGCCGGGTCCCACCCAGTTGGGCCATATTGAAAAACGGAGCATTGCCCATGGTGACCACCGCTGTGCCTTCCAGTGCCAGGATTGTTTTTTTGCCTAGCGTAAAAAATTTGGCCAAGTCTAGATTAAGGCGGGAAAACTCGAAATCAGAGCCAGTGAACTTGTTTTCAAAGTACCAGGAGCTTTCAATAAACGAGCCTCTGCCGGGATAAAAACGATTGTCGCGGGAATCTTTCCACCACACCAATCCCGCGCCAAAAGAACGACCACCTTGCCAACCGGTGATGTTTTTTTGGAGCAAAAGACCTGAAGAATCGTATTGAGTGATTTTAAAATTGTCCATGGCCAGACGAATGCCTACCGCATTCCCATGATCCAAATTGCGTAAAAAAGTGGCACGTAGGCGTGGATATTGAGCCGTGTATTTTTCCAGGTATGCATTGTCGTACTCATTGCCGATGCCAAAAAACTGGTACACGTATTTGTACCAACCCAACTCACCGTAACTCAGGTATTTCCCACGGCCAAAATAAACCTGATAAGGGAACCAGGCCAGAATTTGCTTGCGTTGGGTGTATGCAAAACTGAATGTAACACTGGATGGCTGCGTGGATACTGGCGTGCGGAAGGTGGTTATCCCGCCTGCTCCGATGCCAAAACGGGTATCCGGAGAATAAAAAAAGAGGGGCAGCGCAAATACTTTGACCTTGTTGCTGTCCACTTTTTCCTGGGCTTGCACAGTATGGATCAGCGAGAGTAGCAGCACCAACTGCAACAAACATTTTTTCATAAAAGGACTAATAATTGGGGAGAATGGGAAATACTGAAGGGTTAAAACACAATTGCTTTAACCCTTCAGAAACGATAAAATCGCTGCAAGATTACTTGGATTTTTTTCCCGAATCGGGTTCAAAATCCAGAACAATCGAGTTCATACAAAATCTTTTTCCGGTAGGCTCGGGGCCATCGTCGAAAATGTGCCCAAGGTGGCCATCGCAACGCCCACAAAGTACTTCGGTGCGGATCATGCCGTAAGAAGTATCATTTTCATACTTGACACTATTGGGGCGCAATGCTTCGTAAAAGCTTGGCCAGCCGCAGGAACTGGCAAATTTTGAATCTGAACGAAACAAGGCGTTGCCACAGGCTGCACAATAATAAGTGCCAAGCCCTTCAAAATCCCAATATTTGCCAGTAAAAGCTCGCTCAGTACCTTTTTTCCGGGCGATCGTGTACACGTCTTCAGACAATACTTTTTTCCACTCAGCATCGGATACGTTCAGATGGGTGGTGTCGGTGCGGGAGTAATAGGGATTGTGATTGTGCATGCTTACAAGTTTTGCATCAGTTTTAGGAGCAGCAGGTTTGTTTTGGCAACTGGCTACACTGACACTAATGATGAAAAACAAAAAACTCAATCGGATCATCTTTCTTTATTTTCTACAATATACGCTTAAGTGCAAGCGATTGGTTTGCAGAAAGAACACAGAATGGCCAGTTTGTGTTCAATACGTTCGGACGGCGACAGATTGTACTTCATCCGTGAACCCCCGAACCATCGAACCTCCGAACTCCCGAACCCTCAATTGATCAATACCTCATCCACGAACAACCAGCCGGGCTCTCCTTTGCCGCGGTGCCAACTGGGGAGTTTCGGGATGGGCTTGGCTACAATTTTCAGGTAAGCATATTTGCCCGGTTTTACTTCGCAGTTGTAAAATCGATTGCCGTATTGAGGACCATCGGGAACCGGAAAACTTTGGGTGCCAATTTTTTCCCATTGCCCCGGGGTGTTACTCGCCCATACCTCTAAACTGGAGGGAGGAACGATGTAGGCATTGTCTGCCAAAAGTGTGCCGATGCTTATTTTTTTCACCTCCGCCGGATTTTTGAAAAAACACTCTACATCCAAATGTTCAGCCCGTTCAAAACCTAACCATCCATCGTTGACGGTGTGGTTGGGTGCGCCTTTGGCCAGGTTGAAAATCACGGAGTCGCCGCCGCCTAAAAACTTGGGATTGGCGGGTATTTTGAGGCTAAATTTATCAGGAACAAAGCGGGCTTTTTTGAACTCCAGAGAATCCAGCACACTTGCATGCCATCCGTCCAACTCGGCGTGGTACTTGATTTTTTGATCCGTTTTTACCACAATGGGTTGGGTATACACCTTTCCGATGCCCGCCTTTCCGTCAGGATTTCGGCCATCGGTGGTGTAATAAATTTTCACCCCACGCATGGGATGGGTCAAGACCAATTGAGTGCTGTTTGAAAATAAGCCAGCGGTTTTTCCGCTACCGGTTTGTTGAGTTGCAATACGGCGGTATCGGGTGGCGTACCGATGTCCAATTGCATCTTGCTGGCTTTTTTGCGCAGTTTTTGTAAGTCTTTCTCGGGCAAAGGATTGCCCCAGAGGTAAAGTGCTTGGATACTGGATGAACCTAGTAGCGGCTCAATGTCCTTGGCTTTGAGTTGGTTGCCGTGCAGTTTGAGGATTTGCAGGTGCTTCAGCTCGCGCAATTGAGTCAGGTTTTTACCCGTAATTTTGGTTTTACCCAATCCCAATTCCCGCAGGTTGCTTAGGCCCGTAATGCTTTTCAACTCCTTATCGGTTACCGGTGCGCCAGAAGCCTCCAGGCGATAAATATTTTTGCTAATTTTTTGCAATTTTTTAAACACCTCCGCCTGGTAATCCTGGTGATTGAATACAACGACTTCCAAATAAGGACTGCCCTGCGCAATCGGGCGGATGTTGCAAAAATTGCTTTTGAGCCCCTCGATTGTTTTCGGTGAAGCTGCCGAAATTTTGGGCAGAGCCGCCGCCGCTGTAGGAATTGATTTCACCCAGGCATCTAAGGTGTCGTTGGGCAAAAATGCACTCACTTTTGCCCCGAAATCGGCCCCTTTTTTAATCCAAAAATGCAGCACTTTCAGTTCTTCAGCGGTCAATTGGGGTTTGCCTTGTGGAGGCATATGCCGATCATCGGCTTCGGGCAACAAGGCCATTTGGATCATCTGACTCGAATCGGGTCGGAAAGGGGTGAAAATGGCCCCATTTTCGCCACCTTTTTTGATGCCTTCCAAAGTGGTCATGAGTAGGTCACCCTTGGTTTTGTTGGGATTGTGGCAAGAAAAACACTTCTTTTCGAGGATTGGCCGCACGGCATCCCGAAACATTTCGGCTTGTTGCACATTGACCACCATGGGTGTGGCAGCCACGCTGGGCCTAATCGGTTCGAGCAGAAAATTGCTGCCATGGGTAAGGACTCCGCCTTGATGCCCACAAATGAGGGTCAAAACCAAAATTCTAAGCCCCCAATCCCAGCGCGGAACCTTGCCCTTACCAAAGCGCCAGGCCAGATAACCAGCACCCAGAGTCAATGCAGCAGCGGAATATTTGTGCCAATTCAGCGTTGCCTCATCGTAACCCCCTTCCCTGGAGAGGAACAGGCCAAACAAGGCGGTCAAGGCCGTAATGGAGGCCGTGATGGACCAGAACTCCATGCGTCGCGCCCAGTTGGCTAACTCGGTCTTGGCCGGAATCAATAAGCCCAATCCACCCACTGCGGCCAGGGTAATGGGGAAATGCAAGATCAGCGGGTGCATGCGCCCCAATACCGCTAGTATAGCGGGCAGGTGTATGTATTTTTCAAAAACCAGCAAAAATACGAGTAGGATACTCAGGAATAAACGCAGGTTTTCGAGTATGGTGGCAAAACGATTTTTCATTATCGATGTCTGTTTTTCCGCCTGCGGCGGATATTTCCTAAAGCGACATTAATGGGAACGCGGATGACGCGGAGGATTAACGCCGGGTTTTTTACCTGGGCAATTTTTCGCCACTAAGGTGGAAGACCCTAAGGGCTGGTTCAAATAAAACATGTCATGCTGAAGGCAAACCCGCGTTAATCCGCTCAATCCGCGTCATCCGCGTTCCCATTAATGTCGCTTTGATTTTCCAATATCTAAGCTATGATTCCAGGCACCAACTTGCCGCTCACATCCGTAAGGCGGTAGCGACGACCCTGGTGTTTGAAAATCAGTTTTTCGTGGTCAATACCCATCAAATTCATGATGGTGGCCTGGAAATCGTGGATGTGTACCGGATCGCGCACGATGTTGTAGCTGAAATCGTCGGTTTCGCCGTAAGTAATGCCCGGCTTGATTCCTCCTCCCGCCATCCAGATGCTGAAGCAACGCGGGTGGTGGTCGCGGCCATAATTGTCGGCCTGGAATTTGCCCTGGCAGTAAACCGTGCGCCCAAACTCGCCACCCCAGATGACGAGGGTATCTTCCAGTAGCCCGCGTTGTTTGAGGTCGGTGACCAATGCCGCTGAAGCCTGGTCTACGTCTTTGGCCTGGCCACCCATTTCATTGGGCAAGTTGCCGTGCTGGTCCCAGCCCTGGTGGTACAATTGGATAAAACGTACCCCGCGTTCGGCCAATCGGCGCGCCATCAAGCAATTGGAGGCGTAGGTGCCGGGCACCAGGCAATCGGGGCCGTAAAGTTTAACGGTGTAGTCTGATTCATCCTTTAAGTCCATCAGCTCGGGCACCGAGGTTTGCATTCGGTACGCCATTTCGTACTGCTGGATGCGTGCCATGGTTTCAGGATCGCCAATTTTATCGTAGCTGTTTTGGTTCAACTCCGCGATTTGATCGAGCATGCGGCGCCGTTCCACCTGGCTCATACCTTCGGGGTCTTTGAGGTACAACACGGGGTCTTTACCCCCGCGCAGCATAACGCCCTGGTGTACAGAGTCCAAAAATCCACTGCCCCATAAGTGTGCGTACAAACCCTGACTATTGCCTTTGCCCCGACTGGTGAGTACCATGAAGGCGGGCAGGTTTTCGTTTTCACTGCCCAGTCCATAACTCATCCAGGCACCCATGCTGGGGCGACCGGATTGTTGATTGCCGGTTTGGAAAAAAGTAATGGCCGGGTCGTGGTTGATGGCTTCGGTGTTGAGCGTACGGATCACACAAATGTCGTCCGCGATTTTTCCGATGTGGGGAAAAAAGTCGCTGATCCAGGTACCGTTTTGCCCGTATTGTTTGAAGTTGATGGCAGATGGCGCCAAGGGAAAAGAAGTTTGCCCGCTGGTCATGCCCGTCAGGCGCTGGCCTTGCCGGATAGAAGGAGGAAGCTCCTGCCCAAACATTGCGCGAAGATTGGGCTTGTAGTCAAAGGTTTCGAGCTGGGAAGGCGCTCCAGACTGGAACAAATAAATGATCCGTTTGGCTTTGGGCGCAAAATGTGAGAGGCCGGGGATCATCGCGGCAACATCGTCTTCATCGCCTTTGAACAAGTCGGGAATCAGCAGTGACCCCAGCGCCAGTGAACCGATACCGATGCTCATTTTGGAAAAGAAAGCCCGGCGGTTGATATTGAGTTTTGATTCGAGAATTTCCTTTTGCATGATGGATTACATTACTTGGTGATGGTTTCATCCATGTTGTAAATAATTTGTACCACTTCGCTGAGCGCTGCACAATCGCTGGGGTTTACTCCTTTGGCTTGGGCAATCTCACCCACGAGGAGCATTCTTTCTGCCCGTGCGGCGTCTTTTTGCAGTTCCTTGCGCCGTTCCTGAAAATAGCTAAGTAACTGCTTGAGCTCTTTGCTTTCCGGGCTGCGGGTCAGGATGCGTTCAAAAGCCCGGCGCACTGCGGGTTCACCACCGCCGGTTTTTTTGAGCAAACTCGCTGCCAGCCAACGGGCTGATTCCAACATTTGTGGGTCATTCAGCATGTTGAGGGCTTGTAGCGGCGTGTTGGTACTGGTCCGTTTGGGCACACAATAGTCGCGCATTGGTGCGTCAAAAGTCAGCATGAAGGGTGGGGGAGCGGTGCGTTTCCAGAAGGTGTACAAACTGCGACGGTACAGTTTTTCCCGCTTGTCCTGCTTGTAAAACATCAAAGGACCCCGTCCGGGGTTGGTATCCTCCCAGAGGCCTTCGGGTTGGTAGGGTTTTACGCTAGGACCGCCTACTTCCGAATTGAGCAAACCGGAAGTAGCCAACCAATTGTCGCGAATCATCTCGGCGCTCATCCTGATGCGTGGCCCGCGGGCCAGATAGCGGTTTTCAGGGTCTACCTCCTGTTTGCGTTTGCTGATGTCGTTTGATTGTTGATAGGTTTCCGACAAGACGATTTCGCGGATCAGCCGTTTGACATCCCAGTTGTGTTCCCGGAAATCAACGGCCATCCAGTCCAGCAGCTCGGGATGGGTAGGCAACTCGCCCTGGTTGCCAAAATCTTCGGAAGACTTGACAATCCCCGTCCCAAAAAACTCCATCCACATGCGGTTGACGAATACCCGGGCAGTGAGTGGGTGTTTGGGACTGAACAACCAATCGGCTAGCCCGACCCGGTTCGGGGAGAATTTTTTATCAAAAGCCAAAACAGAACGTGGAGTGCCTCTTTGGACCGAATCGGCGTGCAGATCGTATTGCCCCCGTTTGAGGACATAGGTCGTGCGGGGTTTGGGCATTTCCTGCATGATCATCACGACCGCCGTATCCGTTGGTTTTTTGTTGATGAACGGCAAGGTATCGCGTACCGTGGCATTGGAGATGTACATTCGGGGCGGGTCGGCCAGCGATACTAGCGAAATATCTCCGTATAGCCCTTCTTCAGGTACGCTGTTGAAAAATGAAAACAGCTCGTAATACTCCTTTTGGGTGATGGGGTCGTACTTATGATCGTGGCACTTGGAGCACTCCATGGTCAGTCCCATAAAGGCTTTGCTGAAGGTATTGGTGCGGTCGGTCACGTATTCAATGCGGTATTCCTCCTCAATGACCCCACCTTCCTGGGTGATTTTGTGGTTGCGGTTGAAACCCGTAGCCAGCAGCATTTCTTTGGTCGGGTTGGGCAACATATCACCTGCCAATTGCCAACTGACAAAGCGGTTGTAAGGCATATTGGTGTTGAAAGCATGGATGACCCAATCGCGCCAGGGCCACATGGTGCGCGGCCCATCGTCCTGATACCCGTGTGAATCGGCATATCGCGACACATCGAGCCAGTGGACGGCCATTCTTTCCCCAAAAGCAGGTTGTTTGAGCAGGTAATCGACCAATCGGCGGTAGTTGGCCGGAGAGTCATCGTCCTTGAATTTTTGCATGACGGCCTCGGTGGGGGGCAAACCCGTCAGATCGAGACAAACCCGGCGGATGAGGCGCGGCCATTCTTCCCGTTCGTTGGGTTCGAGGTTGACATCCTGCATTTTGGTCAGCACCCAGCGGTCGATCGGGCTATCGTTCCAACCTTTGCGCTTGACTTTGGGCAGTGGCGCTTTTTGTGGAGCAAGAAAAGCCCAGTGCTTTTGGTATTTGGCTCCTTGGGCAATCCAGCGGCGAATGATGGTTTTTTCCGTTTCATTCAAACTGAGGTTGCTGTTGGGCGGCGGCATCAATTGATCGGGATCTTCGTGGATCAAACGCCGCCACATTTCGCTGCTTTCAGGCTTTCCTGGTACGATTACAAACTGATCTTTGTGTTTTTCCAAAGCCTGAAAAAGCCCTTCTTTGGTATCGAGGCGCAGATCAGCTTCTCGCTTTTGGGCATCCGGCCCATGACACTTGAAGCAGCGGTCGGAAAGAATAGGCTTGACGTGGAAATTAAAATCAACAACATCGGGTAAGGCAGTACCCAGGGCATCTGGCCCTTTGGCGCATTCAGAGAGCAATAAAATACTGCCAATAGCACCCAAACCAGCCAGCCAAAGCCAGCTTTTTTTAAAAAGTTCCCTTGCATGATCATTGATGATTTATTTGGCAACAGCATTGGCGAAAATAAAAAATTATTTCCGTTAGACCTCACAGAGTGAGGTCTAATTGAGCTGATGTATAAAGATTTTGGAGGATTATCTTTCAATGTGAGTTGTATAGGCACCTCGCCATAGGCTTTAACCTATTGGCTTTTGCCCTCATCAATTTTAGGCATTTCCATTCCTGAAACCCGCTACTGGCTCTATTGTTAAAATAAGTAAAAACATCAACATTTTAACGGATGTGATGATTGTTCTTGTCAAATTATTCATGTTGTGGCTATTTAAGTTATTCATTGTTTTTTTTCGTCTTCAATTCACAAATACCTCATCCACAAAAAATCAGCCTTTATCACCTTTTCCGGATGCCAGCTTGGTAGTAGGGCAAACACATGTACTGACGGATTATCACAGGCAGTGACGTTGAAAAAAACAATTATTTAGTGACAGTCAACACTGTCGTTAATTCATTGCTCTTGAAGAACTTCCCACCATTATAGAAAAGTTTCCAGGTTCGATCACAGGTTGAAGATTTTTATCAAGCATCTCAAGCATATTGGGAGTAATCATAAACCCGCACAATCATTTTCTCTCTCCAGGCTTAAGGTGAACACGCTGAAAACCTTTCAGTTCCAACACGGGCCGGGCAACTGTGGCGAGATCGTCTTTTATATAAAGTTGCACCACTTCGTCCGAGGCATACTTGCCCGTATTCTGCAACTCAAAGTAAACTTGTGCTTGTTCTGTCTTTTTGATTGCTGATTTTGAGACCTGCATATTGCTGTAAGCAAACGTGGTATAGGTAAGTCCGTAACCAAATGGGAAGAGCGGTAGCCCGCTAAGGTTATGATAATCGTCACCACGACCGGTTGGCTTGTGATTATACACCAGGGGTAGCTGGGCTTCGTGCAATGGAAAAGTAATGGGCAAGCGACCAGCGGGACTTGCATCGCCAAATAATACATCTGCCAACGCATGGCCACCTTCCTCGCCTGGATACCAAATGTCGATTACGGCATTGACCTTGTTCAACCAATTGTTCATAGTAATCGCACTTCCACCCACCAGAATCACCACTACTGGTTTACCTACGGCCGATACGCGATTGATTAACTCTTCTTGATGACCAGGCAATGAAAGAAACGCACGGTCTTGAAACTCGCCTTCGTGAATTCCGGCTACTATTATCGCCACGTCAGACTGTTTGGCCACTTCTACTGCTTCCTCAATTTGCTTCTCCCACCCTTTCGTGACACCAAGGTCCCAAATCAATCGAATGTGCGCGTTGCCTGTGGATTCTTTAAACTCAATTCGTATGGGATACGATTTGTTTTTCTCAGCATTAAAATCGACCAACTCAGTGCTATAGGTCTTTTTTTCCCAACGATCAATAAGCAGTTGATTATTAACGTAGAGGCGGAAGCCATCATTTCCATCCAACCCGATTTTTAGCAACGGTTTTCCGCTGAGATTAATATTTTTAAAGTAAAAAGCACTTAGGCCTTTCTTGCCAGTCACTGATTTCAAATTGTCCGCAGGAACAACTACCCACTCTTTATCGTTGCGGTCGGCACCTATTGCATAGTTCACTTTAATGCCAGTGCGCTTTTGCAAGCCTTGCAAAATAGTGACTACTCCGTTACCGGGACCGCTATAGCCACCTAGTCTTCCTTCGGTAGCATCAGAACCGATGACTGCAACTGACTTTATTTGTTTCGATAAAGGCAGGGTCTGATTCTTGTTTTTTAACAATACCATCGATTTAATTGCTGCTTCCCGTGCAAGTTTCTTTTGATCTACGTTTGAGATCTTTTTCAACTGTTCAGCTGACATGTAGGATTTTCGAAGAGGCCCAACTCAAACTTAGCTTTCAACACCCTAGCTACTGCGCCGTCTAACTTCTTATCATCAACACGACCATCTGTGAATGCAGGTAGAAATAATTTATAGTGATCGTACGCAGTTTGAAAAATAACATCTAATCCTCCCTTTACCGTTTGCGCACCTGATGTGGCATAATCGGGAGATGTGTTATGTAGCACAAGTGAACCACCAACAGCACCCGCGTCGGAAATAACAAAACCTCCAAACTTCCAGTCATGTTTTAGTTTTTGATTGAGTAACCAGTCGTTTGCTGAACTTGGAGTTCCATCGAGCGAGTTATAACTCGTCATTACCGAGCGCGCACCGCCTCGACTAAACACTGCTTTGAAAGGTGGGAAAATAATTTCTTGCAGGTAGCGCTCATTCATATGAATCGGATAACTATCTCGGCCACCATCGCCTACGTTAGCAATAAAGTGTTTGGGTGTGGTGATGATCTGCATCTTTTCAAAAGATTTCACAAACGCTACACCCATCTCGGAAGAGAGAAAAGGGTCTTCACCATACGTTTCTTCTACTCGTCCCCAGCGCACATCGGTAGCGATATTGATAACAGGCGAAAGAATCTGTCGGATGCCGCGCGCTTTGCATTCGGTAGCAATGGCCGTTGCCACGATTCATTAACAGTGTATCAAACGAAGCGGCTAATCCGATAGCTTGCGGAAAGGTAGTGGCACCTTCACGCACGAGGCCATGCAGGGCTTCATCAAACGCAATGATAGGAATGCCGAGCCTTGTTTCTTCTACAAAATATTTCTGAATGGCATTGAGCTTCTTCAAGATCGCTTCACCATTTTCGGTGGCGTTGTAGGTAAGCATTTGCTCGGCCGTGTTGCCGCCTTGCGAAGCTGCACTGAGTTGAAAACCGAAGATTCCGTTTTTGTAGGCAAGCTTATCTTGCGGTGTGGTCAACACATCCGTATTAGAAGGAATCATGAATAATTGCCAGAATTTTTCTTCTACCGTCATGCGGCTTAGCAGATCATTCACGCGTTGTTCAATAGGCAATGCAGGATTCTTATAAGGCATCTTTTGCGTTTGCGCAAATGTGCTGGTAGAAAGTAGTAAAAAGATAGCGATGCGAAAGCTCATTTTTTTGAGTTTAAAATCCCATTGAATTAAATTACCTCTTATGTTAGCAGGACAAGAAGTGGCAATGCAAAAATTATTCCTCTTCATTTTTTTAACCTTCAATTCACAAATACCTCATCCACAAAAAACCAGCCTTTATCACCTTTTCCCGGATGCCAGGTTGGTAATTTTTGTACCGATTTTCCGACTAATTTCAAGACGCGTACTTGTTTTGGGTTAAAACTACATTCAAAACCTTGCAAACTCATCGGTGTGATTTTATCGGGTTGTTGAGGATTAATCGTTTTTAACAAAACCAAATCCGAGGCGCTGTTGCCACCCCACACTTGTACTTCCTTCGGGGGCATGATGTAATTGCCGATATCGATCAGGGCGCTGAAAGTGACTTTTGAAACACGGATAGGTTGGTTAAAATAAGCATAACCTTCAAAAAAGGTCTCTTTAAAGCCCAGCCATTTGCCACTTTTAAAGTTTTTATCGCCCAGCTTTCCATCAAACAGCATCTTGGCTTTGCCCGAATATTGCGGATGTGGCTGCTGTGCCAAACGTATGGAATCTGCCTTAAAACCTGCTCTATAAATTGCTGTGTCAGAGTATCGCTGCTAATCCACCCGTCAAGATAGACTTTGGCGTTCAGGACGGCGGTTTTATTGATCAGAATTCCTTCCTCGGTGTAAATGGGCGATGTCAGGCTGTCGGGTGCCTTACCATCCAGGGTGTAGCGAATGACCGCTCCTTTTACGTAGTGTTTCAGCTCGATTTTGGTGTCTTTCCGAAAGACCTGAATGTCGTCATTGACCAATATCGGCATACTCAATTGGGCAATGATGGTATCCCCGTCAAAACCCGTTTCGATCGTTGTTTTAGACAGTGCTGATTGTAAAGCAATTATGTCTTTTTTGCAACCGGGTATTCCACAAGTTCAGGCCTTTAGTGCGGGCAGACCTTTTAAGGCGGCTAAGTCTGCACTTTTGAGATTGGTACCAGAGAGCGATAAGGTGTGCAGGAATTTAAGATTTTTAAGTTCGTTTAGGGTTGTACCTGTAATTTGGGTAAAAGACAAATTGAGTTTTCTCAGGTTTTCAAAACCGGCAATCGTTTTTAAATCTTCGTCCTTTACAGGCATTTTATTCAGATTCAACTGCACAATCTGCTTTTTTATGGCTTGCAAATCCTTTAATTGTTCTGGTCAAACTGTGATGCGCTGAAAAATCAACGCTTAATGCGGGTGAACCCAAAGCCAAAGGCGCGACAACCCGATAATTGGTATTCAATTTTTTAATCGTCCCTTCATTCGCCGCTTTAAAGGTATAGGTCTCTACTCCACTCGCCAAACGCGAGAGCAATACAGACGCTCGAATGGTGTTTTTAAACGTAAACCAGCCAAATGCAGCCAAGGAAACGACTACGCCCGTCCATTTGTGCCACGCAATCGCTTCGGCATTGTAGCCCTCTTCCTGCGATAAAAACAAGCCCATTAAGGCCGAAAAGCCGCGTAAAGGCCGCAGTAGCAGTAAATCCAATCGCCTATTTCGGTTCTTGCCGATGCCTCCTTGGTGCTTTTTTTGGCGTAAAAACAACGCCCAAACCGCAGCAATCACCAATAAAACAATGGGAAAATGCAGCAATAAAGGGTGCATCCGCCCCACTACCTGTAACCAAGACGGTATGGCCAATGTTTCGCCGAATAGTGCTAGAAAAGCGATCAGGCAATTGATACCCAAGGTGATATTGTAACATACATTTTGCAACCCAAAGATTAGCCGGCTTAAGGGTCTTGACTGGGAAATAAACCTTACTCCTCAACCATTACGTTAAACGTTTACTTCATCTATAAAAATCCAACCCTTGTTTCCCTTTCCGGCGTGCCAATCGGGCAATTTTTTGACCAAATACAGTTGAATCTTAATCTTATCTGTTTTCAACGTGTTTTTCAGTGCAAATACTAAGGGCACACAAGCAGATCCCTTGACGTTTTTATTTGTTCAAATGTTTGTTGTCAATTGAGTTGAAATGTTTTGATTTTTATCAAAGCCAACACCTCTATTTTTTCGGTAAAAAATCCAGGAGCCTTAGTCGTGCAGAAGGTTCATCAATACTTTTTTGACCTTTTCTTCTTTATTAAAATTCAGTATAATTTCGACGGTATCCGTTTGAAAACCCAACAAGGTATTGCCCGATATATCTGGTGTTCCACCTTTATTGTCGATCAGGTTGTGGCGCCTGAACCTTTATATTTTTGATTTGGTGTGGTGCTTTCCAAGATTTTATCGGCAAACCGTCTTTGATAAAAGTTGCTTCCACTATGTCGGAGGGCTGATAAATACTGGACTAAAAACCCGTGCTTTGACGTTGTAAAGCTTTCCGTGATGCAGGGGCTGTGTGTACAGCGGTGCTTTTTCGGTGGGTTCCTGCCCATTTAGAGTATAGCGTATTTGGGTGTTCGCTTCCGCAAAAGCCATTTCAATGCTCATCTCTTTGCTGAAAAAGCGAGGGGTATTTCAGCAAAGGTCGGGCCAGTTGAAATTGCCTGAGCGTTTGTAAAAACGGTGGAGAGTGATTAACAGCGTTGGTAAAATCCGAATTTTTCATACAACAGGTTCCAATTTTATCGGATATGTTTTTCCTGAATTCCATTGCGCCACATACATTCTTTCGTCGTCAATCAACACATCGTGCGGGTATTGAAATGCCTTGATGGTTTGGTACATTTCCTGGATCTGATTGCCCTGGTATTGCGGCGTGCTTCCGGCTAAGTTGGACACGACTTTGTTGTTTTTATCCAAAATGGTCACAAAACCCGATTGCGCCCGTTGACGGCTATTCGATTGTAAAACAGCCGCATACAAGTAATCGCCTTTTATAACCGGACGGCAGACCCAGGCTCCTTTACATCAATCGTATCTAAGTATTTCCCGCCAAATCATATCGTTTGAAGGCATTTTGAACGCGCGAAGTGACCATTAAACAGGGATTTGCCTTGTCTCGAAGATCCACACAAATGCCGTGCGCATTGCTCAAATGCGCTGGCGTATCGCCCTTGCCGCCAAAATGACGGATGTATTCGCCCTTGTGGTTGTACTGGATGACGTAGTCTTTGCCATAACCGTCCGCCACGTAAATATCGCCATTGGGTGCAATGGCGGTTTCAGTTGGGACGTACTCTTCGGCTTTTGTGTAAATGCCGGCCTCTTTTGGATAATCCAAAGTCATCAGAACCCGCCCGTCAATGGTCGTTTTGATGACCTGATGCCGGTTGTTGTCGCAGATGAAGAGCATATCCTCTCCATTCTCATGGAACAGTGTAAACCCATGAGCGCCCGGGTATTCGGTGCCCCAACTGTCTAGTATTTTTCCGTTTTTATCGTAAATCAACACATTGTTGCGGGTTTCATCGGTCAGCAACAGGATTCGGCCTTTTTTATCCTGCACCATTTCATGGCAATTGTTGACCGGATAACGTGCCACATCTGCCTGACTCCAGCGGGTATTGATTTTGTAGCGTTTGTTTTTGTGCCCCAGAATGACCTCGGTTTTGCCTAAATAGTGAACGGGCAACATCGGCCCCGAGCAGCCCAAGGAGGTTGTTTTTATAAATTTGTTCATCTTTTCATACATCCAATTTGTTACTGCCAAAATTCCTTCACCACTTTCCCCGCCACATCCGTCAACCTATACCGCCGACCCAAATGTTTGTAAGTCAATTTTTCGTGGTCAAGTCCCAACAAATGCAGGGCTGTGGCGTGAAAATCATTGACGTGAACCGGATTTTCGGTGATGTTGTAGCCAAATTCGTCTGTTTCGCCGTAAACACCGGGCTTGATACCGCCGCCAGCCATCCAGATAGAGAAGCAGCGTGGGTGGTGGTCGCGACCGTACATTTCTCTGGTAAGGGGGCCTTGGCAGAAGTTGGTGCGCCCGAATTCGCCCCCCCAAATCACGAGTGTTTCATCCAACAAACCGCGTTGTTTCAAGTCGGTGATGAGGGCTGCTGAGGCCTGGTCTGTATCCATGCATTGTCCCCTGATTTCGCCGGGGAGGTTGCCATGGCCGTCCCAGCCCTGATGGTAAAGTTGCACGAAGCGCACGCCATTTTCAGAGAGTTTGCGGGCCAAAAGGCAGTTGGCGGCATAAGTGCCAGGGATGAGGCAATCGGGGCCATACATTTTAATCACATCCTTTGGTTCGTTGCGCAAGTCGGTGACTTCAGGAACCGCCGTTTGCATCCGAAAGGCCATTTCGTATTGCTGGATTTTGGCCTGGATTTCGGGATCGCCAAAGGTGTTATAGCTTTCATTATTGAGGGCGGCCACTTGATCGAGCATTTTGCGGCGGTCTGCTTTATCAATGGCATCGGGATTGTTGAGGTATAAAACGGGATTTTCGCCGCTGCTGAATTGACGCCCTGATGCGTAGAGTCTAAGAAGCCGTTGGTCCATAATTTGGAATACACGCCTTGCTCCATTGCCTTTGCCTTGCGATAGAGGCACGCAAAAAGCGGGCAAATTTTTGTTTTCACTGCCCAAACCATAACTCAA
>NZ_JADKCX010000040.1 GCF_016718685.1 Haliscomenobacter sp. | reverse complement strand
TTCAACGCCTTACAGAGTTGGGTTTTTCTTGTGAAGCGCATTACAGCTCCCCACGGGAAGAAATATTGAACCAAATGAGCGATTGCTTTGGTGTGGTCTTGCGCAGTCGTTTGCAGATAGATGCGTCGTTTTTGGCGCGTGGAAATGAGTTGGCCTTTGTAGCCCGCAGTGGGGTAGGGCTGGAACACATCGACCTTGAAACTGCTGAACAAAGGGGCGTAAATGTGCTGAGTTCACCTGAAGGCAGCCGCGATACGGTAGCTGAGCACGCCATTGGCATGCTCTTGATGCTAATGAACAATTTAGGCCTGGCCGATCGCCAAATCCGCGCTGGCCATTGGGTACGTGCCGCAAATCGGGGCATCGAAATCAAGGGGAAAACCATTGGCATCATTGGTTATGGCAACATGGGTTCGGCTTTTGCCCAAAAGATCAGCGGTTTTGGAGCACGCCTGATCGCGTACGACAAGTTCAAGTCGAATTATGCCGATGCACTCGTCAGTGAAGTAAGCCTGGAGCAGGTCTGGGCGGAAGCTGATATTGTCACCTTTATTATTATCCTGTACCTGCCCGAAAACCACTTTGTCAATGACGCTTTTTTGCAGCGCTTCCAAAAACCGATTTATTTGGTCAACACCGCCCGTGGAACGATACTGCATACCGCCGATTTGGTGAAAAACCTCCAGACAGGTAAGGTCTTGGGTGCAGCGTTGGATGTGTTTGAATACGAGGAACAATCCTTCGAAAACCTCAAACCCACTGAACTACCTGAACCCTTTCAATACCTCCGCAATGCCGACAATGTGGTGCTGACGCCCCATTTGGGGGGCAGTTCAGTGGAATCAAACGAAGGCCATGCCAGGGTTTTGGCTGACAAAATTGAAAAGTTATTCTGTTGAGAAATATGCAATTGTTTTCAAATACGGCTGAAGCAATCGGCAAACACGAGGTCGTCTACAACCTGATGGAGGTAGCCGAAGGCACGTATTTGCCCAATGCCTATATTGTAAGTGTAGATCAGGACGGTTTTTTGGCGCACATTCGCCAAAAAGCCCTGGACGATACCATTGGAGCGTTTAAACTGGAGTTGGACAGTACGCGCATCAAGTTGTTCAACATCATTGAAGAACTGCAGCCCAAACACCTGGAGAAAAAATACAGCCCGCCCAAAAAGAAAGTCAAGCCCATTGAGGAGTTATTGGCGGACAAAGACATCCAGCCTGTTTTGCTCAACTTCGTGCACCGCAAACTGGACGAACTATTGGTTGTGGTGGTTGAACACCAACTGCCCCTCACCTGGAATGTCGACCGCCGGGGCCTGGTTAAGGATTTTGTGATGCAATTGCCGCAAAAAGACACAGAACTCGACGTCCATTTGTACTTTAAAAAAACGAGTGACAACGTTCAATACCGTTTCCAACTGAGTGAAGGCGAAGCCGAACCCTGGGTACTGAGTTCCAAAGAAGTAATTCCCATTACCAACCATCCCGCCTGGTTGTTTGTGGATTTTCGCCTTTGCAAAGTGGCCGCCATCAACGGCAATATGGTCAAACCATTCCAAAAGCGCGATGAAGTGATCATTCCGGCCAATTCGGTGAAAACCTATTTTCAAAAGTTCATCCTCAAAGTGGCCGCCAAGGTCGACATCGAGGCGGAAGGTTTTGACGTCGTGGTTTGGGAGGAGTTGTCGGCTTGCCAATTGGAAATTGTGCCCAGTGTATTCAATGGAGAATGGGTTTTGGCCATGCAAATGTTGTACCCCCAAACCTCATTTACCTGGAACGACCGCCGGATGAAACGAACCTCGCTGGAATTTGGTGAAAACGACGTGCGCATCCACCAGGTTCGTCGCAATTTGGAACAAGAAAAACGCTACGTCAAAAGCCTAAAAGCACTCGGTCTCCACAACCCCGAGGCTTCCTATTTTACCACAATCGAGGCCAGCCGCGACCCCTTTAATTTGTTGAATTGGCTGCTGGAGCACCGTCCGGAATTGGAAAAAGCAGGATTCAAAGTACTGCCCGTCCAACTCGAAGAGAAAAAGGTGTACCTGGCCAAAGCCCAACTCAGCATCCATTCTGAACGCATCAACGACTGGTTTGACATCTACGGCGAGGTGCAAGTGGGCGAATTCAGCATCCCCTTTCTGGCGCTGGCGCGCAACATCCGCGAAGAAAATCGCTTTTATGTGCTGCCGAATGGCGAATACTTCGTCATTCCCCTGGAATGGATGGAGAAATTCCGCTCACTCATGCAATTTGCCCGCAAAGAAGGCAACGCCCTGCGGCTGAACAAAAGTCAATATACCCTGGTCGACGAGTTGGGAATTGCCCAAAAATCGGGCCCCGTCGACGAGGCTACCGACCTTGCGGATTATGTACCTGGCTCAAAACTTAAAGCCGATCTCCGCCCTTACCAATTGGACGGCGTTCGTTGGCTCATCAAGCTGTACCGCAATGAATTGGGGGCTTGTTTGGCCGACGACATGGGTTTGGGCAAAACCTTACAGACCATTTCCGTACTGCTGTACGCCAAGGAGCAAAAAGCCGCCCTTCCTGATGGGTCGGGTACTGGCAACCAACTGGATATGTTTTCCACCGTAGCCGGAGATGAGGAGTTTTTGCAAGCCCTCAATGCCTTGATCGTGCTGCCCGCTTCGCTGGTGTTCAACTGGGAAAGTGAACTGAAAAAATTTGCCCCTTCCCTTTCGATTTACAAACACGTGGGCCAACGGCGTTATGACGACATTCGTTTATTGCGGCGCTTTGACGTGATTTTGACCACCTATCAAACTGCCCTGCGCGACGAAGCCTTGCTGATGCAAATGGAGTTTGAGTACATCATTTTGGATGAAAGCCAACAAATCAAAAACCGGGAGAGCAAAATTTTCCAGTCGGTGCACGATTTGCGCGGCAAACATCGGGTTTCCCTATCCGGTACACCCATTGAGAACTCTCTGAGCGATCTCTGGGCGCAAATGCAGTTCATCAACCCGGACTTGTTGGGCAATTATTCTTTTTTCAAACGCGAGTTCATCACCCCGATTGAAAAATACCAGATCGAGGACAAGAAGATCCGCTTGCGCAATCTCGTCGCGCCCTATATGTTGCGCCGCACCAAGGAAGAAGTCGCCAAAGACTTACCCCCGCTGACTACCCAAGTGTTCTATTCGGAAATGACACCCGAACAGAAAAAAATGTACGAGCGGGAAAAAAGCGCTGCCCGGAACTTCCTGCTGGAAAACTACGACGAAAACAGCCCGCAATACCGCATTCTGGTGCTGCAATCCCTGACCAAATTGCGCCAACTGGTCAATCACCCGCGGTTGATTTCAGAGGAGTACACCAAAGAAAGTGGCAAGTTCAACGATATTCTGGAGCAATGGGACACCATCCGGCGCAGTAACCACAAAGCGCTGTTTTTTAGCTCTTTTGTGCAATACCTTAGCCTGTTTCGCGAAGAATTCCAGCAGCGCAAACAACAGTTTTCCTGGCTGACGGGCGACCTCACGGCCAACAAACGGGTGGAAGAAATCAAAAAATTTGAAGAAAACGCCGACGTGCAGTCCTTCCTGATCTCCATCAAATCGGGTGGCACGGGCCTCAACCTCACTGCTGCCGACTACGTCTTCATTCTCGATCCCTGGTGGAATCCCACCACCGAGCAACAAGCAATAGCCCGCGCTCACCGGATTGGCCAGGAAAAAAGTGTGATCGCCATCAAGTTCATCACCAAAGACAGCATCGAGGAGAAAATCCTGAAACTACAGGACAAAAAGTCGAAACTGGCTGAGGATATTATTGAGAACGTGAATCGGGCGGAATTTTCACGGGGGGATATTGAGTTTTTGTTGGAGTAGTTTTTTTTGAACCACCTAAGCCACCTGAGATGACTTCAGCATTCACCAGTACTATAGGATAAACCCATCATAACTGTACAAGCAAATAGGCCTCAAAAATCACCAACCAAACAAAGCAATCCTACCCAATGGTTCCTGCAACAAGCCTGCAAATAAAGGCAACAAGCCTATAACGCTTTCCCATTTCCAAAGATAATTATGCCCAAGTTGGGGCACTGTAATAAATCCCCCCTGTTTTTGAACAATTTTCCCCCTAATATTCTGCTGCTGAGATCGGATTTTTGGGATCGTTGTTTGGTGTAGTCCAGGCTTGGTGAAGTTGAGTGTTTTCACCTGGCTGCTCCGCCAAACGCGTTTACAAAATGCAAACTCACTCACTTATGAAGTTCTCTACATCTTTTCCAAGTATGATGAGGTGGATGATGATTCCGGCAGGAATACTCTTCGCCACCCTTTTGAGTGCACAGATGCGGACCATCACCGGACGAATCAGCTCGTCGGACGGAGAAGCCCTGATTGGCGCAACCGTTCAGGTGCAGGCCACAACTGATCGCGGTGCGATCACTGATGCAAATGGAGATTATTCCATTCAAGCAGCCAAGGGAGAAACACTGGTGTTTTCTTACCTCGGTCTTACTTCCAAAACCCTGAAATTAGGAACGAAACGGTTGTAAACATGGAATTGGAGCCCGACGCTACCCTGTTGGAAGAAACGGTGGTGGTGGGTTACGGTACCGCCAAAAAGAGCGATCTGACTGGTGCGGTAGGCTCAGTTACGGGCGAACAAATCAAAAGTTCGGTGTTCACCAACTTCGACCAGGCTTTGCAAGGCCGGATTGCGGGGGTACAAGTCACCCAAAACTCGGGTGCACCTGGTGGCGCTGCCTCCATCCGCATTCGGGGGGCCAACTCCATTACGGGTTCCAGTGAACCACTTTATGTCATCGACGGGATTCCTTTCCAGGGTGATGGTTCGGGGGTATCGGGTTTTGACTGGGCGGGTGGGGCCAATGGCCAAAACCGCGTCAACCCATTGGCGGCGATCAATCCCAACGACATCGTGAGCATCGAAGTGCTAAAAGATGCGTCTGCTTCGGCGATCTACGGCGCTCGCGCGGCCAACGGGGTGATCCTCGTAACCACCCGGCGCGGCAAAAAAGGCGAATCGAAAGTATCGTACAACACTTTTTACGCAGAACAAACATTGCCACGGCGCATCGAAATGATGAACCTGCCCCAGTTTGCGGATTATCAGGCACAAGTTACCGCCGATTTGGGTTTACAATTGAACCAGCGCTACCTGGACCCCAGCCTTTTGGGCAATGGTACCGATTGGCAGGATGAGGTTTTCCGCAACGCAGGTATGAACAGCCATCAGCTTTCGGTCAGTGGAGGCAATGACAAAACCACTTACGCCATCTCTGGTGGACTTTTCCAACAAGACGGGATCATCATTGGTTCGGATTTTAACCGCTACACGACCCGCATAAACTTAGACAACCAAGTAAAAAGTTGGCTCAAAATTGGGGGTAGCTTTGCTTACGCCAATACCAACGAAAAAATCACCCTCAACGACGGGGGCGATGGCGTAATCATTCAAGCCCTGGTGATGGCACCCGATGTACCCGTGAAGGACATCAATGGGGAATATGCCGGTCCTGAAGCACAAGCCGGAGCGTCTTCCTACAACCCGGTTGCCGCGGCCTTGCAGCGCAACAATACCCTGAAGCGCCAACGCATCATGGCCAACGTGTACGGAGACCTCACCTTGATGAAAGGCCTGACCTTCCGCTCAGAACTCAGTTTTGATGACAACAACTCCTTGAACAAAGCCTTCCAGCCAACTTACAAGTGGGGGGTACTGATCAACCGTGAAAACCAGTTGCGTCAGCGGAAGAGAGTAGCTTCTTCTGGATTTTGAAAAACTACCTTACTTATAATGTGACGGTAGGCCAGAAGCACAAGATAACCGCCATGTTGGGGCAGGAAGCCCAAAAATCCAACTGGGAAGGTTCCGTGGTGACCAAGAAGAATTTTTCTTCCAACGACATCCAGGTATTGAGTGAGGGCGATGACATCACTTCCCGCACCAGTGGCTGGAAAGATGGTGCGGCGATCGAGTCCTACTTTGGCCGCTTCAACTACAATTTTGGCGAGCGTTACCTCTTTACTTTCACCATGCGGGCGGACGGCTCCTCCAAATTTGGCCCCGAAAACCGCTGGGGTTACTTCCCTTCGGGCTCTTTTGCCTGGAGATTGGGCGAAGAAGACTTCATGAAAAGTTTGCATACCGATGTCAAACTGCGCATTGGGTATGGCGAAGTGGGCAATCAGGCCATCGGCAACTACCTCTTTGGCTCGGCACTACAAACCATCAATACCCCTTTTGGCACTGCTTACCGCCTGCAACAAATTGCCAACCCCAAACTGAAGTGGGAAGCTACTCAGCAGTGGAACGTCGGGATTGACCTTTCTTTGCTCAAAGGTCGGGTTGATATGACGATTGATTTGTACCAAAAGCGCACCAACGACATGTTGCTGCAACTCTCTGTACCTAGCTACCTGGGTGGATCGGGTTACAACGACATCCGCGCACCATTTGCCAACGTAGGCCAAATGGAAAACAAGGGGATCGATCTATCCTTGAATTCCCGCAACATCAAAAACGACAATTTCAGCTGGAATACGGACTTTACCTTGTCTTTGAACCGCAACAAAGTGGTGGCGCTGGATGACGATTCCCGTATTTATTGGCGGAACTTGTACTGGTACAGCGAATTCCAAACCGCTACCCGAACCGGTGTAGGTTTGCCATTGGGCCAGTTTTATGGGTACGTGACCGATGGGTTGTTCAGTAGCCAGGAAGATATTTTGGCCCACGCGGTACAAATTGCTGATCCGTCCAACGAAGGCAAAAACTTGGTGGACAAAAGAACGGGCGTGTGGATTGGCGACATCCGTTTCAAAGACCTGAACGGTGACGGCGTGATCAACACCAACGACCAAACCATCATCGGCAACCCCAACCCGGATGTGACCATCGGTTTGAACAACACCTTTAGCTACAAGAATTTCGACCTGACCCTTTATTTGACGGGATCATACGGTGCCGAAATTTTGAACTACTCGCGGGTACAAATTGAAGGCCAAACCACCATTTTTGGCAACCAGGCCCGTACAGTAGACAATCGGGTGCGCTACGGACTTAAAAATCCCACAGGTTCTGATCTCGATCCCGCCAACGTTGTCCTGGCCAATCCAGATGCGGCATTGCCCCGGCCTACCACGACTGACAACAACCGGAATACCCGCATGTCCGACCGTTTCATCGAGGATGGTTCGTATACCCGCATCCAGAACATCCGCCTGGGTTATACCTTCCCCACGCAGATGCTGCAAAAATTCCGCGTTCAGAAGTTGAGGTTGTACGTCAACGCCCAGAACGTGTACACGATTACAAACTATTCCGGTTACGACCCGGAGATTGGTGCTTTCAACCAGGATCCGTTGCTGCAAAACGTCGACATGGGCCGTTATCCAACCCCTCGAGTGATCACTTTTGGATTGGATGTTGATTTCTGATGGCTTACATCAAACCAAAATCAGCAACCTAAAAACAACATCAACATGAAACATCATTTCAAATACATCATTTCCTTTTGGGCAGTACTTCTGGTCAGCTCTTGTGGCAAGGATTTCCTTGACATCTCGCCCGTAGACCGCTTGACTGCCGATAACTTTTACCGTACCGAAACCGAGATCAAGGCATCTACGGCTTCTTTGTACGGTTTCCCCTGGTTTGATTTTAACGACAAGTTCTTCTGGTGTGCGGGCGACGAAATGTCGGGCAACATCTACCATACCTGGGATCAGGAAGGTCAGTTCTTTTACTTTGCTTTCACCGAAGGTAATGCGCACATTTCTTCCGGTTGGAGGGGGTTGTTCCGCGTGATTTCTTACGCCAACTCCATCATCAACGACATGCCTCCAGCAGCGGCGGGCAAAGTGAGTGACGTGGTGATCAATCGTGCCTTGGGCGAAGCGCGTTTCATGCGGGGAACTGCTTACTACATGTTGGCCGAATTTTGGGGCGATGTGCCGATCGTAGAAAACTCTACCGAACTGGTATCCACCAACAACCTGATTTTGCCAAAAAATACCCGCACCAGTGTGTATGAATTGGTTCGGAGAGACTTGACTTTTGCTGCTGAAAACCTGCCCACCTCGGACAATCCCGGTCGGGTGACCCAATGGTCGGCCAAAGGCATGTTGGCCAAATTGTACTTGACCATGGCGCAAAATTTGAGCGACGGCAAGTCGGCGGAAAACTTTGGCAAAGCCAAAGCATTGGCTGCAGAGGTCATCGAAACCAGTGGCCTTTCTCTGCTGCCGAACTACGCAGATTTGTTCAAAATTGAAAACAACAACAATCAGGAATCGCTTTTTGCCATGCAGTGGATGGAAGGATCATACGGCATCGGCAACAGCCGCCAGGCCAACTGGGCACGCAGCTCAGTCATTACAGGCAACAGCGAAGCCTGGGGCGGGGGCAAAGGGGTTACCTATGATTTCATCCAGGATGTAGAACCAGGAGACAAACGCCAGCCTTCGATTTACATGAAGCCCGGCGACCATTATCCCGACATCAACAAAACCAGCGGAGGCTACACCTTCCAACTGGTCAATCGCGACCCAAAAGATCCGAACATCGCCCTGGAAAACGCTCCGCCTGTACTCAATAGTTTGAAAAAATACATCGTGGGTAGTGCCGAAGACAACAATGGCAAAGTATCTACCGGGCAGGCTGTGGCTTTGAATCAGTACATTTTGCGCCTGGCGGATGTGTACCTGGTTTACGCCGAAGCAACCCTTGGGGCTGCACCCTCCACGGCGGATGCCAAAGCCTTACAATACTTCAACGCCATTCGCACCCGCGCAGGCTTAGCGGCCAAAAACAGCATCACTTTTGCCGATATTTTGAAAGAACGCCGAATTGAGTTTGGCCTGGAGAGCATTAGCTGGTTCGACGTCAAACGGTTCTACTACCGCGATCCACAGGCGGCTTTGGCTTATTTGAGCGCGCAAGAAAAAGAGTACACTTACTTCCGCATCAATACGCCTAACGCTCCGGATGAAAATACCCCGGCTGGATATCAACTGAATCCGCCAGCGAGCCTGGTCAAGGTAGATGCCTCCAAGATGTTTTTGCCGATTCCCGCTGCCGAAGTGGTCGCCAACGCCCAGCTGGCACCGGGTGCCCCGGCCGTAGAGTATCAGTTTAAGTAGCATTGTTAAACGATCAAAACAGACAACATGAAATCCTTTTTTTCATATACTGCCTTATTTATGGTTTTGGCGCTCAGCATTTTTTCCTGTAAAAAGGACGACAATGACGCAGCCAGTACCGGCACTCCGGTAGTCAAGTACATTCGGATTACCGACCCCAGGGCTGGGGATTCACTGGTAGTTGGAGCCTTTATGGGCGGCTTGATTGCCATTGTGGGTGAAAACCTGCAAAACACCCGCGAGCTTTGGTTCAACGACCAAAAAGCCAACCTGAGCCCCACCTACATCACCAACAAAACCATTTTGGTGAATGTACCCAGCACCGTGCCCAGCATTGTGACCAATAAAATGCGTTTCGTGTTCGCCGATGGCAGCGAACTGCTCCACGATTTTTCGGTAAACGTACCCGCACCAACCCTCACCGGGATCAAGTGTGAATACGTACCGACTGGAGGCATCGTGGAACTGGTCGGAGACTTTTTCTTTGAGCCGAAGGTGTTCTTTACCGATAACGTAGCGGCAGAACTGGTTTCCATTACCAAAACCAAACTGGAGGTAAGAGTGCCCGCAGGTGCCAAGCCTGGCCCGATTACGGTACAAACCAACTTTGGAAAAGTGAAATCCCGATTCTTTTTCCGGGACAACCGCAATATCCTTCTGGACTACGACAATAAGTTGCACGAAACCTGGACAGCACCAATTATAGCGGCTACTGCAGATCCAACCTTGCCCGGATGTGATGGCAGTTATGCCTTGTTCAAACACAAAGCCAATGGGGCCTGGCAATGGACCAATGAACTGACCATGCAATATTGGGCCTCGCGTGGCCGAGGCCGAGTACCGGTAGCTACTGGATCTATTAATGATTTGACCCTCAAATTCGAATGCAATGTACCTCTAGAATGGAAGGATGTGCGCATGGAAATGTTCTTTCCTCCCTATGTTGATGATACGGGTCGTGATGTTCCAGGTACTGCCATTGCCCGTTGGAAACCCTGGAAAGAGGGACCCTTTAAAACCAATGGTTGGGTGACCATTTCCATTCCATTGACCGAGTTCAAATACGGCAAGGATGATTCCGATACCGATGAAATTGGTACCCGCAAAATCGAGAACCTGTCCAATTTGACGAATGTGGTCTTTATGCTCTTCGGGCCAGCCAATGGCGCCAATCCCGTGCAAATTGCCATTGACAACATTCGCATCGTTCAAAATTAAAAGTAGACGTCATGTTTCCTAAGCTAGTTATAAAACCAGTTCAATTTTCCTTTCTACTCTTGGGGGTACTTTTTGTGCTCAACAACTGCAAAAAGGATGACGACATCGCCAGCGGTTTGGTACAACTCAACAGTTTTGGACCTTCTCCCGCATTGCGGGGTGGAGACTTGCGCTTCATTGGTACCAATCTCGACCAGGTGACCGCAGTGATTTTGCCCAACAACGTGGAGGTGACTACCTTCAAAACCAAAACGCCAGAGTTGTTGGTGATTGAAGTACCCAAAGCAACGGTTGAAGGCAAGGTAAGCCTGAAAACCGCACAAGGGAATATCACTTCCAAATCTTTGTTGACCATCTCTGAGCCGATTGCGATCACCAGCTTCAGTCCCGCAAAATTGCGGCCTGGGGCTACCTTGACCATTAATGGTACGTACCTCAACCTGATCAAGGAGATCATTTTTAGCAATAAAAAATCGGTGACGGCTTTTAAGAGCCAAACCGAAACCAAGATCGAGGTGCTCGTACCAGCCGATGCGCAATCAGGTGTATTCGTGATTTCGAATGGGATGCTTGATCCGATTTTGATCGAATCGACTACTCCACTAGACATTACCGTGCCTACGGTGAGTTCAATTTCACCCAGTCCGGTAAAAGCAGGTGCAAACCTAACCATTGAAGGAACCGATCTGGATTTGACCAAAGAGATCACCTTCCCCGGTGGCAGCAAAGTGAGCACATTTGAAAGCATTGAAGCGGGAAAAATCGTGGTTAAAGTTCCTGCCAATAGCCAGGACGGTGCAGTCAAACTCGGCTTGGCCTCTCTGGTTGAGGTGAGTTCCACCCCACAGGTGAATATGCTACTGCCGACCATCACCGATATCGCGCCTAACCCCGCCAAAACGGGCGGTAAAATTACCGTAAAGGGCAAAGACCTCGATTTGGTAACGACGGTAACGTTTGGCGGCAACAAAACGGGATCCATTCAGTCGGGCCGTACTGCTACGGAGATGGAAGTGAATGTACCCGCCGATGCCACGGTCAGTACCGTCAGCTTTGCTACCGCTGCCAACAAATCCGTGAGTTCAGGGGAAACCTTGAGCCTGGTAAAACCCAACATTTCGGCCATTGCACCTGCTGATATTCAGGTCAACAAAGAATTGACCATCACGGGTACTCATTTGGACATTGTGGCCAAAGTGAAGTTCAACGGGGGTAAAGAAGTGGAGGTAAACAACCCTTCGTCAACTCAAATCAAGGTGATAGTACCCGTCGGAACCATCTCCGGCAACATCTCCGTAGTAGCCACCAATGGCGATGAAGTCAGCTCAGAGCAACAACTCAACATCCTGGCTTCTACTTCTTCGGTCATTACCAAAATGCCCACTTCAGCCAAACCGGGCCAAAAAATCCGCATCGAAGGGGAAAACCTGGACGAAATCAGTGAAGTGATTTTCCCGGTGAACGTAACGGCAACCATGTTTGGCTCAAAATCCAATACGGTGATTGACGTGTTCATCCCCAGCAAAACCAAAACTGGTGTTGGTCGCATCAAATTCATCACTACGAAAGGCGAAACTGTAGAATCACCCGAAATCAATATTCAGGGCATTGACCCGATTGCTGATTTAAGTTTGGTGTTCTTCGATTTTGACAACCTTGGCCGTTGGTGGGGTGACGCAGGAGTGAATGAAAAAGACCCTGCGCTGACCGTAGATGGGTCCAACTATTTCCGCGTCAACCAAAATTGCAACGGCTGGACGGGCTTCTTCTGGCGCAACGGGGCCAATAACTTTCCCGGCAATGTTGTGGGCACCCAGATCAGCAAGTACGTCATGAAATTTGACGTAAATGTACTTTCACCCATTACTGGCGGTGAATTTGCGTGGCGAATGAAAGGTTCGGAAGGCGACTTCTGGTACCGCTGGAAGCCCTGGGAAGCCACGGGCTCTTACAAAACTGACGGCTGGATTACGGTCACCGTTCCACTGACGGCTTTCTCTGACGGCAGCAAGGGCATCGTGAACCTTGCGTCGATTACCGAAGATTTTGGGGTAGCCTTCAATTCTGGTGCTTCCAATGTGAACGTATGCATCGATAACGTGCGTTTGGAATTGAAATAATAGAGTTTTGACTGAATAGTGTTCTATTGGTGGGGCGGGGCTCCTGGAGAGGACCGCAGGTGACCCCCTAAACTAAAAATCCGCGAACGACTCTTTTACTCTGCGCTGATATTCGGGAGGATGTGCGAAAATCTTGGGCTAGCGGACAAATTTTGTAATTTTGCGCCGTGCCACGATGATTGGCTTTATAAAACGCGAATGCATCAAAACAGATATTGCTGGCAATGCACGGAAGAAAAAATTGAGATCCTGGCTCCGGCCAAAAATCTATACCAAGGCATGGCCGCCGTCAATGCCGGGGCAGACGCCGTGTACATCGGCGCACCCTTGTTTGGCGCCCGCACCAATGCCACGAACTCCTTGGAGGACATCAGCGAGATGGTCAGGTACGCCCATTTGTTCAAAGCGAAGGTTCTTGTGACGCTCAATACCATTTTGTACGACAACGAACTGGAACCCTGCCGGAAACTCATCTGGGAACTTTACCACATCGGCGTGGATGCCCTCATCATTCAGGACATGGGGATTCTGGAAATGGAACTGCCACCCATCGCCATCCATGCCAGCACCCAGGCCAACAACCGGGATGCCGCTCATGTGAAATTCCTGGCCGACGCTGGCATCAAACGCGTGGTACTGGCCCGGGAATTGAACCTGGACCAGGTTCGGGAAATCCACGAAGCCAGCGATGTAGAACTGGAATTTTTCGTCACTGGTGCGCTGTGTGTATCCTTCAGCGGCAATTGCTACATGAGCATTGCCAACGGCGAACGTTCGGCCAACCGCGGCTCCTGCGCCCAGAACTGCCGCCTGCCATACCAGCTGATCGACGGTAAAGGTGCAACCCTCATCGAAAGCAGCCACCTTTTGTCGATCAAGGATTTGGATTTGAGTGAGGAACTACCCAATCTGATCGAAGCCGGTGTTTCTTCTTTTAAAATTGAAGGCAGGTTGAAAGATATGGTGTACGTCAAAAACAACACCTCTTACCTGCGCAAAAAACTGGATACCTTCCTCGAAGCCAACGCGGATCAATTCCAAAAGGCTTCCTCAGGCCGAACTTTTTACAATTTTGAGCCGGAACTGGATCGCAGTTTCAACCGGGGCTACACCGATTATTTTGTCAACCACCGCCGCGAAAAAATCGGCTCCTGGGAAAGCCCCAAATCCAAAGGCCAATACATCGGCAAATTGCTGGAGGTAAAAGCCAACGGCTACCGGATCGAAAACCAAGAGCTGCTCAACAACGGCGACGGCCTGTATTTCCTCAACGAACAAGGCATCGCCGATGGCACCCAGGTCAACATCATCATCAACGATCTGGTGGTGCCTAACGTACTGAAACCCCTGGCGGTCGGCACCGAAATATACCGCAACCTGGATGCCGAGTTCAGCCGGATGATAGAAAATGAAAACAGCGCCGTGCGGAAAATCGGCGTAAAAATGCGCTTCAGCGAAACCGAAACCGGCTTTTGCCTGCAGGTGGTCGACGAAGACGGGCATACCTGCTCCGCCAGCCTCGAAGTGCCCAAAGAACCCGCCAAAAACGCCGAGGGGCTGATCGAAAACATCAGCAAGAACCTCGCGAAAACCGGCACTACCCCCTTCATTGCGGATGAAATTGAGGTGGATTTTTCGCAAAACTGGTTTTTACCCAATTCAAAAGTAAACGAAATCCGTCGTGCGGCCTTGGAACAATTGGCGGACATCCGCATCCGGGATTACCAGCGGGACGCACCGCAGATCGTCAAAACCGAACACCCTTACCCGGTACAGACCCTCGATTTTACCTACAACGTGTCCAATAAATTGGCCCGCGCATTTTACCAGCGCCACGGCGTTACCGACATTGAAAAAGCCTTTGAATTGCAGTGGGATCCCGGCAAATCGCGGGTGATGGTGACCAAATATTGCGTCAAATACGAATTGGGCAAATGCCCGCGTTACCAGCGCAATACCATGGGCGAAAAACTCGCCGAACCGCTCACCCTGAAACACGGGGAGGTGGAGTACAAGCTGAAGTTCAATTGTAAGCCTTGTGAGATGGAGATTTGGGAAAAGGACGCGGAATTGGTGTTGGAGGAGGATGGGATGGAGTGAGACCGAATTTGGGATGCTACCGCCAAATTTTAGCCTTGTAAAATGAGCTTCTAAAATTGCAATGGTGGTCCCACAACTTTCATATCGTGTTCAGCAAATATTTTAGCCCCTTGCTCGGGCGTAAGTATGCCTGAAACGGCTGCGAGTTTTCGGAAAAAATCTTCCATTTTGCCCGATGGTTGGAACAGATAAAACATCTTCCCCCTGTTTGAAATTTGAGCAAATGCGTGAGGCACTTGTCTTGGAGCAAAAACAGTGTCACCACTTTTTGCATTAAATTTTTCATCACCCACCTGAAACAGATATTCGCCTTCAAGTATATAAAAAACTTCATCTTGCTTAAAGTGGATATGCAATGGAGGGCCGCCTTTGTCGTTGCCTGTATATTCAAAAATGGTCAAGTCTCCACTGGTGTCTGTAGAGGAAACTTTGAGGTCGTTTTGATTTTTACCAGATATGAGCTTTTCGTTAAATCTGCTTTCATTTGCTTTTATTAGAAAGCCTTTACTTCGCTTTTTCGGCTTCACCTCATCTTGTCTTCCTCCAAAAACAAATAATGGTGTTGCCAATGTAGCGGCAAATGATAGTATGAATTTCAGTCTTTTCATGTTCAATTTGAAATTTAGATTTGATTTGATTAACCTCTCCTCAGTGTTTTGTCAACTTTTACTACTTTTTCAGATAATTTAAAGCAGGCCCAACGGCTACAAGTCCGTGTTCTTTTCTGAGATTATTCCGTTCTTCTTCGCTCATATTTTTTGTTACGCCTGCACTTATTTTCTTAAAGTATTCTTCCATTTTTCCTGCTGGTTGAAATCCAATCAACATTTTTGCAATGCCTTCACTCGTCTTTGAAAAAGCATGAGGTACCATACGAGGCCCGAAAACACTGTCACCTGCTTTGGCTGTAAAAGTTTCGTCACCTACCTTAAACAAAAACTCCCCCTCAATAATATACCACCATTCATCTTGGTCATAATGATAATGAAAAGAAGTCCCACCCTTTTTATCCCTCGTGGATTCAAAAATGTACAAGTCACCATCTGTATCACTCGTCGAAACTTTGCAATAAAATTTATCTCCTTCCAACAAGGAAATCTCTTGGCCAAACCTGTCTTTGCCAGCGTCAACTTTGATGCCTTTGTCCACTCTTTTTTTAATCAGATTTTTTGCGCCTAGCACAAAAGGCATGGATATCAATGAACCAACTGCCAATAATTGTCTCATGAAATAATTTCGATTCATCATTAAGATTTTAATGATTAACAAATGGATTGCTACACCAAGGGGCATGCGTTTCGTCCAGATTTTTCAATATTAACGAGGGGGACAAAATTACTTAGGACCAAATTTTTCAATATGTGCGGGCATTTGCTCATAAAACACCTCATGATTGTACCGAGCATCTAAGGCTTTGAAGCGCGGCATATTGTCGGGCGACATCGGATTCAGTCCTTCTTTCACCATATCTTCAACGAGTTGTGCCAATTCTTCCAAATAATGGGCAAAATCCTGGGTGCTCGGATACATATCAATAAATTTGGCAGGCGCATCGTGTCCATTCCAAAAGTATGCACGACACCACGCGGGCGGAAATGCCAGCCACCTGCCGCCACTTCAACGGCTTTATCGCCTTCTAAAACCGTCACTGTTCCTTCGAGAACCCGCATGATTTCATCGAGTTCATAATGCACATGAGGCGGCGGACCCATTTGGCGCGGCGCAAGGTCCACCTCTACGCAAGAGAATTGACCATAAGTTTGCCCATGTGTCAATTTTACAGCCGTTGGCATACCCAATACATTGAGGGTTGGGGCATTGAGGGCATTGGTGTTGGCGGGTGTATGTACCGCTTTCATTTGTTCCGTTGTCATTATACAGGTTTTGGTTATTGTTAAAAATGAGTGAAATACTGAGGGGGTATACAGGGTTCGTTTATTTTGCAGAAATCTGTTTGAAAAAACTCTGAAAATCAACCAACCTTTGACAATCAGATATTTTGTTTTTCTTTATGGTGAACAGATAAATTATAGAAACTTTTATTTTATTGTTTGTAGCGGGAATTCCTGCAAAATCCCCTTTATGCGTTGCGGTTGCGATGATGCGTGCAGAAACTTTATCCCCTTCTGTGATGATAGATTCTACTTGGTAATGAGCATCTGGAAAGGCTTTGAAAAAATTGGGTAATACGACCTTTTTTAAATTTTCAATACCTTTTTCTTCGGTAAAATTTACCAAATCGAGGTAGAGATAGTTGGCATCAAACAATTCATCCATGTTTTCCAGCTTTTGTTGATTGATAACTTCTTCAAAATAACGTTGCGCTATTTTCTTGCTATCGTTGATTTGTTCTTTTTGCCCCGTCGTCGCCAATTGTGGATCGCCTATAATATTCGCATGGCGAAAAGTCAATTTCCAAGAGTTGCCTTGTTTCATCCAAAAATTGGAAAAACGCCGCTTATATGGAGGTTCAGTTGCCGTGTTTTGTACAATTTCACTGCCCATTACCACAACCATATTGTCTCCTTTGATAAAAATTTGTTCAATATTGCGCTCCGTTGAAAAATGTTTAATCAAGCCTTTTTTGAGAAGCTCTCCCGTTTGTGCGGCTGAGAGAGAAATGGTATTACGCGGACCATTGACTTTCATATCAGTTGCCCAAAGCGTATCAAGGGCAGCATAATCCTGCTTAATAAAAGCGGCAGTTTCCAAAGCGTCTAAGGCTCTGATGGTTGCTTCAACATTTTCAACAGGGGCTTGAATGCTCGTGTACTGCGCGGTTTGCCATAGCCATTTGCCATTTTTGTACTCATATGTTTCGGTGAAACGTTCATTTGCTGTCCATCTGACGTTGGTCTTTTTGTTAACCGCCGAATGGTGCGTAATGCCCGTAACAATGGCAACATTGCCGACTTGCCGAATTTTAATCTGCTCCATAGGCCACGCCACTATGGTTGAATTGTTGTTTAAAGCCTCCATACAAGTCATATCACAGGGTTTCCCAGCATTGCCTTGCATCACAAAATCGGGCGATACTTCTTCTTTGGAAAATTTTTCCCAGTTGGTACTTAACATCCGTTGACGCATATCTGTCAAGGTCTTTTCAGTGAAGGTGCTTTGTGCAAAAGCATGAAGGCTTAGAGCCGTAAAGAGGAGTATAGTTAGTAACGTTTTCACTTTTTATATGATTTTTATTGTTAAAAAATTGATGAAATACTGAGGGGCGGAATCAAAAAAACACCTTCACAAACCAAGCTGCAAATCCCTGCCACCAATCTGACATTTGGTAAGCCCAACAGAGGTGATTGAGGACAAGTAAGAGAAAAATGGTCAAGAATGGCGTGGTATTGCGCTTTTTGAAAAAATCAAAAGCAAGGAAAATTAAGGCAAGTATTTCGGAAACGTAGAGGACAGCTGTGACTGCCACAGGAAATGGTAAACCTCCAAAAATGATTAAGGCTCTGCCGAGTCCTGGCCCAATCATCAGTAAAGAGGTGGCTATCATGTAGCGCATGTGGGTTGCTGAGTTTTTACGGTTGACCATTGCTAAGGCGAAAAACAATCCGAACAACAATATGGTCGGAATATCCAATGCTATTTGCCCCAATACTGCTGGGATAGGACGATGCGCGATTTCTCTAAAATAGACCATTTTGGTCACTAAGAAAATCGACAAACAAACCAAAGGGGCTAAGACATAGCCCAATTTGCCCAATTTGCGATGCCATTGGTATTTTTTATTGCGGATCAGAAACGGTTGAACGATGAGCATCCCAAACCACGCTAAGAGCATCGCCCCGTGAAAATGTTGGACTGTCTGAAAGCCCTTAAATTCGGGAAAATGAACCGTATAGGTTAGGTGAAAACCAATTAAGGTGCAGATCAAAATGCCGATGAAGAAATAACCAATATTGGTTTGTACTTTTTCGATTTTTTCTGTTGCCATTTTATTGTGTTTTGATATACGAATGTATTTGGCAAATAAATGTAGCACGGGGGTGATTGAATGAACAGTATCGGCGGGTGTATGAACGGTGGTATTTGGTTTATGAACAGAAAATTCTTGATTTACATAACACTGCTCTTGTCGCGCTTTTTAATGCCCTGTTGCTGTTCACTCAATCAAAACCGCCGATCATTCAATCAATGAGCAGGATTACAGAAATCCACGCTACTTTTAAGAAAAAATAATTGGAGAAAAATTGGACAACCAACAGCAACAATATGAATTCATTAAAGGCCATCATTATTGACGACGAACCCGATTGCGTGCGGGTACTCGAATTACAATTGGCCAAACACTGCCCCGAGGTGCAAGTGATTGGCAAAACGGAGATTGCCGAAGAGGGTCTGGTGATGCTGTTGAAAACACCGCCTGATCTGCTGTTTTTGGATATTGAAATGCCTCGAATGAATGGATTTGACTTGTTGGAAAAGGTAGGGAATCTCAATTTTCAAGTCGTTTTTACAACGGCTTACGACCGCTATGCGATTCGGGCGTTCAAATTTTCAGCTTTGGATTATCTTTTAAAACCCATTGACCCCGCCGAATTGAAGGCAACGGTTGCACGAGCCGCGCAAAAAGAGCATTTGGTACAACAACAACTTGACCTTTTGAAACAACAATTGTTGTCGCCCAAACTCAATTCAAAATTGGCTTTGCCGCAGCTGAATGGCTATATTATCACCGACATTGAGCAAATCATTTATTGCGAGTCTGACTCCAATTACACCCGTTTTTTTATGAAAAACAAGGAACAATACCTCATTTGTCGAACTTTGGGAGAAATCGAAAATCTGTTAGAAGGTCATCATTTTTTTCGTTCGCACAAGCAATTTTTGGTCAATATCAATGAAATCAGTCGAATTATTCGAGACGATGGCATGAGTGTCGAAATGTCGAACCATAAAATTCTCCCTGTCTCGCGCCAAAAAACGGAGGCGGTTAAGAATATTTTTAATCGAGCTTAACCAGCAATTTTATGAGCCAAAATAGACGGTATAAATGTTACTTGCTTGCCTTCTTACTGAGGGGCTGCTTTTTGCTGTCGGCTCAACAAAACATACCCATTACCAATCTGCATTTTCATCTCGATTATCCTGTTTTTCACATTCTGCCCGACCCCAAAGGGTTTTTATGGTTAGCCACTCAAAAAGGTTTGGTGCGCTATGATGGCTCAACGACGGAAGTCTATACGCACGACCCTCAAAATCCGCAATCATTGCCCATCAATAGGCTTAATAAACTCGTACTTGACCCCCAAACAGGTTTTATTTGGATAGCCACTGCCAATGCCGGTTTGGTGCGATTTGACCCAAAAGCCCCGAAAAACAAAGCCTTTAAAACCTTTCAATCGGTGCTGAATGACCCTAAAACTTTGGGTGGCAATGCCTTGAATGCGCTAATTATTGACAACAAACGGCGGCTTTGGATTGTCGGCGATGGGGCATATTTGACCGAAATGAACCTCAATACCTACGAATTTACACGCCATACTGAAGGGATCGCCCCGCGCAATTTGTACCTCGAATTGGGCGATAAGCACCAGTTGTGGATAGGTTCGATGTTAAAAGGTTTGACAGAATTTGATACCGAGCAAAAAAAAGTAGTGAATCGCTGGACACATGAAGACATCTTGCCGCCCGACACAGAGACGAATTTCTATTCCCACAATGCTGTCGTGGATATTCAATTCGATGCACCTACTCAACGCGTGTGGTACACTTCGACGGCCTTGGGACTGATGTGTTTAGATGTAAAAACCCATAAAACGACGGTTTTTAACACCTGTTTTCCACCTTATAGCAGTAAAAAACCAGCGTATATAACCAGCTTTATACGCGCTAAAAATGGACAAATTTGGGTGGGTCATAGTTTTGAAGGGATAAAAATAATAGATCCGCAGACCAGGCAAGTGGTCGGACTGCCACTCAAAGGAAGTGGTATTGCGCAAAGCAAAAAGGTGATTCACGTGCATACTTTTTATAGCGATACGGCAAGCAATACCCTGTGGATAGGAACAAACAGTGGCTTGTTTTCCTATAATGAGTCAAAAAACAGGTATACCCGTACCGCGCCTTTGCCCACACATTCCAATCAAATTGCTGCGATAAGTGAAAATTTATTTGATACCAAACGGGCAGTTTGGATTTTGACCGAAAAAGAGGTTGTAAAAATAGATGCCACCACGCATCAAGAAATCATGCGCTTGCCTTTGCCGCCACAAGTTATTGTGAATCAGTGGGCTACCTTGATGATACAACCGAGTGGGGTGTACATTCAGTCGGCTATGCGTTTATCCCGAATTGACGAGGCCCAAAAAAAAGTCGTGGTGATGCCGCTCATTTACGACATCAACGGCGTTGCAGATGATACTTTGCCCAATGGCGAACCGGTGCGGTGGCTTTCGACCTATAACGTGGGTTTGATTCGATTGCGACAAAATGGGGCAATTGAGCATTTTCAACATTTTCCGACCAAAGTTTTTAACTCAATCTATCGCACCCGAGAGGGGACGCTTTGGATGACGACTGATAACTCGGGGCTTTTGCGCATAAAAGATAAAGTGACGCTCAGTTTTGACCATTTTATGAACCAACCCAAGGACCCCAATTCGTTGCCCGACAATATTCCGTTTCATTTTTATACCGATAGCCGCCGCCAACTTTGGGTAACAACTGCCACTAGCGGCATTGTCCACATCGAAAAACCCGATGCTGCCCAGCCTATTTTTCACCGTTATTCGATTAACAAAACCCAGGAACCTTTCATCAACTATATCCACGAAGACGCGGATGGGCTGTTTTGGCTCAATATTTTAAACGGAAAACCTTATGTTTTTAATCCAAAAACGGGCGAAAGTGTCGCAATGAAAGGCGATGGGAGCGATATTTTGCCGGATAGATTGTCCGACAAAATCAAGATTGGCGAAGGAAAAAACGGCGTATGGCTCTCCAATACTGAGGGGCTGGTTTTTATTGATAAAACAAAAGATTTGCTGTTTCCGAAACGCGCCTTACCCGTTTTTTTTACCAATTTGACCATTTTTGACCGCGACGAAACGGCGCGTCTCCATGCGGATAAGGTAGAATTATCTTATCGAGAAAACTTTTTTGCCTTGACCTTTTCAGCCCTCAATTTTGACGGCAATACCCTTTATCGCTACCAATTGGAGGGCGTTGACCCCGATTGGGTCTATGCTGCCAAGCGCAATGTGGCTTATTATACCGATTTGTCGCCCGGTACTTACACCTTTCGCATCCGAGCTTCGGTAGGCATTTATGCCGACGACGACCGAGAAACGACGCTACAAATTGTCATCACGCCGCCTTATTGGCAGACTTGGTGGTTTAGGTCTTTGCTGCTGTTGGTGGTTTTGGGTTCAGCATTTTGGTTGCATCAAAACCGTTTGCAGCGCATCAGATACGAATTTGAATTGAAAGAAAAAGTAGCCGCGCTTAAACAAAAAGAAGCAGAAGCGGCTAAATTGAGGGCTGAATTTCAACAAAAAATCGCTGAAACAGAATTGTCGGCTTTGCGGGCGCAAATGAATCCACACTTCATTTTCAACGGCCTCAATTCACTCAATTTGTACATTCTCGAAAATAAAGCGGACTTAGCGTCTGACTATTTGCAGCGTTTTTCGCGGCTGATTCGCCTTGTTTTAGAAAATTCTAGGCTCGAACGTATACCCCTCAGTGATGAACTCGAGCCCTGCGCTTATACATGGAAATCGAGGTCATGCGGTTCAAAGAAAAACTGACTTTTGACATCAATATTGCCGACGAGATTGACCCCGAAATCCTGACAATCCCGCCGCTTTTGCTCCAACCTTTTATCGAAAATGCGATTTGGCACGGCTTGATGCACAAAATAGAAGGCGGTACGATTTGGCTCAAAATCAGCCAGCCTACTGAGGGGGTGCTTCACGCCGAAATTACGGACAATGGTATCGGCAGAGCCGCCGCCGCTCAGCTAAAAAGCAAGTCGGCTACCCGTCAAAAATCTTTTGGTATGAAAGTAACGAGTGAGCGGATTGCGGCCATCAATCAGATTTATAACACCAGCACCAAAGTTGAGGTCATTGATTTGGCAGACGCGGACGGCAGGGCTATTGGGACAACAGTCATTGTGGAAACGCCTTTGTAAGTGGTTGAACAGTATTAATCGACATTTTTTCTCAACCCTTTCAACTCCCTATATTTTTTCATTCAAGGACTTGACATCAAAACCCGCAATTTGCTTATAGCGATCCATGATGCCTTCCAATTCATCGTGAGGAATCTGATCGGGTGTAAATCCCTGGGGGAAACGCTCTTCCATTAAATCCATGATAAAATCCGGGCCTTTCTGGCGGTTTTGCAACACCACCTGTGCCGTAGCGGGTACCCTTTCTGCATCGTAGCGCTCCAGCGCGGCCTGCCAATCGGGTTCTTCAATCAAGGCTCGGGTCAAGGCATCGGCGTCGAGGATGGCTTGTGAAGCGCCGTTGGAACCAATCGGATACATGGGGTGTGCCGCATCGCCGAGGAGGGTAACCCGTCCGAAAGTCCAGCGGGGTAGGGGGTCGCGATCCGACATTGGAAACTCGTAAATGTTTTCCGCTCCGGCTATCATGGCGGGCACGTTCAGCCAATCGAAGTTCCAGGATTGGTAAATGTCCAGCAAACGTTGTTTGTCGGCTTGGCGGTTCCAGTCGCGTACTTTAAGTTGATAGTCATCCGCTTCCTTCAAATTGGCCACCCAATTCACCAGTTGCAAGCCCTCTGTATTCAATGCATGCTGGATGGGGTACACCACCATTTTTTGCCGCAAATGCCCAATCATCACCATCGATGCACCGTTGAGAAAGGGTTTCATCAGGGTTGTGCCCCGGTACAGGACATTGCCCGAGTATTTCACCTCGCCTTCCTGGGGATACAAGTGCTGCCTGACGACCGAGTTGATGCCATCGGCACCGATGAGGATGTCGCCTTCGACCTGGGCTTGCAGGTCACCTGTTTCGCGATCGATGAAGTTGGCGATGATGCCATCTTCGTATTCGGCATAAGACAACAAATGGTGCTGCGTTTTGATCGCGTCAGCGCCCAAACGGTGCAGGACTTCTGCATACAACAGCATCTGTAACTCCCCGCGATGTACCGAAAATTGGGGCCATTTGTATCCGGCAAAACGCCCGCGTGGCTCTTTCCAAAAGACTTGCCCGAATTTGTTGGCATAGACCAGATCACGAGTTTCTACGGCGGTTTTGGCAATTTTATCGTCGAGGTCCAAATTGGTCAAAATGCGCACGGAATGAGGGAGTAGGTTGATACCAACGCCCAGGGGTTTGATGCTTTTGACGGATTCAAATATTTCCACTTCGTGCCCGGCTTCGTGGAGGCAGAGTGCTGCGGTTAATCCACCTATGCCTGCTCCGGCGATGATTATTTTCATATTTTTTTGGTTGACCACAGCGTTTTTTTCGCAGCTGTGCTGCTCATTTTTTCACCACGACGACACAACAGACGTTGCTCCGCAAACACGCCGCGAAATCAGCGCGAAGCGCGAAAAAATGTTTGTCGTCGAGAAAATAAAATTCTCGTTCATTTAAATTAGAACTTCAGCATCGGCATCGAAAATGGTCAAACGCGTCGTATCCATCAAACGATGAAACAAACCCTGAACCCGAGGCAATTCATAATGGAAAAAGAAACGCAGGGTCTCAATTTTGGATTGGTAAAAAACCCGATCCTCGCCCTGAATTTCCGCATTGTTCAAGGCCTTTTCAGCCGCGATGCCGTGTTGCAACCACTGCCAGGCCACGTTCAAGGTGCCAAAAGCCTCCATGTATAGATTCGCATCGGCCAGTAGGACTTCCATGTCGCCATGCGCCGCGTTTTTGAACTGCTGATTGGTCACTTCCTGGAAGTTGCGCATGGCAGCCATCAGGTCGTTCCAGTAGGTACTCAAGGTGGCGGAATGTTCGGCTTCGTGCACGGTTTTAGCCACTTCTTCAAACCATTTGACCAAACTTTTGCCCTGATTGCCCACTACTTGCCGGCCAAGTAAAGCCTGGGCTTGAATGCCAGTCGTGCCTTCGTAGAGGCTCATGATGCGCACATCTCGTGCCAATTGCTCCAGTGGAAAATCCTCGGTATACCCATAGCCACCCAATACTTGCAGCCCCTGATTGACGGCAATAAAGCCCATTTCTGCGCCGTAGGTTTTGGCCACCGGAGTGAGCAGTTCCAACAACTGGGTATAATGTTGTTTGATCTCGGGCTGATCGGCGTGTACTTTTTCCAGATCCAGGTACTGATAACATTGCAGGATCAAACTCAGTCCGCCTTCCACGATGGCTTTTTGCAAAAACAACATGCGCCGTACATCGGGGTGCTGGATGATACAAACGGGCTCAACCAGGGCTTGTTTTTCATTCAAACGTCGGCCTTGGGGGCGCTCCTGGGCATACTGCAAGGAGGCGTAATACGCTGCTGAAGCAATGTGAATACCGCCCATACCAACCCCCAAACGCGCCCCGTTCATCATCAAAAACATCTGAGGAAGTCCCCGATTGATTTCTCCCAATAAATAGCCCACACAATCGTTTTTACCACCAAATTCCAGGTGCATGGCCGGGGTGGCTTTTTGCCCCATTTTATGATAAATCCCTATGGAATCCACGTCATTGGGTTGCAGCACTCCTTCCGGGTTGATGCGTTTTTTGGGAACAATAAAAAGCGAGATCCCTTTAGTCCCTTTAGGTGCACCATCAATACGGGCCAATACCAGGTGGACAATATTATCGGTCACATCTGATCGCCTGCCGAAATGAAGATTTTTTGACCTTTGATTAAATACGTACCATCTGCCTGTGGGCTGGCCGACGTGGCCACATCCGACAGTGAACTTCCAGCTTGTACTTCGGTGAGGCACATGGTCCCCATCCATTCCCCCGACAACATTTTGGGCAAAAACACAGCTTTTTGTTCCGCGTTGCCAAAGGTATAAATGAGGTTGGCTGCTCCTTTGGTCAGGTCGCTGTACATCACCATACTGTTGTGGGCACTGCCCATGATGAATTCGGCAGCAGCAGCAATAACTTTGGGCAACTGCATGCCGCCCCATTCTTCTGAAAACGGTGCAGCCATCAGACCCGCTTCGCTGAAAGCATTGATGAACGCATGGATACTGGAATGGACATTGACCTGCCCGTTTTCCAAGTCCGGTTGCTTGCGGTCGGAATCTGTAAAAGCCGGAGCCATGATCTGTCGGGCAATGTCACTGGCAATATCCAACGTGAAACCAAAGGTCTCCGTATCATGTGCCTTGAAGTAATCGTATTGAATCAGCTCACTGACCTGGAGTACTTCAAATAGCGTAAAATCAAGATTGCGGCGAGAGAATGTTTTTTCGGCCATGACTTTTTTTTAAGCGAAAAGCGAAAAACGAAAAACTAAAAGTGAATTAATATTTTTCATTTTTCATTTTCCATTTTCCACTTTCCTTTCACTATTCACTTTTCGCTTTTCGCTCCTAAGGGTGTCCCCAAACTTTTGTCGCCACATTCACCACCAGTTCCAATTTTTTCCACTGGTCATCGTGGGTCATTTGGTTGCCGTGGTGGGTGCTGGAAAAGCCGCATTGCGGACTAACGCAAAGATTGTCCAGCGGCAGGTATTGCGCAGCCTCGTCGATGCGCTTGCACAAGTCATCTACACTTTCCAGTGCAGCGACTTTGGAAGAAACGATACCCAGTACCACCGATTTGTGGTGGGGAACAAAACGCAGTGGGGCAAAATCGCCAGAACGCTCGTCGTCGTATTCCAGAAAATAGGCGTCTACGGCGATGTCGTTGAACAAAACTTCCGCTACGGGTTCATAGCCGCCTTCGGCAAACCAGGTGCTGCGGTAATTGCCCCGACACAAGTGGATGCCTACGGTGAGGTCGTCTGGACGGTCTTCGATCACGGAATTGATCAAAGCGGCGTAGGTGCGCGGCAGTTCATTGGGGTCTTCGCCACGCTCCACGGCGGCAGCGCGCATTTTGGGATCGCAGAGGTAAGCCAGGTTGGTATCGTCGAGTTGCAGGTAACGGCAACCTGCGGCGTACAGGGCTGCAATTTCAGCCCGGTAACAAGTCGCCAAATCACTGAAAAACTCGTCCATGTCGGGATAAGCATCGATGTCGATCGACTTGCGGCCACCCCGAAAATGCACCATGGTAGGGGAGGGGATGCTCACTTTGGGTGTTTGAGTGACCACCGATTTGAGGTACTTAAAATCGTCAACCTGGATGTTGTGTACATGGCGGAGTTTTCCGGTGACGCTCAATTTTGGGGGTGTAAATCCATCCTCGGCTGCTTTGGCGTTGGGATTGGCCTCGATGCCCCCGGTAACCGTGACACCCGCCAGCTCTTTCAAAAAGTCGAGGTGGAAATAATCCCGCCGAAATTCACCATCGGTAATCGAACGCATGCCGGTTGCTTCCAGGCGTTTGACGGTTTTGGCGATGGCCAGGTCTTCAATGGCGCGGAGTTCCTCGGCGCGGAGTTCCCCTTTTTTCCAAAGTTGGCGATTGTTGCGTACTTCCAGGGTTCTGGAGCAGGCTGCCTACGTGATCGGCTCGAAAAGGTGGATTGTATTTCATGATCTTGGAGTTGAAAAAAGATTTCCAAAATTAATATTTACTCATTCAATTTTTCCTGGCTGTGGTTTTTGTCCAGAAGTAGTCCATTTGCGCAACGCATCGAAGGCTATCCCGGTTTGTTCCGGAGAAAAAGCACAATGCCCCTGGCCATTGGTGAATTTTACCACTAAAAAACGTTCCAGTCCCCGTTGGTGCACCATGTTGTCAAAATTATTGACGGCGTATTGCGGCGAAATGAGCTGATCGTACACAGTGTGCATCAACACAATGGGGCGTTGGATGTTTCCCGTACGGTCATAACGGCTCAAATGCGCTTGTCCTTTGGGTACTGCAGGCAAGCGCTCGACCTGGAGATTGACCGCCCAATCATCGGGGAATCCACTGTACAAAGTATTGGTATTGTCAAAAGGGTTGCCGCCAACCTGGTGAACCAATTCCCGGAGTACCCCTTCGCCGAAGAGGATGGTAAAAGGCAGATCTGCTAACTTTAAGTCAAAACGTTGGGCCAAAATTTTGGCTTTTACCGAATCCTGCATCATGCGTTGCCGCAAGGGTCCAGCTTTCCCAAAAACCGCTTGCATGGGTGTGGGGGTGAAAGTTGTTCCGGCCTTCATGACCTCAGATAGGGGAGGGACCGCACCCGGAAAAAGCACACTGAATACCGCGTACAAATCAAATTCTTTGCGGGTTTGTAGATAAGGCCGACTGGACAATGGGCAAAGGGCCAAGCCGCCTTTGTACACGCCGGGGAAATACTCAATGGTACCAATGGTCACTCCTCCGCCCATGGAATGACCAGCAACGAAAGCCGTATCGGGCGTACCGTAGGTTTTAAAAAAGTATTTACGCAGGGCTTCGGTATCCTCGATGCCTTCGGGCAGAGCAAAACCTTGCTTGCGAAAATCAGAACACGCTACCGCAAAACCTCGCTCTAAAAAAGGCTGAAACTTTTGGGCCAGATTGGGATCAGCGCTTTGATTGGGGCTGCCGACAAACTGGTAGCCGTGGGCGTACATGATGAGTTTCTTTTTCCAGTTTTTGGGAAAAAGGATTTTGTAGCGGGCACCTGCGATGGAGCCGGAGTCCACTTTGCTCAGTTCGATGGGGGCTTGCGCCCTCATGAATAAGGCGCAAAAACACAGAAGCAAGAGTAAGAGAAATTTGCTTTTCATGTTGATTTGGTTTATGTATGTCACCACAGATTCACACAGATGACACAGATTTTAAAAATTCTGATTGTGGAATCTGTGAAATAAGCGCAAAACTTCAAAACTGCCAATTTAGTGAATTTCAATGACCGTATCCTCCACTTTTTCCCGGTACAACAGCTCCACCAAATCCGCGTGATTTTGCAAAATCATCCGCTGATTCAAGGAGCCCTTGTCGGTCATTTCTCCTGTATCAATCGATGGCACAAAAGGCGCCAACACCGCCCGCTGCACAAAACTGGCACTGCCCGTCCGGCTTTCCCCCAATTCAAAAAGAATCTGGTACAAAGCCGCTTGTACACCTGGCGCCTGGATGATGTCCCCCAGCGTGGCCTCAGCGGGCAAATCAGCGAGCTCACGGCAGTGCTTCAGGTCGGGAAAAAGGATGGCCCCTACAAAAGGACGATCGTGACCAGTGATGACCGCATCCTGAATCAAACCATGACTGCTGGCCACCAGTTTGGCGCGCAAATTACCCACACTGACCCAGGTGCCCGTATCCAGTTTAAAGTCTTCACTGATGCGCCCGTCAAAAATTAAACCAGCATTGGGGTTGCCGGGTTCGTATAATTTGAGGGCGTCTCCGCTGCAATAAAAACCTTGATCATCAAAAGCTTGTGCATTGGCAGCCGGATTGCGCCAATAGCCGGGCGTGATGTTGGGCCCGCGGTAACGCGCTTCCAGCTTACCCTCTTTAGGTACCAATTTGAGTTCCAGTCCCGGGACTGGAATACCTAGCAAGCCCGGAAATCCACCGGCTTGCTGTTGAAACATGGCCGAAGGGCTGGCTTCGGTACAGCCCAAACCCGTTGACATGACGATTTTTTCACCCACACTTTCCAGTGCCAGCGCTTCGAGCTCGTTCCAGACTTTGGGGGCCAGGCCTGCTCCGGCGTAAAACAAGAGTTGAACGTGGCTGAAAAAGTGCTGACACAAATCTGGCTCTTTGCGAAAATAATGCACGAGTTCTTCAAAACCTTTGGGCACATTAAAGTAGATATTCGGGGTCATTTCCCGCAGGTTGGCCACCGTGGTTTCGATGCCTTTAGGCGTGGGGTTGCCGTCGTCGATGTACATGGAACCCCCATTGTATAAGGTGAGTCCCAGGTTGTGGTTGCCGCCAAACGTATGGTTCCAGGGCAACCAGTCGATGATCTCAAACCGTTCGGCCATAAAAAGGAAGGTTTGGGTGATTTGTTGCCAATTGGCGCAAACATTGCCGTGGGTATTGATTACACCTTTGGGTTGCGCAGTAGAGCCGGAGGTGAACAAGATCTTGGCGATGGTATCTGGACTAATTTTTTCAAAAGCTTCCTCAACTACTGCGCTGGGCGCGGTTTTTAGTAATTCACTGAAAGGGGTAACCTTGCTTTTTTCTGGGGCGTTTTTTACAGCAACTACTTCAATGCCATCGGCCACGGCCTCCAGCGCAAGGGCATATTGTTGGTAATCGGAAACAAAAATAAGGCTGGGTTCCAGCAAGGTTAAACAGTGCCGCAATTTGCCAAAATCATTCGAACGCAAAGCGTAAGCGGGAGCGATCGGGGCATGGGGAATCCCCACATGTAGCGCTGCCAGGGCCAATAAGGCATGTTCCAAACTGTTTTCCGACAGGATGGCAATGGGTGTTTGTTGGTTCAAACCTCGATTCAGTAATGCCTGCGCCAGAATCCTTACCTTGGTATATGCCTGTAGGTAAGTGATTTTTTGCCAGGCACCTTGATTATCGCGTTGGGCCAAAAATGTTTGTTCGGGCTTTTTTTCGGCCCAGCTGTGCAGCCGCTCGGTCATGCGGGTAGGGTATGCCTCCAGTGGAAAGCTTGACCACATTAAAAAGCTCCCATCTTCGCCTGCCTCTTGGACAATTGAATTTGGGAGGGTATGGATTTTGCGATAGTTTGCACTTAAAGGATTTAAGGATTGCATGTAGCCTTGTTTTTGGATTATTCACCAACTTTTTTAGCCTTTCCATCCAAAAAATCTTGTAATCTGCTTTTGGCCTCGGGTGCATTCTGGGCAATGGCCGCAGTGAGGGACTCCATCATCATGCCTACTTCTTGGGTACTGTCGGTGATCTTAGGTAAAATGTGCATCAGGGCATAATTGGTCATGGGCGCATTGGCGCCAATTTTGTGGGCCAGTTCGATGGCTTTGGCCAGCCCTTCACCTTCTGCAACCAGGTATTGTGCCAAACCTACACGTTCCCCCTCTTCGGCGCGGTATACCCGCCCGGTAAGCATCATATCGGTCATGCGCGCCAATCCAATGAGTTTGGGCACCCGTACTGAAGCCCCGCCGCCGACAAAAATCCCCCTTTGTCCTTCGGGTAGCGCATAAAAAGTAGAACTTTCGGCTACCCGAATGTGACAGGCGCTGGCCAGTTCCAAACCTCCGCCCACACAAGCCCCGTGCAAAACGGCAATGACCGGAACTTTTCCAAATTGAATGGCATCCAGGGCGCGGTGCCAACTGCGCGAGTGCATAAGCCCTTGAACGGCATCTCGCTCCTGCAACTCGCTCAAGTCTAGACCCGCGCTGAAATGCTGGCCTTCACCGTACACAATAGCACATTTTACGGTAGCTGGAACCTGGGCAAATATCTTTTCGAGTGCCAGGATGATGGCATCGTTCAAGGCGTTGCGTTTGTTTGGCCGGTTCAACTTGACCAGGAGGATATCGTCTTGTATGTTTGTTTCAACCATTTGATTGGGTAGTTTTTTCCGCAATTTGCTGAATCGCGGTTCGAAAAGGGGTAGAACTCAGCACAAACCCCAAAAGCCCCAAGCCACCTCCAAAAACGTACAGCCACAGCAAAGACCAGGGAATGGCCCGTTCGTTGTGGAATACAAAATCGGTGAAATAAGCAACCAGACTAGGCCCAATGCCCATGCCAATCATGTTGAGGATGAATAAAAAAATGGCTCCGGCCATAACTTTTACCTGATTGGGCATCAATTCCTGCACGGCTGAGGCGGAAGCGCCGATGTTGCCAGCGAGAAAAAAATTGGGCAAAAAAAGCCCCAGTAAAACCCAATTTGCATTGGGGAGTAGCGGCACAAAAAAAGACAGCAAGATTCCGGCTGTCGTAATGATGCCTACTCTGACCCGGCCATTGGTGATGCCTCTTTTGACCAAAAAATCGGAGTACCAACCACCCCATAATACACCCAGGAGCGAGGCTGAAACCAGCACCAGGCCATAGTTAAGCCCGGCTTGGGGCATGCTCCAGCCAAAGTTGCGGTTGAAATAGGTTGGTATCCAGGAGTTCATCCCATAGCTGACCATGGCCGCAAAAGCTGCGCCAAAACAAATGCCCAAATAGGCTCGGGGATAGGCAAAAACCAGTTTAAGCGACTCCGTTAAGCTGGGTTTAACGATTTGTCCATCGGCTTGTTGCAATAGATTTTTTCGCGCAGGTTCTTTAATCGTGAACAGGATTAGCGCGATCACCAAACCAGGGAGCCCTACGTAGAAAAACAACAGCTGCCAGGGAAAGATGTCGCCAAAAATGGGTACATGAACCATTCCTTCCTGGGGCAAAGCCGGAATAATGCGCGAGACGATCAACAAAGCCAACCCTGAACCCAAAAAGATGCCCATGCTGTACACACTCAGGGCAATGCCCAAACGGCTTTGGGGAAATAATCGGAAATCATCGAATAGGCCGAAGGCGACAAGGTTGCTTCCCCCACGCCGACCCCCATGCGCGCCAAAAAGAACTGCCCATAATTGCGCACCCCGGCACAAAGTGCAGTCATCAAACTCCAGATCGCGATTCCACCGATGATGATGTTGCGGCGGCTGTAGCGGTCGGCATACCACCCGATGATGATGCCAAAAAGCGTATAAAACAAGGCAAAACTTAGCCCCATGAGCAAGCTGATTTCAAAATCGGACAAGTGCAAATCGCGTTTGATGGATCCAACCAACAAACTCAGAATCTGCCGATCAACGAATGAGGATACATTGGCCAAGGTCAAAATGGCGACCACGAACCAGGCATAACGCAATGAGGGTGTATTTTTGCTTTCCATGTAGGTGATCCTAGGTTTTGTTATCAGTTTGCCTGATAACAATTTCCAAATATAAGGAACCCTTACACAAAAAGAAAATATTTTTTATATTTACCTGAAAAAATTAAATATGCCAGCAAGGACTATTTACTTGATAAAAAGACTGGAGATCGAGGTCACTGCCCGCATGACAAAAATTCTGGGTGCTTATGAGATTACGCCCACTCAATACATCTTGCTCAATTTTGTAGAAGATCATCCGGACGACTTGTCTTCTGCACAATTGTCGCGTCGTTTTTCGATGACGCCACAATCCATGAATGAAAACATCAAAATTTTGCAAAACAAGGAGTTATTGGAAAAATATACGGATCCGAATCACCGGCGCATTTTGCGCATTAGCCTTACTGAAAAAGGAATAGAAACCTTGAAATTGTGCAATAGTGCAATGGATGGTTTTGAGAAGGAGTTTTTAAAGCCGTTTGGTTCAATGGAAAAAGTGGAGTTTCGAGATTTGATGGGAAAATTGATCGAGGGATTTAGAAATATGTAAGATAAAATATCATATCATGTTATTCTTTCACGTCAATGCATGAGCGATGAACAGCAGAATCATTAAAGTTGCCTTCAGCACTTTTGTCGGTATCTATCTGACCTTAATCGTGTTCAACAACATTACCGATTATGGTTCGAACTTTCAATTTGTGATACAGGTAACCAGTATGGAAGATACCTTTGCTTTTCAGGCAAATCAATGGAGAAGCATCAACAACCCTATTTTGCATCATATTTTTTACATCAGTATTATTGCTTTGGAGCTGACGGTTTGTTCTTTGTGTTTATTTGGAGCCTATAAAATGGCAACCCATCTAAAAGCCGATCAGGAGCAGTTCAAACGGGCAAAAATGGTGTCTACTCTGGGCTACGCTTTAGGAATCGGGCTGTGGTTTTTTGTATTTGCTGCCATTGCTGGTGAGTGGTTTTTAATGTGGCAGTCGGAAGAATGGAATGCGCAGGATACCGCTTTTTCGCTTACCTGCATTTTTTTGTTGTTCCTCATTTTCCATACTCAGGAAAACGAATAACCACCGCGCACAAAATATATTTTGGTAAAAGTGCAACACCCCGCCCGCGGCGGATTTTTTTCACCACGGATTCCTCAGATTTTCACGGATTTTATGGATATGACAAAAAATCTGTGAAAATCTGAGGAATCCGTGGTGAAATCATCTTTGCCAATTCTCGCCGCAGGCGAAGTGCAAATTTTACCTTCCCTTCAGAATCTCCCTCGAGATCACCAGTTTCTGAATTTCGCTGGTGCCTTCACCGATGGTACACAACTTGGCATCACGGTAGAATTTTTCCACCGGGAAATCTTTGATATAGCCATAACCACCATGGATTTGCACGGCATCAGTAGACACTTCAACAGCGGTTTCCGAGGCAAAATACTTGGCCATGGCTGAAAGTTTGGTCACGTTTTGGCCCAGGTCTTTCAGTTCGCCCGCTTTGCGCACCATCAATTCTGAGGCCTCAATTTTGGTGGCCATATCAGCCAGTTTAAAACTGATGGCCTGGAAATTGGCAATGGCCTGCCCAAACTGATGGCGTTCTTTGGAATATTTAACCGAAGCCAGGTAGGCCCCTTTGGCAATACCCAGGGAGAGGGCAGCAATGGAAATGCGGCCACCGTCCAATATTTTCATCGATTGAATAAAACCTTCCCCTTCCTCGCCCAGCATTTGGCTTTTGTGAACACGGCAATTGTCAAAAATCATTTCTGCGGTCTCGGAAGCACGCATGCCGAGTTTGTTTTCTTTTTTGCCTGCCAGGAAACCAGGAGTACCTTTCTCTATCACAAAAGCGCTCATGCCGTGGCTATCGAGCAAATCACCCGTGCGGACGATTACGACGGCCACATTGCCTGAAGCGCCGTGGGTGATGAAGTTTTTACTGCCATTGATGACGTAATAATCTCCTTCGCGCTCGGCCACACATTTCATGCGGCCAGCATCACTGCCGGTATTGGGTTCGGTGAGTCCCCAGGCGCCAATCCATTCCCCCGAGGCCAGTTTGGGCAGATATTGGTGCTTCTGTTCTTCGTTTCCGAAAGATAGGATGTGATTGGTACACAAAGAATTGTGCGCTGCAACCGACAGTCCAATCGATCCACAAACCTGGGAGATTTCTTCAATTACCGTAATGTACTCTTGATAGCCAAGTCCAGCGCCGCCGTAGTGTTCGGGAACCAACACGCCTAAAAAGCCATAATGCCCCATGCGGTGAAACAAGTCCAAGGGGAAATGTGAAACCTCGTCCCACTCCATAACGTGTGGTCGAATGTAGGTTTCGGCAAAGTCTCGGGCACTTTCCTTGATCAGTTGTAAGTTTTCCAAGGTTTCAACATTCATAAAACTATATTTTGCACCTGTTGCGCGATGATGTCTTCTTCAGCGCTTGTTAAAAAATACGCTTAAGATGACAATCGCGCAGCGATAGTTGTTGCTTTATAATAAAACAGCGTTTGAATTGTTCAGTTTAGATGCTAAAAAATCTTTGGGTCACCATGTAATCGGTCAGGGATTTTTACCACCACTGGTACTGCCGCGGTAGGTTTGGGTTTTGGTTTCGGCAAAACCAAAGGCCTGGCGCATTTTTTTGTGGATGCTGGTGTTTTCAAAAATACCCGCGAATTGTTTGGACATTGGGCCATAGGCAAAAACCGGAATCATACTGGCCGTGTGGTTGATGGTTGTAAACGCAGGTTCAATTTTATTCATTTTTGAACCGGGGTTGAGGGCCATCCCCCCGCACTCGTGGTCGGCAGTCACAATGACCAGGGTATTGCCCCGTGAGCGGGCAAAATTAAGCGCTTCACCGATGGCCCGATCAAAGTCAAGCGCTTCTTTAATGGCCAATTTGCCATCGTTGGCGTGACAGGCCCAATCGATCTGTGACCCTTCAATCATGATGAAAAAGCCTTTGTCTTTGCTGCGTTTTTCCAAAAATTCAAGCGAACGCCGGGTGGCATAAGGCAAATAATCACGTCCTGCACCCACATTGAGCGGGTGCTTGTCGGCAGTGAGGTAGAGTAAATTGCTGGTAGCATCCCAGCGCATATCGTGCATATCTTCTTGTGAATAGTCACTGACTTTGTAGTCTTTTTGTTGATATTCTTCGTAGAGGTTGCGGCTGTCATTCTCGCGGCGATCAAAATACTTTTTGCCACCACCAATCAATAAGTCAACCTGCGTTTTGATCATGTCTGACGCAATTTCTTCGTATTGTTCTCTGGAAACGACGTGTGCAATGAATGCAGCAGGTGTGGCATGGACAATGGTAGATGTGGCAATCAAACCCGTTGCCAAACCATTTTCTTCCGCTTCTTCAAGGATGGTTTTAACCCCCACCGTATCTTTATCAACCCCGATGGCCCCATTAAAGGTTTTGATGCCGCAGGCAAATGCCGTGGCACCTGCGGCGGAGTCGGTAACCAGATCGTCGTAAGAATACGATTTGTGGAAACCCAATACGGGCATTTGCTCGATGTTGAGGCGATTGTTGTTGCTGTACATGGCTGCACTGATCTGAGAAAGTCCCATCCCGTCGCCAATCATCAAAATGATATTTTTGGGTTTATCGGGCAAAGCCGATTCAACGGGTGCCGCGCTTCCGCAGGCCCATAAAACCGTAGTAAGGCCCAGCAGCAGCAACATTTTACCCGATATTTTTTGCAGCAATCTCTTCAACATCGCTTTTCCAGATTATGATTGGGTAAAATAACCAATCTTATTGAATTTAAACGGCTTTTAAAAAATCTAAATTGGGGAACAAAGATAAAAATTTGTAAGTATTGCGGTTAAATCTGAAATTTTATTTAAACATGCTCTTGGAAACCCAAGGAGAATTAACTTTGTCAAATGTTGTAAATATATGACTATGGGAAATAAAATTGGAAACAAGGGGAGGTATACACTGCTGGTCGGACTGATTATGTTGCTGCCCTTGGCGGTCGGACAGGCACAAAACGCTTCCATCTTTGAAACCCTCGGTAAAATTCCAACTCAGGAAGTTTCCCTGGAACTGGATTTTAATGCATTGAATACGTTTCGCAAGAAAGACCAAACTTTTCCCGCCATGATGAGGTACAAAGCAGAAAACGGTGACTCCGTTTCCTGGTCAGTAAAACTATCGGTGCGCGGGCGTTACCGTCGACTTTTTTGTGATTTTCCACCCATCAAAATCATGTTCCCCAAAAAAGAATTGCAAGCCAGAAACCTGGCCAACTTTAATGATTTGAAATGGGTGACTCATTGTTTTGAAGACCATGATTCGGATGAGCATCTATTGCGCGAATACCTGGCTTATGGCATTTATCGTGAAATTAGTCCCTACAGTTACCGCACCCAATTGCTCAAGGTAACGTACATCAATACGAACAAACCTTATCAGAGAATAATGCGCTTTGCTTTTGTAGTGGAAGACGACGCTGAAATTTCGCAACGTTTGCAGCTTAAAGAATGTAAAGACTGTTTTGTGGTTCCGCTAGATTCTCTCGATAAAAAAAGTGAAAACGAGGTGGCGGTTTTTCAGTACATGATTGGCAATACCGATTGGAGTGTGACAAAAGGGCAAAAAAATGTCAAATACTTTAAACCCTTAAAAGGCGGGAAAACCATAGTTATTCCACACGATTTTGATTTTAGTGGATTTGTCAATGCCGGGTATGCCGTACCCGCTACCGGAACCAACATCCAAACCGTACGCGATCGGGCTTTTATGGGTTTAAAAGCCGATAAAACCATTTTAGAGGCAACCTTACGCCTTTATCGGGAAAAACAGAATGGCATGAATCAATATGTCAACTCATTTCCTCATTTAAGTGATTCGGTAAAAAAAGAGCTGATTCGTTACCTCAATTCGTTTTTTAGCCGGGATGCCGGAAAACTTGCGGCAAGTCTATCAGCTGAGAAATAAATAAAGAAGGCCCGTGGCGATGACCAGTCCAAATCCTTTTAAAGCAGCAATTCTCAATGCCGGGACGCCGCGGATCAAACTTACCGATAGTTTGAAAATAGAATTGGAAAAAATGGCGGTCAGGATCAAGTTCACTGCCATGCGATGTTGGTCAGTGTGTTGCGATGCCCACTTAGCCGTACTCAGGGTAATGGCGTCGATGTCGGCGATACCCGTAACGGCAGCAGTAGCGTAAACCATCGACTCGCTTAACCATTCGCGGCTATAGTACATCAACAAGGTAGTGGCAATGTACAAACCTGCAAAGAATAAGGCATTTTTGACGTCCAGCGGATTGCCCGCTACAATGGCTCCGGTTTGAGCTTTTTCTTCTTTTCTCCAGCTGATGAAAGCCGGAATGATGCTCGTAAACAACATCAGGGACAAAGGGAGTAGCAATAGTTTGGCAACTGGGAAAGCAAAAATTGAACACAAAATGAACACCCTGACCAGCATTACGGAAGATGCCAGTACAATTCCGGCACCGTATACTGCGCCGTATTCGGGTTTTTCCCGGCTCCGCGAAGCAAATATCCAGGCGATCATGGTAGAAGAAAAAAGCCCACCAATCAAAGCCGACAACAGAATCCCTTTGGTCGGGGTGCCAAATTTGAGCAATAAATAACCACCAAAACTGAAGGTCAATACCACGAGGACAATCCAACCCAGGTCTTTTATATTGATGGAATTTTCGGGACCAAAAGTTTGATTGGGTAACATAGGCAAGACGAGCAGCGCCAGAATGATGAATTTGATAAAAGCCGACATCTCTTCTTGCGTCAACTTTTTTACAATTCCATGCAACTGTTCTTTTAAAGACAAAATGGTGGTAATGATCACAACAGCGGCCAGGGCTTCCTGGATAAACTTGTAAGCAATCAACATGCCCATCAAGAAGGTCAGGAGCATGCCCAACTCAGTTGTCAGCCCCAAACGTTGATTGAGGGCCTGAATGTAATACGCAATGCTTAACAAACCAATAAATCCAAGCAGCCCGGCGAGCAAAAAATAGACATGGGTCTGTTGAGCCAGTATGCCCACAATAAAACCCGCTACGGCAATCAGGGTAAAGGTGCGCAAGCCCCCCAAATGCGCTACATCGTGATGGGTATTGAACTCGCGTTCCAAACCAATGATGGAACCTACACCAGTTGCGACCAGTAATCCCAGAACAAAAGTGCCAAAAGGGTTGTTGATGATCTCAAAAATGTTCAATTGCTAACGCTTTTTTCATTAAGTATGACGCAAAAATTTACTTCCCGATTTTTTTGAGGCTTTTGAATAGGAAGTTCACATGAAATGAACCGTTCGACTTCCTATTCAAAACCCAAAATCGGAAAGTAAATTTTTCTGCGTTACTAAATATCTATTTTTTTTGCCTTAAGACCTAATTTTTTTATCTTGCCTATTCTGATTCGCAGAAAGTTGGGCTACCTGTATTTTACAAACCAACCATAATTTGGTTGTGAACAAGCTACTAGACCACCCTTGACGCAGAATTCGATAAATCTTTTTATGGAACAAAAAACCACATTCCCGGAACATCAACTCATTGAAATGGTCAAGAACAGTGACCGTGCCGTAATTCCCATGCTCTATCAACGTTATTCTTCATCCTTGTATGGCTTAATCGTAAAGACTATCGGAAATCAGGAAGACGCTGCGGAGATCCTTCAGGACGTCTTTCTCAAAATATGGCAAAGAGGACACCAATATCAGGAAGATAAAGGTTCCTTACTGGGTTGGATGATGCGCATTGCCAAAAATGCCGCTTTGGATCACACCCGTTCGCGGGTTGTTTCGCAACGATCGAAAACCGATCAGATGGATTACCTCGTATCAGATGGTAAGGGTCCCAAATCAGAAGCGCGCATCCCGGATGTCGGTTTGCGCAATGTGCTTGACCGCATGGATGAACGTCACCGTCAAATGATTGACCTTTTATACTATCAAAATTATACGCAGTCAGAAGTGGAGGAACTTCTGGGGATTCCGCTGGGAACGGTAAAAACCCGTGCCCGAGCGGCCATTACCCAACTGCGTAAAATTTTGCGTAACGAGAATGTGTGAACCGAAGCAATATGAGACAAAACCAAAGGCAGATTCAATGAATCTCCAAGGTGTGTTCGTTTTGAGCGAAATGCAATGTCTCATAAAGAAATAAATAACCATTAATCCTCTAGCAAGTGGAACAATTTAATATTCAGGAGTATTTGGATAGCGGAGTCATAGAGTTGTATGTTTTTGATCAATTGAGTGAAGCCGAACGGGAGGCAGTGGAAAAACTGGCCGCGCAATATCCAGAGATTCAGAACGAGATCGCAGAGGTGGAAAATGCAATGGGTGCATACCATACTATGGAGGGCTTGACCCCCCCAGACTATATTTTATCCAATATTTTGGCTGAAACAGCAGCCCTACCTGCGATTACGACTGCGCCCGACCCCTCCTTGAAGGAAGTGAAGGCATTGCCCCGAAAAAGTGTGGCCTGGTTGCCAATTGCCGCAGCAGTGGTGGGTCTGGCTCTCGCAGGCTGGATGTTTATGGAAAAACAAACCGCTCAACTAAACGCAGATAAACTGCAGCAAGAACTATGGGCTTTGCGCTCCAAGGAACAAGACTGCGCCAAAGATTTAGCGTTTGCGGACAAACAATTGACCATTCTTCGCCAACAAGAAGGAAATAAACGAGTGGTAGTCAAGAACATAGATGCCACCAAAAAACAACCCATTGCGGCAGTGTACTGGAATCAAAGCCAGCGCTTTGCTCATTTGGATTTAATCGATCTGAGCTATCCTGGTAGTGGGAAGCAGTACCAGCTCTGGGCTTTTGTTGAAGGACAAGCAGCTCCGGTTAGTATTGGCGTGGTTAGTTGGGAAGACATCCAAAAAGGGGTAATTTCCTTTAAGTTTGATCAAAAACCTGCAGCTTTTGCCATATCATTGGAACGTTTTGGTGGTTCACCAACGCCCACTGATGTGAGGGGGGCCAGCGCACCACTGGAGAATATCAAAGGATAAACCGATAGCGTAAATCCCTCCAAATTTTGCTAGTTTTGCCTCGACAGCATGAGTTTTACCTTATGCTTAAAATCCGCAAGGTTATGAGGAATCGATTAGCAAAATTTGGCCTTATGGTTCTAGGTCTGTTTTCCATTGCTGCAATGGATCTGAGTGAAAGCAATTTTAACGAATATCCGGTTTACGAAGGCAAAGACCTTGGTTTAACCTACACTGCCAAATCTTCGGCTTTTAAAGTCTGGTCTCCTCCAGCTACACAATTGCTGCTCCGCTTTTATGAAACAGGAATGGGGGGCAAAGCCAGCAAAACCATCAAGATGAAGAAGGGCCCTCAAGGAACTTGGGGGGCAGTCGTAAAAGGCAACTTACAAGGACGTTATTACACCTTTCAGGCCCAAATAGATGGGAAATGGATGGATGAAGTACCCGACCCCTATGCCTATGCTGTGGGTACCAACGGCAAGCGGGCCCAGGTGGTCGACCTCAAACTGACCAACCCGGTGGGCTGGGATTTTGATAACCGTCCAGCCTTAAAAAATCCGACTGACATCATTTTATACGAGTTGCACTTGCGCGACTTGTCGACCCACCCTTCTTCGGGGATCACCAATAAGGGAAAATACCTCGGCCTTACCGAAGAAAAAACCCGCAATCCCGAAGGGCAGTTTACCGGACTTGAACACCTCAAAGAATTGGGCATCACCCATGTACATCTTTTGCCGGTGTTCGATTATATGTCTGTGGATGAATCCCGGCTCGATGAGCCACAATTCAACTGGGGCTATGATCCCCAGAATTACAATGTGCCTGAAGGTAGCTACAGCAGCAATCCTGAAGATGGCGCTACCCGCATCCGGGAATTCAAACAAATGGTGCGTGCCCTGCACAACAGTGGCATTCGGGTGGTGATGGATGTAGTGTACAACCACACGGGGGTGACCGACAAATCCAATTTCAATCAACTTGTACCCGGTTACTATTACCGCCAAAATGATAAAGGCGGTTTTTCTGACGCTTCGGCGTGCGGCAATGAAACCGCTTCCGAGCGGCCGATGGTGCGTAAGTTCATCATTGAGTCGGTACTGCATTGGGTGAAAGAATACCATGTTGACGGCTTCCGTTTTGATTTGATGGGCATTCATGACATTGAAACCATGAACCAGATCAGCAAAGCGGTTCATGCCATCGATCCGAGCATCTTTTTGTACGGAGAGGGTTGGACGGCGGGGGCTTCCCCTTTGCCCGATGACCAAAAGGCGATCAAAGCCAACGTCCTGAAACTGGACAAGATCGCCGCATTCAGCGATGATCTGCGCGATGCCATCCGCGGGCACGTATTTACCCACAAGGAGAAAGGTTTCGTGAGTGGGAAGGCCGGTTTGAAAGAAAGTGTAAAATTCGGAGTAGTGGCTTCCACCTGGCATCCGGAGGTAGATTATTCCAAAGTCAATTATTCCAAAGCTGCCTGGGCCAATGGACCTGATCAGACCATTAGTTATGCCTCCTGCCATGACAACCACACCCTCTGGGATCGTTTGGCCATCAATAACCCCATGCTGCTGGATGAAGAGCGAATCAAAATGTATCGCCTGGCGGTGACGATGGTACTCACGGCGCAAGGGGTTCCTTTTTTACATGCCGGTACAGAAATGGTCGTGACCAAAAAAGGGGAGGAAAACTCCTACAACAAACCGGATGAAGTCAATCAATTGGACTGGACCCGTAAATACCAGTACAAAGAAATATTTGACTACGTCAAAGGCCTGATTGCCCTGCGCAAAGCCCATCCCGCCTTTAGAATGACTTCGGCGGCCATGATCCGGGAGCACTTGAAATTCATCCCAACCACCGAGGAAAACCTGACCGGCTTTATATTGTCCAATCACGCCAATGGTGACCCCTGGCACACGATTGCGGTCATCTACAATGGTTCCGATCAGGTACATCCCGTAATTTTGCCCCGGGCCGAATGGAAAGTTGTGGGCAATGGTGAACTAATTGACGTAAAAAACCCGCCAGTTATTCGCAATTCCGGGGTTTTGGTGCCCGGGAATTCCGCGCTGATTTTGTACACCACCAACGCCCCTGGACAATCCAATGCTGCGGAGAAATAATTACTAATGCACTCTTGGCGTTTGAGAGCATGTTTAATCGTTTTAAATTTTAACAAAGTGAAAAACCAAAGAATTGTACTACTAAGTTTGTTGGTATTGATGGGCACGATGGCCTGCAAAAACGATGCTAAAAATGATGCGGAAACCCAAGGTCTTGGTGACAATGACTTATTGACGGTGGAAGCTCCTCCGATCACTGGACCTGAGTCGATTGCCGAAATCGAAAAATTGGTAAAAAGCATTGACAACCAGATGGATAGCCTAAGGGCGGCTGGGCCGGTTTACGTTTTTGAAGCTGACGGAAAGGAAAAAGTTGATGTAACCGTGTATTCCAACCAGGAAGCGCCACAATTGGTGTATTGTAAAGCACCAAAAGTGGAGTCGTGGTACTACCTGAAGGATCGTCGCCCGGTTTACCTCAAAGAGATCGCGCTAACCGAGGACGGCTTTGTACAAAACCGTTTTTATTATGGCACCAAAAAACTGATTGGCGCAGAAACCCGCAAAGGCGCTTCCCCCGACGCCACCAATACGGGCGAAGCCGGTAAATACCGTGGCGAAAAAGACGATTTCCGGCTTTCGGGTGAAGCGGCTACGGGTAAGGTGCTGGAATATCTTTTATGGGAAACAAAATAAATTTTAGGTTTGTTCGAGGTTCGGGGTCGCTGACAAACCCAAAACCGCGCAACCCTCGAACCCTAAAACATCTAAAGATGAAAAACCTATTTTTCTTTCTCCTCCTTTCAACTTTAGGCATCCCGATTGTTGGGATTGGTCAAAAGCCCGTCGAGGTATGTGACTTAAGTTTGCAGTTTTCCAACAAGGAAGAACAAGAGCTGTTTTACGGCTTTGCGGCGGGAGATAAAATCGTGTTCAGCTTTTCCGAAAGTGTTGGCGCGGTATTGGCCGAAGTGGAGATAACCGAATTTCCCAGCAATGTAAAATTCAGAGAACTGAATACGGCTGCCATCAAAGAAAAAACGCTGGAGGTACCCAAAGCCGCAGTGTACCGTTTTCGTTTTCGCAGCGATACCAAAAAAGACCGCACGATTAAAGTGCGCATTCAACGCATTCCCCAAACCGAAAAAACCCGTACGTTTGTCACCGCAGTAAAATGGGTGGAACGTTTCGATACGGTGTATCAAAACAACGATGCCCGCTTTGAAAAACAGATGGTGAAACAAACCCGTCGGGTACTGGTGCGTACGGATACCGCCATTGTAAGTTTGGTGGACAAAACCGAACGCATCGCGGCCAAAGCCAATTGGTCGGGCTCTACAACCAGCAAAGTACCGGTAACCTTGCCCGGCAACAAGTACGAAACGGATCGCTCCTACGAAGTCATTGCCTGGGCTTATTGGATTGGCTCGGGCGAACAGGCCGAAAAACAATACAGCGAAGCCAATCGTTTGGCCACTCTGGGTAAAAATGCCGTTAGTGCGGCGGGTAAACTGGGCTATTTGGCCGGTCCCTACGGTGCCTTGGCTTCTTTGGCCCTGGATGGGGTAAGCTATTTCACGGTGCCACGCGGGGGCAACAACATCAAATACCGCGTGTTGGCCAAAGAGAATAAATTGCTGGACTCGGGTGATGGCCCGGCGGCGTATGCACGCCACAATACTTATACCCAGGGTGTACTCAATTTTGAAATGGGCAACGACAACTACATCGAGGCCATCGACGCGCGTTTGCGGGTCATAGCTGTAGCACTGGTGAAAACTTTTCGGCAGGAGGAGTATCTCGAAGAAAAAGAGGTGCCCGTAGCGCGGAAGTTTGAGGTGAAGGTGAGTCGGGTGCCCGTGTTGAGCAAATAGCCAAATCCATTTTGCCAGCTCAAACACACACTTATTCAACTTCCCATGAAGAAATTTCTACTGATTACCTATTATTGGCCTCCAGCAGGCGGTGGCGGGGTCATGCGTTGGGTCAAAATGACCAAATACATCCGCCAATACGGCTGGGAACCCATTGTGTACACCCCTTCAAACGGAGAAACGGCTGCATTTGATGAAAGTTTGGCCAGAGAAGTTGCGCCCGATTTGCAGGTGGTCAAGACGCCAATTTGGGAGCCTTATCAATTGTACAAGCAATTTTTAGGCCGCAAAAAAGAAGAAAAGATCTACTCCGGGTTCATCAATGAGGGTAAAAAAGAAAGCCTGGCCCAAAAAATATCGGTGTTCATTCGGGGCAACTTTTTCATCCCCGATGCCCGCATGTTTTGGATCAAACCCTCGATCAAATACCTGAGTAAGTACCTGCGGGATCACCCGGTAGATGCGATTGTTTCCACCGGACCCCCGCACAGCATGCACCTGATCGCCGAAGGAGTTCACCGGGCTACGGGCATTCCCTGGATTGCCGATTTCCGCGATCCCTGGACCAATATCGATTTTTACAAAGACCTGCGCCTGAGTTCCTGGGCCGACGCTCGCCACAAAGCCCTGGAGCAAAAAGTGCTCAAAACTGCCTCCCGTGTTGTAGCCGTTACCTGGCGCTCGCGCGAGGAATTTGTCGCCTTGTGCGGTCGCCAAGACATCGCCGTGATCCCCAATGGATTTGATGATGCCGATTTCACCCAGGCCCAATCTGCTGTACTGGATGCCGATTTTTCCATTGCGCACATTGGCTCCATGAACAAGGACCGCAACCCCGAAGTGTTTTGGCAGGCGGTAAAAGCAGCTTTGGACGAAGCGCCCGATTTAAAAAATCGCTTAAAATTCGCTTGATCGGGCCTACTGATTTTTCAGTGCGTGAATCCGTTCAGCGCTATGGCCTGCAAGACCATACCGAATTCATCGACTTTGTGCCACACGCCGAAGCGGTAAAATACCAGCAACAATCACAAGTCAATTTGCTGTTGATCAACAATTCCCCCAATGCCCGGACGATCATTCCTGGCAAGTTGTACGAATACTTGGGCTCAGGGCGCCCATTGTTGGCCATTGGCCCCCGCGACAGTGATTCGGCTAAAGTCATCGAACTGACCAAAGGCGGAGCACTGCACAATTACGAAGATGTGCAGGGGCTAAAAAACAGTATTCTCCATTTTTTTGCGGCCTATCAGACTTGAGCATTACAAGGTAGTGCTGAGGGCATTCAGCAGTTCACACGGCGACATTTAGCGGGGGAGTTTGCGGACTTGTTGAGTGAAGTGCGTTCAGCATTTTGAAAATTT
>NZ_JADKCX010000039.1 GCF_016718685.1 Haliscomenobacter sp. | reverse complement strand
AGACCTTAGCGGTTGGCACGTCGATGTTCCTGAACTGGACAAAAACCCGCAAGCTGTCAGCCCATTCCTCATCCGCAACGGCCTGCTGGTCAGTATGGGCAACCCCAATGGGCACCTCATCACTGATGCCATTCACCAAAACTATCGGCTGGAAGTAGAATACCGTTTTGCCGGAAAACCGGGCAATTGCGGCGTATTGGTACACGCCTCTACTCCGCGTGCACTGTACAGCATGTTTCCCAAATCCATTGAAGTACAAATGATGCACCAAAATGCAGGAGATTTTTGGTGCATTGTGGAAGACATCAGTGTACCTGAAATGGAAAAAAGACGCGGCCCCAAAGAAAAATGGGGCATCACCGAAGGCAAGGAACGTCGTATTGTCAACCTCACCGATGGCACAGAGAAGCCCTTGGGTGAGTGGAACAGCATGAAGATCGAATGCCTCGACGCAGAAGTGAAAGTCTGGCTAAATGAGGTGTTGGTGAACCACGGCTTTGGCGCAACCGCTACCAAAGGTCAGATTGCACTGCAAGCAGAAGGCGCAGAAGTCGAATTTCGTAAGGTAATGCTGACGCCGATCAAGAAAATCAGCGAATAAATTTCAATTTTCCACCCAGTACATCTCTACCTCACCCTTATTCTTCACGCTGATTTTGCCCCTGTACTCACACTTGAACTGGTCTTTGACCAGCTGGTAAGTTGAAGCAGAGATGTTCACTTTACCCGCATCACTGCTGGATTCCATCCGGGCGGCAACATTCACGGTATCGCCCCAAATGTCGTAGGCAAATTTCTTTTCGCCCACGACCCCGGCGATAATTGGTCCGGTGTGGATGCCAAGTAAGCGCCTTCGAAATAGGGCCATTCGGCAATGCGTTGGCCTTTGAGTACTTCGAGGTAATTTGCATTTCAAAAGCAGCCTGGAATCACTTTTACCGAGGCGCTTGAAAGGGGTCGGGTAATCCGCCAGCGCACATGTAGGCATCGCCGATCGTTTTGATTTTTCCAGATCGTATTTGCCTACAATTTTATCAAAAGCTTTAAAGCACAAATCCAGTTCGGACACCAATTCCTCCGGGGTAAGTTTTTCAGCTATATTGGTGAAATTTTTAAAATCAGCGAAAAGCACCGAAACACTATCGTACCGACGGGTATGCGCCTGGCCATGTTTTTTGAGCTCTTCCGCAATCGAAGCTGGCAAAATATTCAGCAAAAGTGTTTCGGAACGTTGGCGTTCTTCCTGAATGATTTTGTTTTTTTCTTCCAGCACAGCGTGGTTGCGCTTGATGTCCACAAAACGATTGTACAAGCCAAGGGAAATCAGTGCAATCAGTGCAGTAAACAATAAAATCAGATTCCTTTCACTTTTTTTCAAACCAAGCTCGGCTTCTTTTTTATCCAAATCAGCTTGCTTGGAGGCCAGTTGAATTGAATCTACTGCTTTCAAAAAAGAAAGGGAGTCCACCATTTTTTTCTGTTGCAACAACAACAAGGCAGCTTTGGCCTGTTTTTCATTCATGTCCTGTATGGCAGCTTGTTGAGAACTAATGATGTCCACCAACTTGCGGCGCTCCCGGTCCAGCGATTGTACCGATTGTGACTTGGTCATATGGCTATTGGAGAGTTCTGAAGATAAAATGGCCACCTGCTCGTACAATTTGGCGTTTTCTTCTTTGAGTACCCCTTTTTCCAATACAACCGTGGGCGCTTTAGGCGGCAATGGAACTGCTACTCCGTTCAATGCCGACAGCTGATCGGTGTATTCTTTTAAGTCGCGGTCTTTACCACGTTCGCGGGCAATAATGGCCAGAATCTCCAGGTTTTCCCGCTGCAAATCAAGCATTTTTTTTTGCTCTTGGCAAATTGCAAACTCTTTTCGAGCTCAGCCACCGCCTTGACCTTTTGTTTGCCTCCCATGCCATTCAAAGCCTTGCCATGTACATTCAGGGCAGTTGCAAGGTAGGTGAAGTCGTAAAGCTGGGTGGCGATATCAACCGCTTTGGAGCTTACCTCTGCCGCCTGGGCGTAGTTCCCCTGGGCAGACAATTGTTCTGCCTGGGAAAGATACTGGTTGAGTTGCGTTTTTTTGTCGGCAAGATCATCGCCTGAGGACTGAGCAATAATAAAACTGCTGTAAAACAGTAAGCTGAAAAACAATCAATATGGGCTTCATGATCATAGTATTATAAGACACTAGTAAAGATAGGCATTAATTTAAATCTTGCAACCACATAAAAGGGGGCACAACAAAAGGAATAAATACACCCAATTTATTTTTGAACATGAATTGGGTGTTGGGTGCTCTACGCTACATTTATCACAGTTTATTCAAGATGGGTAACTTTTTTCGTTCCAAAAAAACGACTCCCAAACAACATACAAAAGTGGCCAAGGCCAGTCCAAATAATTTACCACCATCATTGTTGACATTGATACCCAACTTGGTGAGGTGAAAAAACAGCGCTCCGCTGATGACACCCAGGCCAATCACCGCACCGTATGGCCGTGTGCGGGGTACAATCAACAAAATTGCGGTAATCAATTCGGCGACTCCAATGCCGATACGGCCATAAGGTTCCATCCCCAGTTGAGTAAAAATGTAAACACTGTCCGGATGAGCAGTAAATTTAAAAAAAAGCGTTTGAAGCAAGATGATCGCTGCGATCAGTGACAGGATCAATGAAATAGAAAGCTTTGGCATGATTAAAGGTGTTTTGATGAATAATTTTGTGCAAAAGTAGAATCAATCCGCACCCCAAAATGTAAGGAGCGCTACACTTAGCGATTCAAAAAGGTTGCCAAACAGACATTTATCCAGACTCATTTGACAAAAAATAAAAAAAACTGCCTTCTATTCATCCTAAACGTCAAAATTTGCCGTTTAGAGTCAGCCCTTTCTAAGGAACAGAAACGAAATAACCGACTCAAATCTGTACCTTTATTTCGTTTCAGTTCCTTAGTTTTGCGCGGCAAGTCTACTAAACACAACAGCATGTCGGTAACAGTCAAAGGTTTGACAAAAGTTTACGGAGAACAAAAAGCAATCGATCAGGTCTCTTTTGTAGCAGGCAAAGGGGAAATTTTAGGTTTTTTAGGGCCCAAATGGTGCAGGGAAAACCACCACCATGAAGATCATTACCGGCTTCATTCCCCAAACCGGAGGTGATGCCGAAGTTTGTGGCTTTGATGTAAGCAAATCCCCGCTGGAGGTGCGCAAACGCATCGGCTACCTGCCCGAACACAACCCTTTGTACAAAGATATGTATGTCAAGGAGTTTCTGCAATTTGTAGCCGGCTTACACGACCTCAAACAACCAGCGCAGCGGGTCAAAGACATGATTGGCCTCACCGGCCTGGAAAAAGAACAACACAAACTCATTGGGGCCTTATCTAAAGGCTACCGCCAACGGGTGGGCCTGGCTCAAGCCATGCTCCACGACCCCGAGGTGTTGATTCTGGATGAACCCACAACCGGACTCGACCCCAATCAGTTGGCCGAAATCCGTAGCCTCATCAAACAGCTGGGCAAAGAAAAAACCCTGATTTTTTCTACCCACATCATGCAAGAGGTAGAAGCCATCTGCAATCGGGTGCTGATCATCAACAATGGCAAAATTGTCGCCGACAACCGCATCGAGGAATTGCCCAACCTGATCAAAGGAGAATCAATAGTCAGCGTCGCCTTTTTAGAAGAGATCAAAGCGGAGTTGTTGAAAAAAATCAAGGGGGTTCATTCCGTTAAAAAAATATCACCGAACAATTGGCAGCTTCTGGGGGATTCCAAAGCCGATATCCGCCCGGAAGTATTTCGTTTTGCGGTAGACCAGGGCTTGACCCTCATCGAGATGCACAAAGAAGCCTACTCCGTGGAGGATGTTTTCCAAAAATTGACTGCAAAAACAACATGATCAGAGCGCTCACCTGCATCGGATTTTTTGCTGCCTTGTGCTGCAGCACTGCCACTGGCCAAAACCGGGTGGCGGTCAAGTCCGGCCATACTTTTCAAGATGGTATTTACCTGAGTTTGGAAGATCTTCAATCCGACAAACCACATTTTTTGATGTCCACAGTTGAACTTTCGGCGGTCGTGAACGAAAACAAACACACTGTCGAAGTAGACTGGATTCGGCTCAAAAAAGGTGACACGCTACGCATGGATTCCATCTGGGGTTTGTGCTGGCGAGGAAGACCTTACATTCGGGTATCTTCGGACAGCACCAAACGCAAGCTGGCCATTTTTACCGCTTTCCAGACAGTCGGCAACATCTGCCTGTTTTCTTACGAAACCGAGGAAGAACGGATGGTTGAAATCAAAGCGTATTTCCCGGATACCGGCATCCCTTTCCGCAAAGGCAAGATCAAAAATGTAGACACCGTGGTGCGGGAACGAATGCTGCGTTTAGCAACCGGGGAAATTGTACCATTGACCCAAGAGAATCTGGCCATTTGGGTGCAAGACTACCCAGGTGCACAACAAGCAGTAGAGGAACTCTCTCCTGAAAAAGCCCCAAAAACCATGCCCCGCATCATCGTGGCCTACAACGAACAAAATCCATTCTTTTTAAAGTAAACATATGTGGACGATCTTTAAAAAAGAAGTAAACACTTTTTTCAGTTCCTTGATTGGGTACATCGCCATCGCTGTGTTTCTGGTGATTCTGGGGCTGTTTGTTTTTGTATTTGCCGATTCCAGCATTCTGGAAAACAAATTTGCCACCTTGGCCCCCTTATTCGACACCGCTCCATTGGTGTTTTTGTTCCTCATTCCGGCCATTACCATGCGTCTGTTTGCCGAAGAACAACAAACCGGAACCATCGAATTTTTGGCCACCAAACCTGTGCGGGAGATCGACATCATCCTGGGCAAGTATTTTGCGGCACTGGCAGTTGTCTTGTTCGCCATTTTCCCCACTGTCCTATATTACTATACGGTGTACCAACTTGGCTCCCCACAAGGTAACCTCGACGCGGGAGCGATTTTCGGCTCATATCTTGGCTTGTTTCTATTGGCGGCCATTTTCGCCTCCATCGGGATATTTGCCTCTTCGCTGAGCAGCAACCAGATTTTGGCCTTTCTATTGGCTACTTTTTTGTGTTTCATGTTCTACTACGGGTTTTATTATTTTAGTAAACTACCTGTATTCGTTGGCCGTCTCGATGATTTGATCCAAAAACTGGGCATCGATTACCACTACAATTCCATCAGTCGGGGCATCCTTGATACCCGTGACGTGGTGTACTTTTTTTCGGTAAGCATCCTTTTTCTGGCGTTAACCCTTTTTTCGCTTGAGAGAAGAAAATGGTAAATAAGTATGAGCAGCAATAAAAAAAGACAATCCCTCCTCCAAATGGGCCTCTTTCTGGGGATAGTGGTCTTCATCAATATTTTGGCCAATGCCCGACTGGGCAATTTTGCCCTATACCGCACTTTTGACCTGACCGAGGAAAAGCGCTTCACCCTCACCGAGGGCACCAAAAACCTGTTGCGTGACCTCGACGAGGTGGTGTACATCAAAGTCTTGCTGGATGGTAAACTTCCCGCTGAACTAAAGCGCCTGCGTGCCTCCACCATCGACATCCTGGATGATTTTCGTGGCCTGTCCGCTTTGGTGGATTACGACTTTGAAAATCCACTGGAGGGCAAAACCGAACAGGTCAACGCCCGCATGGAGCAATTGAGCAAAGAAGGAATGTCTCCCATGTCTTTCACTGTAGTAAAAGGTGCCCAACGCGACGATACGCCCGTGTTTCCCTACGCGATCGTCAATTACAAAGGCCGCAATTTTTCCGTGAATTTGATGGAAAACCAGGACCCTACCCTCTCTTCCGAGGTCGTACTCAACAATGCGGTTTCCTTGCTCGAATACAAACTGGCCAATGCCATTCAAAAATTGCAACAAGTCTCCAAACCCAGTGTATTGTTCACCCAGGGGCATGGCGAAATCATTGAAACAGAACGAGCTGATTTTGAACGATCTCTGCGCAAATTTTGCAATACCGGCACCATTGTCCTCGACAGTGTGCCCTACATCAATTCCGAAATATCGGCTCTGGTAGTGGCCAAACCCTTGACCGCTTTTTCCGAAAAAGACAAGTTCAAAATTGATCAATACGTGATGAACGGCGGTAAAATTCTCTGGTTACTGGACATGGTGCGCATGGACAAAGACAGCCTTTTTTCCCGTCCTGAGTACATCCCCGGCGATTATCAACTCAATGTGGAAGACCTCTTGTTTCGTTATGGGGTGCGCATTCAACCCAATCTGGTACTCGACCTCCAGTGCTCGCCCATTTGGGTGGCCACGGGCAAACAGGGCGAGCGGCAACAGCGACAACCGATTGCGTTTCCTTATCATATCTTGACCGTATCGAACGCCGACCACCCGGTGTCAAAATCGGTGGCTCCGGTCAATATGTTGTTTGCCAGTACCATCGATACGGCAGTGCGTACCAAAACACCCGTAAAAAAGTCGGTGTTGTTGACGACCACTCCCCGTACCCGTTTGCAGTATTTACCCGTGCGTTTGAGTTTGGATTTTTTGCGCTACATCGATCCAGTCAAATTTGATAAAGGGCCTCAGGTTTTAGCAGTAGCGCTGGAAGGTACTTTTCCTTCCATGTACGAGAACCGCATCACGCCCGAAATGCAAAGTGGCCTGGCCCAATTGGGGCAAACCTATAAAAACGTGAGCAGCCCAACCCGGCAAATTGTAGTAGCCGATGGCGATGTAGCCAAAAACAAATACCTAAAAACCCGCGATCAGGTGATTCCGCTGGGCTACAACGAAGTGGAAAATTTCTTTTACGCAAATAAAGAATTTTTGCAAAACGCCGTGGAATACCTGCTCGATCAAAACGGCATCATCGCTGCACGTGGCAAAGAAGTGCGCCTGCGGATGCTGGATACCACCCGTGCTCAGGGCGAAAAATCCTGGTGGCAATTGGTGAATATTGTTTTTCCACTCTTGATTCTGGGCATTTTTGGAAGTATTTATGGCTGGTGGCGGAAAAGACGGTATGCAGGAGTTGAGAAAGTTGAAGAGGTTGAAGATGAGGCCACCACAAGCTTTTGACGAGCCTCGTTCAAGTCGAGGTCGCGGTAACTTCTCAACCTCTTCAACCCTTCAACTTTTCAACTAAAAAAATGAATCGAACGACCTGGCTTTTGTTTGCTTTTTTTCTCCTGGGCATCAGCGCGTTGGGTTACGTTTACTTCAACCGTGAAGACGCCCTCATGCGTGGACTGAAAGCTGAGCGTAATTTTGCCGTCAAGAATACCACCAAAATTCAAAAAATATTCATCGCTCAGCGCGATGGGGAAACTACCTTGTTGGAAAAACGCGGCGCAGACTGGATCTACAATCAAAAATTCAAAGCGCGCCCCAACGCCATCGACAACTTACTGGATGCCATTCAGCGGGTAGAAATTGACCACATCCCGGCCAAAGCTGCCGTACCGAATATTGTCAAAAACCTGGCGGGTGAAGGCATCAAGGTAGAAATATACGAATCGGGAACGCAACCCATCAAGACCTACTATGTGGGTGGAGGCACTGTGGACGAACGGGGCGTGTACATGATCATGGACGGTTTTGACCAGCCCTTTGTATGCCACATTCCCGGCTGGGAAGGCAACATCCGCTACCGCTACAACCTGCGCGGCGACGATTGGCGCGACAAAACCGTGTTTGCCGAAAACCCCGACAACATTCAAGCGGTCAGCATCGAATACCCCAAGCAAAAAAACCGCTCTTTCAAGTTAGAACGCAAGGGAAGCAATGACTTCGAGATCAAACCTTTTTACGCCATCACCCCGGTCATCCCTGCGCCTTACCGTGAGGGCAGCGCCGAGGCGTTTTTGATCGGCTTCGAAAGCCTGGTAGCCGAAGCCTTTGAGAATGAAACGCCCGCCAAAGATTCGGTGCGACAAATTGTGCCTTTTGGCATCATCACCCTGACAAATAAAGCTGGCAAAACGACCCGTGCCAAATTGTATCCCATTTTCCCGGATGAAGTGGTTTCGCTCGACCCCAAAACGGGGCAATGGATCAGCGCTGACGGTGCCACCGTGGAGCGTTATTTTGTAGATCACAGTTCCGGGGATTTTATGCTGATCCAGGATCGGGTGTTTCGAAAGGTGTTGCGGGGGTATGAGTTTTTCTAAGATTTACAAACCAACCTCCCTGAATCTGGTAAATCTGGCACCGCAATAATCAATTTTAGCTTTTGATTTTATACGTTGAGCGGTGTACTTTAGCTTTATGAAAATCCTAACCACATTCTTCCTTCTCTTTAGTCTCAATCAGCGCTTTTGCCATCAAGCCCGAACCAGAACCCCAATGGGGCTTCTTCGGCCACCGCCGCATCAATCGGCTGGCAGTGTTTGCCTTGCCTGCTGAATTGATTCCCTTTTACAAACAAAACATTGAATACATCACCGAGCACGCGGTAGATCCCGACAAACGGCGTTACGCCACTCGCCACGAAGGGCCACGGCATTTCATCGATTTGGACCAATACGGCAAAGCGCCTTTTGAAAATCTCCCACGTGGTTGGAACGAGGCTTTGGCCCACTACACCGATGTTTACCTCGTCGATTTGCGTGGAGATACCGTCAAGATCATTGGTGAAGGGGCGACGCGTTTTGAAAACGGCCGCCTGTTGGGCGCTGAAAACAACCGCAGCATTGGCCTGCAAGGCATCAGTACCAAAGATTACCAGACTTTTTACAACCAGCATATTTTTCCCCAGTATTATGAAGACATCTGGCAGGTGGAGCCCGACAGTTTGGCCAAAGTATTGGGCATTACACTTCCTTGCCGTAGCATTTTCGCCAAAGACCGCTTATCGGAACATGGGGTATTGCCTTACAATCTCCTGCACATGCAACGACGCCTCACCGACGCGTTTTACACCCGCAATGTGGCGGCCATCCTGCGCTTGTCGGCGGAAATTGGGCACTACATTGGCGACGCCCACGTGCCCCTGCACACCACCAAAAACTACAACGGCCAATTGAGTGACCAAATTGGCATCCACGCCTTTTGGGAAAGCCGCATTCCTGAACTTTTTGCCGACAAAGCCTACGACAATTTTGTGGGTGTAGCCGAATACATCCGCGACCCGCAAGCTTATTATTGGAAAATGGTGTTGGAAAGCAATAGCCTGGTAGACTCGGTATTGCTGATTGAAAAACGGCTCAAACAAAGTTTACCGCAAGACCAGCAGTTTTGTTACGAAGAACGCCTCGGTGTGACCATCCGCACGCAATGTACCGCATTTGCCCAAGCCTATCAAGAGGCATTGCGGGGCATGATTGAAAGCCGTTGGCGCGCGTCCATCCAGGCCGTGAGCAGCGCCTGGTACAGTGCCTGGGTAGATGCCGGCAAACCCGACCTGCGCAAGCTCAATTTCCGCCCTGATGAGAAAGAATTGGAAGAAATCAAGGCCCTGGAAGCATCGCTAAAAAAAGGGAAGATCCAGGGTCGCGAGCACGAATAATTGCGTAATTCAAAAAAAGAGCTACCTTTGAAGCGTATTCCAAACAAATATGCACTGGCAGCCTGATCCAAATCTCCACAGCATTCCTAAGCTGTATGGCTTAATTGGTTATCCACTTAGCCACTCCTTTTCGCGGAAATATTTTTCTGAAAAATTCGTACGGGAGCACATTACTGGATGCCAATACGAGCTATTTCCCATTGAATCGATCGACCGTTTACCCGAACTACTTGCTGCCTATCCCAATTTACAGGGCTTAAATGTGACCATTCCGTACAAGCAGCAGGTCATCCCTTTTTTAAGTTCTTTGGACGAAGGCGCAGCGGCAGTGGGGGCTGTAAACGTTATAAGGGTAGAAGGTACAATCCTGAAGGGGTACAATTCCGATGTATTTGGTTTTCAATCTTCCCTACATTCCTTTTTGCAAGAACACAATACACAACCTGAGCGGGCATTAATTTTAGGCACAGGTGGAGCGGCAAAAGCAGTTCGATTTGTCCTCCAGTTGTTAAATATTCCTTTTTCCACGGTTTCTCGAGAACCTCAAGAGGGGCAGATGGGTTATGAGGAGGTCAATGCACACATTGAGCAGTTTCCGCTCATCATCAATACCACCCCTTTGGGGATGGCACCTAAAGTTGACAGTTGCCCAGATTTGGCCTATGATAAATTGGGATCAGGTCATTTACTATACGACCTGGTGTACAACCCAGAAATCACCGAATTTATGAAACGTGGCCTCTACCGAGGCATTCCAGTCAAAAATGGACTGGAGATGCTGTACGGGCAGGCCGAAAAAGCTTGGGAAATATGGAACACTCCAGCGGTCCTTACCGTAAAAAAATAGATGAAATGTCTGATCTGATGAAAGATATGCTCAACCTAACCAAAGACCTTCAATTGGATCTTTCCAATACCCAAATCGCATTTGCCGATCGCTCGGATAAAGAACTCAACAAAACGGCCTGGCTATTTGGCCTTTTGAACCACCAATGGCTGGTTGGAATTGGCTCCAAACTTGGCCTGGCCGCGATTAAGTTGCACCTTCCTTTTGTACAAGGCGCCATCAAAAACACCATTTTTGAGCAATTCTGCGGGGGCACAACGCTGCTGGAAGCTCAAAAAACGATCGATCGATTGCAGCGCTCCAACATCAAAACCATTCTGGACTATGGTGCGGAAGCCAAAGAGGATGAATCCGAGCTCAACCACACCATGAATGAAAACCTGCGCAGCATTGAATTTGCTTCCAAACAAAGTTTTGTGCCCATCATCAGTACCAAAGTGAGTGGACTGGGGCGCTTTGAATTGTTGGAAAGTGTACAGGCAGGAGTGGCATTTACCGACGAGACCAAATCGGAATACAAAAGTATCTTGCGCCGTTTGGATGCCATTTGTCATGCTGCCTCAACCAAGGGTATGTCGGTATTCATTGATGCAGAGGAATCCTGGATTCAGGATACCATCGATCACCTGGCCGAAATGATGATGAAGCGCTACAATACCGAGCGCGCTGTGGTGTATACGACTTGTCAAATGTACCGCCATGATCGTTTGCAATACTTGTATGAACTCTACGAACGAGCCCAAAAAGAGGGCTACGTACTTGGCGTGAAACTGGTAAGGGGTGCCTACATGGAAAAAGAACGGGATCGTGCCGAAGAAATGGGCTACTCCTCCCCTATTCATGCCAGCAAAGAAGCGACCGATGAGTCCTACAACAATGCTTTGCGTTTTTGCATCGACCACCACGATAAAATTGCTTCCTGCAACGCCTCTCACAATGCCGACAGTGCTATGCTGCAAGCCAAACAAATGGTGGACCGCAACATTCCCCGCAACCACCCCCACTTGATGTTTTGCCAATTGTATGGCATGAGCGATACCCTGACCTTCAACCTGGCCGCGGCTGGATTCAATGCGGCCAAATACGTTGTCTACGGTTCAGTTCGTGAAGTGGTGCCCTACTTAATCCGCCGTGCCCAGGAAAACACCTCGGTAACGGGTGACATGAGCCGGGAATACCGTTTGGTGGCGGATGAGATCAAGCGGAGAGGATTAAAAATGTAAGGGTTCGTGGGTTCGAAGGTTCGGGAGTTCGGTTCCAATCGGTCGCTGAGCGAAGTCGAAGTGCCGAATGGAGCCCACGAACTCCCGAACCCACGAACCTTGGAAACCCCTTAAACTAAAAAAATGGCTTTCAAAATATACACCAAAACCGGTGACAAAGGGGAAACGGGTCTCTTCGGAGGCAAACGTTTACCCAAATACGATTTGCGCATTGAGTCCTATGGCACAGTGGATGAACTGAATTCGTACATCGGTCTACTGCGCGATTTTCTACAGGACGAAGCAACCCGCGATTTCCTCAAAGCCATCCAAGACCGCCTGTTCACCATTGGTGCTAACTTGGCCAGTGACCCTGACAAATCAATGAGTACCCCCGATTTGTTGGAAACGGATGTACAGGCACTGGAACAACAAATGGACCGCATGGATGAGACCCTCCCTGCCCTGAAAAATTTCATTCTGCCGGGCGGACATCCTACTGTTTCGTATTGCCATATTGCCCGCACGGTTTGTCGCCGCGCCGAACGCCAGGTGGTAGCGCTAGCTGCCAATGAGGCCGTGGATGAAATCATCATGGTGTACCTCAATCGCTTGTCAGATTACCTTTTTGTGCTGTCGCGAAAAGTGGCTCAGGATTTGAATGTGCCGGAAGTTAGTTGGCATGCCCGGAAGTAAGGGAGCTAATCTAAATGAAGTCATCTATTGACTTCATTTTTTTCTTTTCCGTCCCTAAACAATTGTTTTTATTTTTACCCCATGAATCTATGGCAAAAAATACGCGGCTATTTGCGGGGTACACTCCAACACCTCTTCATTGTAGGCATCATCGTCTTCATCAGCTTTTTATTTCCTACCCATACCCGTTTCAAATACAGCTACGAGCAAGGGCAAATCTGGAACTATGAAGACCTGGTTGCCCCCTTTGATTTTGCCATCAAGAAGCCCGATAAAGCCCTCAATGCAGAAATAAAATCCATCACTGACGATTTTTCGCCCTTTTATCGCCTGGACGATAGCATCGCAGCCCGCAATTTGCGCAAGTTTGACCAACGTTTTGCGCTGCAACTGAAAAATCTGGAAAAAGGCCAATTCAAGGATGTACGCCGCAATCCGCAGCTTTACCAAAAATTCGGCACCCAATACCTGCAAAAAACTTATGGCCGAGGTGTAATTGAATTGGAACCTGAGCACCAAAACGAAGACAAAAATTTTGTGGTCAATGTATTGGTAGGCAATACTGCACAAGAAAAAACCCTTTTCAAGCTCTACACCAAAAACAAAGCCAACCTGGCCATTTCGGATACTTTGCAAAAAAGCAATTTGCCAGATGCCGAGTTTTTATACGCCATACTGGCGGAATGTGTAAGTCCCAATGTTTTTTATGACCGCCCCAATTCCGAGCAAGCCCGCAATGAAATGATCAACGGGGTGGTCAAATTCAACGGCATGGTGCGCAAAGGAGAATTGGTGGTACCGCGCTTTGGCCCCATCAGCGAAACGGTATTTTTAAAACTCGAAAGTTTAAAAGAACATTACGAACAGGAAGTCCTCCAGCGCAGTTCCGGCATTTATCTGGGCTATTTTATCCTCACAGGGCTAGTGATTGGGTTGTTCGCTGCATTTTTATTCTTGTTTTGCCGCCCCTTGTTTGAGAACTGGTATGAACTCGTCTTTTTGTTTTGTTGGTTTCCCTTGTTTGCCTACCTGGTTTTTATCATTACGCGCATTGATGCCTTGAGTGTATACATCATTCCTTTTGGGATTGTCCCGATTTTGGTCAAAACCTTCTACGACAAATGGATTGCTTTTTTTACCCATTTGATGATTGTCTTATTGGCCACTTTTCTCTCCAGTTCTGGTTTTGAATTTGCTTTTTTACAAGCCCTCATCGGGGTAGTGATCTTGCTGACCAACGTGGACACCCGTGATTGGAACCAGTATTTTTTCACCATTTTTTATATTTTTTTGGCCTATGGATTGGGATACATTGGATTGAGTTTGGTACAACAAGGCAGTTTCAAGGGGATAGACTGGTCCATGTTCAACTGGATTTTTTTAAGCACCTTTCTGACCTTGTTGGCAAATCCATTGATTCCACTATTGGAACGTTTGTTTGGCTTTACCTCTTCCGTAGCCTTGACGGAATTATCCGATCTCAATCGGCCCCTATTGCAAGAGCTGGCCATCAAAGCGCCCGGCACCCTGCAACATTCCTTACAAGTGGCCAATTTGGCGGAGGCTGCTGCACGTCGCATCGGTGCCAATCACCTGCTGGTAAGGGTAGCTGCTTTGTACCATGACATCGGCAAAACCGTACAGCCAGAATATTTCATTGAAAATCAAGGAGATACTAACCTTCACAATCAATTACCCTTCCGTGAAAGCGCCCGGGTCATCATCAACCACGTTCCCCAGGGTGTAGAAATCGCGCGGCAGTACCGTTTGCCTAAAGTGCTGATCGACTTTATCCGTACCCATCATGGGACTACCCTGGTGGAGTATTTTTACCGCAAAGAAAAAGATGCGAACCCCGATGAAATCGTCGAGGAAATGGACTTTCGATATCCAGGCCCCAAACCCCGCAGCAAAGAAGAAAGTGTGCTGATGCTGGCTGATTCAATTGAGGCTGCGGCTAAGGCGAGTTTAAAAAATCCAGGCCCCGGGGACATTCAGAGTTTGGTAGAACGCATCATCGCGGGCAAACTCAGCAACAAACAACTGGAAGATTCAGCACTGACCTTTAATGACCTGGAAAAATGCAAAGTGGTTTTTTTGCAAATTTTGCGCTCGGTGTACCACGCCCGCATTGAGTATCCAAGCGAAAAGTAAAAAAACTGGATTATATTCCCCAGAATATTACCTTTGCGCCACATTTTTTACAGGGTATGGAGCAGGTGATTTTTAAGGATTTAGGGCGCATGTCCTACCAGGAAGCCTGGGACTTCCAAACACAGTTGCACCACGAAGTTGTGGAGCGCAAACTTGCTTTGCGCAAAGCTGAAGTCATGCCCTCGCCTCCCTCTTCCGGTTTGCATTACCTGCTGTTTTGTGAACATCCTCCGGTGTATACGCTCGGCAAAAGTGGATCGATGGACAATCTTTTGCTCGACAGCCCTTCTTTGCAACAAGCTGGATTTGAGTTTTTTAAAATCAACCGTGGTGGGGACATCACCTATCACGGCCCTGGACAAATTGTCGGGTATCCCATTTTTGACCTGGATCGATTTTTTACGGATGTACACCGCTATGTGCGTACTTTGGAAGAGGCCGTCATCCACACCCTAGCGACCTATGGCCTTCAAGGAATCCGGGTGGAAAAATACACCGGCGTTTGGTTGGAAGCTAGTGACGAAAAACCCCTGCGCAAAATCTGCGCCATCGGGGTACACCTGAGTCGTTGGGTTACCATGCATGGTTTTGCATTCAACATCAATACCGACCTCACTCATTTTGAACACATCATTCCGTGTGGAATTGTAGACGAAGACAAGGCGGTGACTTCACTGGCCAAAGAGTTAGGTCGGTATCAAGACATAGACGAAGTAAAACAGCGTTTAAAGCATCATTTTGCCCAGGTTTTTGGTTTTGAATTTGCTATTCCCGTAAACACTATTGAATGAAAAAAGACATTTTAATTCCCAAAGTTGAAGACCTGGCCATTGCCATCGTACCCGGAGCAGAAGACGATCTATGGGATGTATACTTGTTGAATTTCAAGCAGGATCCCCTCACCTGTGTGTTAATCAATTCAAACGGTTATGGCGAAATTGAAGGAGAAAGGGTAAAAACCACTACACTTCGCCACTTTTTTGAAGAAGTTCCGGGCCAATCTTATACTTTGATCGAACCCATTCAGGACAAATTGTTCTCTTTGGCTAACGAATATTGGGTAAGTTTTGTGTACGATGAACTGATGTACGACAAGAAGTACGTTTTTGTACACGGAAGCATATCCAAAGATCATTTTACGACCATTCCTTTTTTAGAGAAAAAAGGAGTAATGATCCGGTAATGGCAGTCCTTAGGGGCGATAAAAAAATAAATGTTCATTTTGCCCACTACTTACGGTTGCTCAACAAAACAAAATCACATCCATGCAAACTTTAGAACCCAAACGTGTTACTGAATCGCGTTCGGTAATGACCGAAATGGTCATGCCCAACGATGCCAACCCCATGGGCAACCTGATGGGAGGCAATTTATTGCGATGGATGGACATCGCCAGTGCCATTTGTGCTGGCAAACATTGTGAACGACACGTTGTGACGGCTTCGGTTGACCACGTCTCTTTTCAACGCCCCATCAAGGTGGGTGATGTGGTTACCCTCGAGGCCACCGTCACCCGTGCTTTCAACAGCTCCCTGGAAGTTTACGTCGAAGTATTTGCCGCCGACATCAAAGGGCAAAATGCCCGGCGTTGCAACCACGCCTACTATAGTTTTGTAGCCCTAGACGATGCCAACGGCAGCCCGATCAGCATCCCTCCCGTTATTCCACTGACCGAAATTGAGCAGAACCGCTTCGACAGTGCCCCCCGCCGGCGCGAAATTCGCTTGATCTTGAGTGGTCGGATGAAGCCCGAGGATGCCACCGATTTAAAAGATTTTTTCAAGCAGTTTCCCAATAAATAGTTTGTATTTTGATGTATCCTGATTTTGAGCTAACTCGTGTCTAACCATTCAGAATCCCATGCCAAATTGCCTCAACCACTACTTATTGTTCGTTATTTCCTCGTTGATGTGTTGGTCTTGCCAGCCCAGTACAACAACGACTCCCAAACCTGGGCAGTTTGGATTCGACACGAAACACGCTCCCGCCGATCATTTTTATTTGCAAAGAGCTTATCCTGAGGCCACTTTTTCGGAAAAAGCCTACAGCGCTGCACTAGAACAGGCCAAAGCCCAAATGGCACTACGCAGTACCCCTCCACTCGGTTTTAGCGAGAGCTGGGATGTCAAAGGTCCCGGCAACATTGGTGCCAGGGTCAATGCCATCGCGGTGCATCCCCACAACGAAAAAATCATTTATGTGGGGTTTTCCAGTGGTGGCTTATTTAAAACCACCAACGGAGGCAATTCCTGGTCTCCGGTCTTTGATGATCGAGCCTATTTGGCCATCGGGGCCATTGCCATCGACCCCAACAATCCGGAAATAGTGTACGTGGGCACTGGAGACCCCAACATCACCGGATATCCATTTTTGGGCGACGGGCTGTACCGCTCCATCAACGGAGGGCAAAGCTGGACTAAAATTGGCCTCGAAGCCACCCGGATCATTTCCAAAATCATCATCGATCCCAGTAATTCGCAACGCATTCACGTGGGCACCATGGGCCTGCCTTTTGAGCGCAACCGCCAAAAGGGACTGTATACCAGCAACGACGGAGGCAAAACCTGGCGGCAATCTTTGTTTGTCAGTGAACAAGCAGGCATCATCGACCTGGTCATCGATCCCAGGAATCCCAAAACTTTGTACGCCTGCTCCTGGAACCGCATCCGCAACAGTCGGGAATCCATTATTGCCGGCCCCGATTCGGGTATTTTCAAAAGTACCGACAGTGGTTCTAGCTGCGTCAAAATGGAGGGTGGCTTGCCAACTGGCAATCTGGGCAGAATTGGCCTGGCCTTTTATTCCGGCGAACCCAATCTGGTTTTTGCGGTGTACAGCGATGCCAACTCCCAATTGTTGAACATTTACCGTACGGCAGATGAAGGTAACAACTGGGAAGCATTGCTCGGCCCCGGCAAATCCAATTTGCCCGGCTCCGTGATGGGTGGGATGGGCTGGTATTTTGGTAAAATTGCCGTAAACCCCAAAGATCCCAATGAAATTTACTTGCTCTGTATTTCTCTGTGGAAAACCAGCAACGGTGGCCTTACCTGGACTACAGTTGGTGATGCCAGTATCCACTCGGACAAACATGCGCTGGTGTTTACGCCCTCGGGTGACATTATTGTGGGCAGTGATGGGGGACTCAATAAGAACATCAAAGGAGACCCATTCTGGACCGACATTGAATCTATTCCCACCACTCAATTTTACCGGGTTGAATACAATCCACATTTCCCAAACCGCTACTACGGTGGGGCCCAAGATCATGGAACAGTGAGTGGTGAAAACCTCAGCGAAAATTGGATCCGCATGGAAGGGGGTGACGGTTTTCAAATGCGGTTCAATCCTCTTGATCCCAAAGTGATGTGGGCACAAACCCAGAACGGAGTCCTGCGCGTAAGTACCAACGGCGGGAGCTTTTTCCAACTCGCCATTCGGGGCATTGACCGCACTGATCGGGTCAACTGGGACGCGCCATTGGTCATGAGTAGCCATGATCCACAAGTTCTTTACACGGGCACACACCGGGTCTACCAGAACACAACAGGCTCAGAAACAGTATGGAAACCCATCAGTCCAGACTTGACAGATGGGGAAATATATGGGCGCAATTTTCACACCCTTTCCTGTCTGCATGAATCCGTATTAAATCCGGAACTGATTATGGCCGGTACCAGCGATGGCAACGTGTGGTACACCGGGGATGTGGGGACTTCCTGGAAGCGCATTGATGCCGGACTTCCTGAACGCTACGTCACCGCAGTTAAAACCTCGCCCAGCAATGCCAATACCCTTTACGTCAGCCATTCGGGATACCGCGACAACGACCTCCGCCCCCACTTACACGTTAGTCGCAATCTGGGTAACACCTGGACCTCTTTGGCGGGTGATCTCCCTCCTCTGGCCATCAATGATTTTATTGTACTGCCGGGATACAACGATTCGATCCTGTTCGTGGCTACCGATGGCGGTGTCTACTCCAGTGTCAATGGGGGCCGAAACTGGTATCGGCTGGGGGGCAATATGCCCATTATCGCTGCGTATAGCCTGGCCTGGAATGTGGCCAAAAACGAACTGATCGTAGGTACCCATGGCAAATCCATTCTTACCTATCCCTTGCGCAATTTAATCGGTGGGCTGATTACTTCCACATCCGTCATCAACTTGCCTGACCATCTGCTTAAAGTATATCCACAGCCCTTTGCGGAGGAACTCAAACTGGAGTGGCAATCGCCCGATCTACAATCCAGCTGGAACCTCAAAGTTTTTGACGCTACCGGCCGAATCATCATGGCCCAAACGCTGGGCAGTAACCGCGATAAACAGCTCCGCCTCTCAACAGCCCTTTGGAAAAAAGGGCTGTACTGGCTGCAAATCAGCGATGGGAAACAGCAAATTGCCCGAAAAATAGTCAAAATGTAAGTTTTTCAGGTACAACAAGAATGGCGATCAGCCGATGTTTATTAAGGTTTGCTGATCACTGTTATTGATGGGTTACAATGAGCTGCTCCGTTTTTTCGCGCATCTTGTGTAACAACTGTTGGTATTTTACATCTCGGACCAGGTTCACGATCTCTTTCGGGTCATGCCGTAAATCATAGAGTTCTTCGATGGATCGGTCATTGACATACCTGAAATATTTCAAATCTTTGGTTCTAAGCCCTTCGCTGGGTGGAATTTCCTTGAATTGCCAGAGGTGTTCAATCAGCACTGTATCCCTCTGCAAAGTTCTACTTGCTCCTGATATCAAGGAAAAAAGGCTCTTCCCTTGCCAATTTTTTGGGTGATTAACCCCGGCCATGTCCAACATAGTCGCAGCCACATCAATGTTCAGTGCGATCTCATCAATATCCAGATGTTTACCACTTCTTGGGTCAAAGATGATCAGCGGTACCCTGATGGAATTGTCATACATCAACCACTTGTCTGCCAACTGCCTTTCCCCCAAAAAATAACCATTGTCACCCATGAGTATGATGATGGTATTTTTTTCCAGGCCTTTCTTTTTGAGCTGTTTCCGAATCTTGGCTATCTCCAGATCAATGCCTGAAATCATCCGATAGTATCCTTTCACACTCTGTTGATATTTTTCAGGGGTATCAAATCTCCAGGTCCATCTTAAGCGACTAAAACCTGCTTTTACCTTGTCAGGCAAGGCATTAAAAAATGAATCATCAGCCAAGTCCGGTCCTGGCATGGTCACTCCTTGTAGCAAGTGCTCCGTTGATTTATCCCAAAAATATTGGTCAGGAGCTTCATCGTGGGCGTGAGGGGCACTAAAGCTGAGTGATAAACAAAAGGGTTGATCGGCAGTAGCTTTGTCAATAAAATCGAGTGCCTTTTTGCCCGGTATAGCGTGTTAAATGGACCGTATCTTTACCTAGTGTTTTATAAAAATAGCCGCGTTTGTCTTTAAAATTGGTATTGCGGTCATAATCTTCATAGACATCAAATATCTCATTTTTATACGCGTATTTCACTCCAAATTTTCCATAAAAGCCGGTGTAATATCCAGCATTCCGCAGTAATTTGGGGTACGAGGAATCCATGAATTCTTTGCTGATTGCTTCTTTCTGAAAAGTATAGCCATGTCTTCGTTCGTACGTTCCGGTAAGAATACTCGCTCTGCTCGCTGCACAAATCGGGGTCGTAACCATTGCTTTTCGGAAATAGACCCCCGCCTTCGCCAGTTTATCCATTTCTGGCGTGTGAATCAAACGGTTACCTGCGTAACCCAAAGCATCCCAACGGTGGTCATCGGTCAAAATGAAGATGATATTGGGCTTTTTGGGGGAAGTGTGGGTATTTGACAAAAATGAACACCCGAATAAAATAATGGTCATCAGGATAAAAAAGAAGTTTGATTTTTTCATATTCCTGGTTAAGGGTATGTATAAAAATAAAAAGAAGTCAATTGGTCGAAAATAAATGTACCATAAAATCCATGAATATGCACAGCACCGTTCAGGGTTAAGCACTATATTTAAGTCTTTACTACTGAAAATTGTACTTGTAAAACAAAGTTACAGCATCGTGAACATGAAAAAACAGCTAATGCTGCTGAGCTTACTGCTTGGCATCACCATGAGTATTTCAGCTCAAGCCGGGAAGTGGACTTCCCTTTTTGATGGAAAAACCCTTAAAGGTTGGACTCAAAAAGGGGGTAATGCCACGTATACCATTGGCAACAACGAGATCATCGGCACGACCGCAGCAAATACCCCCAATACTTTTTTGTGCAGTGATAAAATGTACGACAACTTCGTTTTGGAGCTCGAATTGTCGCTGGAAGGCACCATGAACTCGGGCATCCAGTTTCGCAGCAACCTCAAAACGAACAAGGACGGCAATGAAGTCGTATATGGCCCTCAAGCCGAAGTAGATCCCTCTGCCCGTGCCTGGTCGGGTGGCATTTACGATGAGCAACGCCGCCAGTGGTTGTACAACCTCAACATCAATCCAGAAGGACAAAAGGCCTTTAAACCCAACGCTGCCTGGAACAAATACCGCATTGAAGCCATCGACGGCAACATTCGTACCTGGATCAACGATATTCCTACCGCCAATTTGGTCGATACGCTGGTGGAAAAAGGCTTCATTGCCTTGCAGGTTCACTCCATTGGCAACGACCAAAGCTTGTTGGGTAAAAAAGTGCGTTGGCGCAACATCCGCATCCAAACCGGAGCCGATATTGTAGCCAAACCCAGCAACAATTGTCCGGTTATCAACCTCAAGCCCAACAGCCTCAGTGAGGCCGAAAAAAAACTGGGCTGGCGCTTGTTGTTCAACGGCCAAAATCTGGACGGCTGGCGCTCGGCCTTCAAAACCACCGCACCTGAAGCGGGCTGGGGGGTGAACAATGGTGTGCTGTTTATCCAAGGCAGTGATGGGTCCGAATCGCGCAGTTTTGGCGACATCGTCAGCAAGGAAGAATTCAAGGCTTTTGAACTGACTTTTGATTTCAAACTCACTCCGGGTGCCAATTCAGGAGTAAAATATTTTGTGAGCGAAAAATTTGACAGCAAAGGGGGGTCTGCCATTGGACTGGAGTACCAGTTGCTCGACGATGAAAAACACCCCGACGCCAAAATGGGCGCTGCGGGCAACCGCACGTTGGCCAGTCTTTATGACTTGATACCGTCTTACAAACTGGACGCCCGTTTTCATCGCAAAGTTGGCGAATGGTGTCAGGCCCGCATCGTAGTCATGCCCAACAACATCGTTCAGCACTGGTTGAATGGTTTCAAAGTATTGGAATACGAGCGCAAAAGCAATATCTTCGCCGCGTTGGTAGCACGCAGCAAATACAACGGTTTTGAAGGTTTTGGCACCAATGATCAAGGCCATATCCTTTTGCAAGACCACGGCAATACCGTGTACTACCGCAGCATCAAGATTCGAACCTTATAAGGAATGAAAGTTGGATTGTTTATTCCCTGCTACGTTGACCAATTCTACCCGCAGGTAGGCATTGCAACTTTGCAGTTGTTGGAAAAATTCGGCTGTACGGTCGGTTTTCCCTTGAATCAAACCTGCTGTGGCCAACCAATGGCCAACAGCGGGTTTGAACATTTGAGCCATGACTGCGATACTTTGTTTATTCGCAATTTTGCAGAATACGATTACGTCGTTGGTCCCTCCGGCAGTTGCATTCTACACCTCAAAGACCACCTGCACGATGAAAAACAGCCGGAGAAAGCCACCGCCTTACGGGGTAAGGTGTTTGAACTTTGTGAGTTTTTGGTCGATGTACTCAAAGTAGAAAGTTTGGATGCTCATTTCCCGCATCGGGTAGGTTTTCACCAAAGTTGCCATGGGCAGCGGGGCCTGGGTTTGTCCCAAATGTCGGAACTGATGGCCGAGCCCTTTTCCAAACCCGCACAATTGCTCAAACTCGTCAAAGGACTCGAACTGATTCCCCTCAGCAGAACGGACGAATGTTGCGGTTTTGGTGGTACTTTCAGCGTAATGGAAGAAGCCGTTTCAGTCAAAATGGGTAAGGATCGTGTAGCCGATCATGTTCAGCACGGTGCCGAATACATCGCTGGTGCCGATGTGTCCTGCCTCATGCATCTGGAAGGAATTTTGCGGCGCAACAACAGTGGAGTCAAGGTTGTGCACATTGCCGAAATTCTCAATGGCAAAGGCGAAGTTTAACGCTGTTGTAGAAATTCCTCCATGGCCTCCCAAGCCAAGACCGCGCACTTCAAACGTCCCGGAAATTTTTTTGCTGCCGCAAAAGCCAACAAATCAGGGTCTGAAACTCCTGACAAGTCTTGATCCGTTTTGGTCGTGGTAAAATATTCGTTCAGTAATGTTTTCACCTCTTCCAGGGTTTTGCCCTGAATTTTATCCATCAATACAGAAGTCGCTGCTTTGGAAACCGCACAGCCATACCCCGAAAAGGAGGCCTGCTCTACCCTACCCGCTTTGATATCCAGGTATAGTTTGAATTTGTCCCCACAAAGCGAATTGTAGGCATCCAGGATGACCGCTGCCTCAGGGTGTTTTTCGTAATGCCGCGGATGTTGGTTGTGCTCCAAGATCAGCGGATGGTATAATTCGTTCAGTTGTTCCATAAAATCATGTTGTAAGCTATTAGCCATCGGCTTTCAGCAATCAGCCGTCAGCTATGAGCATATCAGCACATTAATCACCGGTAGCGGAAAAGTGGAAATGCCTCCCCGGCGGCAAAATATGTCCTTTCCTTGGGCAATTCCAAAAAACCATCCGCGTCGTTGAGGTTGGCCAGATCGCCGGAGCCATGTCCTTCCAGCAGAGTAGCCCGCAGCAATCCGTCAGTGGAATTATCCAGTATTACAGGAACAAAATAAGTCAAATCCGGTTTAAAAACGAAGTCACGACTCAATACAGCCGTGCTTTGTGGCCAATTTTTCAGCCCCAGTGATTGGCGCAACCAGGGCAAAATGTAGCGGTACGTGCCCACAAAGGCCGAAACCGGGTTGCCAGGCAAAGCGAACAAAACGGCTTTGTCCGCAAAAGTACCAAACCAAAACGGTTTCCCCGGACGCTGGCTGACTTTGTGAAAAATGGGCGTTACGCCCGCTGCCGCCAGTGCCTTCGGTACAAAGTCGAACTTCCCCTCGGATACGGCTCCGCTCAAAATAACCAACTCAAAACGGGGTAAAATTTCTGCTATTCCTTGGCGAATGGCTTGTTCGTCATCGTAAAAATGAAAGGCCTCTGCCTCAATTTTCCACTCCCCCAACGCTGCTTGAATGGCGTACACATTGGAGCGACGGATTTGATGGGGCAACGGAGTTTCGTGTATTTCTACCAACTCATCACCCGTAGAAATGATGGCAGTGCGGGGCAATTTGGCTACGGCCAGGGTCGCTTTACCCAAGGTGGCTGCAGTTGCCATTTCGGCTGAACCAATTTTTCGACCAGCGGAAATGATTAAATCTCCTTTTCGGCGATCAATTGCCTGGGCGTGGATGTTTTGTCGCTGCGCAATCTCGCTGATCCTGATTTGAGCCATACCCGACTCGATGTCGAGGTCTTCGTAACGAATGACAGTATCGGTTCCCTGAGGCAAAGGTGCTCCAGTCATCACTTCGATGCAGTTGTTTTGGCCCTGGAGTGTCAATTGTGCTGAACCCGCTGCTTGTACCGCCTCAATCAAAAACTGACGCTGACCACTGGCAAAATTGGCAAAATGAATGGCGATTCCGTCCATGGTCACCCGGTCAAAAGGCGGAAAGTCGCGGTCGGCGTGGAGATCCTCGGCTAAGACACGGGCAAGTGCATGGTGTAAAGGAATTTGCTCAATTTGTAGGGGTAAAGCATGTTCAAGAACAATCCTTTCAGCTTGGGAGACGGTCACCATCATGTGATTGTGCAGTTTATAAAAAGATACACTTTATTTAAACACAAGGTACACAAAGGATTCACAAAGGGCACAAATATGGCAAGTGGATTTGGGTTAAAACCATAGTGATCGTTGTGAATCCTTTGTGTACTTTGTGTTTAAAATTAAGAAAGCTTAGTGTTCTATCATCTTCAAAGCTCTTTATTTTAAAACCTAAACAGGCCATAATGTTTGATGCTTCATCCGTTCGCAAGCAATTTCCCGTTTTTACCCATTTCCCGGATTTGGTCTACCTGGACAGTGCGGCGACCACCCAAAAACCCTATATCGTGCTGGCCCTGGAGCAAGAATACTACGAGCGGCACAATGCCAATGTACACCGCGGCATCTACCGACTGGCTGCTGAGGCCACTGCCTTGTACGAAGGCACCCGCGAGCGCAGTGCCCGTTTCCTCAATGCCCCCCAGGCCAAGCAAATCATCTTTACCAGCGGCACCACCGATGGCATCAACCTGGTGGCGCAGTGTTTTGCCCTGCCCCGGCTAGAAGCAGGCGACCAGTTGCTGATCAGCGCCATGGAACACCATTCTAATCTGATCCCCTGGCAACAGGTCTGTCTGGCCAAAAAGGCAGAACTCAAGGTCATTCCTTTTTGGCCCAATGGTGAATTAGACTTGCAAGCCCTCCAAGACTTGCTCAACCCCAGGGTCAAACTGCTCGCCCTGACGCATATTTCGAATACCCTGGGCAGCATCAACCCTATTGAAACCATCATCCCTCTGGCCCACGCGCAAGGTATTCCGGTTTTGATTGATGCAGCGCAAAGTATCGTTTCGCACAAAATTGACGTACAAGCACTGGATGTGGATTTTTTGGTGTTTTCAGGACATAAATTGTTTGGCCCTACGGGTACCGGCGTTCTGTATGGCAAGGAAAAATGGTTAAACGAAATGCCACCCTACCGCTTCGGTGGCGAAATGATCCGGGATGTCACTTTTGAACGCACACTTTTTGCACCCATCCCCCAAAAATTTGAAGCGGGCACCCCGAATATTGCGGGCGTCGCCACTCTGGCCAGTGCCATGGATTTTGTAGAGGATTTGGGGCAGAATAACATTGGCACGCACCTAAAAAGGCTTTTGCAAGTCGGCACGGAACGTTTAGCGACCATTCCCGGCATCCAGTTTTACGGCGAAGCTGCGCACAAGTCGGGCATCATTTCATTCACCCTGGAAGGCATTCACCCGCATGACCTAGCCACAATTTTGGGGCAAAAAGACATTTGTATCCGCGCCGGACACCATTGTACGCAGCCGATTATGGATTTTTATGAGATCCCAGGAACGGTGCGGGTGTCGTTTTCGGTGTACAATGTTGAAGAAGATGTGGACAAATTGGCAAAGGGATTGAGGGAAGTGATGGGGGTTTTGAGAAAATGATGGTCTTGATCGATGAAAATTGTCTCGTTGACAAGTTATACCGCACGCGGGATGTCCAGGTGATTTTTATGAGAAAGCACTTTTCTCATAAAAAAGGAAACTACTTTTATGGTTTATTAGTCCCGAAGGAATGAGAAAAATTGCCATTTCAGACATCCATGGATGCAGCGCAACCTTTAATACATTGCTCCACAGGCTAGAGCTTACAGCCTCGGATCAATTGTTTTTACTAGGTGATTACATCGATCGCGGACCTGATTCTAAACAGGTACTCGACACGATTTTTGATTTACAAGAAAGTGGATTCCAAGTGCAGTGCCTAAAAGGCAATCACGAAGAATTGTTGTTGTGGGCAATGGATGGTCACCATCATGGCCTGGAAAACTTTCTGCGCAATGGAGGCGAGGAAACCCTGGCAAGTTTTGGCGTCAATCATCCCGGAGACATCCCCTCTCGATACCTCGATTTTATCAAAAACCTACCCTCCTGGATCGAATCAGACGAATACATTTTTGTACACGCGGGACTTCATTTTGTGCCAGGACTGGATCCTTTTTCCGAACCAGAAAAAATGCTTTGGGTCCGCAATTGGTACAACAGCATCGACTACGCCTGGCTAGGTGATCGTTACCTCGTCCACGGCCATACCCCCATGCCCAGAAACAACATTCGGCAAATGTTTGGTCAATTTGCGGCAATCAGGGTGCTGGATATTGATGCCGGATGTGTCTTTGATTTACCTGGTTACGGCCATTTATGTGCCTGTGACCTGAGCAATCGTTTGTTGTATTTTGAACCACGGAATAGCGAATAGCGAATGCGAGCGGAGGCGAAGCGAAAGCGAATAACGGCAGCATAGCAGAATTGCTAATAGCATTTTCGCTATTCGCTTTTCGCTTTTAACTCACCTCATTTCTTTAAACGCATTGATCAATCCATTGGTGGAGGCATCGTGCGAGTGAACAGCACTGGCGTTTTCCAATTCTGGCAAAATTTGATTGGCCAATTGTTTGCCCAATTCAACGCCCCATTGATCAAAACTATAGATGTTCCAAATGACACCTTGGGTAAAGATTTTGTGTTCGTACATGGCAATCAAAATACCCAGGGTACGCGGATCGATTTTTTTCACCAAAATAGAATTGGTGGGTTTATTGCCCTGGAATACCTTGAATGGGGTTAGTTCTGCAATCGTTGCTGCTGATTTGCCTTGTTTTTGTAACTCCGCTTCTACTTCCGCTTCTGTTTTGCCCATCAGTAAAGCTTCAGTTTGAGCAAAAAAGTTGGACATCAGTTTCACGTGGTGATCGCCGAGTGGGTTGTGGCTTTGAGCTGGGGCAATAAAATCACAAGGGATCATTTTGGTGCCCTGGTGGATCAACTGGTAAAACGCGTGTTGCCCGTTGGTGCCGGGTTCGCCCCAAATGATTGGGCCCGTTTGATATGCTACGGGGTGGCCATTGCGGTCTACGTATTTGCCGTTGCTCTCCATATTTCCCTGTTGGAAATAAGCGGCAAAGCGGTGCAAATATTGGTCATAAGGCAAAATTGCCTCGGTGGCTGCATCAAAGAAATTGTTGTACCAAATCCCGATCAGCGCCAGCAGTACAGGAATATTTTGTTCAAAAGGTGTATGGTAAAAATGCTCGTCCATGGCGTGTAAACCTTCGAGCAGGGCCTTGAAGTTTTCAAAACCAATGACGCAGGCGATCGGCAGTCCAATGGCGGAACTCAAGGAGTAACGGCCGCCAACCCAATCCCAAAATTCAAACATATTGGCTGTATCGATGCCAAAAGCGGCTACAGCTTTTTCGTTGGTAGACAGTGCTACGAAATGTTTGGCCACCTGGCTTTGGTCTTTTGCCGTGTTTAAAAACCAGTCCCGCGCCGTTTCGGCATTGGTCATGGTTTCCTGGGTGGTGAAGGTTTTGGAAGCAATACAAAAAAGGGTCGTTTCAGGATTAAGTGGCTTCAGTGTTTCGGCGATATGGGTGCCATCTACGTTGGAGACAAAATGCACCGACATACCAGTTTGCCAATAAGGTTTTAGTGCTTCGGTGACCATCACGGGCCCAAGTCTGATCCACCAATGCCGATGTTGACAATATCGGTGATGGATTTCCCTGTATAGCCTTTCCATTCTCCCGACAAAATCCGCTTGCTAAAGGCCTCCATTTTTGCCAAAACGGCATTGACCTCCGGCATTACATCGACTCCATCCACCAGGATAGGACGATTGGAGCGATTGCGCAAGGCCACGTGCAATACCGAGCGGCCTTCGGTGGCATTGATTTTTTCACCGCTGTACATGGCTTGAATGGCGGCTTTGAGGCCACATTCTTCCGCCAATTGTAGTAGGGCATTCAGGGTATCTGCGGTAACAATGTTCTTCGAATAATCGACCAATACGTCTTCAAAACGTAGGGAAAATTGGGCAAAGCGTTGTGGGTTGGCGGCAAATAAGTCTTTCATTTGCACTTGACGCATTACTGAAAAATGCTGCGTCAGTTGTTGCCAGGCTTGTGTTTGGGTTGGATTTTGTTTGAGCATGCTTGGTTTAATTACTTGGGTTAAAGGTAATACAAATGTTTTTTACAAATGTGGTGGAATCCCCGAATTGCAGGAACATTTGCAACCCGCATTTGTTTTCCTACCTTTGAAGCATATTCTACCAAACATCATGTACAAAGAATTGATCCAACAATTGGGAACTGCTCGGCTGGTTGCGGTATCTAAAACCCAGCCCCATGAGGCCATCATGCAGCTTTACGAGCAAGGTCAGCGCATTTTTGGTGAAAACAAGGTACAAGAACTGGTGCCCAAGTACGAGGCTTTGCCCAAAGACATCGAATGGCACCTGATTGGGCATCTACAAAGCAACAAGGTCAAATACATTGCGCCATTTGTCGCGATGATCCATTCGGTTGACAGTTTAAAACTCCTTGCTGAAATCGACAAACAAGCCGCTCAACACCAACGGACGATCAATTGTTTGTTGCAATTCAAGATTAATGACGAAGAAACCAAATTTGGCTTAAATCTCAATGAAGCTTATGCGCTACTGGAATCGGCCACATACCCCAATTTACAACATATTCGGATTTGTGGGGTGATGGGCATGGCTTCGTTTGTGGAGGATGAAACCCAAATTCATCAAGAATTTAAAGCGCTCAAGCAGGTTTTCGATACACTCAAAGCCCGGTATTTTCCAAATGAGGCCAGCTTTAAAGAAATTTCAATGGGCATGTCGGATGATTACACGATTGCCGTAGCAGAAGGTAGCACACTTGTGCGCATCGGCACCCTGCTGTTTGGAGCCCGTAATTACGGGAATCCTCAATAATTGCCTTATTTTTATGACTTAAACGCAGCACTTTTGAGTACCACCGCCTTTCTGATCACGCCGCCATTCACGCAACTGAATACTCCGTATCCAGCCACGGCTTATTTGAAAGGGTTCTTAAACACCAAAAACATCTCAACTTATCAGGCAGATCTCGGCATCGAAGTCATTTTGGCCTTATACTCCCAAGCAGGGCTAGCGGATCTATTTACTCAGGTAAAGCTCAAACAACCCGAGCTTTCTGAGAATGCCCGCCGCATGTTGGCGTTACAAACCCATTACATCCATACCATCGACGGGGTGGTTTCTTTTTTACAAGGAAAAAACCCTACCCTGGCCCACCTGATTTGCCAGGATGGATACTTGCCTCGCGCCGAGCGCTTCAAACAACTGGCCGACCTCAGCTGGGCTTTTGGCAGTATGGGCACCCAAGACAAAGCCAAACACCTCGCCACCTTGTACCTTGAAGACCTGGCCGATTTGATCACCGAATGTGTGGATGAACACTTTGGACTCAGTCGCTATGCCGAACGCTTGGGGCGTTCGGCTTATAGTTTTGATGAATTGTACACCCACCTTCAGCAAGACTATACTTATATTGATCAATTGTTGATTGAGTTGCTCAGCGCCAAAATGTTGGCGTTACAGCCGAAAATGGTAGCCATTTCAGTGCCATTTCCCGGCAATTTGTATACCGCTTTCCGTTGTGGGCAATGGATCAAGCAACAGCATCCAACTTGCAAAGTAGTGATGGGTGGTGGCTTTGCCAATACCGAGTTGCGTTCGTTGAGCGATGAACGGGTTTTGAGTTTTTGATTTCATTACCCTCGATGATGGGGAAACGCCCATTGAAAACCTGCTTGAGCACATCGAGGGCAAGCGCCCAGTAGAGTTACTAAAACGCTGTTTTACGCTGATTGACGGAAAGGTTGAATACATCAACGGTAGTTTGAATCGAGACTACAAACAAAGTGAAGTAGGTACTCCGGATTACAGTGATCTGTTGCTCGACCAGTACATCTCCGCCATTGAGGTGGTCAATCCCATGCACCGGATGTGGAGTGACGGACGTTGGAACAAACTCACCATGGCCCACGGCTGCTATTGGGGTAAATGCACGTTTTGTGACATTTCCCTGGATTACATTAAATTGTACGAACCAGTCGCCGCACAAATGCTTTGCGACCGCATGGAGGAAATGATCCAACAAACGGGTCAGCACGGTTTTCACTTCGTAGATGAAGCCGCTCCACCTGCCCTGATGCGCGCCTTGGCTCTGGAAATCATCCGCCGCAAGCTCACGGTTACCTGGTGGACCAATATTCGTTTTGAAAAAAACTTTACCCGCGATTTGTGCCAATTGCTCAAAGCTTCGGGTTGTATTGCCGTTTCGGGCGGTTTGGAAGTGGCCTCCGACCGCTTGCTGGAGTTGATTCAAAAAGGGGTAACGGTTGCGCAGGTCGCTAAGGTGACGCGCAATTTTACAGAAGCGGGCATCATGGTACACGCTTATCTGATGTACGGTTTTCCGACCCAGACTGCACAAGAAACCATCGACTCTTTGGAAATGGTACGTCAAATGTTTGAAGCAGGAATTTTACAATCGGGATTTTGGCACCAGTTCGCCCTCACCGCACACAGTCCCGTAGGCATGAACCCTGCCCAGTTTAAGATCAACATTGAGCCGGGTTGCTCCGGCACTTTTGCCAACAACGACATCTTGTTTACCGATCCCGTAGGTGTCGACCATGATGCGTTTAGTTTTGGTTTAAAAAAGTCCCTGCTCAATTATATGCACGGCATTGGTTTTGATTTCCCTTTGCAAGATTGGTTTGAGGTAAAAGTACCGCGTACCAAAATCCCCAAAGAATACATAGTCAACGCTTTGAATGAGGATGAAATTCACTCGGTCAAACCCAGTGCAAAGGTAGTCTGGTTGGGCAACAAACCCGACCTGGAAATCAGCACCAAAACCAAAAGAGGAGAAACCTGGGAAAGTGCATTATTGACTTTTTACACGATTAAAGATACGCTGAGCATCAAAGTGGAAGTTCCACAAGGGAAATGGGTGATGGAGATTTTGGATAAAATTCGTGTAGATGCTAGCGAAACACTCACTTTCCAGCAAGTCAAAGATGACTATGAAGCGGCTGGTTTGGAAGATTTTGAATTGTTCTGGTACAATAAGCCGTTTAACAAGTTGGCAAACTTTGGATTGTTGACTTTATGATTTTGGATCATGCACTTCATCCCCCTTGTTGCCGAGCGATGGTTGCTGAGCGAAGTCGAAGCAGCGAGGTACCCGGGGATGAAGTGCATGATCCAAAATTATTTCATCTCTGCCAGATTGACTACAAAGCCATCAATTTTTTTCTTTTTCAAGTTGGCTTCATAGGCCCGGGCGCTGCCTTCGGTATCAAATGGCCCCAGAATAACCCGAAACTTTTTACCTCCATCCATGCTGATGAGGATATTGTCGAACCATTTGCCTTGCAATTCCGCCACTTTATCCAACATACTTTCATAAGTGGCTACGGAAGCAACCTGCACCCCAAAGCCTTTTTTGTCAGAATGAGAAATGGCAATTTTGAACAAGCCCGAAGTCCCCATATCGCCCCGTACCAATTTGGTTTTATCCACTTGAGTTTTCGTACTTGGTTTCACGGGGGTCTCGGTTACCACTGGCTTTTTTTCCACCACTACCGGGGGAGCAGTGCGCGTATCCGGGGGTACTGTAGAGGTAGTATTCACGGTGGGGGTAGGTTTGGCAATTTCCGTAGTGCCTGTACCCCCAGTTGTAGGTACGGACCGTTGGTACCGTTTGGTGACAGGTGCTTCCTGACCTATTACTTCTACTTTCACTTCCACTTGGCCCTCGTTGAGCATTTTCAATTGGCGGGCAGCGGCGTGAGACAGCTCCACGATGCGGCCTTTCAGGTAAGGCCCTCGATCGTTAACACGTACGATGACCGATTTTTTATTGTCGAGACGGGTCACGCGCAGTCTTGTGCCCATTGGATGCATTTTGTGCGCAGCGGTCAATTTGTTGCGGTCATAGATTTCTCCGTATGCCGTCTCACTGCCGTTGTAGTCATCCGAGTAGTAAGAGGCATATCCAAATTCTTGTGCACCCAGCAACAAACCGTTGAGTGACAGGACCAGGGTGAATATAAATGTACTTGCTTTCATGTGGAACATTAGGTTTATTGAATACATTAACGAAAAGGCAGGGCAATTCGATACCTTCACGTTTGAGAAAGATATTCAAATATAGCAATAAGGTAGGATTATTCCAAACAAGGTAAGAACAGGTGTCGATGCTGCTAAAGCGCCAGCACTTCCCGCATTCCCTGAAAAAGGCCAATGCCGATTAATATGGCTCCAATGATCTTGTTCATCCATTGGCTTACAAAAGCAGCGCGTTGAACAATCAATTGGCTCAGGAAAGCATAAAACAACAAGGTGAGCAATTTACCACAAGCCACTCCAGCCAGAAAAACGCACAGAAAGAACAAAGGGGGATGGTCGGAAATGTCCAGGTATTCCGCCGATTTTAAAAAAGCCAGGATAAAAATCCAGAAAGGAACCGCTTGGGGATTGGCAATGGAAACCAGGAGGCCATGCAAAAAATCGTTCTCCTTGAGCTTGGTCTTTTTACTTTGTGGTGATGCTGGTTTGCGGCAAAAAAAGACCAGACCCAAAGCCACAAAAAAGACGACAACAAAAGCTTTGACCCAGAGGTTGTGCTGCAAAAGTTGCTGCACCGTGGGATTAAAACGGATGGCGATAAAGGATTGCGGAATTTCGATGAGTGCTGCTGCGATTGAAAAATGGAATGCGGCGCGCCAGCTTCGGTTGATGCTTGTATCGACCACGGAGAGGTTGATGGGGCCAAAAGGCAAAGTTCCGACTATACTGGCCAGCATACTTAGAAAAAAAACCAGAGCAAGTGAAGGCTCCATGAAGTATATTTTATAAATCAAAGACAGTTGAAACTCAACTCGGGGGGCAAAATTAAGCGGTAATGTCCGGATTAAAGCGAACTTTTAGGTCTATTATTTTGTAATTTTGCCAGGATTTTTGTCAAAGCGTGACAAACTTAAGTTTAATGCGCTAAACTGAAAATTGTTCATGAGTAAACTGGGGAAAGTTTTAGTGGCCATGAGTGGTGGCATCGACAGTACAGTTACTGCCATGCTGCTCCATGAAGAAGGATATGAAGTGATTGGCATCACCATGAAAACCTGGGATTATGCCAATTCTGGAGGTTCCAAAAAAGAAACGGGCTGTTGCAGCCTGGACTCCATCAATGATGCCCGCGAAGTTGCGGTGAGCATGGGGTTTCACCATTTCATTATCGACATTCGGGATGAGTTTGGTGATTTTGTCATCGATAATTTTGTAGAAGAATATATTGCTGGCCGTACGCCTAACCCTTGTGTGCTCTGCAATACCCATATCAAGTGGAATGCCCTGCTGAAACGCGCCAACTCGCTGGATTGTGAGTTCATTGCCACTGGTCATTATGCCCAGGTCAAGGATTTGAATGGCCGTAAATTCATCAGCAAAGGTGCTGACCCCCATAAAGACCAGTCTTACGTGTTGTGGGGCTTGAGCCAGGAAGCACTCCAGCGTACCCAATTTCCGGTGGGCAAATTCACTAAACCGGAAGTCAGGCAAATTGCGTTCGATGCTGGGTATGCCGAGTTATCGAAAAAATCGGAGAGTTACGAAATCTGTTTTGTACCCGACAACGATTACCGGGGGTTTCTCAAACGGCGTTTACCCGATCTGGAAAAACAGGTCAAAGGGGGCAATTTTATCAATACCAAAGGCGAGGTCATCGGCAAACACGAAGGTTATCCATTTTATACCGTCGGACAACGCAAAGGTTTGGGCACTGCTTTCGGACAGCCGATGTTTGTGACTGAAATCCAGCCAGAAACCAATACCGTCGTCCTGGGTGAATTGGACGAACTGATCCGCAACAGCATGAGTGTATACCAGGTCAACTCCATGAAATACGAGCGCATTCCCGATGGTTTGGGAAGCATTAACAGGGAAAAATTTCCGTGAGTTTCATAAAGACCATGGTATTGCTCCCGGAAGCCGCGGTATTGAGCAAGGTACCCCGGATGGAAAAATTTCCGAAGAACTGCCAAGTATCATGCCAAACTTGTTCATTTTGCGTGATGGCGATTGCTCCCGGACAATCCGCTGTATTCCGCTATGAATATTTCCGCGCCGTGACAACAGCGTGATTGATCGTGGCAATCATTTACGACCAAGAAGCGGGTGCAAGTTGATACCACCACTACTTCACTGGAACTGCTAGTCAGCTTTTCGTAATGCAAATCGCTGGATACCGCCTCGCACGTTTCCCCGCACGGCGTACCCGGGACCCTGGGTCTTTGCGCTTGCAGCATTGACCGGACACGTGCCTCCCCGGCCCGCGTTGCGCTTAACTTCCCGGTATCAACATGATAACCCCCTTCCCGCTCCGGCATTGGACGTCAACGAGCGCACTCTTCGTCCAGCCAGCTGACCCGGGGCCCCCGGGGCGCCCTTGATCATTGACAGCGTCTGGACCCCCCCACACTGGAGTCACTACGAAAATGCCATTGAATGCGCCGAGGTACCGAGCGCTACGCCGCCGATGTGGGGTTGGTTTACCGTGAGTTGAGTGTACTGAATACCCAATGCCTGATGTGCCAGGGACAAGCCTGGGAGAAAAAAGCCCAGTCCGGGTTTATTTTAAAAATGCGCAGAATCGATTAACATGGATAAATACATAGCCATTGGCCGGGTCAGTAAAACCCATGGTGTAGATGGAGCAGTAAAACTGAAAATCAAGGAGCGGTACTTTGATGACTTTGCCGAAGCAGAAGTCCTTTTTGTGGAATCGGCGGGAAAAGTTGTGCCTTACTTCATAGAGGAATTTCGAGGTGGGCTTGACCCAATCGTAAAATTTGAAGACCTGGACAATCGCGAGCTGGCTCAAGCGCTCGGCGGTAAAGAAATTTTCATGCGCGAAAGTGATTTACTGCCAGTAGCAGAGGAAGTTGGCGCAGGTGTAGAGCAATACGAGCGCTTTGTACATTATTCCCTGGTTGATCAGGACTTGGGTGATTTGGGCAAAATTGAAGAAGTGATTGAATCTCCAGGGCAATACCTGGGCATTTTGCAGTATAAAGGACGGGAAGTAAGCGTTCCACTCAATCCAGTGTTCATTCAATCGGTTGACCACAAAGGGAAAAAAGTGTTGGTTGATTTGCCGGAGGGCTTGTTGGATTTGTGAGTTAATTTAATTCACCACAGATTCACACGGATTCACACAGAGTTCTATTCTGTTCCGTATGAATCCGTGGTGAATTAACCCTTAAAATGGCACCACCACCTGCAACCTTGCCTGGAATCCGTGCGAGGTTTTGGCTTGCCGATATAATTCATATGCAGGTACCAATTCCGGGAATTCTTTCTGCATTATTTTTCCCATTTTGGCTTCATCATCACTTCCTTCGCCTAAAAACTCTTCCAGCAGTTGCTGCATGGGGTCTTTAATCGATGGATAAATGACCGTGCGATAGTCTTTAATTTTGCCCAACTTAGCGGCAGATTTTATGGCAGCATTCAGGTCACCCAATTTGTCCACCAGCCCAATTTTCTTGGCATCAACGCCACTCCATACTCGGCCTTGGGCTATTTCATTGACCGCTTCCGGTTTCATTTTACGGCCATCGGCCACCCTTTTGATGAATAATCGGTACATTTCTTCGGTAGAAACCTGAGCCCGACGGGCTTCTTCTTCCGACATGTCTTGCATCACGTTCAAACCCAGGGCAAAAGGTCCCGTTTTGACCGAATCCATGGTGATGCCGAGTTTATTGGCCATCATTTTTTCGATGCTGGGCACCATTCTGAATACCCCAATCGAACCGGTGATCGTATTTGGCTCCGCATAAATGGAATCCGCCATACAGGCAATGTAATATCCACCGGAGGCTGCGTAATCACCCATCGATACAATCAAGGGTTTTCCAGCTTCTTTGGCTTTGCTCAGGGCGTACCAGATGTTTTCGGAAGCCAGCGCACTGCCACCACCCGAGTTGACCCGCAGTACAATTGCTTTGATTTTATCGTCTTCAAGGATGTCTTCAATGGCGTTAACGTAACGTTTGTCTCCAATGGTTCCATTGGCTCCTTGACCATCCAGTACAGTGCCTTCGGCGTACAAAACCGCAATTTTGTTGTCTGCACTGAAGTTTTTCTTTCCAGGTCTGGCCTCGTCGTACTGGCTGATGCCAACAAATTTTACGTCTTCATCTGCATCCAAACCGAGCTTTTTACGCAATTGAACGATCAATTCCTGTCGGTACAAAACTTTGTCGAACAAGCCGTATTCTACCGCCTTTTCAGGGGTGTTGGCCAAGCCCTCATTGATCACCTTGCGGAGTTCAGCGCTCGACATTTTGCGCGATTTGGCGAGGTCTTCGAGGAATACATCATAAAAGTCTGCTAAAAATTCCTTGTATTGCAATTTTGTTTTCCGCGCTGAATTTCTCTAAGCGGTAGGCTCAGTTGCCCCTTTGAATTTTCCGGCGTAATAAATCTGCATTTTTATGCCCAACTGATCCAACATCCGTTTGTAAAACATTTGCTGAACTGCGAAACCATTGATTTCGACATAGCCGCTTGGATTGATGTACACTTCATCGGCTACCGAAGCGAGGTAATAACTACCACGCATGAAAATTTTGCCGTGTGCTACGACAAACTTACCTTTTTTCTGAAAGTCTGCGATGGCTTGACGGAGGATACGCGCAGTGGCGAAACCATTCAAACTCGCCATCTCAGGTTCTAGTAAAATCCCTTTGATGTTGTCGTCATCGGCAGCACGCCGAATGGCGTCAACGACATCGTGTACGCAAGACCTTACTCGCCTTTAAAATCCGATATGGAGCTGGCCTCTACATTATTGGTTTGTTCGGGCATCACTTGATCAAAAGTGAGGCGAAGGACACTATTGGGGCCTACGGGTTCGGTTTTTTCTGCACTGCTGGCGATTGCAGTAATTATTCCAATGCCCACTAGAATCAGTACGCCCAATGCGACCAATACCCCCAAACAGGAGGCAAAAAACATTTTGAAAAATTGTCCCATCATGTAAAGTTTTACAAATCGCAGAAAAATAACCAAAATGGGTATAGCACAGTTTTTTTTTAGATGAAATGCCGTAAATAAGGGAAGATGGTCGGCTTTTGACGCAATTAATTCAATACGATTTGGCTTGTCATCTGGCTTTAAATTCTATTTTTACGGCTGTTCTCAAATAAAAAACTGTCTGTGACCACAATAGATTTAAAACCACTCAAAGAATTTCTGGAAACCAAAGATGGTTTGCCTTATATCCATCGCGACATCAGTTGGCTCTCTTTCAATTATCGGGTACTGCAAGAAGCCATGGATTCCAGTGTCCCCTTGCTGGATCGTTTGAAATTTTTGGCCATCTATTCGTCTAACCTGGACGAGTATTTCAAAGTACGGATGGCTTATCATCGGCATTTGGTGCGCGTCAGCAAAAGCACCAAACAAGAGCTGGAATACGACCCCAAATCCGCTATCAAAGAAATCCGCCGCATCGTCAATTTGCAACAAGAAGTGTTCAGCAAAGTTTTTGATCAAATGATCATCCCGGAGCTGAAAGATCAAAAAATCTTTTTGTTGCGTCGTTTGGACCTCAATGATGAGCAACAAATTTTTGTAGAGGCCTACTTCAAGGACAACATGCTTCCTTATGTACAACCCGTACTGTTGCATCAAAAACGCATCCGGCCTTTTTTGAACAACGCGGCACTTTACCTCACCCTTTGGCTTAAACCCATCGAAAATCCCAATGCGCCAGATGAATATGCGCTGGTAAAAATGCCCTCCGACCAATTGCCACGCTTCATTCATCTACCTGCTTCCGCACCTGGCCGGCAGGACATGATCATGCTGGATGACATTGTAAGGCACAGTGTATCCTGGATGTTTCCTGGCTATGCCATAGAGGACACGTATTCCATCAAACTGACTCGCGACGCAGAATTATACATTGACGATGAATTTTCGGGAGATTTGTTGCAGAAAATCCGCAGCAGCTTGACCAAGCGACAAGTAGGATCCACGTCCCGTTTTGTATACGACCGCGATATGCCCCTGGCGATGCTTGATGTATTAAAAGAAGTATTCGCGCTCGAAAAATACGATACCCTGCGGGAAGGTCGCTACCACAACAATTTCGACTTTTTTAAATTCCCCGATTTTGGGCTAAATCATTTAAAGAATCCGGAACTGCCCACCCTGGCCTGCAAATTGCTGGAAGACGAAGAAAACGACCTGTTTGCAAAAATTGCCGAAAAGGACCGATTGCTGAATTTTCCTTATCAGTCATACGATGCCGTTATTCGCTTTTTTGAAGACGCAGCCAAAGATCCCCTGGTCACCCACATCAAAATCACCCAATACCGGGTAGCCAAAAAATCTCAGATCCTCCAGGCTTTGATGGATGCTGTTGAAAATGGCAAACAAGTTTCTATTTTTATTGAAGTGAAAGCTCGATTTGACGAAGAGGCCAATCTGGGTTGGGGGGAGAAATTAAAAAAAGCAGGAGTCCACGTCCATTACAGTTTCCCAGGTGTAAAAGTGCATGCCAAGCTGGCCTTGGTGAGACGTATGGAAAAGGAAGGCCCGGTACTGTATGCCTATCTTTCTACGGGCAACTTTCATGAAGACACCGCTAAAGTGTACAGCGATTTTGGGTTTTTCACCAAAGATGTTCGACTGACATCTGAAGTAGCACGAATTTTTACTTTCCTGGAAACGGTTAAAATGCCCCAGCAAGAATTCAAACACTTCATGGTGGGCCAATTTAACCTCCGCTCCGGGATTGAAAAGCTCATCGACTATGAAATCGCTCAGGCCAAAAAAGGAAAACCCGCCAACATCATCATCAAAATCAACAGCATTCAGGATCGACCAATGGTGCAAAAACTGTACGAAGCCAGTCGGGCGGGTGTTAAAATCCAGATGATTGTTCGAGGAATTTGTTCAGTGGTACCGGGCATCAAAGGATATAGTGAAAACATCAAAGCGATCAGCATCGTTGATCGGTACCTGGAACACGCCCGGGTATTTATTTTTCACCACGGTGGAGAGCAAAAAATTTATCTTTCTTCAGCGGATTGGATGACCCGCAACCTGAGTTTTCGGGTGGAAACGGCTTTTCCCATCTACGATCCCGAAGTAAAACGCGATATTCTGGATTACATCAATATCCAGCTCAGTGATAACGTAAAAGCGCGGGTGTTGGACAAAAATCTGCTGAATGAACGCAACAAAGTTGCCGGAGATTTCCCCTGCCGCTCGCAGGTGGATACGTATTATATGGTGAAGCGGAAAATGGAGGAAGCGAAAAGTGAAAAGCGAAAAGCGAAAAGCGAAAAAATGAAAACGGTGAAAACCAATTTGTGCCTTTTCGCTATTCGTTTTCACTTTTCACTTTTAATTCTTCTCCGGACGAAGGCCACGCACCACCTTACCTGCCTGCCACATTTCGCTGTCGCGCAGGGTGGCAAGTTCAACTTCCAGTTTTTCGCGGTAATCAGTCTGGCTATTGGAATCGATTGAGCGCTGGGCTTCTTCACCGGCAGCTACACTATCGTACAATTCTTTGAATACCGGTGCAGTTGCATCGCGGAATTTCTGCCACCAATCCAAAGCACCACGTTGAGCAGTAGTGGAACAGTTGGCATACATCCAGTCCATGCCATTTTCGGCAACCAGAGGCATCAGGGATTGGGTCAATTCTTCAACCGTTTCATTGAATGCTTCGGATGGACTGTGGCCCCTCTTGCGCAATTCGTCGTATTGAGCAGCAAAGATACCCTGAATGGCGCCCATCAAGGTGCCACGTTCGCCAGTAAGGTCGGAGTATACTTCGTTTTGGAAAGTTGTTTCGAACAAATAGCCCGAACCGATGCCAATACCCATGGCAACTACCCGTTCTTTGGCACGACCTGTAGCATCCTGGTGGATGGCGTAGCTGGAGTTCAAACCCCGGCCTTCCAGAAACAAGCGGCGCAAGCTGGTACCGGAGCCTTTTGGCGCAGCCAAAATAACGTCGATGTCTGCAGGAGGAATGATGCCCGTACGCTCTTTGTACGTAATTCCAAACCCGTGAGAAAAATAAAGCGCTTTACCAGGCGTCAGGTATTTCTTCAGCGTTGGCCAGATGGCAATTTGGGCTGCATCAGACAACAGGTACTGAATGATGGAGCCGCGTTCAGCCGCTTCTTCAATGCTGAACAAGGTTTCTCCAGGTACAAAACCATCGGCAATCGCTTTGTCCCAGGTTTTGGAGGGGTACCGTTGACCCACAATCACGTTGAAACCATTGTCGCGCAGGTTGAGCGCTTGTCCAGGGCCTTGAACACCATAACCAATGATGGCAATGGTTTCATCTTTCAATACTTCCAGAGCCTTTTCAAGCGGGAACTCTTCGCGGGTTACCACGTTTTCTTCCACGCCGCCAAAGTTGAGCTTTGCCATAAGATTTTTGCGTTTATCCCACAAAACCACGAATTCATCCGTAGCCATTGTGAGTTTTTAGAATGAGTTTTCAAAGGATGGGCGCAAATATAGAATAAATGCGGTCTTTGTCGAGTATGGAAAATAACGGGGTTTTACAATTTCAAAAGTACTTAAGTAGTGGGGCAAAAATAAGTGTTCATTTTTTTTGAGCCAAATGATTAGATAATAAACTGAAATGAATCAATTTACTTATCTAATCATTTGGCAAAATGAACACTTATTTTTTTATCGCCCCTATGCCCGCATGGCATCGATAAAAAAACTTAATTTGTACAAATCGAGGTAGCGCAAATTTGGGTGAGCTCGGTGGGTTAGTTGTGCAACAAAAAATGAACGCATTGGCCTAAGCAAAAAACCGACAGGTAAAGTTAGTCCCCATTTGTTTAAAGCATGATAGATTTTGGAAAGTCTGGTATTCAGGGGGTGTTTCTCCCGGTGCAAGCGGGCCAAATTCAATACGGCCATTTCCGTTTTTTGCAAAAACACCAGGTTGGTTTCCAGCCCCAGGTGCAATAAGGGATTGTTCAAATGCAGAATTTCTACCCCTTTTTTGGCCAATTCCATTCCGAACAAGGTGTCTTCATGGCCATATGTACGGATCTGTTCATTAAAAGTAATGGATGCAAAAATCTGACTAGGAATCAAAAAATTATTGCTCATGAAGGAATGATAAGGTTCAATTTGTCTGCTGGCAAAGTCTTGTTGCTCGCGCTGTCGGCCGTAATGCCAGTGCAACAGGTAATTACGATCTGAGGGTGGCTTAGGCAAGTAGGTTCTTCCACCGTATAAGAGGCGATTGGGTTGTAGGTGTTGCAAGTAGGTTTGCAAATAATGGGGCATCACTACGCCCGAATCGCAATCCATAAACAAGAGATAATCATACCTGGCAATCGTCACCAGGCGATTGCGAATGGCTGATCGGCCAATGTTTTGGGACAGTTCTTCGTATCGGATATTGGGTTTCGCGTCAATTCCCCGATTGCGCTGCTGAAAAATTAGAGTTAAGCATCATCCAATAGACAAATTTCATAAGTCAGGCTCAGTTCCTCAGCTTGTCGCTGTAGTTCACCCACCAAATGTCTGACGTCGTAATTGTAAATTGGAATGAGGATAGAAAGCATGGAAGTTGAAGCGTTGATTTTCTTTAGCCACAAATTTCACAAATTTTCATAAATCTGGCCGTAAACTTTACTACTGCCCTCTTCAACTTTTCAACTCTTCAACTTTTCAACTAATTTTGAGCGATTCTAAAAAAAGTGTCTTTCAATAAAAACTGAAACTTCAGAAAGTTTGTTACATTTGCAAACAAGTTCAACATACGCTCATGTCATCCACTGCAACACTGGAAACCCTGCTTCGGGATCCATCACTGAACAAACCCCTCCGCGACATCGCAGAAAAGGTTGCCCAACAACAACGGATCACTCCAGAAGAAGGGGTGATGCTTTTTGAAGATGCTGAACTGGCCTACCTCGGCATTTTGGCCAACTACATCCGCGAACAAAAACAAGGCGACAATACCTATTTCAACCGCAATTTCCACATCGAGCCGACCAATCTTTGTGTGTATACCTGTAAGTTTTGTTCCTATTCGCGCCTGATCAAACAGCGTCATGAGGGTTGGGAATACACCATGGAAGACATGCTGGACATCGTGTACAAATACGATGGGGAACCTGTCACAGAAGTCCACATTGTGGGTGGGGTATTGCCCAGTACGATGTGCCTTTTTATGTGGAACTGTTCAAAAAAATTAAAACACACCGCCCCGAATTGCACATCAAGGCACTCACTCCAGTGGAGTATCACTACATCTTCAAAAAAGCCAAATTGAGCTATGAAGAAGGGATGAAAATCATCGCTGAATCGGGCGTAGACTCATTGCCTGGCGGCGGTGCGGAAATTTTTCACCCTGAAATTCGTGAAAAAATTGCCGGGGATAAATGTACTGGCGAGCAATGGCTGCGTTTGCACGAAATCTGGCACCAATTGGGCCGTCGTTCCAATGCCACCATGCTCTACGGCCACATCGAAAATTACAGTCACCGCATCCATCACCTGGAAGAACTGCGCAAATTGCAGGACAAAACGGGTGGATTCCAAACCTTTATACCCCTCAAGTTCCGCAATAAGGACAATGAAATGTCGCATCTGGAAGAAGTCAGCACCATTGAAGACCTGCGCAACTACGCCATTAGTCGCATTTATCTCGACAATTTCGGACACATCAAGGCCTATTGGCCCATGATTAGCCGCAGTGTGGCCCAGATGGCCCTGTCCTTCGGGGTAGACGACATCGACGGCACCATTGATGATACGACCAAAATATATTCCATGGCAGGATCGGAAGGACAAAACCCGCGCATGAGCACCCGCGATTTGGTGAACCTCATCCGCAGTGTAGGCCGCCGTCCGCTGGAGCGCGATACCCTGTACAACGTCATTCAGGATTACACCGATTTTGCATTTGAAGAAGACAAACAGTTCCGGGGGTATTTGGATTTGCCAGTTGTAAACTAGACTATTGTATGAAAAACATCTTTATCATCCGGCATGGTGAAACTGAACTCAACCGCAAGGGCATCGTGCAGGGGTCTGGTGTAGATACGCACCTGAATGAGTTGGGGCAAAAACAGGCACAATCCTTCTTTGCACGTTATCGTGCGGAGCCTTTTGAGGTAGTCCTTACGTCGGCACTGCGCCGCACCCATCAAACCGTACAGGGGTTCATCGAAATGGGGATACCCTGGGAACAATGGGCAGAAATCAATGAGATCAGTTGGGGCATCCACGAAGGGAAGGTCAATACCCCGCAAATGCACCAGGAATATACCACCATGACCAATGCCTGGCAAAAAGGCGACTACACGGCAAAAATCAATGGCGGAGAAAGTGCCCAGGAACTGGCCAATCGCATCCAGCTTTTTGTTGAACACTTGAAGGGACGTACTGAAAAAAACATCCTGATTTGTAGTCATGGCCGGGCCATGCGTTGCCTGATGTGTCTGTTGAGAGAAATGCCCCTGTACAAAATGGACCATTTCAAACACGCCAATACCGGGTTGTACAAAGTTCTTTTTGATGGAAATGTATTTCACTTTGAGCTGAACAATAACCTTAGCCATTTGGAACTCATTCCAACAGTTTAAACTGCGCATGTCGCAGTGGATAAATCCAAAGCATGAACAAGAAAATTCGGGTTACCGCAGTTAGTTATTTGAATACCAAGCCGCTGCTTTATGGATTGTTCAAAAGTCCGGTGGCGGCGGAGTTGGACTTGCAGTTGGACATTCCTTCCGTTTGTGCAGAAAAAATTGCGCAGCGGACAGGCCGACCTGGGTCTGGTGCCTGTGGCCATCATTCCAGAATTGGGGACACCTTACATCGTCTCAGACTACTGCATTGGTGCTGAAGGAATGGTCAAAACGGTGTGTATTTATGCCAAAAAACCACTGGAAGAATTGGAGTACATCTATTTGGATTACCACTCGCGCACATCCGTTGAGTTGGCCCGCATCCTGATCCGTGAATATTGGAAAGTGGATGTGCAGCTTCTTCCTGCTCAGCCCGGTTTTGAAACCAAAATCCAGGGTACTACCGGGGCATTGTTGATCGGCGACCGCACCATGGGCCTTGAATCCAAATATCCCTTTGTATACGATCTGGGCGAAGCCTGGCTCAAGCACACCGGACTGCCTTTTGTATTCGCGGCCTGGGTGAGCACCCGACCCTTGGATCCCACATTTATCCAACGGTTCAACACTGCCCTCAAAACCGGTCTGGACTATATCCCGGAATTGATTTATTTGCTTCCGACTCAACCAGACTTTGACCTGAAGACTTATTTCACCAAATACATCAGTTATCCCCTGACCCCAGGAAAAAAAGAGGCCCTGGCTTTATTTTTGCGCAAGATGAACCCTGCTGATCAAACCATCATCCGCTTTCCCCTGGAAGAGCAGCGTACCAGCAGATTGGCGCTTTAGCGCTTATTAACTTTGTCGCGGCTGTACCGTTTTCCAACAATCCTGAAAACCGAAAAGGGGTTACCTTCGTTTCATACTGCGATACCATTAATCGAGTCATCGATTGTTACCAACATCATTCGTTATGAAAAATAAACTTTTTGCCCTGTGTCTGGGTTTTTTATTCTTCGCGAGTGCTTGTCAAAACCAGGCACACATGAACGCGCAAACCAGCGATATGAAAACAGATAACATTTCCCCAACAGACAAAGAAGTCATCACCCTGGGTGGTGGTTGTTTCTGGTGTGTGGAAGCCATTTACCAGGAAGTGGAAGGCGTCTATTCCGTCGAGTCCGGTTATTCCGGTGGTGCTGAGGCCGATGCCAACTACAAAGCTGTTTGTACTGGCATGACCGGGCATGCCGAGGTGGTGCAGGTCACTTTTAACCCTAAAATTGTCCCATTAGAGGATATTTTGCGCATCTTCTGGAGCACGCACGACCCCACAACCCTCAATCGCCAGGGTGCTGATGTTGGGCCTCAGTATCGCTCGGCTATTTTTTACCGCAATGATGCCCAAAAAGCGATTGCTGAAAAATCCATCAAAGAAGTTGCTTCTACCCTTTGGGATGACCCCATTGTGACAACCTTGGAGCCTTTCCTTGACTATTATCCAGCCGAAGAATACCACCAGGATTATTACAGCTTGGTAGGCAACCGCAATTCTTACTGCACTTTTGTCATTACGCCAAAAGTGACCAAGTTCCGCAAGGAGTTTGCCGATAAGTTGAAAAAGAAAAAATAATTGTGGATTTTTCTTGATTCAAGTTGCAGCGTAAATCAGCAAAATGCTATTTTACGCTGCTTTTTTATTTAAAATCGCCCAAATGAAAAAAAGAGAAAAGCTTGCCATCATCCGCCAGCATTACCACAACGCCGTCACCACCATTGACAGCGTCAACAAACTCATCGATTTTGTGGAAGAAGAACTGGATTTGGAGACTGAACAAATCATGCTGGCCGATAGCATTTGCAGCGATGATGTCAACAGCATCCAGTACCCGGCTCGTGCACGTGAATTTTTAGGCCCATTCAAGATGGGCGGACTGGATGGTTTCCCATTCACAGGTTTGACGGGCATGGGGGCATTTGCCAGCCATGTCCCTGACGATGGTGCGGTTTTCATTTATTACGGGCCCCACATTGGGGTGTCCAAAGAGGGTGTAATCGGAGAAATCCATCGCTTCGGGCAAACCAAAAATACAGGTTGCTGTGGTGCAGCCAAAGGTGCCTTGAACAAACTTGTGAACAATGCCATCGTTCCTGGCAACGTCACCGATCTGGATTATCAGATGAACAGCATTGAACAAATGTTGCTGAAAGAAAAGGACAGGATACTGAATGCAGCAATCCCACTAAAAGAAGCGACCGAAGTCATTTATGAAGCCATCGATGCCCGTATTCTGGAACTGGTGGCCAATACTCAATACCATTGCAAGTACGTCATTTTGCTGGGTGCCATCCTGATCAACAGCGACTACGATATGGGGTCGTACAATTGCCCAAGAAGATTTGAAGTCATCGATTTGATAACGAATACCCGCCGGGATATGTTAAAAGAGGGGATTATGGCTTAACACAAAGTTCTTTTTTATAAGCGGCTAATAGCTTACTAATTTTGCTTTTTTTGAAAAAAAGCAATACCACTTTTATTTTATATTTATCTTTGATATTTAAAGAAGCTTCATGCAACTAAATTTTGAGCATTAACAAATCATACTGAAACTATGCCTGTACTTTCCTCTAATGATTGGGATGACATACTTTTGATATCCAAGAACAAAAAGCTACTACTATAGGACCAGAAATAATGACTGAAGGAATCCCAGTAAATAAGTATTTGCGCGACAAAATATTTTGAGCGCAATTCTGACGATATAGCCTACTATTACGAAAGTGGTTTTTTTCTTTTTAAAACTCCAGAAGCCAAGGCGTGTTTCCTAGGCAAATCAAACGTTTTTATCGCGATCTAAGCCCAAATGAGAGTCTACTTAAAATGTGATTCAAATACCGTTTCATCTTATCGTTCTTTAAATCAGATACTTTTATTGCAAGCATTTTATCGGTATGGAGTCAAACATCGCTTTCATTTTTTCAACATCAAAATCAAGACAATGAAAATGAAGAAATTGAAAAACCTAGCTATGCACAACCTTTGGTTACAACCTCTTTGGTTCTAAGGACCAGGATGATTCATTGATCCTTGATTACGACGATGTATTTAAATCTGTTTACAATCAGCGTTTGGAACCACTAGTCTGCCCAATAAATTTTTACGCACCTTTCGAGAAGCAAGTGCATATATTTTCTTGGGTTTCCAGTTCGATAAATGGTATTCCCAACTATTGCTAAAGTATTTGAGTGAAAGTGGCCGCAGAGAAAAGATGATCTCTATCAATAAAAATCTAGAAGATAAGGACACCCATGAATTTGTCATCCGTCAATTTCAAATCCAGTTTCTGGGAAATCAATTTGATTTTCTAAATGAGCTTCTATAAATCAATGCTCCAAGCAGGGATAATGAGAACATTGCCGAAAAGTGCCTCTCCAGAGGCTGTCGAAATAAATCAACGTGTATCCAATGGTGAAATTCCGGAAGCACTCGATTTGCTTGACAACGCTTTCCAGTTCAGCAATTGAAAAAATGATGTTATTGTACTAAAGGGGCGTTATATTATTGATGGAAGAGCAGGAAAAGGGAGCACTTGATAGTAGAGATTATCGTACTGAGCTCAATCGGATTTTAGATAGTGTACTAGAACTAGCTCAAACCATACCATGAGCAACCAGTTTAAATACCGTTATCCAGGTGTAGCCGTTCGAAACAGCTGAACGTGACCTATTTTTTGGTCGTGATCGTGATATCGAAGACTTGCATTTGAGTAAGGCTGGAAAAATTGGTCGTACTATTCGGAAAATCTGGATATGGAAAAGCTCACTAATCAATGCTGGTCTTTGGCCAGCTGTAGAAAAAGAAGCAGTACCAATAATCGTAAGGTTTGGCAGTTACGTACCCTCACAAACCATGCGTCCTTTAGATCAATTGAGGAAACGTATCAATGAAGTAATCATCGACAACCCTGATTCTAATGTATTAAATCTAGAACAATTACAAGGTTTGATTCATTATGGGGATTGATAAAACGTAAGCAAAGTCAAAGACAAACTCGATTTGTTTTCATTTTTTGATCAGTTGAAGAGTTTTTTACATATCCACCGCCAGATCAGTTGCTTTTAAAGAACAATTGGCTGAATTGCTTTATACAGAGTGCCTCAAATTGTGCGTGATCAAACTGAATCTTTTAATTCTGAACAGCAAGCATTTATCGCTTCAGCATTTGATGCAAAAGTACTATTGGCAATTCGCTCTGATCGCATGAGTCTCCTTGATTCCATGAAGGATAAATTGCCAACAATATTGCAAAAACGTTATGAACTTCGTGGGCTAAGTAAAGAACAAGCTCGAGACGCCATAGAAAAACCAGCTATGGCTAAAGTAATTGGAAACACCAAGTTTGCATCTCTTCCATTCACTTATAGCTCAGACGCTTTACGCTTAATTATCGATAAACTTTCTGAAACAAAAGTCTCTCAGCGCACTGGAATTGAAGCTTTTCAGCTTCAAATCTTTGTGAATATATGGAGAGTGAAGTGATTTCAGAACATATACCCAACAATTGCATCGAAACCCATCATTGCATTGAAAAATCAACGGTATCTATGAAGGTTATTACCAGCGACTTATTGATAAAACAGACGAAAGCAACTACGTCTTCTTTTTTTTCTTGTTCTAGCACTATCAGCCTTAGCAATAATGTTTGCAATTGGCCTTTATGTATTAAACCAAAAAAAGGTTGCCGATAAAGCCCGTGAGGAGGCAATTGTTGCAAGAAATGAAGCAATTTTTTTAAAAGACGAGGCAGAGAAAGCTTTGAAAAACTTTCTTTTATCAGAACTTGATAAATTATCAAAACAGATTGACAAAGTATTGAGCAGTAAGGGGAACTGCCCAGATTCAGCGGTTCGAAAAGAAATCATCAATATAGTCGCACAAAATCCGAATGACCAGGATGTGAGTAGAAAATTTAAAGAAATAAATAATAAACTAATTAAATCGAAATGTCCATCATTATAATTAGTCGACCCTGAGAAACCCTATTCCCCAATAGGACTTGTTTAGAAGCTCTGGTTGTGAAGAGGTTCATCTCCAGCCCAAAATTGGCGAAGAAGCATCTGACGAGGCAGCACAAGCCCTCCCAGGTGTAAAAAATAAGTGCCCTGATCTCTCTGAGGCGGATTCTGATGTTGTAAGCAGCCCCGGCCATCAAAGCATTGAAGGCATCACCAAGGGTTCCGCTCAAGAAGTTACGATTCAGGCCAAAATCGCTTTTCAGATGGCCAATGGTCGGCTCGATGGCGGCTCTGGATCGGAATAATTGTCGGAGTATTTTCTTTCCTTAGCACTCAGGTTACCCGATCCGCGTGAAGGGGATTAATACTCGGAGTCCCCAATTTTGGACCGAACCTTTTTCCTCCTCGATCGTAGATGACCTTTTTGTGTCCGTTCGCCTCCCAATGGCTTAACGATTCGTTCCAATTGTTCCAGAGAAGGTTCTATCGTATCGCCATCATAGGATTGCCTCAAAGCATCTCGGCTACAATCACCCCTTTTTTCACCGTTCGGCCTAACCGATACTTTGCAGCCAAACTCATACTTTTTATGCGCTTTGCCTTGGCAAGACAACTCACCTGGGGTTCGAATGGGAGTAGTCTTGTTCTTGTCGCTCCGCTTTTTGCTTTAGTAGACTTTGGAAAACAAGAGATAAGGGGCGTAATGTTTCTCGTAATGAATCCGGTGGTTTCGACTCCACCTCCGCATTAAGCGCCCTGCAATGGTACTTGTGGCGTTTCAGTGCAGCCCCTTCGTTTTTGTGCAATACCTTTTTGCCGACTAGGT